>CALWWW010000004.1 GCA_944385365.1 uncultured Oscillospiraceae bacterium | reverse complement strand
CACTGTCTGACACTACACGGAGGTATTGTTTCATATTACACATATTGGAACAAGGTGTGGTTAGATTTTACGCTTACGAATTTTTTTACCATTCCATTATTTTTTGCCGTTTTTGGTCGATGTAATAATATAGAGTGTATAGTTTCATGCTATTGTTCTAGTTTACGCTTCGGGAGGTACATCCATGAAAAGCATTCAGCGAAAAATCGCAATTCGAGTGTTGTCGATGGTCGGTGTCGCCGCGCTTCTGTGCGGCGGTATCGGCATCTTCACCAATTACAACAGCAGCCAGAGCCTTTTAGAAAAAAATCTGGAGTCTACGGCCACACTGGCCGCAGAGCGGGTTTACTTTGAACTGACTGCCTACGAAAACGCCGTTCAGTCCCTTGGCATGGTGCCAATGCTCAGCGACGAAAATACGTCTGTATCGGAAAAGCAGGAAGTGGTACAGCAGTGGTCCGATACCTACGGTATGGCCCGCGCCAATCTGCTGGACACCTCCGGCAACAGCCTGTTTGACGGCAACAACTACGCCGACCGGGAATATTTCCAGAAGGCCATGGAGGGTGAAGTCTGGATTTCCACCCCTATCATCAGTAAGATCACCGGTGAGCTGTCCATCATGGTGGCGGCCCCCTTGTGGCGTGATGGCAAGGTCAACTCCGAGGTTGCCGGCGTCGTCTATGTAGTTCCGCCGGAAACCTTCCTCAATAACATTGTCAACACCATCCACATCAGCGATAACAGCATGGCCTACGTCATCTCCTCCGACGGTACCACCATCGCCGACCCGGACATCTCTCTGGTAGCCAAGGAGAACATTGAGGAGCAGGCCAAAACCGACAGCGATTACGAAGATTTGGCCGCCATTCACGCCAAGATGCGCAATGGCGAAACAGGTCAGGGTTCCTACACCCTGGACGGCATCAAAAAGAACGTTGGTTACGCCCCCATTCCCGGTACCGATGGCTGGAGCATTGCCATCAACGCCCACACCTCCGACTTCATGGGCGCCACCTATCGGAGCATTTACATGATTGCCGCCTTGCTGGTAGCCGTACTGGTCATCGGTTCCCTGATTACCATTCGCATGTCCCAGGGCATCAGTAAGCCCATTCAGATCTGTGCCCGCCGTCTGGAGCAGCTGAGCCAGGGTGATCTCACCACTCCGGCGCCGCAGCTGCAGCGGGATGATGAAATCGGCATTCTGGCCACTGCCACCTCCGGTATTGTATCGACACTGACCGGCCTGATTCATGATATTGATTATTTTTTGGGTGAGATGGCAAAGGGTAATTTCCGTGTCACTTCCCGGAATTACGAGCTGTACTGTGGTGATATGTCCCAGATTCTCACCTCTCTGCGGAATATTAAGTACAATCTGAACGACACCCTGCGTCAGATGGATACGGCTGCCGCCCAGGTTTCCGCCGGTGCCGAGCAGGTGTCCTCCGGTGCACAGGCTTTGGCCCAGGGCGCCACGGAGCAGGCCAGCGCCGTGCAGGAGCTGTCTGCCACGGTGGCAGACATCAACACCGGCGTCCAGAACAACACCACCGCCGCCCAGACCGCCAAGGAGAAGGCCAACGCCGCCGGTACCCAGGTAACGCTGAGCAACGAAAAGATGCACGAGCTCCGCGACGCCATGGCCTCCATTCTGGAAGGCCATCAGGAGATCGGTCAGATCATCACCACCATCGAAAACATCGCATTCCAGACCAACATTCTGGCCCTGAACGCTGCGGTCGAAGCCGCCCGGGCCGGTAACGCCGGTAAGGGCTTTGCCGTTGTGGCCGACGAGGTCCGCAATCTGGCTTCCAAGTCCGACCAGGCTGCTAAGCACACCAAGGAACTCATTGAGCGCTCCACCGGCAGCGTGGAGGAGGGCAGCCGCCTCAGCGAGGAGGTTACCGCCACTCTGGACGAGAGCAAGGAGCTGACCAACGTTGCCGTCACCTACATTGAGCAGGTGGTGGAGAACGCCATGAACGAAGCCAATGCCATTGCACAGATCACCGAAGGCATCGATCAGATTGCCAGCGTGGTGCAGACCAACTCCGCTACGGCTGAGGAAAGCGCCGCCGCCAGCGAAGAGCTGTCGGGACAGGCCCAGCTGCTCAAGGAGCTGGCCGACCGGTTCCAGCTGCAGGACGACAATTCCATGGCTGGTGCAAACTGATACAAAAAAGCGGACGCCTTGCAAGGCGTCCGCTTCCAAACAAGGAGCGCCGCATTGCGGCGCTCCCTTCTTCCCTAATGGCCTTATGACGTTATGACGGATTCAGCTGTTCCACTTGATTGTCCCCGCTCAGCCGGTAGACATTGCTGCCGTCCAGGGACATCAGATAAGTTCCCACAATCTCCCGCGTGTCTACTTCCGTCCGGCGATACAGCTTCAGGCGGTAGCACGCCTCATCATCGACCATGATATAGCCGTCATCCGCATAGATCGTATACGTTTCATCCTCCGGAACACCCAGTTCCTCCGGTGTCATGGCTTTCAGCTTTTCCACCGCGGCGGTAACACCGATGGGTTCCTTTTCCGGCTCTGCCGGGTCTTGCAACTGCATTCCCTCCAGAATGGAGGCTGTCAGCTGACATGTGGTTTCCGCCCACTGGATATCCAGGCGCAGGATTCCGGAACCGTCGGCCATATCCTTGCCCACCAGAATCGAGCCCTCCGCGTCGGTGACAGCCGCATTGGCTTGACGCACGCCTTCCTCATCCATGGGGGAGCAGCCATACTGCGTCTCCAGCGCCTCCAGATAGGCTGCTGCGGTCTCCTGACCCGATGTTAAACCACTATAGGCATAGATGGTCTCTCCCGTCTCGCTGTCGGTGGTGACCTCACAGGACACGCCTTGTTCCGTACCGACGCCCTGATCCTCGCCCATGGCGGGCAGCATCTCCTGACCGAATACGTAGTTGTTCGGCAGAGATGCGGCCTCCTCTGTTTCTCCGCAGCCCGTCAACAACAGCAGCAGCGCGCCTGCGGTACCCAGCGCTTTCCATACATTCTTTCCCATGCGTTCCTTCCTCCCTATCCGCGTGCGGCGGTTCCATCGTCCCGATTGGAAAGCACGTCGCCGTAGCGGCCCTTGGGCACGTCGCCGAAGATGCTGCCATCCACCAGGGTAATCACCCGCTTACGCATCATATTGACAAACATTTTGGCGTGGGTCGCCATGATCACGGTGGTGCCCCGGTGATTCAGCTCTTCCAGCAGGTGGAAGGCATCCCAAATGGCATCCTCGTCCAGATTGGCCGTCAGCTCATCCAGCACCAAAACCGGCGGACTGGTGATGATGGCCCGTGCCAGTTCCACCTGTCGGCACTGGCCCTGGGACAGCTCCACCGGATACCGGTCAACCACATCCCGCAGGCCTACCATGGCAAGGGCTTTTTGTACCCGCTCCTCCACCGTGCCATCCAGACGTCGTCGGTGAGCCATGATGACCTGTTCCAGGTTCTGACCGATGGTGCGACGGCGGATCAGCTGCGGCAATTGGGGCACATACCCGAAGTAGTTGCGCCGCCGGAGCAGCCCCCAGCGGGCCAGCCGAACCACATCCATATTGTTGACATAGGCCTTGCCCTGATCCGGCCGGTATTCGCCGGTAATCAGCTTCAGCAGGGTGCTTTTGCCCGCACCGCTACTGCCGGTGACAAAGACAAACTCCCCCTGTTCTATGGTCAGATCCACCTGCCGGATGGCATAGTTTTTCCGGCCCTCCTGCATAAAGTATTTGCTGACGCTGTCCAATCGAATCTGTGGCATGGTTCTTCTCCTGTTCCGGACCGTGGTCGGGTCTATGTCTAGTTTAGTTTGAGGTGTTCCCATGAAAGGTCGTCGTAAAACCGTTCTGAAAGTCGCCGCTGTTCTCTGTCTGGCGACCGTATGCGTCGGCGGTGTGGAGCTGGCCGTCTGCCGCTTCGCCGCACCGGACCTGTACCGGCGCATCACTGATCCGGTCGTGGCTGCCGCCCATCGGGTCGGTGACGCCGGAAGCGCCATGCTCGACGAAGCCATGCAAGCCGGCCGCTCTCTGGTTGTGCGGATTTCCGCCGCCCTGAAGCCGGACGAGACGGGAACGCCGCCGCCCGATGAGGAGACTGCCGAGCCAGAGGAGCCCATGGAAAGCCAGTTGGCGGAAGCCCCTGCCGTGGATGACCACCGTCCCATCGAAGACCCAGCCGTCACCGAGCTGTCTGAACGGGACGGCCTGGAAGTGCTCACCGGCGGTAGCGCCAACTTCGTATATTATTGCCAGAGTGAAGCGCCCTGGGCCGATGCCCCTTACGGGCCGGACCATGTGGGCGGCTACGGCTGCGGTCCCACCGCCATGGCCATGGTGGTGTCCACACTGACGGACACCGTGGTGGACCCGGCACAGATGGCCCAGTGGGCCTACGAAAACGGCTACTGTGCTCCCGGCAGCGGTTCGTACCATGATCTGATTCCTGCCGCTGCCCAGGCCTGGGGCCTGGAGGGAATCATTTGGGAGGACCGCACTGCCGATTCGATTCTCAGCACATTGGCCTCCGGTAAAATTTTCGTCGCACTGATGGGACCCGGCCACTTTACAGCCGGCGGCCATTTTATCATTCTGCGGGGCGTCACATTGGACGGCCGTATCCTGGTATCCGATCCCAACAGCCGCCAGCGGAGTCTCACCGCTTGGGAACCTCAGCTTATTATAGACGAATTATCGTCATCACGCAACGATGGCGCGCCACTTTGGTGCATATCTACTCCGGAAGGAAAGAAAGCCTTTTAATTGCAATCCCGTTTACCCCGGTACAATCACAAGGGAAGTCCCCTGCCGCGGCCACGCCCGGCAGGGGACTGTTGTTTCTGTTACTGGGACGCGTGTTGCCCGTAGAAGGATTTTTTTCCGCCCATACGCCGGTTGAGACGTTCATCAATCCGAGTGATTTGCTCCAGCAGCTGCCGGTTCTGCCGGACAGTCCGTTCCAGCCCCTGGGTCGCTGCTGTACCGCCGCCCTGACCGTTCAGAACCTGCCGCAGCTGTGCGCCCTCTGCCGGCGGCAGCAGGCTGCACAGCCGCCGCAGACGGGTATCGCAAACCCGCAGCCGGTCCAAGGGCTCCTGGCGCATACTCAGAAACAGCTGCACCGAAACCTGATCCTGCCGCTGAATGGCCTCCGACAATTCATTGGTCAGCTCCAGCAGCTCCGTCAGGGCTGTATACATGCTGCGGCAAGCGCCGTGGGCTTCGGTAATGGTCTGTTCGTTCAAAGCTGTGCCTCCATCCGTTGAGAAGCGATACTGTTCTTTTCTGCCTGACGGAAGCTGTCCCGCAGTTCATCGACCATCCGGGTCACCCGCTCCAGCTCCGTCTCATTGCGTCCGGCCTTGACACGGCTGAGTTCATAGCAGAAGAACTCATACAGCCGGTCCAGGTTGGCGCTGATGGGATAGCGCCGGTCCAGAGTATCCGAAAGATAGCGGACAATCTCCAAGGACCGGTCCACGGCCTTTTCAAAGTTATCATACTGCTGTCGGCCCAGCTCAATATGCGCCAGCTTCAACCGTTTAACCAATTCGTCATAGACCAATAACAGCAATTCTCCCTGTGTCATGGTCTCCAGAGAATTCTGGCGATACTGCTGATAGCCTCTCATATCCATTATGGATCACAGTTCCTTTCTGTAGCGATTGCTACATCAATATCCGCCGGTCAGACCAGCCAGTGCAGAACTCTGAGAGTTCATCTGGTTGATCAGCAGTTCCAGCTGAGTGAATTTGTTGGTGTAGTAGTCCACCTTATCGGACAGCTTGCTCTGCCAGCTGGAAATCTGCTTGTCAATTTCATCCATCTTATCCAGCATTGTATTCGACAGAGCCGCTGTCGGAGAATACTGGGAGCCAGCCTTTTCAATCAGGATGCCCTTAGTCGCGCCAGTAGTAGCAGCATACTTGTCCGTAACCTTTTGAATCGAAGCCATGATTCCATCACTGTCGGCACCATTCTCCTTACTTTTAGTAAAGATATCTCGGACACCGTCCAGATCGGACTCCAGGGCCGCTCGCAGCTTAGATTCGTCCAAAGTGATAGTGGTCAAGCCGTCCTCATAGCTGGTCTCAATACCGATGGAACGGAGATAAGCACTGTCCATGCCACCAGCGGCAACAGCCCCTCGCAGTTCCGAATAGAGCGACGACAGATCCCGATCCATGAAGAGAATACCAGTCTTGGCCTTTTCCTCGTAAGCCTTGATCTCACTCTCCGTCATATCGGCCTCGTCTTCTGCCGTCAGCGGCTCATAACGGGAGCCGTCCGTCTGCTTCAGAGGCTGATCGGTATACGCCTTCTTGATCTCCGTAGCCATGGCGTTGAAGTCAGTAACCATCTGCTTGATAGCGTCAAATACCGTATCCGTATCGGTCTTACTGGTAAATGTAACGCCCTCATTCTTATCTATGATGTTGCCGTCCCCGTCCCGCTTCGCGTCAAAGGTCCCCTCCAGAGTGATGGTCATACCATCCAGCTCAACGGTATTGGAGCTGCGGGTCAGTTCAACAGTATCACCGTTGATGGTGGCGGTGAGTTTAGCATCTATGCCCTCCGTAAATTTGCCCTCAGCATCCGTAAGCGCTCCGTCTTTTGTGTCGCCAAAGAGCGCTGCCGCCAGGTTATTTTCACCTGTCATTTCAATTTTTCCTGCGGAGCCGGTATCCTTGGCTGTGAAAACAAACTGGTTAGTCAGTTTTGAATAACTGACGTTGACACCCGCCTCACTGTTGGAGTTGATATTGTTTATAATGGTTTCCAGCGCTGTATCCTGAGTATATGTGCCAATCTCCTCCCCATTGACTGTAGCAGTAAAGGAGTAGAGCCGTTCACCATCGGCATTCAGTACATAACCTTCCTCATCCAGCTTATTGCCGTTGGCATCATAGAAGACACCCTCTTCATCCGGGTCTTCTATCCGATCTTCTTCGGCAATCTGTGTAGCCTTGCCTGTGAGCACCATGCCGTTCAGAGTCAATGTGCACGTTGTCTTATCCTCATTGTACTCCATTTTTCCCAAGCTGCCCAGCGTTTTGCTGACATCCAAATAATTGCTGACGCCGTAGTTTCCCTCACCAAAAAAGACTTCGCCCACATCAGAGTCCACTGCCTTAATAGAAATTGTATCGCCCTCCACGGGGTTTCCCATGGAATCCACTGTCTGGAATTTAAAAACGCCGCCGCTCACAGAAACATCGATCTTGTGCTGATCGCCAAATGCCTTGCTCAATGCCTCCTGCATAACACGCACAGTCGCCTGATTCCAATTCTCTTTGCCCTTTGGTTCAATTTCACCCAGGGTAATGGTCTTGGACTTGCCATTCAGCGTCACAGTAAATTCCTTACCGGACAAATATTTGCCTTTGGTACCACTTGTATCCACAACATTTTTTGTGTCCAGACAGAGCGTGTTGCTATCCCCTTTGACAGCCTCCTCCAAATTAGAAATGCGCTTTGCAAAATCACCTGTTGCGCCGTCTATGCTGACGCTGTTGCTGTCCTTGCTCTTAAAGATGACGTTACCTTTATCATCTACTTCTGCGCTAATCAGCTTGGAGGCCTCTACCTGCTCACCTGCCGAATTGGTAATTTTTTGCTCGGCAAGTTTTTTATTGATAGCTTCTTGGAAAGCATCTACATCCAAATTGCCATCCTCGTCTCCAAAGCATTCTGTCTCCGAAAACTCAAGGGTAATTTTTTTTGTACCATAGTTGATGGTCAGCGACCCGCTCATGTTGCTGAGCGGCTTTTTATCGCCCAACCATACCTGCTCCGTGGATGCAGAAACACCGTCAGCGCCCAAATGGTCCGCACTGATATTATATTTTGCCGCTGTAGCCAGCTGCTTCACTTCGTTGATGACAATGGTACTGTCGCTCTTACCGCTGGCCGTAATCTTGTCGGCATTCACGCCTTTGGCGGTGGTAATAACAGCGTTGTTGAAGAATGAATTACTCATAAGATTTGTGGTGGAATAGGCATAGGATGTATACTTTCTGCTGAATTCCACCAGCTTATCAGAAATGCTCTGATAGGCATTCTGCTGCCACTGAACCTTGGTTTTGCTCTGCTGAAGCTGCAAAATCTTCTGCTGGTACCCCTGTACCATGCCCTCAATCATGGACTCGGTGTCCAGGCCGCTGGCCAGGCCGGTGATCATATTGTTGGTCCGGCTGCCGAAAATGCTGCTGGACGAACTGCTTCCCATGAGGCTGGAAATCGATGCCATAATAATTCACTCCTTAAAAACCCTTTGGTTTGACACGTCCGATTGACAAATACTGCAATACCCGATAAAATAATTTATGATTATCAGTATTGCTGTTTCTTTTCATCTACTATATCGGCCAAATATAAAGAAAAATAAGCCGTCTGTGCTGATTTCTTTTACCGGCCCAAAAACAGGAGGAATCGACCCAGGATGCCTGCCACCATCACCGCCATCACCAACCAGAAAGGCGGCGTCGGTAAAACCACCACCGCCGCCGCTCTGCTGTCCTGCCTGTCCCAGCGGGGCGCCCGGGTCCTGGGCGTGGACCTGGACCCCCAGGGCAGTCTCGGCTTCAGCATGGGTCTGGACATCGAGCATTGCGCCACCATTTACGACGTCTTCCGCGGCGTCGAAGAGCCGTCGGATGTGATCCGTCCCACGGACGTCTGTGATATTCTGCCGTCCAACATTCTGCTTTCCGCCGCTGAACTGGAATTCAACAAGCCCGGACGGGAATTTCTTCTCAAAGCCGCCCTGTCCAAGGTCTCTGACAATTACGACTACATTCTCATTGACACGCCCCCGGCCCTGAATATTCTCACGGTCAACGCCTATGTGGCCTCCGACACTCTCATCATCCCCATGGCGCCGGAGGTTTTGAGCCTCCTGGGCGTATCCCAGATCAAGGAGACCATCGAAAGCGTCCGCAGCTATTACAACTCCCGTCTCCAGGTTCTTGGCATTCTGCTCAACCGCTACAACGGCCGGCTGAATCTCAGCCGGGAAATGCTGGAGCTGGCCCAGGAGATTGCCCGGCAGCTGAACACCCGGGTATTTGACAGCAAAATTCGCAGCAGCGTTTCCGTGGCAGAGGCCCCGGCCCATGGCCAGAGCATTAACGACTACGCCCCCCGCTCCAAGCCCGCCCTGGACTTTGCAGCCCTGTGTGACGAAATTGCCGGTGATGTCTTCCCCCTGCCCGCTGAGGAGGTAGACTGATGGCAACCAAAAAAAACACACGCAGCAGCAAGACCGACCACGTTCTGAGCCTGCTGTCCAACAGCAGCGCCCAGGAACCGGCCGCGGAAGAGGTTCCGGCAGCAGCCGAAGCCCCCAGCGAAGAGAGTCCGGCGGCGGTGCCTGCTGTGGCTGCTGCCCCAGCCACGGAAGCACCGCCCAGCGCCCCGCAGCGGCTGTCTCCGCCCATTCTGGAAGTGGCCCGCACCAACAACGAAGCCCTAGAAGCAACCATTCATCAGGCGTTGGAAGCGGCGCTGGAAGAGGATGTTGCCGCTCCGCCTGTATCGGAACCCATGCCCCAGCCGGCTCCTGCTGCACCGCCTGAGCCGGTATCAGTACCGATTCCGGAAGCCGTGCCTGAATCAGCCGCCATGCCCGAGCCGGTTTCCATGGAGGAACCGGCCCCGATTCTGGAATCGGCCCCGCTGCCTGTATCCGAGCCTGCACCGGAACCGGCACCCGCAGCATCTCCCGCCATTGCGCCCGCAGCGGAAGCGTCTTCGGAACCCGCGTCCGTACCGGAGCCCACGCCGGAGGTAAATACAACCGTTTCGGTTGTGCCGCCGGACCCGGAAGCGGCGGCAACCCGTCAAATTCTGCCCGATGGGTCCCGGATGATCAACGTCATGGAATATCTGGTGAGCCAGAAGGTGGAATATTACGCCCATATGTTCCAGTTGTGCTGCTGCCCCCGCTGTCTGGCCGACTCCATGGCCCTGGCCCTGTCCCGGCTCCCGGCCAAATATGTGGTCCTGCCGGAACAGTCCTACCGTCCCATGCTGAGCTTTTTGGAAGCCAAGTTTGATTCCATGGTAACAGCTCAAGTGATTTACGCCTGCAAACAGGTGCTGGAAGCACCTCGTCATACCCAATCATGACAAACGGGAGCGCCGCAATGTGCGGCGCTCCCGTTTTATTACAAAATTAAGTTGTTTCCAGCAGCAACTTACACCGGCTGCGCTGCGGCATCGGCTTCGATTGCCTCCTCAGGCGGCAGCTGGTTGGGTTCGGGGCTGGTGATCTCCTTCCAGACCCGGTTGACCTCTTCCATGCAGTTGAAGTAGACGCTGGTCAGCAGGTTGGTGGGGATGCCCAGAGCTTCCGCCAGGCCGTCAATCCGGCCCCAGTCGGCTTCTTCATAGCCCAAAGCCAGATCATAGAGCATTCCGCAGCGGCCCGTCCGCTTCAGCAGCGCTTCCTTGACCTCATCCCGTAGGGGCACCTGCTCCAGAATCTCTTCCATAGGTGCGTCAATGAGGTAATTCAGTGTGGAGAACATACCCATCATATAGGCGTCCGGCTTGGAAATGGGCATATTCTTGGCGTAATTCATCAAGGCATTGCAGAAGCTGGCCCGCATGAAGGACAGACGCAGGAAGTCCTCGGCGCCCTCTTCCAGCTGGTTCTCGGCGTTGCTGGCGCTGAGAAGGTACGCCCACTGGCGCAGCTCGCCCAGACCCATAATCACAATGGCCTGCTTTACAGTGTTGACCCGATGGCGCAGGGCGAAATAGCAGGAGTTGACCATCTTGAGAATGCCATAGGTCAGCGTGGCGTCCACGGAGATAATCTGCTCGATTTCCTCCACGTTGGGCTCATCCCGGGTAATAGCCATCAGCAGGCGGAAGAAGTTGCTCTGGAGATAACCGCTGCTGTGGGCCTTGGTAGTCAGCTGGGAGGCTACATATGTACCCTGTACGGCATCCACGCCTATTTTCATGGCTCTTTCATACAGTTCCTGGCTGTCCACCTCAGTGGCAATGCACTGCTTATTCATGCTGTGGGCAATATCGACGATGTTTTTCAGCGTCATCTGGGAAGTCGTCTTCAGATTCAGCTTGATATAGTCGATGGTGTCCAGCAAAGCCAGATACCGGGGCGCAAACTGGAATTCATTGACGGCCACCTTATAGCCCTCTTTGACATACTGCTGCACGATGTGCATGGCCAGGGGATGGATGATGACGCTGTCGTCAATCTGAATGACAACCTCATCCTTGCCGAAGAGCCGGGGCGTTTTTTTCATCAGCAACGTGGTGGTGAACGTCATAAAATTCAGGGCACCGCGCAGCAGCTTGTCGGTATTCTGGGTCAGAAAGCTGTAGATGGTATCCGCCGCGGCAAAATCGGTGACGGTAATGTTGCGTTCGCCGTCGCTGAACGCATGGTTTTCGCCGTGGTATCGAATCTCATAACCGATGGTCTTTTTGTTGCAGTCCTTGATGGGCTGCCGCACGATGTATTTGCTGCTCATGTAGGAAACGCCTCCTTAGATGCCGTTGCCGCTGACTTCCAGCAGGTGATCAATGACGCCGATGAGATGGCCGATTTCCGGCTTGCTCAACTGCTCGTCAGCGCCCAGCTGCTTGCCCTTGATGTACATTTCCGGCGTAATCAGGGAGGAGAAGATCACCAGCGGAACCCGCTGCAGAATGGGGTCATCCTTCATCAGCTTGGTCAGCCGGTGGCCGTCCATCTGGGGCATTTCGATATCGGTAATCACCAGCGCCACCTGGCCGAACAGGTCCTTGGTCTCCCGAACCTTCTGGACCGCTTCCCACAGCTCCGCGCCGTTGGCAAAGGCCCGCAGATTGTCGTAACCGGCCTTGCTCAGGGCCTCCTGAATCATGCGGGACAGGAGGATGGAGTCCTCAGCGATCCAGATGGGCTTTTCGCTGCGGTTGCGGTAGCCCATGTCCTCCACTTCTTTCATCTGAATGGTGGTCTCCGGGGCAATCTCCGCCACAATGCGCTCAAAGTCCAGGATGGTCACCAGCTGCTGGCCGCACTGGGCAATGCCGGTGGCCACACCGTCGGGGCCGCCGGACACGGTCTTGTCGGGCTTCTGTATATCCTGCCAGGAAATGCGGCTGATGCCCACCACCGTATGCACCCGGAACGCAATGTGCATCTTGTTGAAATTGGTGATGATAAACAGGTCCTTTTCGCCCTTTTCCTCGTCCTGCTGGTTGAGGTACTTGGGCAGGTCCACCACAGTGATCACCTGATCTCTGGGCTTGAAAATGCCCTCTACAGCCATATGGGAGTGGGGCATGGGACGCACTTCCTGCGCCAGCATGATCTCCCGCACCTTGGCCACGTTGATGCCATACAGATTCCCGTCGATGGTAAACTGCATGATCTCAATTTCATTGGTTCCCGATTCCAGTAAAATGCCGTTCTTACCCTGATCCATGGCGCTTTCCTCGCTCTCTTAATTCTTAATTTACAAAATTTGTTCCGGCCGGTTGTAGCTGCGAATCCGGCCCACACCGGTGGCCACATCGAACAGCATGGTTCTGGCCACGGTGCCGCCCACATCCTCTTTCAAAAGCCGGATATTCTCCCGCTTGAGGGTCATATGGGCGCTTTCAATGTTGCGCTGGCCGATGTTGCCCAGGCTGCCGCAGCCCGGCGTATCAAACATCCGGGCCCCGCCGGCGATTTTCGCCACAATGCGGCTGCGCTTGGCGCCTTGCAGCTCCATCCGGCGCAAAGTCTCACGAATGCCGGTATCGGCATATTTCAGCGGCGATGTCCGGCCGGTTTCCATGTTGAGGGGCAGCATCACATGGACCAGCGCCCCCAGCTTGATCACCGGGTCATAGAGTGCCACACCGACACAGGAACCCAGCGCATATGTAATCAGTTCTCCCTCCCGCTGGGCCATTTTCATATCGGCAATGCCGATAATCAATTTGTTGTTATCCATCCAGTACCCCCAGCTTTCTCAGCAGGAAGTTCAGGGAACGCACATCCGGCGACATGAGCAGGCGGCACGGCACGGTGCATTCATCGTCAAAGATGAAATTGGTGCCGATGGCCATGATGTAATCCGACTGACCGCCGAACTCCGCCATGGGCACCGCCATAATGGCGCCCTGCATATCCACCGCAAAGGCGGGAACCGAAGGCCGGATCTTCATACTGGTCAGTCCCGACATGGCGTTGGTGTAGGCGGAAATCATGATGTTGCCCACTTCGCGCAGGGCGGAAATATCCAGCTCCTCCAGCTCGTCAAAGCTGTGGAAGGTTCGATCCAGGACACAGGACAGGACCTGCTCCACAAAGGCTGCCTGCTCGATACAGAGGATGATGCCGTTGATCTCGCCCTCCATCCGGGCCAGAACGCCGGCGGTGATGATTTCCGGGCCGCCAATCCAATCGATGGCCTCGTTGTACCCCATAATGCGGACCTCGGGCATTTCAATGCGCACGCGGCGTCCAATCATACCCGACAGGGCGGTGGCGGCGTTGCCGGTGCCCATGCTGCCGATCTCCCGGAGCGTATCCAGTTCCATGCTGTTGAGTTCATTGTAATTTTTCATTTGTCCTCACCATCCTGTCAGTTGGGCAGATTGACCACTGTGGTCTCCACTTCATCGGCGGTGGTGACCATGCGGAGCGCATAGCTGTACGCCCGCTGGGCTTCGATGACCTTACCCAATTCCGTGGCAAGGTCCGCGTTGGAGGACTCCAGGTAGCCCTGGCGCGCCTCGGTATCGCTGATCCAGATCTGTCCGTTTTTCTCACCGGCCACAAACCGGCCGCTGCCCACATGCTGCAGGCCGTCCTCATACTGGATGGTAAAGACGCCCACGGGCTGGACGTCGTCATAGCCGCCGTCCTCCACCACAATGGGATAGCCCTGACGGTCCAGAACCTGCCGCCCCTCGCCGTCGGTCAGATAGAAAATCTGTTCGTAGTACGGCTCTTCGCCCTCTTCCTCCACCAGCTGCTGGAAGGAACCCAGTGCAAAGGAGCCGTCCCTTGTAAAGGAAATCTCCTCTGTCGCCGGATCATAGAGGCCGAAGTATCCCTCGCCGATGATGGCGTAGTCCTGTTTGCGGCCTGTCTCCTCGATGGAGGAGTCGCTGAAGTCTGTGCCGGTGGACACAATCGCCGCGCCGCTGCCTCTGGGCAGGTCTCCTTCGGTGCCCTCCACCATGCCGTACATCAGAGCGCCGAAGGACGCCCGCTCGGCCTTGAAGCCGTAGGTGTTGACGTTGGCAATGTTGTTGGCCTGGACGTCCATCTTCTTCATCTGCTGCTGGGCGCCGGTGGCCGCGCTATAAAACCCTTGAATCATGGTACTACCTCCAACCCTTACAATCTGCCGACATCGCTGGTGGCCTTGGTCAGCACGCCGTCATAGATCTGCAAAACGGACGCAGCACCCTGCAAGGCCCGCTGGGCCGTCATCATGCGGCTCATTTCCTGGAGCATATCCACGTTGGAGCTCTCCAGGTTCTTCCACATCACCTGGGCGTTGGAAGCCGCCGGCTGCTGGCCGTTGGCCCCGAACAGGCCGCTTTCATTCTTCACCAACTGCTGCTGATCGGCAAAGGTGAACACACCCAGCTGACCATAGACCGTTGTTTTGTCACCGGCGTTGTAAATCCGGCCGGTATCGTCGGCCTCTATGTAATCGGTATCCAGGTGGATGGGCTGTTGGTCCACACCCAGCACCCGGCCGTGGTTGGGCAGATACAGATATCCCTCATTGTCCAGGGAGAAATTGCCGTTGCGGGTGTATTCCACACCGTTGTCCGTCTCAATGGCAAAGTAGCCGTCGCCATAGATGGCAAAATCCAGCGTCAGCCCCGTTTCCTCCACAATGCCCTGGTCATGGTTGACATACAGCTCACTGGGCACCAGCATATAACTAGCCTGGCCAATGGGGGTCGGATTGGACTTGTCGGCGCTGCCTGTACGGCTCAGCAGCACCTCCTGGAAGGTGGTGTCTGTATACGTCTCCCGCTTGTAGCCTGCCGTGGTCACGTTGGTCATGTTGTTGCCCACCACGTCCAGACGGCGGGTTTGGGACAGCATACCGGATGTCAGATCATAAAATCCTCTTGTCATTTCCGTCACTCCCTCCTGGCGCTACTGCGCCATCTGCTCCTTCAGGTGCGTTCGCAGCCGCGCAATGGCATGGCTGTGAATCTGCGAGACCCGTGGGGCGCTGATGCCCAGCACCTCGGCGATCTCCTTCATGGTCAATTCTTTTTCATAGTATAGCGATAGCACCAACTGTTCGTTGGGCCGCAAGTTTTCGATGCCTGTGATCAACGCCTTGTGGAGCTCCTGCTCCTCGAAGTGAACCTCCGGCGAGTCCAGCCGTTCCTGCCGCTCCAGCGGCTGGCCTGTGACGCTGCCGTAGGCGTCCAGCAGCATCTCAAAGGACATCAAGTTGGCGCCCGCCGTCTCCGACAGGGTCTTTTCATACTCCTTCAGGCTCATGCCCAATCGGCGGGCCACCTCCCAGCTGTAGGGCGTGCGGCCCAGTTCCACGGACAGCTCATCCACCGCCCGGTTGACCTTGGTGAATTTCTGCCGCAGCTGGCGGGGCAGCCAATCCTCCTTGCGGCTCAGATCGATCATCATGCCCCGCAGCCGTTTGGTCACATAGGTTTCCAGCTTCACGCCTTTGTCCGGGTCGAAGCGGTCCACGGCCCCCAGCAGCGTCAGCAGTCCCTCATGGACCACATCCTCCAGCTGATTGCCGCCCAATCCCACGCCATAGGCCCGGGTGGCGATGCGGCGGATTTGATTTTCAAACCGCAGAACCAGCTCCCATTTGAGGGCGTCGTCTCCGGTTTCCTTGTACCGCCGCAGCAGAGACTCACTGCTCTCCTGGCCGGTGTCCGGTCCCTCTTCGGGTCCGTCCGTGGCCATGGCGGTACTGCCGTCATATCTTGTCATGGTCGTCATGGCAATTACCGTCCTTTACTCTCGGTGCGTTTCTCCTTGGCGGGCAGGGTGATATTGCCGATGGCCTGAATCTGGACGTTGCTGGTGATCTCATTGAACGACAGCACGTAGACATCGGGATAGAACTGGGCAATCATCCGGCTGACATAGACGCGGATGACCTGGCTGGTCAGCACAATGGGCGTCTGAGACAGCTCGTTGAACTTTTTACGCAGCTCGCCCAGTTCCGCGATGATCTGCTGCATAATCTCGGGACTCAGCGCCAGATAGACGCCGTGTTCGTTCTTTGTCAGCGCCGACAGAATCTTGGTCTCCACCTCGGCGTCCAGCGTCACCACCCGCAGCTGGCCGTTTTCGCAGAACTTGCGGGTAATGGTACGGCTCAACGCGCTGCGGACCTGCTCGGTAATCAGGTCCATATCCCGTGTGGTGGCGCCCACATCCACGATGGTTTCCAGGATGGCGCTCAGGTCCTTGATGGGAATGCCCTCCCGCAGCAGATTCTTGAGAATCTTCTCTAGGTTGGCGTAGGTGACAATATTGGGAATGGCGTCAGCCACCAGATCGGGTTCGGTCTTCTTGAGGTTTTCCACCAGCTGCATGGTCTCCGTACGGTTGACCAGCTCGTGGACGTGCTTCTTGACGGTTTCCGACAGATGGGTCAGCATGACTGTCAGCGGCGTAATCACCGTATAGCCATAGATTTCGGCCATCTCCTTGTTCTCCGGCAGAATCCACCGGGACGGAATACCGTAAGCCGGTTCCACGGTTTCAATACCGTCGATTTCGCCGCTGGGGTTGGCGGGCTCCAGCGCCAGGTAATAGTCCACCAGGATTTCACCGGAAGCCACTTCCTCGCCGCGAATCTTGATGACATATTGGTTGGTGCCCAGCGCCGCGCCGTCATGGAGACGGATGGAGGGGATGACAAAGCCCATATCCTGCGCAAACTGACGGCGGAAGATGACAATGCGGCTGATCAGCTTGCCGCCGCTGCTTTCATCCACCAACGGAATCAGGCTGTAGCCGAACTCCATTTCGATGGGTTCCACACTGAGCAGGGAATAGACGTTGTTGATATCCTTGAAGTAATCGGCCTCGCTGGGGGCCTGGACCTCCTGGGCCGCTGCTGTGGGCGCCGCTTCCTCCAGTGGGGGCATGAGCTTCTGCTGCTCCATCCGTTTGGAGCTGACGAAGCCGCCGACGCCCAAAGCACCGCCCACCAGAACCAGCGGAACCGTCGGCGTACCGGGGATAACCGCCAGGAAAATCAGGATGATGCCGGTGGACAGGATGGCCCGGGGCTGGGCCTTGAACTGTCCGATGACATCCGTATTCAGGCTGCCGTCGGACACGGAACGGGTGACAATCATACCCGTGGCCGTGGAGATCATCAGGGCCGGAATCTGGGACACCAGACCATCACCGATGGTGGCGATGGAATAGGTGCTGATGACGGTGCCGATGTCGCCGCCACCCTGGACAATACCGATGATGGCGCCGGCCACAAAGTTGATGACCGTAATGATCAGGGACATGACGGCGTCGCCCTTGACGATCTTGGTGGCGCCGTCCATAGCGCCATAGAAGTCAGCTTCCTTCTGAATCTTGTAGCGCCGCTGCCGGGCCTCTTTTTCATCGATGAGGCCGGAGCTCAAGTCGGCGTCGATGGCCATCTGCTTACCGGGCATGGCGTCCAGGGTAAAGCGGGCCGCCACTTCGGAGACACGCTCCGCGCCCTTTGTGATAACGATGAACTGCACCAGAACGATGATCAGGAAGATCAGCACGCCGATGACGATATTGCCGCGGGTGATGAGCGTACCGAAGGATTTTATGACCACACCGGCATTGCCGCCCTCGGACAGGATCAATCGGGTGGAGGATACATTCAATCCCAATCGGAATAGCGTTGTGATCAACAGCAGCGATGGGAAAATGGAAAATTCCAGCGTCTCCTTGATGTTCATGGTGATCATCAGGATCAGGATGGACATGGAGATGTTGATAATGAGCAGTATGTCCAGCATGAACGCCGGCAGGGGGATCACCAGGAACAACACGATGACCACGACCATCAGCGATATGGCGTTGTTGAGAATTTTGTTCATGGTATCTTAGTTTCCTACTTTCTTGCCGGTTTTCAGCTTGCCGTCCATCCGATAGAGGTACACCAGCACCTCTGCCACCGCGTTATACAGCTCCGGTGGGATGGGCATATTCAACTCAGTGGAGGCGTAGAGGGCACGGGCCAGGGGAACATTTTCCACCACAGCAATCTTGTGCTCCTCGGCAATGTGGACAATGCGCAGCGCCAGTGCGTCCTGGCCCTTAGCCAGCACCACAGGCGCGTCATCCCGCTCGGCGTTGTACCGCAGCGCCACCGCGAAGTGGGTGGGGTTACGGATGACCACGTCGGCCTGAGGCACCTGCTGCATCATCCGGGACTGGGCCCGGCGGCGCTGGGCCTCCTTGATCTTGCCTTTGACCTGGGGGTCGCCTTCCATCTGTTTGTATTCTTCTTTGATTTCCTGCTTGGACATGCGCATCTGCCGTTCATAGTCCCACCACTGGTAGAACACGTCGGCGCCGGCCAGAACCACATAGACCAGAAGAATCTGATTGACCATCTGAAACGTCTCGTCAAAGAGGTGCGCACAGGCCGCCAGCAGGTCGGTATCCAAATATTTTGTAAACATTCCCACCACGCCGGAGATGAACTGATAGATCAGCACCAGCAGCAGCAGGATTTTCAGCAGGCCCTTGAGGGCCTCGATGATACTGCGCAGGGAAAACAGCCGGGTAAATCCCTGAATGGGATTGAGGCGGCTGAACTTGGGTCGGATAGACTCTCCCGACACCAGAAGCCGCGTCTGGAAAAACGTGGCGCCCAATCCTGCCGCCACCGCCACCGCCAGCAGCGGACCCGCGGTTTTGGCAAAGGTCACCAGCGCCCGGATGATCAATTCCGTCCCCGGCAGCGCCGTGGAATCTGTGGCCGTTTGCATGCAGAAGTAGAAAAAGGATGCCAGTTCTTCCGCAGCGCCGGGCCCCAGCAGTTTGATGGTCCAGAAACAGGCCAGCAGCACCACCACCGAAACGGCGTCGTTACTGAAGAAGATGTGACCTTTCTTTCGTTCGTCCCGTCGTTTCTTTGGTGTCGCTTTTTCAGTTTTTGAGCTGTCGGCCATGGTCCATCACCACCTCCTCTGCCGTCCGTCGCGGGCTTCAGGCCCCGGCTGCCAGATGCTGTAACATCCGCTCCAGCTCCTGCAGCATTTCCCGTTCCATCCCCAGCAAAAACTCGTGGATGGGCGTGAGGAAAAAGAACAGCAGCACCAGTCCGATGATGACCTTCAACTCCATGTTGATGACAAAGGCGTTGATCTGCGGGATGGCCTTCATCAAAATACCCATGCCAATCTCGCCCAGCAGCTCCGCCGCCAGAATGGGCAGCGCCAGTTTAATGGACAGCAGCATGCAGTTGATGAATACCTCCGCCGTATAGGTGGCCACCTCCCGGCTCAGGGTAACGGTACCGTAGGGCAGCAGTTCCCCCGACAGCGTCAGAATGCGCAGCAGCGTATAGTGGCCGTTGGCCGTGAAAAAAATCAAAACCATCAGAATGTTGAGCAACGAGCCGGTGACGCTCATATTGCTCTGGCTGCCGGCGTCATAGATCTGGGCCATAGTGATGCCCATTTGGGTATCGATGACGCCGCCGCCGGTCTGGACCACCGAGAAGAACAGCCGCAGAATAAAGCCGAGGGCAAAGCCTGCGGCCAGCTCCAGCAGCAGAATCACGGAAAATTCCAGATAGTGCTCCGGCACCGCCACCGTCAACTCCGGTCCGGTGCCGTAAACCGCCATGGTCAATACCAAAATGAATCCCGCTTTCACCAGACCCGGCAAATTGTTGCGGCCCAGCAGCGGATTGAACAGGACGAAGCCCGTCATCCGCACAAAGATACATTCCAGCAGCCACAGCTGGCTCCAGTCGATCACAGGCCCACCTCCGTCACATCAGCGTGAACAGATAGCGGGTGTAGTCCAGCAGGACCTCCAGCATCCAGCCTCCACCGATCAGCAGGACGGCTACCACCACCACCAGTTTGAGAATGAAGGACAGGGACTGCTCGTGGATCTGGGTCACCGCCTGGAAAATGGCTACCAGGATGCCCACCAGCATGCTGAGAATCAGCAGGGGACCGCCGATCTTCAAGGCCACGCCGATGCCCTGGCGCATGATATCTACCACTTCCATGGATCACCCAACCTCCTTTCCACTATCGGAATCCCTGGACCAAGGTGGAAAACAACAGTTCCCATCCATTGAGCGCCAGGAACAACAGCAGTTTGAAGGGCATGGAGATCATGGACGGGGGCAGCATGATCATACCCATGGACATCAGGGCCGACGAGACGACCACATCGATGAGCACAAAGGGGATGTACAGGTAAAAACCAATGAGGAACGCCCGTTTCAGTTCACTGGTCATAAACGCCGGTACCAGAACCCGCAAAGGCAGATCTGCGGCCTCTTGGTCCTCCGGCTGGTCCATATGGGCCAGATCAAGGAACAGCTGCAAAGCGCTGCTCTCCGTTTGCCGGGCCATAAATTCCTTTAAAGGCACCTGGGCGCGGTCGATAAATTCCTCCTGGGTGATCTGATCCTGCGTATACGGCGTGTACGCCTCCTGCTGAATCTGATCAATGACCGGCGACATGGTAAACAACGTGAGAAAGAGTGCCATACCAATGAGGACCATATTAGGCGGGTTCTGCTGCAAGCCCATGGCCGACCGCAGAAAGGAAAAGGAAATTACATACCGGGTGAATGACGTCATCATCACCAGGATGGAGGGCATCAGGGTAATGAGCGTGGTGAGTAAGAGGATTTGCAGGGTTTGGACCTGCTCACCGTTCACATTAATCAACGCATCCACAGCTTCTCACTGTCCTCCCTTGTTTTTCCTCTGCTCCAGGATCTGCCGAAGTGCCGCCTGAAAACCGAGTGTCCGGGTATCTTCACCAGTTTGATCCCAGTGCTCTGCCTCTTCCGACGGCACCTGCCGTAAACAGGTTACGGTTCCCTGACTCACGCCCAAAAACTGATAGGTATCTCCCAGCTTTACCAGCAGCAGATGGCTGTCCTTGCCCATAGGGACCCTTTCCAGTATGCGAATCCGCTGACCGCTGCCAGTGACGGTACCGGGCAGCCGTCCCGCCAGCAGACGGGTGCAGCCATAAGCCAGCGCCATCACCAGGAGCACCGTAACCACGGCGCCCAGCAGCGTCAGCAGTTCGTCTCCCATCAGGGATTGCCCACGATGGAGGTCACGGCCTTCATGAGACGATCCTCCTTAAACGGCTTGACGATAAAGTCCTTGATACCGGACTGCACGGCCTCCACAACCATGGCCTCCTGGCCCATGGCAGAACACATTACTATATTCGCATTGCTGTCCTTGGCGCGAATGGCCTTCAGGGCCTCCAGGCCGTCCATGTTGGGCATCGTGATGTCCATGAGGACCAGGTCCGGCTTCAGCTCAAAGTACTTTTCCACGGCGTCCGCACCGTCCACCGCTTCGTGAAGATCGGTATACCCATTTTTGGAGAGGGTGTCGCGGATCACCTTGCGCATAAATGCGGCATCGTCAACAATCATAATCTTGGCCATAATTCCCATCCTTTTTTATCAATTCTTCTGAGGATTATTTGCAGACAAATTCAGCAGCCCCGGCTGGCGGAGCACCTCGGTGATACGAACGCCGAAGTTGTCGTCTACCACTACCACATCGCCACGGGCCACGCACAGCCCGTTGACAAACAGGTCCACCTGATCGCCGGCCAGTTTGTCCAGCACCACCAGGGACCCCTTGGAGAAGGTGAGGATGTCCTCCACCTTGCGTCTTGTGCGGCCGATTTCCACCGATACCTCCAGCGGAACCGACATGATGAGCTCCAGGTTCTGGGCCTGCTCTTCGCCGATCTGCTGGGCCACGTCCAGCGGCTCCATCTGCAGGGGGCGGGCACTGATGACCTTGGGCTCCTGCTGGGGGTACATGGGCTGCTGATAAACCGGCTGCTGATACATGGGCTGCTGGTACATCGGCTGCGGATAGCCCGGCTGGGGATACGCCGGCTGCTGGTATACGGGCTGCGAAGCCGCCGCTGCCGGCTGCTGATAGGCCGGCTGGGCCGCCGCGGGCTGCGGGGCTGCCGCCGGCTGCGGAGCCGGGGCTGCTGCTGCGCCGCCGCCCATCAGACGTTCGATCTCCTCCTGGCTCAAAGTGCCGCCGGAGGATGCCGCCGGAGCTGGGGCAGGGGAGGGGGCCGGTGTGGCAGCGCCACCGCCGCCGCCCATCAGGCGTTCGATCTGTTCCTGGCTCAGGACACCGCCGGAATCCGATGCCGGTGCCGATGCAGGCGCAGGCGCTGCGCCGCCGCCGCCCATCAGGCGTTCGATCTGTTCCTGACTCAGGACGCCGCCGGAATCCGACGCGGGAGCCGGGGCAGGCGTCGCAGCAGGTTCTGCAGCGGGAGCCGGAGCAGCAGCAGACTCCGACATGTTGCTGAAGTCCATGCCAAAACCGCTCAGCAACTCCCGGGCCAAATCCACGGACATGACGTTGACAAATTCACTGTTGAGGACATTTTCGATGCGCAGCATAAAGCGCACCACCACCAGGGGACCATTGACGCCCTTGAAGTGCTCCTCCTTGAACGTGGGCAAATCATCCAGGGTGTAGGACTTCGGCGTTGAGATGTTAACGGGCCGCCCCAGAAAATCCGACAGGGCCGTGGACGAAGCGCCCATCATTTGATTCATGACCTCGCAGACGGCGCTGATGGTCAGATCATTAAACTCGAACTCCTCATCGGACATTTCCGTGCCCATGAGAATATCCACGATCACCTTTACGTCGCCGCGCTTTAGCAGCATAATATTGCTGCCTTCCAGACCGGACACATACTTGATTTCCACGGCGATAGCCGGTTCCAAAGCGCCCAGTGAGAAATCTTCCACCGACACCAACGACGCCGACGGCGTTGTGATATCCACACGATGGTCCAACAGATTGGACACCGCCGTAGCCGAGGATCCCAGGCTGATATTCATGACCTCGCCAATGGCGTCCAATTCCATTGCGCTAAATATGTTCTGCTCCATAGCCCTACTGTTCCCTTCTTCCCTGATTGTCATAGGTCTCCATGATCTTCACGGCCATATTCTTGTTCTGCGTGCCGATCTTGCCGCTGAACCAGGGCGCATTGCCCACATACAGCTGAATGGTGCCCGATGCGGGCTGTCCCAGATCGATCACATCGCCCGCATGGAGGAAATAGATGTCCTGCAGCTGCAGCTTGGTCCGTCCCAGCTCGGCCACCACATCCAACTCCGAATCCCGCAGAATATCCATGATCTCCTGGCGATTGTCTTCGCCGCTGCCGCGGCCTGTTTGGTTGGCCGCCACAATCCGGGTGAAGATGTTGGTCAGCGTCAGGCCCGGCAGACAGATGTTCAGCCGTCCCTCACAGTTGGAAAACCGGATGTTGATGCCGACTATGACCACCGTCTCATCCAGACCAATCAGCTGTACCAGTGTGGGGTTGGTTTCCACCCTGCGGTACTGAAAGTCCAGATCGACGTAGTTTTCCCAGCTGCTGCCCAACGGTGTAATCATATCCTTGACCATGCTCTCATAGAGCTTCAGCTCCAGATTGGTCATCGTATAGCCGCCGGAAATCTTGTTGCCCAAGTCTCCATCGCCGCCCATGAGGCGGTCCATCATGCTGAGCATCAAGGTGGTGGTGTAATGGAACAGCACCGGCTGTGCATCGGGTTCGGCGCGCTGTTCTACACAGACATCTGACAGCGCCAGCACATCTCCTTCCGACAGGCCGTTGGAAAACTCGTAGTAGCGCTGCTCTTCCACCGATTCCACCTGTATCTCACAGGTGGTGTGCAGCTGTGCATTGATACGGGAATTGATGAGCCTGGTATAGTTCTCAAAGATGCCATTGAGCATTTTCAGCCGGTCTTTGGTAAACTTTCTCGGGCTGTAAAAGTCATATTTTCGATATTTTTTTTCGTTCTTTTCCGCCGAAGCGGACAGATCCATCTCTCCGCTTCGTGCGGCGCTGAGCAATGCGTCGATTTGGCTCTGCGACAGAACCTCTGCCATGTTGTTACCTCCCTATGGGACAACGGTCCACGTTTGCCCTGCATTCCTCTCAAGGCGTAGGAATTGCCTGCGAAGCAGTTTCCTCCGTGACGTTGACCGCATCTTCGTCACGCATGGTGTAATACTGCGTCAAACTGTCCCCTTCGGTGCTGTCGGGCTGCATACCGCTGATGATCAACTCCACCCGGCGGTTTTGCGCCCGCCCTTCAACGTTGCCGTTGTCGGCAATGGGCCGCCACTGACCGTAGCCCACACTGACCAGCCGCGCCGGATCAATGATATTCTTCTCCTGAAGATAAATGGTCACCACAGTAGCCCGGTTCGAGGAAAGGAACCGGTCCGCATCCACATAGTTGGGCCGGTCCGGCGAAGCCTGCGCCGTATGGCCCAGGACGCGGATTTCGTTAATGGACTCACTGGCCTCCGCCAGCGGGACAGCGATCTGATCGAGAATGGCTTTGCCGCCGTCCTTGAGCACATAGCTGTCGCCGTCAAAAAATATAGTATCGTCAAAGGAGATGAATACATAGCCGCTGCCCTTGCTGAGACTGACCATGTCCTGAAGGCCTGCGGAAGAGACTGTCTCCGCCATAGAGAGATACAGTGTCTCCAACGCCTCCTCCACCTGTTCCTCGGTCAGCCCCGACGGCAAATCTGTCACCGGCTCATTGGCAATTCCGCCGCCCACAACAATCTGCGACGGCTCATCCACCGCATAATCCGGGTTGAAAGACTGCACCAGAGCAATCCATTTATTTTCATCCATTCTGGACATGGAATAGAGCATAACAAAGAAGCACAGCAGCAAGGTCACCATATCGCCGTAGGTGTCCATCCAGTTGGCGCCGCCTCCGCCCTTTTTGTTCCGTTTCATTGGGTCCATCTCCTTATATGGTCAAGACAATCCGTTTATTCTTCGCTTCCCTTGCCCTTACCCTTGCCTTTGCCTTTATCTCCCGAACCATCGCGGTTTTTCTGCTGCATAAAGGTCAGCAGTCTCTCGCGGAGATACTTGGGATTTTCACCGGACTGGATAGCCATAATGCCCTCCAGAATAATCTCCCGGCAAATAATTTCCTCTTCGTCACGGGCGGACAAGTTGGTGGCAATAGGAGTAAACACAACGTGGGCCATAATGGAACCGTAAAAAGTTGTAATCAACGCAACGCCCATGTTGGGGCCCAGGCTGCTCATATCTGCGCCGTCCAGGCCGTAAAGCATTTTGATCAGACCGACCAGCGTACCGATCATACCAAATGCCGGCGCGGCGCCGGCGCCGCGATCATACATGGCTATGACTTCCTGGTGACGGGCCGATGTCTGCTCAATATCATTGGTAAGAATGTTCCGAACGCGTTCAGGGTCCGTAGCGTCGACAATCAGCATAATCGCCTGCTTGAAGAAGGGGTCCGTCTGGGCATTTGCTCGCTCTTCCAGCGCCAGCAGGCCGTTTTTACGGGCAATCTGCGCCAGTTCCACCAGCTCGTCAATATATTTCTCCGGATTAAACGTCTTTGCGCCCAGCATAATGCGGAAGTGCTTGAACATGGACCGCACCTGCTTGGGATAGCAGGCCACAACCACGGCAAGAGTGCCGCCGATAACAATCAGAACACTGGCCAGGTCAAAAAAACGTATCAGCTGTCCGAAGTCTATAACCTTCTCGGCATTCAAATCCACGGTGATGCCGAACAACACAAAGAAAAACGCTAACAGCAGGCCAATCAAATATACTATGTTCATATCCAACTACCTTCTTTAATACGCCGCAGAAACGCTTATACGCGGAAATCGTTGATCGAAATCTCCCGGCGGATATCCTGCACTTTTGCGTTGTATTCCGCGATTTTGTGGATGATTTCCTCCACCGTATCCTTCACGATGTAGTAGTCACGGTTCATCATAACGATTTTGCTTTCCGGGATCAGTTCGATATACTCGATTTGATTGTGGTTGAGCACAAACCGTTCGCCGTTCATCTTCTGCAGTACGATCATGTCGTTCCCTTTCCCCTCTGGACCGGCGAGCGTCAGCCCGCCGGTGCCTTTAGCCTATAACTTATCGTTTGATGTTGACCAGCTCTTCAAGCATGGTGTCGGTAACAGTGATGATACGGGTATTGGCCTGATAGCCTCTCTGATAAATGATCATGTTGGCAAACTCCGTCGCCAGGTCCGTGCCGGAAGCCTCCAGGAAGCCGGGCATCAGCTTTGCCCCGCCTTCACCCAGCATATTCTCCATCGTCGCGTCTGCATCGCCGGCATTTGCATTGTTCAGATATTTTCCTGCCAGTGCGCCGTCTGCACAGCTGATGCTCATATCGCCGCAGCCATCCATCGCCTTATAATAGGAATCGCTCATGTGGGTCAAGCCGCCGGGATTGGCAACGCTGGCCAAAGCGATGTAGCCCACATCCACAACCTCACCGGTCTTACCGTTGATGCAGGAAATCTTGCCATCCTTGCCGATGCTCACATTGGTGGCAACAATACACTTGTCACTTGTCGCCACTGCACCGCCCGTGTAGGTATTTGTGCCCGCATCTGTTACAACACCAGGATACACTGCCGTGCCCGGCGCAATATAGCCCGGCTGTCCTGCTGTTCCGGTACCCCCTGCTGCTAAAGGCAGGCGAATGGGTACCAACTGCGTACTGGTGTCCGTGCCGTTGAGGCCGGGCGTAGTTGCCTTACCGCCATTGTCTACATTGCAGGTAACAAAACCATACACAATGTTGCCGCGGCCGTCCACAAGATAGCCATTGGCATCAAATTCAAAGTCGCCGTAACGGCTCAAGGACAGCTTCTTCGGATCAGTAATCGTTCCCTCCTCCGTCTTGGGGCCCACCATAAAGAAGCCGTCGCCCTGGATGGCCACGTCGCCGTTGACGCCGGTGGGCTCCAGGTTCATGGAGGACATATCCAAATCCACCGTGGAAATGCTGCAGCCGTAACCATATTGGAGCGGATTGGTACCGCCACTGACGTCATTGCCATCAGACCCGCCGGACGCCGTGGAATAAATACTCTCACGGAACGTAACGCGGCCGGGCTTATAGCCGTAGGTGTTGACATTGGCCACATTGTTGCCCACCACGTTCAATGCATCCATTTGGGCTTTCATGCCGGAAATACCTGTGCTCATAGCACCTGACAAAGCCATAGTATGAAATCTCCTTCTTTGATTGCCGCTCGACGGGCCGCCGGGGCCGTATCATTCGGATACGCCCCCAGGGCATCCTTGCGGTCCTGCCCTCTGTGTTACAGGATCACGGCACCGTCGATATTGGTAAATATGTTGTCTTTCATCTCATCCTGGGACATGGTGGTAATCACCCGGCCATTGGGTACGTTGATGATAAAGGCCAGGCTCCGGTCCAGGGCCAGAATATTGGTGGCCCCTTTGGCTTCCGCCCGGGCCACGGAATCACTGAGCCGCTCGATGAGATGGGGCGTCACCTCGATGCCCCGTTCCTCCGCCCGCGCCATGGCGTGCTTGGAAAAGGCCACCGTCTGCTGTTGGGTCCGCTCCAGTTCCTGCCGGAGGGCCGATGCAAAGGCGTCGCCGCTTTGGCTGCCGGAGACGGACTTCTGTCCCGAGACCGGTGTAAGCCGTTCAATACGGTCGATCATGGGACCGCCTCCCTCCTGAAATTGTAATGATCCGCCTCAGTGCAGACTCATCGCCGTCGGATCGGTTTCCCCTTCGCCTTCACCGGGGTTCGCCGGGTCCGTAGGCTCCGTCGGATCGGTGGGGTCCGTCGGGTCTGTGGGCTCCTCGGGTTCCTCAGGCAGATCGGGCAGGGTACCCACAGCCATGATGTCGTTGAGGTAATACATTTCGTTGTCATCCAGGAAAATGACAAACGCGCCCTGGTAGGTGCCGGTACCGGTGACCTTGCCCACCACTTCCTGGAGATTGCCTTCGTCATCCAGCTTACCCACGGTGACGGTCTTGCCCACCAGGGAAGCCGCATAGCTGAGGGAACTGGCGTTGATCAATGCCTCCATGCTGTCCTGAACCGAGGAGAGCATCTGCACCGTGGACATCTGTACCATCTGGTTCAGCATCTCGCCGGTATCCGCCGTGTTATCCATGGTCTGATTCTGGAGCTGCTGGACCATCAGCTGCAAAAAGTCTTCAAAGTTGAGGCCGAACTGGTCGTCCTCATCCTTAATGTTGATGCCCAGTTTTTCCAGCTCGCTGTAATCGGTGGCATTGGTTTTGGCGTTCTGCGCCCGGCTCTGGGCCGATAAGCCCGTCAGAGTCATGGGCATAAATTCTGTATCCATATGCTGTCAGCCTTCTTTCTCAGAGTGCTTATGTAGGAAGCAGGCCCAAACGCAGCTGCTGCAGGAACCGCTCCGGGTCTGCCTGCTGCCGGCGCTGCTGCTGTTGCTGCTGCTCCCGGCCCTGGCTGCCGTTCTGATCCGGCTGCTGCTGGGAATGCTGGTTCTGCTGAGACTGCTGCACCTCCACCCGCACTTCCGTGTGCTGGGTATTTTGCAGCATCAGTCCCAGGGCGCCGGAATGCTCGCTGAGGAGCTTGGCTGCCTGGCTGTTCTCCGTGTGGAGTACCACCTGCAGCACGCCCTCCGGGTTCCGCTGCATCTCAATGACCACGCGGCCCAGGTTCTCAGGCGTCAGGCGGATTTCCACCCGCTGGCTGCCCTTGGACAGCGCTTCGTTCAGCTTGGTGGCCAGCTTGGCTTCCAGATCGCCGCTCTCCGTGTCCACCACCGGGGCGTCACCTACCCGCTGGGGCATGGCCTCCGCGTCTTCAAAGAGGGGTTTCGACAGGCCGTCGGTCTGTACCGCCGTCTCGTCCACGTCCTGCTCCTGTTTCCGAACCGGTGCGGCGTCCTGCTCCACTGTGACCTGGACCTCATCCGGAACCGAAAGGTTCTGGGCCTCCGTCTCCGGCGCAGCTTTCGCAGTGACCAGCGTCTCCGCATCCACCGGCGCTTCCGCAGCTTCCTGCTGGGGCTCCGCCGTCGGAAGCGCCACCGGCTGGGCCGTTGCTTCCGGGGCCGGTGTCTCCACCGTAGCCTGCATCTGGGGCAGGGCAGTTTGCTCGGGCAGGGTCTCCTGGACCACCGTCTCCGGCATGGCCGTCGAAACCATTGTCACAGCCTCCACAGCCGCCTCACCGTCGGAAACCGGCATGGCCGTATTGACCACAGCGGGAATCACCGCCGTATCGGTCACCATGGCTGCCAGCTGCTGCATGACAGGGGTGCCGCTGGCTGCGGTCTGGCTCTGCTGGGCCGTCTGCGTGGTGGCCGCGGACGTTTCAGTCGTCTTGGTCTCCCGTTCCGTCCGCTTTTCCTCCAGCAGATTCTGGAAGCTCTTGCCGTCCTCTGTACGGGTCGGTTCCTGGGTCTGGGGCAGGGTGCTCTGTGCCACCTGGGCGGCGGCGTACGTCATTTGCAGCACCAGCTCGTTGATGTCCATTTTCATCGCTCTCACCTCCTTTCCATGAGTCGGTTAAGGGGCCGAGGCCCCCCATTGGGACGCCACCAGTTCCTCAATGAACAGCTCTTCGCTCTTCTGAACCTGATGACGGTATTCTTCCTGTTTGCGCTCCCGGACCTTTTCCAGGGATGCCGTTTCCTGTCGGGCCACCACCAGCTCGGCCCGCTTGGCCTCCGCTGCCCGGCGGCACTGGACCAGATGAGCTCTGGCGTCGTGAATTTGCTGTTCCCAATAACGCAGGGCGCTCTGGTATTTCAGAACTTCAGCGACGGTGGTACCCTTGGCTTCCGCCTCCCGCAACTCCCGGTTGCAGCTGCGGTAGGCCTCCTCCAGCTCTTCCAATCGCTGTTCCGCTTCCCGGACCCGATGGAGCAGCTGGGCGTGCTCATTCTGCAATCCCTCCTGCACCTGCTGCTTGTAACCCAGCACCGTGCTGAGGGAAAATTGAAACTTTTTCATGTCACCCTCTCTTTCTCCTGTTCAGGGCCATGACTTACAGAAGTTTACGCATGATGTCCAAGTCCTGTTCATAGGTAAAGGATTCGTCCACGCCCTGGCACAAAAACCGGTTGATGCCGTCGATTTTTCCCAGGGCATAATCCAATTTGGGATTGGTACCGGCCTTATAGGCGCCGATGGAAACCAGGTCGGAATTCTTTTCATAAACGGCCAGAACATCCCGAATCTGGGCAGACAGTTTCTTGTGCTCCGGCGAGACAATGTCAGCCATCAGACGGGAAATGCTGGCGCTGACGTCGATGGCAGGGAAGTGGCTGCTGTTGGCCAGCTTTCTCGACAGAACAATGTGGCCGTCGAGAATACCGCGGACCGTATCGGCAATGGGCTCGTTGGTATCGTCGCCTTCCACCAGCACCGTATAGACGCCGGTGATGGAACCTCGCTGGAAGTTGCCGCTGCGCTCCAGGAGCTTGGGCAGTTCCGCGTAAATGGACGGCGTGTAGCCTCTGGACACCGGCGGTTCACCGACGGCCAAACCAATTTCACGCTGCGCCATGGCAAAACGGGTCAGAGAATCCATCATCAGCAGCACATCGTAGCCCTGGTCCCGGAAATACTCCGCCACACCGGTGGCCACCGACGGGCACTGTTTCCGCAGCATGGCGGGCTGGTCGGAGGTGGCCACCACCAGGACCGACCGGGCCATTCCCTCAGGGCCCAGGTCCTTTTCCATAAACTCCAGCACCTCACGGCCACGTTCGCCCACCAGGGCGATGACGTTAATATCGGCCTTGACGTTTTTGGCAATCATACCCATCAGGGTACTCTTGCCGACGCCGGAACCGGCGAAGATGCCGATACGCTGGCCCTTGCCGATGGTCAGCATACTGTCGATGGCCTTGACGCCGAATTCCATTCGCTGGCGGATGGGCGGGCGGTTCATGGGGTTGATATAGTTGTTGTTTTCCACGCAGAACATGGTACCGCCGCTGAACGGTCCCTTGCCGTCGATGGGCTGGCCCAAAGCGTTGATGACGCGGCCTTTGAGAAATGGCCCCATCTTGAGACTCAGCCGATGGCCCGTATTGCGGACAAAATTGCCCGCAGAAATACCGCTCATGTCGGAGTAGGGCATCAGCAGAATACGGTCGTTTTTGAATCCCACCACCTGGGCCATAACCTGGCTGCCGGTGGCGCTGTTGTAAATCTGGCAGATATCGCCCACGGCGGCGTGGCCGCCGGAGGCCTCGATGGACATGCCGACGATGTTCTCGATCTTTCCTGTATAGCTGATGGTTTCTGCGTTTTGTACCTGTTGAATCAGTTCCCGGAACATCGTCTCACCTCCATCTGGAACGGGGCTCTAGGACTGACCCAGAATCTCCCGGATATTCTGCAACTGGGTGGAGGCGCTGGCGTCGATGATGGCGTCGGGCATCTCAATGATGCAGGCGCCGCGCTCGTCCTCCGGCATGGGTGTGATTTTAATATGGTCGGAAATGCCCGACAGGGCCATGGTCAGCTCCGGTGTGATCTGGGACAGTTCCCGGGCGCTGTAGCCGCCCACATAGATGTGGACCCATTCGCGCCGCCGCAGCTTTTCTGTGGCCATCTGAATCATCCGGCCAATGACATCCAGGCTGCTCTTGAGACTGATGTGGATGACCTTCTCCGCAATGGCCACGGTCAAATCCAGCAGCTCGTCCCGGGTCTTTTGGAGCATATCCTCCCGGGCCTCCTGGGCCTCTTCCAGAAATTTCTGCACCTCACGGGCCTGCTCCTGGAGGTACTGCTCCATCTGGCGCTGTCCCTCTACGCGGGCCTGCTGTACGCCCTCGGCATAGCCCTGACGGTATCCGTCGTCGTGGGCCTCCTGCCGGACGCGCAGAACCTCTTCCTCCATATCCCGCCGGTGCTGCTCCAGCATGGCTTCGGCTTCCCGCCGGGCGGCAGCCACAATTTCGTCGGCCTGCACCTTGGCAAAGGAGATGACGGAAGCGGCGTTGGCCTGCTCCTCATCTTTCTCCGGCTCCGGCGTCTGACCGTCGCCGTCATACTCCTCGACGGCCGGTTCTTCTTCCGGTTCCGGGTCGGCTTCCACTGGAATGTCCTCTACCTGGGGAAAGATGTACTGGTCCACAGACCGTTCATCATTGGACCTCCAGAAGCTCTTGAAAATATTAGGCAATGATATCGTCCTTTCCGCCCTTGCTGATGATCAGCTCGTTCTTTTCCTCCAGGTTGCGGATGATGGTGACGATACGCTGCTGGGCCTCTTCCACATCGCGGATACGGACGTTGGTGGTGATCTCCAGATCGTCGCGGATGGTCTGGGCCATACGGGTGGACATATTGCTGAAGATCTTGTTGGCCACGTCGTTGTTGCTGCCCTTGAGGGCCAGCACCACGTCTCTGGGATCGCACTCCCGCAGGAAGCGCTGCACAGAGCGATTGTCCATGATCATGATATCCTCGAAGACGAACATCCGCTTGCGGATCTCCTCCACCAGATCGGCGTTGTGGACCGTCAGACGGTCGAAGATGCTCTTCTCGCTGGAGCGGTCCAAATTGTTCATGATCTGGGCCACATAGTCCACGCCGCCCACCTTGACGTTGCTGGTGGCCATGAGGTTGGTGAACTTCTTCTCCATCTCCGCCTCGATGATCTTCACCGCCGCGGGAGAGGCGCTCTCCATGTTGGCGATGTTCTCCACCACCTTGGTCTGGCGCGGGGCGTCCAGCTCTTCAATGACGGCCGCCGCCTTCTCCGGGTCCACATAGGAAAGGACCAGAGCGATGGTCTGGGGCCGCTCATGCTGCAAGGCAGCGTACAGGGATTTCTCGTCGGCCTTGTTGAGGAAGGCAAACTCCCGGTTTTTCAGGGACTTTGTCACCTTTTCCAGCAGGCTGTCGGCGGCCTGACTGCCAAAGGCTTTTTCCAGCACCGCACGGGCATACTCCATGCCGCCCTCGGTGACCGCCTTGTTGGTCAGGCACATCTGATAGTATTCGTTGAGGACCTCTTCGGTGGTTTCTGCATCGAGGTAGCCCATCCGGGCCACCTCGATGGTCAGCTGTTCCACATCAGCCGGGTCCATGTATTGGTAGAGCTGGGAGGCCTTTTCAGCGCCCAGGGAGATGATGACCGCCGCCGCCTTCTGCTGCTGCGTCAGTTTCCCCGGCTCCCGGCCGGCTCTGGCGGCTTCGCTCATTCCATGCTCTCCCCTTCCTTCAGCCAGTTCTTAACCATCTGCGCGGCGATTTCCGGGTTCTCCTCAGCGAACTTCCGTACGTCTTTGCGCAGTTCCATGCTCTTCTCTGTCTGCATTTCCATAATATCCGCGCCTTCAGGCACCGGCGCCGCCTCTTGCAGCAGCTCCTCCGGCTGCTCCAGCTCGGCAGCCATGGCTGCGGCCTTCTTGCGGCGGTGACGGCGGATCAGCAGCAGCACCAGTACCAGGATCAGCACAAACAGTACCAGGCCGCCAAGCGCTGCATACAGAATCCAGCTGTCAAGCAGCAGGCCGTCCTCTGCCGGAGTGTCCTCGTTGGTGTCGGTCGGCGTGTTGTCTCCCGTGTTGAAAGGCGCAATCAAAATGTGCACCTTTTCCATCTGGTCCGCTGTGGTAATACCGGCAGCTCGGGCCACATGGGGATAGAGCTCCTCCACATTCACACCGCCGCTGACGGCTTCATTGATGGTGACGGATACCATGACGTCGGTGATGGTGCCGCCTACGCGCTCCACCTGCTTATTTTCCTCGTCCACCAGATAGTTGGTCTGACCCGTGGAGCTGACAACGCCGTTGCCGGGTTCTTCCTCGCCCTCGTTCTCCGGATAGGTGGGGAAATCGGCGTTGGTTTCCGTGCCCACGTCGCCGCCTGCGGCGCCGTTCTCATCGGCCTCGTAGCTGTTGTCCCAGATCTTCTGGCCGATGATGCCCTCACCGTTGGTGGAGCCGTCGGCAGCCCAGTCCTCGGTGGTATAGTTGGTGGAATCCGTGTACATCCGGTCCACATCCACGATGCTGTTTACACTGACGCTGACATTCTCCGCGCCATAGATGGGCAGCAGCACCGACAGGATTTTCTTTTCCAGGGTGCTGTTGACCTGTTCCTCCAACCGCAGCTTCAGGGCAGAGGAGTCCTCTAAATCCCCCAGACCATCGTCAGGGAGATATGTATTGCCATAGGAGTCCACAATGGTGACGTTTTCCACTTTCAGGCCCTGGATGGCGCTGCCCACCAAATTGCGGATACCTTCCGCCATGGTGTCGCTGAGGGGCACACCGTCCTTCATCGTCACCTTGACATAGGCGGTAGCTTCCACTACATTGCCGCTGTCCAGGACATAGGTGTTATCCTCACCAGGGGTAAACCGAACCGTAGCGTCCTTGACGCCCTCCATGCTGCGGATGACGGCAGACGTGCTGTCATTGAGTTCATAGAGTGCCAGCTGCTGCCGTTCGGACTCGGTGGTCAATGCGCTGACGTTATCTAAATAGGTGGAATAGTTATAGGCATAGCCGGAGTTGAAGTAACCTTGCGACACCAGCTGGCCCTTGAGCTGAACCTCCTGGTCCGCCGGTACCATGATGGTATCGTCGTCCACAATGCGGAAATCCGACACCCCATTTTCCGTCAGATACGACGTAATCGCAGCCATATCCGTTTGGCTCAGCTCCGTGAACAGCGTCGCGTAGGGCTGGTTCTGACTGGCCACCACCACGGCGACAATGGCGCCGGCCGCAACCACCAGGACCGCCGCCGCCAGGATTTTCGTCCGCTTTTTCGCGCCTGTCCACAGCTGCTTTCCTTTATTTAAAAAGCCCTTTACCTTCTCTTGCACGGCCAATGCCCTCGCTCCCGGATCTTCAGATTCTTTCTATACGTTCCTGCTTCACTTACATGCTAATGCGCATAACTTCACTGTAAGCGTCCAGCGCTCTGTCACGGAGCTGCACCAGCAGTTGCACAGACAGAATTGCCTGATTCTCAGCAATCACCAGTTCCGCCGGATTGTCCAGCTGGCCGGTGGCCTGTAAATACTGCAGTTCATTCTTGGTGGCGTCGGTCTCCTTGACCGAATCAATGGCGGACTGAAAAACGTCTGCAAACGGAATCGCAGGAGCCCCGTTGTTCCGTGCAGCGGATGACTCCTGTACCGTATCATCGTTCCAAAGCGGAGCGATTGGGCTCATATGTAATTCCATATCTTAACTCTCCTGTCCCTGCGGCCTGTCAGATCACTTGCCGATCTCCAGACCCTTGGCGGCCACTTGCTTCAGTACATTAAATGCGGTTACGTTGGCGGAATACGCCTGATTCGCCGCCATGGCATCGGCCATCTCCTTGACCAGATCCACGTTGGGCATCTCCACATACCCCTCTTCGTTGGCGTCGGGGTGGGTGGGGTCGTATACCAGCTTGAAGTCCGAGGGGTCCTCGGTAATCTCCGTCACCCGCACACCGCCGGCGGCGCTGTCGGCAGAGGCGTTCCGTCCCTGGGCTCTGGCCATGGCCGCCTGGAACGTCGTCTGTCCCTCGATGGCCTCCATGGTCACGATCTTGCGGCGGTAGGCACCGCCGGCCTCGGTCCGGGTGGTGTTGATATTGGTGATATTTTCAGAGATCACGTCCAGTCGCAGCTGCTGGGCCGTCAGGCCCGAGCCCACGATGTTCATGGAACTCAAAAATGCCATAGTCTATCGCTCCTTATCCTCGAATGGCCGTCCGCAGCAAGGTAAACTCATTGGAAATGGAGTTAAACACATACTGCTGCTGATAACCGTTGCGGGCCAGTTCCACGGCCTGCTCGGTGATATTCACGCCGTTGCCGTCGGCACGGACGCTTTCCGCGGCTTCATGAATCTCCACCTGCGGCGCGACAATGGCCTCCCGCAGTGCCCACGCCGACGCGGTATTGCTCTTACCGGCGGCCTCCTGCAATGCGTCGTCCAAAGCATCTTCAAAGGTGGCATACTTGACCTGATAGCCCGGCGTCTCTACATTGGCGATATTGTCCAGAATGCAGGTTTGCTTTTGCCACAGATATTCCATGGAACGCCGCAGCATCAGCTGCGTATTGGTCTCCAACAGCTGCATTTATATCCCCCCAGTATTTGTAAAAAATAAGATTTTCACAAGTTTCTCAACAAAAAATACACTGTGTATCTCAAATATTCCACTTACCATAACATTTTACTGCCTGACAACTGAAATTTCAACCCTTATTCCCATATACCCAAAAATTTTATATTTTTTTGTTATACACATTTTAAAGTGTAAACTCTGTCCTGTCAATCCGTTCAGATAGATATTTTACTAATGTATACATATTCATTTACCTATGAAAAAAGACCATGTCAACAGTTTCATCATACAATGTTCCCGCTTCTCACTTTTTTACAGTAATCAACCGTGGTATCGTAATAAAAATCAAGAAATGCGATGCCCATCGGACACCGCATTTCTTGATTTTACACAATATTCAGACGTTTCGTTTGTGCAATTCTACCATGTCTGGCATTGGATTTGTAAAGATTGGTATTTACAAATCCAGCACTCTGGTCAACACCACAGCCATTTCCGCTCGGGACATGTAGGCGGTGGGGTTCAGCTGATTGTTGTTGTTGCCCGTGAGAATCCCATAACTTACCATTGTGGATACGGCATCCACGGCATATTCCGCCACATAGGCGCCATCCCGGAAGCCCTGGAGCACCAACCGGTCGCCGTTGCTCAGGCTCCAGCCGTCGGCAACCATGGCCCGTTTCAGAAATACCATGGCATCCTGCCGCGTCACCGGCGCATTGGGCTGGAACGTACCGTTGGCGTAACCGGTGGCAATGCCCAGCGCCTTGGCCGACGCAATGGCGGAAGCGTAGTAGCTGCCCGCCGGTACATCGGTAAAGCCCGTGCCTGACACATCGGCAAAGCCGAAGGCCCGGTCCAGCATCAGCATAAAGTCACCGCGAGAGATGCTGTTCTGGGGGCTGTAGCGGCCGCCGCCGGTTCCTGTAACCACGCCCAGCTCATACAGCCGGTCGATGGAGGACACGGCCCAGGCGTAATTGGTCAGATCGTTAAAATAACGGGAGGTACCGGCAACCGGTACATTGACGCGGATTTGTCCCTGATAGGTATTGCCCCGGCTGTCGGTGCCTGTATAGGTCACCGTAACCACACCGGTGAATCCCGCCGCCGCCACAAAGGTGACATCGGAAATACGCGGGGTGGAGGAGGGGTAATAGGATGTCGTGCTCTGGACGGGGGTAGAACTGCTCTGGGTACTGCTGTACCGGTAGTACAGTTTACCCTGACTGGACGAAGGCAGCTGGAACCGCACCGACGAGAGGCTGCCCAAGCCGCGGTCATCACAGGCCGACACGAAATCGCTGCTCTGGAAGTCCACCGTTCCGTTGACCGCCGTGTAATAGATGGTTGTCGGACCCTGGGGCGCCTCTACGGTGATCTCGATGGTACTCTTAAAGGATTTTCCGCCGGTGCTCCAACCGGTGAAGGAAATCTCAAAGGTCCCGGCATACCTTTCGTCCGCCACGAAGGACACCCGCTCCAGATAGGGGCTGGAGGAATAATAGTAATTGGTGTAGGACGACACCTTGCTGCCGTAGCTGCCGCTGGTGCTGTTATAGTCGTAGTACAGCACGCCGCGGGAGGAGGAGGGCAGGGTAAAGCGGACGTAGCGCAGGGGATCGCCGGTGTAATATTCACAGAGACGGTCAAAATCCACCGCATTCAGATCGGCCACACCGCCGCTGCGGACCGTGTAGGCAATCTGCTGCGCCGAGTTGTAAACGTCAATGGTGACGGTGCCGTTGAAGCTCCTGCCGTTGCTGGCCCATCCGGTATACTGGATGGTGGCCGTGCCGACGAAACTGCTGTGGGGGACAAAGGTCACTTTGTCCAGATACGGGGTGGAGTAGCGGTAATACTTCCGGCTGCTGGTCACGGCGCTGTCATAGTTGCCGCTGCTGGTGTAGTTGTAGTACAGCGCGCCCTGGGAGGACGACGGCAGCGCAAACTTGACATAGCTGAGGCTGGAACCGGTGACCTTCTGGCACTCACTGTTGAAGTCCGTATCGTCAAAGGTGACTTTACCACCCTGATAAGCCGTATAGCGGATGCCGCTGCCGTCGTTGGTTTCCACCACAATGGAGACGGTGCCGCTGAACTGGTTGCCCTTGGTATCCCAGGCCCGGAACGGAATATTGACCGTACCGGTGTAGGAGTCGGCTGCCGCAAAGGTTACACGGCGCAGATACGGCGTACTGTTATAATAGTAGTTGCGGTCGGCGGTGACCTCGTCACTGTAGCCGCCGGAACTGCCGGAATAGTTATAGTAGAGTTTACCCTGGCTGGTAGGCGGCAGGGTGAAGCGGATGTAATCCAGGGTGTAGCCCGTGGCACTGCGGCACAGGCTGTTGAAGTCGCTTTCATCCATGGTGATCCATCCGCCCTTGGTGATGGTGTAGTTGATATCACCATTACCGGAGGCTTTGGAAACCTGGACACGCACACTGCCGCGGAACGATGTGCCGTTGACGTCTCTGGCCAAGAAGGACAGCACCACTTCACCGCTGTATCCGTTGCTGGGCACAAAGTAGACATCATTCAGGGAAGGGGAGCCGTTGAGCTTGTACTCCTTGGTCGCCTCTACCGGGGTATTGTAGGAAGCGCCGGCGGAGTAGCGGTAATAGAGTGTTCCCCGGCTGCTGTCGGGCAGGGAGAAGGAGACGCTGGCCAGGTCGCGGCCGGTGCGGCTGCGGCAGAGGCGGTTGAAGTCATCGGCGTTGAATTGCAGCGGCTTATTGGCTGCAATCGTATAGGCGATGTCCTCCACCTGGGCCACCGTAACCTCAATGGTACCCTGGAAGAAGGTGGTTGCATCGGCATAGCCGGTGTAGGAGATGACGGCTTTACCGCTGAAATCCGCCTTGGGGACAAAGGTCACATCACTGAGACCCCGCTGGGCCAGGGAAGGATTGACATAATACATCTCGCCCGCACCGATGCCCGCGCCGGTGTCCGAGTCGGACTGGTAGCGGTAGTACAGAGTTCCCTCTGCGGTGGTAAGATTAAAGCCGCCCACATGGCTGAGGGTCCGTCCCAGCACATCGCTGCACTCGCTTTGGATGCGGCTTACCAGGCTCGAGAACGCTACCGGCTCGCCGGAATCCACAGATACAGTAATGGGATCGGCGGTGTTGCGTTCCACCTTGACCTCACAGGTGGCGGAGTAAGTGCTGCCGCTGATTTTGGCCGTGATGGTAGCAGTGCCCTCCTTGAGACCATACAGATAGCCGTCCTGCACGGTCACCACCGTGGAATCGCTGCTGGTCCATTCAATTTTTTGCTTTTGCAGGGTGGAACCGAACACCTCATACTGTAATGTATGATTGCCCCGCTCCCGCAGGGTGACAGACGTTTCTTTCAGCACGATACCCAACACCGTCACAGCGCAGGTACCCACATTGTTGCCTGCTGTGGCGGTAATTTCGGTTTTGCCCGCGCTGACACCGGTCAGCCATCCATTACTGTCCACCGTGGCTATGGCTGGATTTTTGGAGCTCCAGGTCACTGTGGCCGGTGGGTTTGTCTCCGGCTTTACCGTAGCATGGAGCTGGATTTTACCGCCCGGCGCAATCTCCTGTGTGGCAGGCGTAACCGTGACACCTGCCGGGTCCTCCGTTTGCACCAGGACCTTGCAGGTGGCATAGCTGAATTTTCCATTCAGTTCTGCTGTTACCTGGACAGTCACTTCTTTGACACGCTCGTTGGTATCTGCCACGCGCAAAGCCGTTATTGTCGCACCCAGGCCATTTCCGGTTTTTACAACCGAAACCTCATCGTCCCGGTTATCTTCCACTGTCCAAGTAACCTTTAAATCCTTGGGAAGCGTATCACTGTTCACGGTATAAGCTGAGTTATCATTCAGGGTCACCGTTGCGGTCAGGTCCTTGGTTTGCCCCTCTTTCAGGGTCACGTTTTCGTTGCTGACAATTACATTTCTCAGCGTCGGCGTCGCAGCAGCCACAGGCAGCACAAACAGCTGCATCGGCAGCAGCGCCGCACACAGCAGCAACGCCAGCAATCGACTGCTCCACTTCAATTTCATGGCTCAAGTTCCTCCTTTGGAACGCTGCCCCTGTAAAACAGGGGCAGCAGAGGTGCGGGTTCCTTCCGGCACTTTGGATTATGACTGGACAATTACCCAGCCGCCTGCGGTAAATGTGGTGCCGGTGCCGGTCTTTACTTCTTCATATCGAAGCGTAATTGTATTGACGGTACTGTTGCCCCAACGGTCACTGATAAAGCCATCTTTGAACAGCGTCAACGTATTGCCCACTCTGACACCGATATAGTCGAACGTAAAGGTGTTCGTGGCGGTATCCGATGCGTTGGACATGGTCTTTAGTGTACCAACGTTGCCGCCCATATGCGCCAGCATGGAAGTTTTGCCCGGTATCAGTTTGCCATCTTCCGTCTTGGGATCGTCAGACACACCATTTTTCTCAACCACCGCACAGATTTTACTGGTATCGCGGTCCTCCGGAATCCAGTATACCACCTCGCTGAACACCAGCGTCAGCGTACCCTTATATGTGCCATCCGTTTGTCTCTCACCGTCTGCGCCGGGAATGGTCATGGTAGGTGGTGTCGTATCCGGGATATGGACGTTTCCAACCGCCTTATAGGCATAGTCGCCGCCCAGTACATTCTTGGCTACCGCAATGCAGTAGTAATTGGTTGCGCTCTTCGGGTCCATGTCATTGGAAAAGTCATGCTTGTACTCCTGATTGGCCGTGGTGGTAGTACTGTCTGCAACTCCGGGCGTACCGCCGGTGCCTTGACCACGGGTGATGATCTGCTGAATCGTATCACGGATTTTGGCGCCCTCTCCCGGTTTTGCCGGCGGTTGTGCATAGATATCAAACCAGGAATAGCCGCCGGTGCCGGTCTGCATCAGCGCTTGGAGGATGGTCATGGTATCTTTCTTTGTTCCCGCCGCTTTATCAAATTCTTCCAACAAGCTCGTGTCAACATAGCTTCTGAACGTCCGCTTAAACTCCTGCGGCAACTGCGTATCAGCAAACAGCGCAAAGTTTACATCGGAGTCTTCCGAAGTTTGAATGGCAACATTGGGGCTCAGTTCCTGCAAGGTCAACACCGGCTTTGTCACATCGCCGGTAGTAAATCGATAACAGTAGACATCAGAATACACCTGGGACGTACCCTGAATGACAAAATAGGCAATGTAATCCTGATTGGGCACCAAGCCGTCTACGGTCACTGTCTTGACGCTGGCACCGCAGGACAGGGAACCATTCTGTACATCCTCGCTGACCAGATATTTGCCTGCATCCACAATCCAGTTATAGGGCGGCGTGGATACCGGTGTTACATAATCACCTTTGCCGCTGTTGTCAATTCCATCGTTCAAACCAGAATCGGGCAACTTATTATAGTTCTTATAATATTCTTCATCCGAAATGTTCGGGTCCGTCTTGTCGATGGGGCTGTAGTCCGTTCGGTTTGCATCCGTGCCGAGGGTGCTGATATCGCCGCGCTTGGCAACAACCCAGTAGATGGTGCCCATGCGGTCCAGCATCAGGTCCATCCGAACGGTGGAGTCACCGGCTGTAAATGTGGGCCGGTCACCGATAAAGTGGGGGGCAGCCTGATCGCGGAACGGCTTGTGCAGCGTCAGCGTCTCCGGCAGGCTGATGTTGGTCAGCGTAGTACCCACCAGTTCGTCCCATTTGCTTTCGGTAACGTCTGCACCCAGCCGGGGCAGCTCCAGGCCGCTGCCGGCGAGTACGTTGATATCAAAAGTAATCGTCTGGCTCCAGGTGCTGCGGTCCGGTTCTCCCTCTACCTTGGTAAAGCTGACGGCGTATTCGTACACCGTGCCCTCTTTCAGGGTATTCAGCTGGTCAAAGGTGGGATTGTTATTGTTGGGGTCTTCCAGGTTCATGCGAAGGCTGTTGCCCGCTCTGGAAATGTTCTCCGACACCATAATAGAAGAAGTACCCACCAGTTCCCACTTGTCGTTCAGCGCGCCGCTGACCCGCCGGAACAGCTGAAATTCCACATGGGTATTGGACCAGAGAATCATATCCCAGCAGATGGAGTTCTCCACCTTTTGGGTGGAAACCGGGTCCATACGCCAGTAGAGATCAATGGGCGCGCCGCCTGTGGGCAGGTTTTGCACGGGCTGGCCGTCCTTATACACCGCCTCGGTGATGGCTGTTTCTGTATTATTGCCCACAGACAGATTGACCTGTGCAAACACCGTCTCAAACTCCGGCAGTTTCGTCTGACCCATGACGTTCTGGGCCTGGGATGTATCAGAAATGGTCTTGGCAGCAATTTCAAAATAGTATTTTGCACCGCTCTTGAGGTTGATGGCTCCCGTCTCATAGGGGAAGATTACAACGGTCTTGCTGTCTTCCAAAACGATTTCCGCATAGCGGTAATCGATGGTCCAGTCATCATTCACCTTATCCGTATCCGCTGTGGCACCCGGAATCAGCTGCGGCTGGCTGTCAGTGGGATTGATATACAGCTGAATGGCCTCTTCCAGCACCGCAGCCATTTGGTTACGGGCATCCATTTCCGTTGGCTGACCGATGACCTTGGTCACCTGGTCATAGTAATCCACCAGGGGAGTATTGGTGGCCACGGACTGCACCGGCTCACTGAACACCAGACGCACGTCCGAGTCCGGCAGGGGACGGTTTGTTTCCGTACCGTTGTACTTGGTAAACTCCTGGGTCACGGTGGGCTTGCTGTCGTCCTCGGTATGGATGGTGATCTTGCCGATGCTGGCGGTATAGTTTCCAGCCTTGTCCTGGGCCACATAGTAGAGGTCATAGGACTGCTGGTTGTCCAGGCCGCTGACAGTAAAGCTCACATCCTTGCCCTCGGTCATGGTCACCTTGCCGCTCTTGAGGGCGTTCATGCCCGCCGACACCTGGAGCTTGGCCGTATCGCTGGACCAATCCACCGGGCCGGACTGGCCTGCCAGGGGCTTGGGATAGACCTCGCCCTGCTTGACCACGACCCAATACAGGGTGCCGTCCTCATTGAGGTTGGCATACAGGCCCACGGCGGTCTTGTCCACCTTATTGATGGTGGGCTCTGTGTTGAACACCGGCGGCGTCTTGTCCACCGTGGTAAAGCTCAGCTTCTTGACTGCCGAGCTGGCCCCGCCGTCAATATCGGTAAGCCACAGGTACAGGTCGTAATCGGCCAGTTCCTCCAGGGGAACGCTGTTGACATCAAAGGTATAGGGCTTGTTCTTGGTCACGTCCAATGCGCCGTAACCCAGGTTGCCGGTGACAGCGTTGGCCTTGAAGTCCTCCGCCGTGGGTGCCGTCGCGCCCTTGGGCAGAACGGCATAGTACAGGCGGCAGGTCTTGGTGGCCATGGTGGTCACCTGGGCGGAAATATTGGTAATCCGCGACATATAGGGATAACCCGTTGCAAAGTTCGGGGCCGTGTTGTCCGGCGTGGTAAAGGAAATGACCTTTACCGGGCTGCGTTCCTCCCGTCCGTCCACAAAGACGGTAGACAAATAGTAGGAACCGCCGGCGGTAAGACCGGAGATTTTGGCCGTGGCCGCCTGATTGGCCCCGCCCATGGACACGCTGCCCTGCTTGAGAACCTTGGGGCTGTAAGAAGACGGGCTGATCAGGTCATCCGCGCCCACAGAACCGTCGGTCACAGAGGTGACGGCCCAGTAAACGATGCCTTTCTTATTGGTGCTGAAACTGGCCGTTGCCGTGGTGGGGGCCAGATCGGTCATCTTGGGATAGCCCGCCTGAATTCTGGGATCGGCAGAAGACTCCGCCGCCGCGGCGCTGTCCATTTTCTCTCCGTCAATGGTAGCGGTCTCGCCGGGACGAATCACGATTTCATCGGGCAGCATGGACACGGTACTGCCGGAGGTGTTGACCGTCAGCTTGCCGATATCGCCGTCGCCGGTGATGGTGGCAGCCGTGTCCAGATTGACCTCTTCCACCTCGGCTCCGGCCACAATGTTCAGAGTGGTGCCGGTGGCGGTCTCATCGATGGTGATGCTCTGGGCTTGTCCGGCACCCAGGCTCAGATAGGACTTTGGCGTCAGGTTGATGACGTCCTTGATATTGCCGGCCAGCTCCAGGGAGCGGCCATCCTCGCCGTCCAGCTCAATGCGCAGCGCGCCGCAGTCGGCGGGGGTGCTGTCCTCCAAAAAGGCGTTGGTGCGGATGCTGGCCACATTGATAACGCCGTCGCCCTCCAGGCGCACGGACACTTCGGTGTTCTTGACATTGTCCAGCACCAGCTTGGGGCTGGTGACGTTGCGCAGCACCACGCTGTCTTCGCCGCTTTCGCTGACGCCGCCGCCGCTGACAACAATTTCGCCCAGGACCGTCACATTTTCCAGCAGCACGTTGCCCTCGGCCACACCGGCGGTGATGTACAGGTTACCGGCAATGACCGTGTTGCGCAGCGTCACGCCGGAGGTGTTGATGGTCACATTGCCATAGACATTTCCCAGGGAATGGACACCGGCGGTCTGCACCGGCGTGCCAATGGCCCGGACCAGCATAATGGCGGTTTCGCCCCGGGTAATGGGCGCCTGAGGCCGGAAGGTGCCGTCGGCGTAGCCATCGATGATCTCATAGTCGGCCAGGGTGGTAATGAGGCCGCGGCTCCAGTTGCTGATGTCGCGGCTGTCGGTAAAGTCGGTATTTTCGCCCGACGCGGCCTGGAGCATCAGGTTCCGGGCCAGAATGGCAGCCGCCTCCTCCCGGGTGATGGACCGCTCGGGAGCAAAAGTGTTCTCAGAGGTGCCCTGTATGTATCCCACATTGTAGGCAATGGACACGTCATCGGCATACCAGTCGCTGGATTTCACGTCGGTAAAGGGCATCTCACCGGTACGGGTATACCCGAAGGCCCGGTTGACAATGGTGACAAATTCCGCCCGGGTGATCGCGCTGTCCGGGCGCAGGTTGCCTTCGATATCGCCACGCAGGAAGCCCCACTCCACCATCTGATTGAGGTAGGGGTCCTGATAGCTGGCCGCATGGGCCGTCAAGCCGGTGGGAACCACCGTCAGCAGTGTGGCCGCCGTCAGAACCAGGGCCAGCATCCGCCGGAAGAGTTTCAGAGTTTGCATATGGTTTCCTTTCATCGTATCGGCGTTCCTTTCTACCTGTTCTGTCCTTTTTCGGAACTGGAAGCGTGATGGAATTGCAGACTGAACACGGCCTCACGGACCATATTCTCCTCTTCCCGCAACAGATCCACGAACTTTGCCGCATACATGGGCACCGATTCCTTGGAGGAACAGCGGCGAATGATCTCAATGTTCAGAATCAGCGGCGTCGATGTGACGGGGATGACCACCTGGGCCCGCATCCCGTCGGGCAGCGCCCTGGCGCAGAAAAACGAAATACCGCCGCAGCTCAGGTCAAAGCTGAAAATGGGCACCCGTCCCTGGGGCTGCTTCATGGAATAGAGGAAGCTCTCAAACCGGACCGGCAGCCGCAGATTCTGCCGCAGCTCATGGCCCAGCCGTTTCGTCATCTGGACCATGGCCACCGTATCGCCGTCCCAGCGCAGAATCTCGCCCTCCACGGCCACGCAGTATTCCGCCGCGCCCACCAGACGGATGTCTTTCATATTCCACAGCTTCCGTGCGTCGGCATAGTCCACTTCCAGCCGCCACACCTCCGTGTCCGGGTCATCCCGGCAAGTACAATGGCCCACGGGTATGCTCTGGGAATCCAGAATCAGATACCGGTTTTTCAGATTTCCCGCCATGTTACTGCACCTCCTGCTGTTCCGCCTTGCTCAGCTCCACATTCTGCTGTTCCGCTTTCTTCTGCTCCGCTCTCCATTTCTCCCGCTCCCGCCGGAATTTATCCGGGTCGTTGGGGTCAAAATTCAAAAAGTACAGGTAGATTTCCACGATGGCCCCGTAGAGCTCCTCGGGAATTTCCCGGCCCAGCTCCATCTGGGACAGCACCGTGGCCAGGGAATTGTCTTCATAGATGGGTACGCCGTTCTCCGACGCCACCTCCACAATCTTCTCGGCCAGATTTCCCATGCCCGAGGCAATGATCACCGGGGCGGAGTGTTCCGTGCCGTATTGCAGGGCAACGGCCCGCCGGGCCCCGCCGTTAGACTTTGACATTGACGCTTCGCTTCCCTTCAAAAAGATCCGGAAATACATCCGTAATGGCCAGGGGCTTCTCCGACTTGCGGACCTGCACACTGTGGCCCGTCAACCCGTGATCCTGGAGAATCTGCTGCAAATCCTCGGCCACCCGCGCCCGGTGGCGCGCAATGCTGTCCGGTGCGTAGAGGTCCAGGTCCACCTGGTCTTTGCGGGCCCCCAGGACCATCTCCACAAAGCCCAGGCCCTGAATATCCATTTTAAACAGGAACTGGATTTTACCGTCCTCCGACCGCCGCCCGTTCTCTTCGCTGTCGGCGTCGGGGTCCACCCAATACTCCGAGTACATGACCCGGTCCTGCCACAACAGCGGCACCAATCCATGGCGCAGCGGCATATAGACGCTCTCATTGATGAGCATGGCCCGGACGATCTCCGTGAACGTTTCCCGCAGGTCCGTGCCGCCCTCGCCCCGCAGGGCCCGGGAAGCCAGCGACGCCAGACGCTCGGAAAAGGCGTCGGCCCGGGCCGCCTTGGTGAACTCGTTCTCCCGCAGCAGCTTCAGCAGCGCCTTGTCGTCCAGCTGGTTCAATCCCGCCAGGGATTCGCCGCAGCGGCTCAGCTGCCGGAACGCCTGGAGCAGGCTCTCTTCGTCGCCGTTCTCATAGCGGGTCACGTTGAGAATCAGCATGCTGATCAGAGTCCGGGCGGTTCCCATATCGTGGGTCCGCTCCACATAGTCGGCCAGATGGGGGATGACCTCTCCCTGCAGCAGCTTCAGATTGCCCTGCCGGTCTCCGGCCTGGAGCCCCAGCTCCAGACGGGCGTTATAGTTTGCCAGGGCTTCGCCCCAGCTTTTGGGCATGTAGTCCGGCAGCTGCCGCAGCAGCTGATTCATGGTGCGGCCGATGTGGTCGCTGGAAGAAAAATCACTGTAGCGCTTGAGGAACATCAAAATATCCTGCCGGATGGCGGGATTATTGTTGGCCTGGAACGTCTGGCGCAGCAGAGACATCAGGGGTCCGGCAAACCGGTTGCCCGCCTTCATCTGTGTGCTGAACAGTTCATGCAGCCCCTGGGCGTCCATGTGCAGCATCTGCAAGAACGCCTTCATTTCCGTTGCTACGCCCTCGGTCAGTCCCGGCGTGGCGGCCATGACGTTGAGCCAGCCCACCATCTTGGTGAACTCCGCCGCCAAATCCGGCGATTCCCGCAGCGCCTGCAGGAACATCTGCATGTTGGAGTCGTAGCGGAGCCCGTCGGACAGAAGGGCGTTATTGGCGCCGTTCTGGTCCGTACGGGCGTCGGGCCGTCCCACTCGGGTTGGGTCGGGAATATTCTGTATGGTGGTGTCTCCGGGGCGGATTGCCGTGGGCTGGACCCGGGTGTTGTTGGGACCGTCATACCCCGGTACAGGGTTGGTCACTCCCATCAGGTTGGCCATATCGTTGTCACCTTTTTCCTATGGTATCGCCGTCCTCACCGCAGCGGCGGCGGAACGGGCGGAATGGTTGCAATGTTTTCTTTTAGTTTTTGTATCGTCGCCTTAATTATTGCAGATTTCTGCCGATATGTATATTATAAGTTCTGCAGAAAAAGGAAGGGTGCCGCTTATGAGTATGGGCAACGACAGCATTCTGGACGCTTATCTCTATGAAACCAACGGGCTTTTAGAGCAGTTGGACAGCATTGTGTTGGCCGCGGAGCAGGCTGACGCGTTTTCCAACGATGACATCAACACGATTTTCCGTATCATGCACACCGTCAAGGGTTCTTCGGCCATGATGGAATTCAATTCCCTCATGACCATCGCCCACCGGGCCGAGGACCTCTTCGCAATCCTCCGGGAGCAGTCCATTTCCATCGTGCCGGAGAGCCTCCGGCCGGAGTTGTTTGATCTGCTTTTCCAGACCATCGACTTCTTCCGGCAGGAGATCGAGCACATCCAAAACGGGGAAGCTCTCACAGATAATATCGACACGCTGTTGGAGAAAATTAATAGCTTTATCGCACAAATTCAAGGTACTGCACCGGCAGCGGCGGAAGAGCCGTCCGGCGGCAGCGAACCGGCAGCAGCCGACGCGCCTGAGGGATTCCCCTATGGGCTGCAGGTGTTCTTCGACGAGGGCTGCGGCATGGAGAACCTGCGGGCCTTTATGCTCGTGACCTCCATCCACGACATTTGCCCCGAGGAGGACTTTACCTTTGAGCCCGCCGACGTGGAGCATGATCCTGCCACTTCGGCCCTGGTGGCCCAGTCGGGCTTCACCATGCGTTTCCGCAATCGGACGGACCGGGACAACGCCGTTCACTCTGTGACCGGCATGGGTTCCGTCCGCACCTACCAGACCATGGACCCGGTGGAAACGCCTGCGGCTCCGGCTCCCCAGCCCGCTCCGGCTGCGGAGCAGCCTGCATCGGCCCCGGCTCAGCCTGAGACTCCGGCTGCCCAGCAGCCCGCTCCGGCCCCGGCTGCCGCCGCCGCACCGGCGCCGCAGTCCAAGGCCACGCCGGTAAAGACCGAGAACCATCACAAGGAAAGCCTTATCAGCGTCAGCCTCAGCAAGCTGGACCAGCTGGCGGCGGTGGTGGGCGAAATCGTCATCACCGAATCCATGGTCACCGCCTCTCCCGACTTGAAGGGGCTTAAGCTGGACGCCTTCACCAAGTCTGCCCGGCAGCTGCGGAAGCTCACCGATGAGCTGCAGGATGTGGCCATGTCCCTGCGCATGGTCCCCGTGTCGGCCACGTTCCAGAAGATGAACCGCATTGTCCGCGATATGTGCAAGAAGCTGGATAAGCAGGCTCATCTGACCCTGATCGGCGAAGACACAGAAGTGGATAAGACCATTGTGGACAGCATCGGCGATCCCATCATGCACATCGTCCGTAACTCCATGGACCATGGCATCGAGGAGAACGTCGAAGACCGTATTGCCGCCGGCAAGGACCCGGTGGGCGAGATCGTTCTGTCGGCCCGCCACACGGGCAGCGAGGTCATCATCGAGATCCGCGACGACGGCCAGGGTGTCAACGACGACGCCGTTCTGGCCAAGGCCATCCGGCAGGGTCTGGCCTTTGAGGGCGTGGAATACTCCCACAAGGATATTCTGGCCTTCCTGCTGGCCCCCGGCTTCTCCACCAACAGCGAAGTGACGGAGTTCTCCGGCCGCGGCGTTGGCATGGACGTGGTGAAAAAGAACGTGGAGGACATTGGCGGCTCTGTGTCCATCACCAGTGAGCAGGGCAAGGGCATGACCACCACGCTGAAAATTCCGCTGACCATGGCCATCATGGACGGCATGGAAGTCAGTGTGGGCAGCTCCATCTTCACCATTCCCATCCACAATATCCGTCAGTCCTTCCGCATTTCCCAGAAGGACCTTATCAGCGACGCCTCCGACGGCGAACTGTTCAAGTGCATGGGCGAGTTTTATCCGGTGGTGCGTATGCGGGACCTGTATCAGATTGAAGACGGCCGCGTCAACGTGGAGGAAGGCATTCTCATCTGGCTGGAAGCCGGCGAACTGTCTTACTGCCTCTTCGTCGACGAACTGCTGGGCGAGCAGCAGGTGGTTGTGAAACCCCTGCCCAGCTACCTCAACAGCTTCAACATCAAGCGCAGCGGCATTGCCGGATGCACCATCCTGGGCGACGGCAATATCAGCCTGATTCTGGACGTCAACAATCTCTATCAGGGCCAATAAGAAGGAGGGTTCCCCATGGAAGATTATGAGCTGCAGACCGAGCAGGTCCTGACCCCCGACACAGTCGACGATACGCTGTGTAAATATTTGCTGTTTCGTTCCGATGCCCTGCTGTTTGGCGCGGCGGCGGACTATGTGGTGGAAATCATCACCAACCATCCCATTACGCCGATTCCGCTGGTGCCGTCTTACGTCTGCGGCATCATCAATCTGCGCGGCCAGATCATCCCCATTGTGGATATCCGCATTATGCTGGGACAAATCCCCACCAACAGAGACTGCATCATCATCCTCACCATTAACGGGATGCTGGTGGGCGTTCTGGTGGATACGGTCCTGCGGATGATCGATCTGGACACGGCCACCCTGTGCATGTCTCCGGCCAAGGAGCATCAGCGCCTGGTGTCCGGTATGTGCTCTCTGCCCGACGGCGAGACGATGCTGGAGTTTGACTGCGCCAATCTGCTGACGCAGGCGTAACAGAAAGGAGAGGGGAGTTTCTTGGACTTTTTTCACGATCTCACCGTAACCGACGAAGATTTTCACAATTTGGTGCAATTCATCCAAAAGAACTACGGCATCGATCTGAGTAAGAAACGCGCCCTGATCACCAGCCGTCTGTCCCACTCCCTCAAAGAGCGGGGCTACACCAGTATGAAACCCTTTTTGGAGCACCTGTTCCGGACAAAGTCCCAGGAAGACCTGGAGCTGGTGCTCAACAAGCTGACCACCAATTACACGTATTTTCTCCGGGAGAAAGATCATTTCACCTATCTGACCAACACCATTCTGCCGCAGTTGGCCGTGGCCCGGCAGCGGGAACGCAGCGTCTCCATCTGGAGCGCCGGCTGTTCCAGCGGCGAAGAGCCCTACACCCTGTCCATCTACCTCAAGGAATTTTTCAACGGCAAGGGGACATGGGATACCCGCATCCTGGCCACGGACATCTCCCATCAGGCTATGCAAAAGGCGCAGATTGGGCTTTATGACATGCCTGCAGACATGCCGGAGGCCTGGGTGCGCCGGTACTTCACCAAGGATGCCGCGTCCGGCAAGTACAAGGTGTCCAAGGCCCTGCGGGATAACGTGATTTTCCGCCCCTTCAATTTGATGGAACCCATGCGCTTCCGCCGGAAATTCGATGTGATCTTCTGCCGTAATGTGATGATTTACTTCGACCAACCTACCCGCGACGCGTTGGTGTCGCGGTTTTACGATGTGCTGGAGCCCCACGGCTACTTTTTTATCAGCCATTCGGAATCCCTGGGCCAGAACCCCAAGTTCCGCCAGGTGTCTCCATCCATCTACCAGAAAAAGTGACGCGGCAGCGTCACAGGAAGGAAGGCTTCTGACACATGATCGCAAACAACAAGCCGATTCGGGTACTGGTGGTGGACGATTCGGCCGTGGCGCGGAATCTGATTACCCAAGGACTGGCCCAACATCCCCGGATTGAGATTGTGGGGACAGCCGTCAACACCACCGACGCACGCAACAAAATCCTCGCGCTGCATCCCGATGTGGTGACGATGGATGTGGAAATGCCGGGGGAGAGCGGTATTGAGTTTTTGACGAAGTTTCTGCCCCAGCACCCGCTGCCGGTGATTCTCGTATCGTCGCTGAACCTGCGGGTTTTTGACGCCTTGAGCGCCGGTGCTGTGGATTTTGTCCGCAAGCCCGACGGTCCCCATGCCAATGCGGCGTTTTTGCTGGCTCTTGCTCAGAAGGTGCTGGTGGCCTCCTGTGCCAGAGTACCCCACCGTCCGGCCGCACGGGGCGCAGTTCCGGCTCCGGCACCGCTGCTGGGCCGTCCCCAGGGACGTCTGCCCAAGCCCACCATCATTGGTTTGGGCGCTTCCACCGGCGGCACCGAGGCCACGCTGGAAGTGCTGCGGCGGCTTCCGGCGGATATCCCCGGTATGGTCATCGTACAGCATATGCCTGTGGGCTTCACCAAAATGTACGCCGACCGTTTGAACCGTCTTTGTCAGATGGAAGTCCGGGAGGCGGTTCACGGTGATGAAATCCGGCCGGGTCTGGCCCTCATTGCTCCCGCGGACCTGCAAATGCGGGTGGTGCGGATGGGCAGCCGGTACACGGTTTCCTGCCAGCCGGGCGAAAAGGTCAGCGGTCACCGTCCGTCGGTGGACGCGCTTTTTACCTCCATGGCCTCCACGGTGCAGTGTCATATGGTGGGTATCATTATGACCGGCATGGGCCGCGACGGTGCCGACGGTCTGCTGAAAATGCGCAAGGCTGGGGCCTATACCATTGGCCAGGATCGGGAATCCTGTGTGGTTTACGGTATGCCGTGCGCAGCCTATGAAATCGGTGCTGTGACCGTTCAGGCATCCTGTGAGAATATCGCATCGGTGCTGTTGCAGCATTTGAAAACTATGTAGTAGTTGATTAGGGACGCGTTGCAAGATGACTTGTAACGCGTCCCTTTATTATTGCTATCGCAAGAATATCTTCCATCGCCCAGTATAATTTTCATCCCTGGACCAAAATTGCCATATGGGATAGCGAGGAGCTGTCATTATTAAAGAATTCATCCTGAAGAAGTGCCATTTGTTGCTTGTTATGTATCATGCCACGGCTCACCATAACAACTGCCTCAAACAGTTTTTCCTGGCTGGGTGACTCGCCACAATTTATGATAGCAGTAAACCGGAACAGACTATATAGGTTGCACAGATTAACATAGCTTTTCCACAATTTTTCCGGCGACGAAACATCTGGAAACGCCAAAAAATAGAACGTATTTACCATTAAATTTTCCCAAAAATACGAAATATCACCGAAATAATCATCAAAAATTTCCACCTTCTTTTGGTACTCTGTAACGGAATACGTGGATTCCCATTGATAATCGCCCGTATATTCAACCATACCGACACGATTCACCAGCGTTTCCCACCAACCTTTTCGCATCCGACATATCTTAAATATGGTACGGTATTGGTGGGCTAAATATAAAGGAAGGTTATGTTTTGAACGTTCCAACGGCTCTGAAAGAGACGGTTCCGAGAGAAGATAATGAACCCTTGTTAACCATTCATCCGGTTGGAATTTCTCAAATCCCTGGTTTCGCACAGTTTCCAGCGCCAGTCCGAGAATCATAAGTCGCCTTGATAATGAAAACCGTCTTTCCTGTAAAATATCAATGGAGGTAGACATTAAAACCGGATGGAAAAACAAATTATTATCCCCGTTTACAATATACCATTGTTGTTTTGGCAGCATATCTTCGCAAAATTCCATACCCTCGGGAGTATTCCACAACAACTCCACCACGGCCTCACAAGCTGTACTAAGAGAATGGAGCCTTCCCATAGGCGAATTTAATTTATGCCTGGGAAATTGGCGGCACACCAATGGAAGCGTTTCCTCACCACAGCCCAACTGCAATGCACATAGTCCATTTTCCTGCTGCCATGCACATTTCCCTGTTCCCGAACAAAATTCTGCATAATTCTCTAAAGTACGTTGACCATCTGGCAACCGATGCATGGCTTGTCTGGCCAATTCCTCCAATTCCGGTGTTTTAGGGGCTCGCTTGACTTTGAGGTAATCCTTTTTACTAAATCGGATATTCCAGTCATGGCAGCAATTATTCTGGCACCGGTCAGCAATACATTGAAAGGACGAATAAATAGCAGGGCGTAGCTGTGTCTTGATCTGAATTGTTTTTTCGGTATTTTGGCCCATGGCCGCACTGCCTCCTGTCATTCAAAAAGGGGCCGGTTCCTGGGAACCGGCCCCTTCTCATTGATTCTGTGATTCACGCTATGCGCTGAACCGCCGGATTAACCCAGCAGCTGCAGCACGCCCTGAGGAACCTGGTTGGCCTGAGCCAGCATGGCCTGGGCAGACTGGATGAGGATGTTATTCTTGGTGTAGTCCATCATTTCCTCAGCCACATCGGTATCACGGATAGCAGACTCAGCGTTCTGGATGTTCTCCTCCATGACAGACAGGTTGTTGATGGTGTGCTCCAGACGGTTCTGCGTAGCACCCAAGGTACCGCGGACAGAAGAAACCGTATTGATAGCAGCCTTGATCTTATCAATAGCCGCCGAAGCACTATTGGGATCTGCAATGGACAGATTCTCAATGCCCAGGGAATCAGTGTGCATATCCTGAACAACAACATGGAGCTGACTGAACTTATCAGAAGTGTCGCCGATCTGCAGCTGGAGACCCGTGCCCTTCATGCTGATATCGCTCTTGGACAAAACGCCATCAATAGCAGCATTGGCAAAGGTAATTTGATTGTTGCTTGCAGTGACACCCGTTGCTCCATCACCCGTAAGAGCGTCGGCAATAGCCTTGGCAATGTCCTCGCTGGTATCATTACGGCTGAACTGAATATAGCCAGAGCCGATCTTGCTGGTATCAGTCGTCAGCGTATAAGTCTTGTCGCCAAACGTCAAGGTGGTACCATCCGTAATCTTGGCAGCATCCACAGTAATCGTACCGTTTACAGCCTTGCTGCCGGCCACCAGCTCATAGTTGACAAGCTTGCCAATGTCAGCAGCCTTGAGCGCATCATCGGGATCATTGGAGGTGACCACATTCTGTGCACGGTTGGTGGACTCCGAGATGGTCAGCGTGCCAGTCGCTGCAGTAGCAACAAAGCCACCGTTGTTCTGCTCATCAGCAGAGATAGCAGCGGCGAGTTTCTCTGCAACCTGGGTAGCAGTATCGTTATCCTTGACATCCACATACTTGACCTTACCGCTGCCATTTGTGACTGCATCTTCGATGGTCTTATCGACAGCCTGGGTGCCGCTCTTGATGATGTAGGTATACTCACCAATCTGCACAGCCATCTGGTGCATATCCTTACCAGTCATACCAGCATCCAACGCCAAGGTGGTGCTGGCAACCGTATAGGACGCCTTGGTCTCTGCCACATATTTGGTTGCCTCACCCGCAGCAGTACCGTAACCAATGGCGTCTGCACCTGCACCATCGTAGTTCTCTTTGATTTTATCAATCGCATCATTGACATCAGCCGTGTCGAAAGTATTGCCAATGGTGCCCACCGAAATTTTTGAACCATCGAGGACTTCAGATTTAGTGCTGTTGAGCTTATCGCCATTGGAGATTTTTGCAGTAATGGTAAGAACGTTGCCGTTCTTGGTCACCTCAAAGAGCTCACTAAACTTACCGCCCTTGCCAGTGCCATCAGCCGCATCACCACTATCTGCCAATGTGACATCGCCAGTGGTCGTACCAGCATTGAGTGCCGCCACAATGCCATCAATGGTAGCGGTTTTTCCGCTGGCAATAGTCAGTGTGACCGTCTTGTCAGCGCCATTATTATCCTTATAACCAACTGTAATGGTCTTATTACCAGCATTGTTGTTGGTCATATCGGCAATATAGAAGCTGGCGGAATATTTGACCTCAGAGGTACCCTGCGTCAGTTCACCATCGGTTGCAGTGCCGCCCAGAGTACCGAGATCGCCGGTCTTTTTGGCGTCCAAAGAAACAATATTAAGGGCTTCGGTCAGTCCCTTGGCCTCAGACAAATTGCCGTCCAGCAGATTGATGCCGTTAAAGTTGGAAGCATCTGCAATACGGTCAATTTCACTGCGCAGCTGATCCACCTCAGCCTGCAGATTCTCACGGTCAACTTCATCCGCATAGGTACCATTGGCAGACTGGTTGGCCAGCTCGACCATACGGTTCAGCATATCGTGAACCTCAGTCAGAGCGCCTTCAGCGGTCTGCACCAGAGAAATACCGTCCTGGGCATTCTTCTGGGCTACACCCAGGCCAGTGATCTGAGCACGCATCTTCTCAGAGATAGCCAGACCAGCAGCATCGTCGCCGGCGCGGTTGATCTTATAGCCGGAAGACAGCTTCTCCAGGTTTTTGGACAGAGCGCTATTGTTTGTGTTGTAGTTGCGATAGGCGTTCATCGCCATAATATTGTGCTGAATACGCATAAAAAGTTCCTCCTTGAAAAAATAGGATAAGTTCCTTCTCATCCTTTGGTGTTTTGCCGCCCTCCGCAGGCCTTCACAGCTGACGGCTTAAACCTTACATTTCTTATATCGTACCAATACTTTAAAAGTTAAGGGCAAACGCAAAAAAATTTCCAAAATTTTATGACGCGCCAAAGGCACACCAACAGGAAGTTATTGCGCACAAAAAGCGGGAACGCCATGGCCTCGGCGTTCCCGTTCCTTTATGCATAGGTATCAATATATATTCCTTTGGCAGGAGCAGTCTGCTGGGGCAGCATTTCCAGCATATTCTGTGCCATAACCTCCTGCGTGTCCATGACCTTTTTGGTTACAGACAGGGAATACTGCTGCATCAATTCTGCCGAGGCCATAGACATGGATGCCCCGGCAATGCTGCTTGTCATGCTCATTGGTTATCCTCCTTATGCTGTTCCACATGGAACAGTGCCGTTTCCAACGCTTCCACCAGTGCCATATCGCCAGCTGCCGCCTCTTTATTTGCTGACACAGCCTGCTGCAACTCGCTCCGCAGTATCAATACGTTCCGCGGCGCATCAATACCCAGATTCACTGTGCCATTGGGTTCCACGCCCAGAACCGTCACCGTGATTTGTTCTCCCAACAGGAACGATTCGCCTGCCTTGCGGCGCAATACCAGCATCAGCCGCACCTCCCATTGGAAAGTTCATCCAGCTGATGACGCATACCGTAGCAGTCCGACTCCAAAATGGTCTGCATGGCCTGACGGGTATCCTCGTTGACCGCCACCGGGCAGCGAAGATTGACCGTGCTGGTCCCTATGGGCTGACGCACCACACAGAGAACGTAATAGCACAAATCCTCGCTCCGCTCCACTTGCAGCTCCCGCAGCTCCTCCGCCGTCAGCACCGGCGCATAGGTCGAGCACAGAGAAAACGGGTTCATGGCCACAAAGGCCAGCGACGGCGTTTGCAGGCTCTGGAAACACAGCAAATTGCCGTCGCTGTCCGCAAAGGGCAGCAGCAGAAACGACCGCTCCTCTTCAAATCCAAACAAGCCGTGCGGAAAGGTCAACACATCCTCCGTCTCGTAGGTCACGACGCCGAAATATTTGGTGTTGGTCTGCAATACGATACCTCCTGTTACGCTTTGACGTCCATAGGCTCATAATTGGGGTCTGAGGACGGCGGCACATACAGCGGCCCGCCTACATATTTAATGACCACATCAGGCCGCTGGGTCATAGTAAACTCGATATCCCCCGGTATAAATGTCATCTGCATCTGTTCCATGCGCCAGTCAAAGTTCAGCTTATCCATCTCATACTGGACGCTGAGCTCGCCGCCGCTCCAGGATATCTCCGGAGGCGCCGATGGCAAAAACTGAAGATTCAGATTGGCAGGACGTTCCAGAATGGCCTGTCGGGCCAAGTTGGGGATCACCTGGCCGTCTACCGTGGCTTCCATCATCATGCGGCCCTCCCGCGATATGCTGGCCGTGGCCTCATAAGCGGCCTGACGGCCCTTTTGTGCTTTCTGTTCAATGCTCCGCATAGTGGTAGGCACAATGGAGTTCCGGGCCTCAAAGGTATCAATGTTTACCTGAATGGGTTGGCTGCGTATTTGCAGCCCCCCCTTATCCCGGGAAATCTCCAGATTGGCCGTACCTCTGGCATACTCCAAGCGGGCATCGGTCACTTTCATTTGAATTTCTATGGGTATGGTTTGTATCTCAATCAATGGCTGCATTTCCTATGCGCTCCTTCTTTCTGCCTGATCCTTCAGGCGCTCGGCATCTTACTTATTTATTTCAGATAGTCCATGAGAGATTGGGGGATCACGTTGGTGCCCACCTGCAGTGCCGCGCTGTAGCAGGTCTGCGCCCACATGAGTTCTGTAATGGCATCGGCCGGGTCAACCATCTCCAAGCCTACCCGCTCCTCATTCAAAGCGGCAAAATTCGCGTCCAGCTGCATTTCATTGGTATTGAGGAAGCCCGTCTTCACGTCCAGCTGCGCGTGTTTATCAATTACCGCCTTTTGGGACTCATTGAATGCATCCACCAGTTTCTGGGCCTTTTCCTTGTCCGTATCCTTGTCATAGTTTTCAAATACGTCGGCCAGACGCAGCATGATAGACGCAATATTTTTGGGATTGCCGTCTTCGTCCACACTGTAACCCAGAATATCAATACCGGAGATGGAGGCATCAAAGGCTGTGGAATCGATAACCTTGTCCTGATCATCCAGTGCAAAGCCCAAGCCTATATCCACATACAGCGGGTCATTCTCAGCCCATTCTTTCAGCATTTCCTGATTGGTATACGGCTTATTCGTGTTCGGATTGAGGACAGTCGAAGTTGGATCATTGGGGTCGGCAAGATAATTAGCCTCCAGCGTGCCTGGCTTGTCAATATAGACACCCCGATAGGTAATATAGCCGTCATCGTCGATGGCAAAGGGCGGCTCCCGGTTATCGGAACCAGCAAAAATGTAATCGTCATCGTACTTGGCGTTCATGCTCTGGATAATGCCCTCTGCCGCGCCTCTCAAAACCTGAGCCTGCGAATCCAGATTTTCTATATTGGTGTCATTCAAGCCCTTGAGTGCCGGCACCTTGCCCATTTCATCCGTAAGGTCATCCAAAATGCCTTGGATATTGCTCCATGCCGTTTCAAACTTACTGGTCACCGTCTGATTGTTGGCATACTGAGCCTGTGCAGCGTTGAGGGAGCTGTGAATCTTGAAGGCCCGAGTGGCCGCAGCAGGATTGGTTGCATAAGAGTTGAACTGACGCTGCGTCATAACCTTGGTCATGGCGTTATTCATCAGATTCGTATTATTCATCAGATTGTACCGGTAGTTAAACAACGTGGCATTGGTCGTTATACGCATCATAAATCGTTCACCTCGTATCTCACATGGCCATGAGGGCATCCAGAGCTTCTTCCAGGGTAGTCATGAGACGGCAGGCCGCCGTATAGGCTTTCTGATAAACCATCAAGTTGGTGGCTTCGTCGTTAAGGTCTACGCCGGAGACGCTTTCACGGCTGTTATACAGTTCATTTTGAGTAACGGTGTAATTGGTCAATACCGCCGTGGTGCTCATCTGGTCCTCGGCCAGCGTAGACTGGATATGCAGCAGCATATCCTCAAAGGTGCCCTCAAAGGGAGAGTCCTTGCCCACCGCGTCCGTCACCAGATCGCCGGGGTTGAACTGATGCGTCTTATTGAACACATCCAGAAATGCTGCCAGGTTGGAATTGTCACCGCTGGATGCATTGGGGTACCGAGAAGCAATCATGGACACATTGCCGTCATTCCAACTCTTGGAGACAGAAATATTAGCAGCAGTAATCAAGCTGAAATCATCCGTCGGGTCCAGAGGGGTACCATTGTCCGACATGGCAACATCGCTGTTGCTGCCAATACTGAATAGATTGCCCGCGCCATCAATTGGTTCATCCGGAGGCGTAGTCTGCGCGTTTAGGGCGTTCATCTGCTCAGCAAATTCCTGAGCCAGGTTGTCCAGCGCCTTGCGGTAGTAGGGGATACCACGCTTACTGCCGGCGCCGTCATCCACATTCGTCACATAGTCCTCTGTGCTGTATTCGCCGGATTCCGTCAGCAGCTCCCGCAGAGACTGCAAAGAACCATAAAGTTCATTGTCGCCCAAATCATGACCGAAGTCAGCTGCATCCAGCTTTTCCCCCCTGTCATTCAGCAGGGGGCCCAATGTCAGGGAATAATTGGTGTTGTCAAGTTTTTTAGCCTGCTCCGGGTCTGCTGTTGGCAGACCGTTGTTGTCCAGATACGGATTGTTCGGATCAACGGCAGGGAAATCAGGATTCCGCTCCAGCAATTCCTGGCTGAACTGCGTTCCATACACGCCGTCAATCAGTTTCTGGTCGCTGCCGCCCAGAGTGACTGTCAGCTTCTCCACTTGCAGGCCCGCGCCCACATCTTCCATGGAGTATGTGACGTCGATTTTCATATAGGTACTCAGCTTATCCAGCTGGCGGTTGCGCTCGTCCCGCAGCTCCAGAGCGGCATCGCCGCGAATATCGGCCTCCCGGATGGTTTCGTTGAGATCACGGATATTTTTGAGGATGTTGTTGACTTCCGTCACATTCTGCTCCAGCTGCGTCTCGTATTTGACCTGCAAATCTTCCAGGTCCTTGGCATACTGGTTAAACAGGGTGCACAGCGCGTCGGCCGACTCGCGAATCATGCCGTCATAGCCGTCAATGCCGTTGGTGAGGGCCTTGCTGATCAGGTCCCGCAGGTCGTTCATCTGCCGCAGAATCACGCCGTCGTCCTGATCCTCGTCGGTGCTGCCCTTGCCCACCTCATCCAGAATGCTGGCAATGTCGTTGAGGCCCGTCAGCTTCTGGCTGGCCGAGCCCACGTTGGCCGAAGCGCCCCGGTACTGCAAATCCAGGCCCGGGTCCCGCAACTGGACCACGCCGGCGGTGAGAACGCCCTGGCCGATTCGGACATTGTAGATGGAAGAATACTTATCCGATGCCGAGGAGCTCAAACTCACCAGGTCCAGTCGCTGGCGGGTATACCCCTGGGTGTTGATGTTGGTAATATTGTTGCCCGTAACGTCCAAACCCGACTGAGCCGCATAAATGCCCAGCCGTGCCACGCCAAAGGCGCCGAATGTTCCGCTCATATATGGTTCCTCCTCAAGCCCTGATGTCGGTCCGCATGGTTCTGGGGGGTACGGCGGGCTGTGCACCCTCCTCGGGATCTGTGGCGACGCCCCGCCGCTCCAGCTCTCCGTTGACCCGCCGCAGATCCGATTCCACCACCGCCCGGGCGGCATCCTGGGCGCTGCGCAGTTCCTGTCCCCGTCGGATCAGGGACTCCACCGCATGGCTCAAATCGCCGCGGCAGGATTCGGGGCAGTGGCCCGCCACCTGCCGGATGGGTACGCCGCCAACGCCCAGCGCTTTCGCCATATTGGCGCGCTTCTGTTCCAGGCCGCGCAGGGCCAGAGACGCCGCCTGCTCTCGCTTCATGCAGTCGTTGAGGACCTCCAGATCATGAGCCCGCACGGCTGCGATCTTTTCCGGCTGCAGGGCCGTCAGGTCCCGCAGCGTCTGCTCCAGTTCCCGGAGCAGCTGTACATAATCGGTGAACTGTACCGCCATTTCAAACCTCCCGGTATTCCGTCATCATCATCCGCGCCGCAATTTCCCGGGCGTTGGGCTGATACGTGCCGCTGGCAATCCGGCTCTTGAGCTCCGCCAGCTCGGCATGGGTAGGGCGGGTCCGCACCTGGCGGATGATCCGGCTCACCGATTTCTGCACCGTCGCTTCCTGGCTGTTGGGCTGTGCCGACAGCTGGAACTGATCGAAATTGGGCTGTTTGACCGTCTGCTCCCCATGGGTTGGGGTGGGAAGGCCGCTGTGGGCCGCAGTGCCGGATACCGGGTAGGCTCCCGGAGGCTTGATCCCTTGAAACATTGCGCTTCCTCCTCTGATCCGTCCGCATCCGCCTGTGCTGAAATGCGGCGGGCTCGCTTACCGGTCGTGGTTCTTGTACTATACTTATCGTCTTCTTCCCCGGAATGTTAAGCGTCTGCACCTGAAAAATCGGAAAAACTTTTTTCTTAGCCACAAAATATCTTTTCGATTTCCTATTAACATTCCGGAATATGTGCCGATATAGATAAAGAATATCCGTTATTCCTAGTTTACAGCTATGCTGTACAACACCATCTCGAACGAACAGGAGACCAATTCTATGCGTTATGAATTGACAAAAGATCTGCTTACCGGCAACGCGCTGATCGACTCTGAACATAAGCAGTTGTTTGACGCCATCAACGCCCTGCTGGATGCCTGCGCTCAGGGAAAGGGCCGCGATTCTCTGCCGAAGACCGGCCAGTTCCTCAACGGCTACGTCACCAAACATTTCAGTGACGAAGAACAGCTGCAGGTCTCCAGCAAATACCCTGGGTATCCCGCCCACAAGACGTTCCACGACGGCTACAAGCGTCAGCTTCAGACCGCCGTCGACAGTCTGGTGCGCGATGGCGCCACCGTGCGGGCTCTGGGCGAGATCAACCAGTTGGCCGGCATTCTCATTTCTCACATCCGCACGGAAGACCGCAAGCTGGCCCAGTATCTCCACAGCAACTGAGGCCGCGCCCCTGGCGGGGCGGCTTCCAGGAAGGTTGTAGATCATGGACAAAGATTTTCTGGCGTATTACAACATACTGAATTTTCTGACAGACAGCACCGGCGACTACTTTTTTCTGTTGGATGTAGCCGGTGAAAAACTATATATTCCCAAGCAGCTGCGCAAGACGCTGGCACTGCCCAACGCCGATACCGATTACTGCACTCTGCCGGAATGGTTCGGCATTGTTTGTCCCCAGGATTTCGCACGGTTACAGGAGGGGCTGGTTCATGCCCTTTCCGGTATCTCCGCCGACTATGACGCGGAATACCGGGTCATGGACCGGACCGGCGGCCTCCTTTGGATCAATTTCCGCGGCAAGGTACATTTCAGCACCAACGGCCATCCCCAGTGGATGATGGGCCGTCTGGCCATTTTGCCCTCCCACAGCAAGGCCGACCACCTCACCGGCGCGTTTCATATGGACGTGCTGCAGGAGGAGATCCGGCAGCTGCTGGAAAGCGGGCAGGACGGCTTCCTGTTGGTACTGGACGTAGACGATCAGCAGGCCATCAACCTCAAGTACGGCCAGACCTACGGCGATCAGATGCTGAAGCAGGTGGCCGACTCTCTGGAGGCCGCCACCGGCGGCTCCCAGCGGATTTACCGCATGAACGGTGATTCTTTCGCCGTCAATCTGCCGGGCCGCAGCAGCGGCGAAGTCCGGGAGGTTTTCGAGCAGCTACAGGTCCGGATGCGGAACCAATGTACCCTGTCCGGCGGCTGCGTCCCGTACCAGACCTACCGGGTCCCCGATGAATGCGTCCTGTATCAGTACGCGGAGACCGCCGTGGACTGCGCCAAGGCCCACGGCAAAAAGATGCTCTGGTTCTTCTCCGCCGAGGACTACCAGCGGGAGCTGGCCGCTCTGGAGCTGAAAGAGGACTTACAGCGGAGTGTGGACAACGGCTTTGAAGGATTTGCTGTTTTCTATCAGCCCCAGGTGGTCTCCCACACCTATGCCCTCCACGGTGCGGAAGCGCTGCTGCGCTACAATTCGCCCCGTCTGGGCCCCGTCAGTCCCGCCGAATTCGTCCCCCTGCTGGAGGACATGCGGCTCATCTGCCGGGTGGGTCTGTGGGTGCTTTCCACGGCGCTGGAACAGTGCCGCATCTGGCGGCAGTACCTCCCCAATTTTTCCATGAGCGTCAACGTGTCCCACGTGCAGCTCTGCGACGCCGACATCACCAGCCAGGTGCTGCAATGTGTCGAGCGCAGCGGCCTGCCGGGCAGCGCCCTGACCCTGGAATTGACCGAGGGCATCCAGCTGCTGGATTCCCCCCACATCAACGCGATTTTTGCCCAATGGAAACAGCAGGGCATTGCCATTTCCATCGACGACTTTGGCACCGGCTATTCCAGCCTGCAGCGCCTGGAGGAAATGGAAATCGAGGAAGTGAAGATTGACCGCTGTTTCGTCCGGGATATCCACAAAAGCGCCTACAACTACCGGTTCCTCGGCAACATGCTCCAGCTGGCCGATACCAGCCGCATTCGCGTCTGCTGCGAGGGCATCGAGACCGCCGAGGAGCTGGCCGCTCTGGAGGAGCTGCGGCCGCGGCTGCTCCAAGGCTTCCTTTTCTCCCGTCCTATCAGCGCCGCCGACTTTACGGCCCGCTATTTTGAGAAGGATTCCCCGGCCTATCAGGCCCGTTTGGAGCAGGAGGAGGGCTTCCGCCGCCTGCTCCACAACTACGACCAGATGCCTTTGGCAGAGCTGCCGCCGGACGATCTGGCTCAGGCGGTTCTGGACGCGGAGGAAGACATTTTTTACATCAGCGATCCCGAGACGTATGAGCTCTATTACATCAACCCTGCCGGCCAGCGGCTCTTCGGATCGCGGGATTACCACGGCAAGCGCTGTTACAAGGTCTTGCAGGGGAGAGACAGTCCCTGTCCTTTCTGCGTCAACGACCAGTTGGATACAGACCGCTTCCTGATGCGCGACCACATGAACGAATACTGCGGCCGCCGCTTTATTCTGCGCGACAAGCTGATTCTGCTCCACGGAAAGGCCGTCCGGCTCAGTACCGCCATCGATATCACCGAACGGGAACTGACCAGCCGGGATGTCCAGGACCGGCTGGAGTGCGGCAAGCGCATGGTGGAGGCCGCCGAACGTCTGGCCGAATGCCATTCGTACCATGAAGCCGTTCGGATGGCCCTGGCCATTTTGGGCGACTTCTACCAGGCCGACCGGGTGTTCCTCTACAAGGCGCCCTCCGAGCCGTCGGGGCACTGGACTGCCTCCAACTCCACCCGGTGGGAGCGGCCGGATTTGCCGCCTCGCTCCCCGGATTTGCTCAGTCTCCCGCCCGGACCCCTGCGGCGCTGGGTGGAGATGCTCCAGCGGGGCCAGTCGGTAATCACCCTGGGCACCGGTCCGCTGCAAACGCCGGAGGAACGGGAGCTGCTCCATTCGCTGGACATTCACCAGCATTTGGCGGTGCCCCTGCTGCGGGATAAAAAGCTGCTGAGCTTTGTGGGCATCACCAATCCCCGTCACTGTCCCCACAACGACGCTTTGGCCAGAGTTGTGACCCGGATGCTGATGACCCGAATGGGCGAATCGCGGCTGCAGCACCATCTGAAAGAGCTGAGCCGGTCCAATTACCGGCACATCCTCAGTTCCATGTCGGTGGGTCTGTGGACCATCCGTATGCCCTCTGACGGCCGTCCGCCGCAGATGGTGGCCGATGAGACCATGTACCGCGCCCTGGGCGCGCCCACCTCGCTGACGCCGGAGGAATGCTACGAGTTCTGGTACAGCCGCATCAATGCCGGCTATTACAGCTACGTCCACGACGCCGTGCGGAATATGATCGACACAGGACAGCAGGTGCAGCTGGAATACACCTGGAACCACCCCAGCTTCGGCGAGGTTATTGTGCAGTGCAACGGCATCCGCGTCTTAGACGATAGCGGTACCTCGCATTTGCAGGGCTATCACCGCATTCTCAGCGGTACCCACTGCCCACAATTTTTACCGGAGCTGGACAAACGGGAGTTATTCGAGTACAATGAGTTAAAACAGACCATCTTCTTCCATACGGACCGGCATCTGATTGCCGGTGAGCAGCGCCATGAAAGCGGTTTCCCCAAGTGCTGGATCGACAATCAAATTGTCCATCCCCACTTTTCCCAGGAATTTCAGGCTGCTTTTTCCCGTGTATGTCTCAAATCCGACCTGGTTTTGCCGGAAATTCTGCTCCAGTCCAAGGGCGGCACCTATGAATGGTTCCAGCTGTCCCTGCGGCATCCCGGGCAGGAGGAAGTGGACTTGAATACCATGGTGGTGTCCCTGGAACCCATCGGACCCCACCGCGTGCAACAGCTGGGTTCGCTGCGGGTCCAGCGGTTTTATCACGCCGTCCTGGCAGAAACCACGGCCCACGCCGAGTTGGACCTGGAAAGCGGACAACTGCTTTCTGTGGGTGGACTGTGGCGGGAGCTCTCCCAGGATTATCGCAGCCATTCCAGCCACTTTATCCGGACCCTGCAGGGCTGGCTTTCCCCATATCTGTCCCAGGAGGACCTGGCGCTGCTGGACGATTATCTGTCCCGGGAGCGTTGGGCCAGCTTGCTGGAGAACAGTCATGAGGCCCGGCGGATCGTCTTCCGGATGCCGGTGGATGGAACGGAGCGGCGGGTGGAGTTGGTCATCCACCTGTTCCAGGAATCCATGACACAGAGCGTTTACGCTCTGCTCTATCTCAGCAACTGCCGGTGTCAGGAAAGCCCCGACTGAGCATCCACTGCCCCGCCGTCGCGTTACGGCACAGTTTACAAGACGAAAATGAGGAGGAGCCTGTATGTTTCACAAGACAAAAATCAAAACGTATCTGTTGACCATCTTTTCCACCATCATTGTTCTGGCAACCATTATTTGCGCCCTGGGTGTCGCGGGTCTGCTCAATATTCGCGCCAATACGAATGTTCTGACCAATCAGATCATCGCCTCCTCTACAGCTGTCAAGGACTGTCGTATCGGCATCAACGCTGCCACCCGTGACCTGCGGGAAATGGTCATTGCTCTGGCCAATGAAGACACCGCACACATTCCGGATCTGAAAGCCAGTGTCGAGAGCAGTCTGGCAGATGTACAGACCAATATCGATCTGTTTGCCGAAACTCACGGCACCTCCGACGGTCTCGCACAGAAGTATCAGAACGCCTTTGACAACTGGACGCAGATTGCCGCCAATGTGCTGGCTCTGGTGGAAGAGGGCGATATGAAGGGCGCCGCTACCATGGTCATGGAGGAATGTTCTCCCACGCTGGCAGAGCTGCGGTCTATCTCCGAAGAGCTGGACAGCTCCATCTCCAGCCTGGAGTCCGCCCAGGAAACCAAGGTAATGAATAATCTGCGCACGTTCATCATCATTCTGATTGTCTTCTTCGCCCTGGCCCTGGCCGTCAGCCTGTATGTGGCTTTCAACACCACCCATCAGCTCAACAACGTGCTCAACCAGATTTACAAGGCCGCCGATGACCTGTCTCAGGGCAAGCTCAGCGCCCATGTGGAATATGACGGCGCCAATGAATTCGGCAAGGTGGCCAGACGCCTCAACTTCTCCTTTGGCGAACTGAACAAGTACATCTCCGCCATCGACTACGGCATGAGCGAATTTGCCAGCGGCAACTTCTCCTGCGAATGCCCCCTGCCGTTCCTGGGCGACTTCGCCAACATTCAGCACTCCATTGAGAACTTCCAGGATAAGCTGTGCGCCGCGCTGGGCGATCTGGGCATGTCTGCCGCTCAGGTGAACGCCGGTTCCGATCAGGTGGCCGACGGCGCCCAGGCTCTGGCCCAGGGCGCTACGGAGCAGGCCAGCAGCGTCGAAGAGTTGTCCGCCGCCATCAGCGAAATCACCGGCCGGATCAACGACACCGCCGAGTTCTCCCGCAAGGCCAACCAGCTGGGCCAGACGGCCCGGGAAACCGTCACCCGTGGCAAGGACGAGATGACCCAGCTGCTCAGCGCCATCCGGGACATTGCCGCCGCCGCCAACAACATCCAAAGCATCATCAAGGTCATCGACGATATCGCGTTCCAGACCAACATTCTGGCCCTCAACGCCGCGGTCGAGGCCGCCCGTGCGGGCAACGCCGGCAAGGGCTTTGCCGTGGTGGCCGATGAGGTCCGTTCCCTGGCACAGAAGTCCGCCGACGCCGCCCAGGAGACCACCGGCCTTATCAAGAACTCCCTGCAGCATGTTTCCCGTGGCGAGGAGATTGCCCACCGCACCGACACGGCGTTCAACGATGTGGCCACTTCCGCCGAGGATATTCTGACCATGATCGAAAAGATCGCCCATGCTTCCAGCGAGCAGGCCGACGCCATTACCCAGATCTCCGTGGGCATCGACCAGATTTCCAGCGTGGTGCAGACCAACTCCGCCACCGCCGAGGAGAGCGCTGCCGCCAGCCAGCAGCTGTCCAGCCAGGCTTCCATCATGAAGAATCTGCTGGATCAGTTCCGCCTCAAGGGTACGCCCGCCACTGCCGCCGGCGCTGCGGATTCCCGCGACAGCGGTTCCGCCCGTGCGCCCCAGGCCGCCGGGTACGTCTCCGACAAGTATTGATTCCATAACGCTTATTGCCCGTGGGATGCGGCAGCATCCCACGGGCTGATTCTTTTCTTGCACACACTGCAATTTTATGGTATGCTTTTTTTATAAGAACTGGCCATTTCGGCCGTATTCCCCGCAACTGTCGGGCATATTTATGATTCTGACTCAATACTCTGACGGCGAGGAGTGGTTCCCATGCAACAGGAAGCTTTACGCAGGCGCAGATTTTTGCTGCTGGCCCTGTCCCCCCTGTATTTCCTGATTATTTCCTTTTTCATTCAGCCCTTTGACGAGATTCTCCAGGGTTTGGTGGCCATTGTGGAAAGTCCCGACTTTCTGATCACCGACTATTTTGTGGTGGGCGGCCCCGGCGCGGCGCTGTTCAATGCCAGCGTTTCCACCTTACTGTGTATTTTAATTATCTATTTGCTGGGCATGGAATTTGACAGTCACACCATTACATCCACAGCTCTGCTGTTCGGATTTTCTCTGTTCGGCAAAAACATTCTCAACATCTGGACCATTATGCTGGGTGTTTGTCTGTACGCCCGCTTCCACCGGGTCAGCATCACCAAGTACCTGTATGTGGGCCTGTACGGCACCTCACTGTCGCCCATCATCACACAGATCATGCACATCGACACCCTGCCGGTACCGGTGCGGCTGCTGCTCTCCGGCGCTACGGGGCTGCTGATCGGCTTTATTCTGCCGCCTCTGTCCACCCACACCTATTACGCCCACAAGGGCTATTCCCTGTACAACGTGGGTCTGGCCTGCGGCATTATTGCCACGGTGGTGGTGTCCCTGTTCCGCTCCTTTGATATCACCATTCACTCCCGGCTGATCTGGGCCACCGATTATGATTTGCTCTTCGGCAGCATTCTCCTGGGCCTGTTTGCCGTCTGGATCATTCTGCCGCTGGTTCTCCACCGGCAGGAGGTTTTGGTGGGCTATCGAATGCTGCTGCAAACCAGCGGCACGTCCCATACGGACTACTTCAAAGCCTTTGGTCCCGCCTGTGTCTACTTCAACATGGGCATCAACGGCACAGTGGCCACGCTGCTGCTGCTGGCCATGGGCTGCGATATCAACGGTCCCACCATCGGCGGTATCTTTACCATTGTGGGCTTCTCCGCCACTGGCAAGCACATCCGCAACATTTTGCCCATCATGGCCGGCGTATACCTGGGCAGCCTGACCAAAAATTGGAGCATTACCGATCCCAGCTGTACCCTGGCGTTCCTGTTTTCTACGACTTTGGCACCCATTGCCGGAGAATTCGGCATCATTGCCGGTATCATTGCCGGGTATCTGCATTCATCGGTGGCCCTCAACGTGGGCATGATCAACAGCGGTATGAACCTCTATAACAACGGATTTGCCGGCGGTCTGGTGGCTATCATTTTGGTTCCGGTCATTCAGTCCTTGATTGACCGCCGTGCCCGTGCCAATAGTGACCTGAGCTTGTAATATTGCAAAAAACCACCTGAAATCGATGATTTCAGGTGGTTTTTATGTATTATCAGGATTCTTTCTGCTCTTTTGGCAGCAGCAGGTTCAGAACCACAGCCAGAATGGTGGCAATGACCACAGGGCTTTTGCCGAAAATCATAGCCACGCTTTCGGGGAACTGGCTCAATGCCGCAGAGGACTGGGAGATGCCCACGCCCAGCGCGGCGCTGAGGCCGACGATGGTGGTGTTCCGGGCGTCCAGCTTGGCGGAAGCAATGAGCTTCATACCGGTCATGGCAATGGTGGAGAACACGGTAATCGTCGCGCCGCCCAGGACGCACTGGGGGATGGTGGTCAGCAGCGCCGAGAACTTGGGCGACACACCGGCCAGCAGCAGGAAGCCCGCCGCCAGCGTAAACACCGTCCGGTTGACCACCTTGTTGGTGGTGACGATGCCCACGTTCTGGGAATAGGTGGCCGTGGGCAGACCGCCCACAAACGCCGCTAAAATGTTGGTGATGCCGTAAGCGGAAATACCGCCGCGCAGCTCCGGATTTGTAGGCTCCCGGTCCAGGCCGCCTACGGTAGTGGCCGTAAAGTCACCAATGGCCTGGATGGCGTTGATGGCAAACAGCAACCCAATGGCAATGCAGGCCGACGGCTCAAAGGTGATGCCAAAGGGCAATATTTCCGGCAGGGCAAACCAAGCAGCCTGCCCTACCTTATCAAAGCTCACCATGCCAAAAAACGCCGACAGAATATAGCCGAACACCATACCCAGCAAAATGGACGCCAGCTTGCAGATGCCCTTGCCTTTCTGATTCAGTACCATAACCGCAATCAGAGTCGCCACAGCCACCAGCCAGTTCTGCCAGGAGCCGTAGATCATGGACTCAGGCAGACCAGCCGCCGCGACAGCCTCTGCCGTGTTGCCGGTGCCGCCGGCCATATAGTTGATGGCCGTGGGATAGAGGGACAGGCCGATGGTAAAGACCACGGTACCGGTGATGACCGGCGGGAAAAACACACGGATTTTATCCACCGCAAGTCCCACAATCAGGGCCACAATACCGCCCACCACCATGGCTCCGGCAATCGCCGCCACACCGCCGCCGCCACTGGCAATGGCCTGCATACTGGGAACATAGGCAAAGCTGACGCCCAAGATCACCGGCAGACCCGCGCCTAAGCGCAGCGCTTTCGGCCCCAAGGGGAACAACTGCACCAGCGTGGATAAAGCCGATACCACCAGAGAGGATTGAATCAGCAGCACCTGCTGATACTGGGGCATTCCTACCGCATTGGCAACGATAATCGCCGGTGTCACACAGCCGACGATCATTGCCACCAGATGCTGCAGTGCAAGGGAGAGGGCAGAACCCAGTGGGGGACGGCCCGTGAACTGGAATAGAGTGTCTCTGTTGCGCTTCTCCATGTCAGCGCTCCTTTCCTGTGGGGCGTTTTTGTTGGTTTGCACCACTTCTATTCCTATTCTACCACAAATTTTGTAAAAGGCAAACAAAAAATTTGTTAGCCTTTCAATCTTTTTAGGTGCTCCAGCAAATCGGGAATGGCCCGCTCAAATTCCACACCGTACCAGTTGGAATCCGTCGTGTGGGTAGTGACATCGATAGTGCGGCGGGTGTAATCGGCGGCCAGGGTCAGCGCCTGTCCCAAATCCAGCCCGTTCATCAATCCGCCGACGCAGGTGGAGGCAAAGATGTCGCCGGTGCCGTGGTAGGAGACCGGCAGCAATTCATTATAGTAGGTAAAGGTCTCGCCGGTCTTCTGATCGTAGGCCATGACACCTACACGGCCTTCGGCAGGCCGCACGCCGGTGACGACCACATGACGGGGCCCCAGGGACGCCAGCCCCTGCAGCAGCTCTTTGAGGTAGCCCTCGTCGTAATCGGTGCGGTAGGGGAGACCCGTCAGCAGCGACGCCTCCGTCAGATTGGGCACGATAATGTCGGCCTTGGCGCAGACTTTCGCCATTTCCCTGGGAAACGCTTCATCAAAGGCGGCGTACAGCTTGCCGTTATCCGCCATAACCGGGTCCACGAAAATAAAATTGTCCTCGGTTTTAAACTGGTCAAAGAAGCGGCACACATCGTCAATCTGCTCGGCAGAGGCCAGATAGCCCGTATAGATGGCGTCAAAGTGAATGTTTTCCTGCTTCCAGTGGTGAGCAATGGGTCCGATCTGGTCCGTCAGGTCCTTGCAGGTGAAATTCTGGAACATGGTATGGGTGGAAAGTACCGCCGTAGGCAGAATGGCGCACTCCACGCCCATGGCGGAAATAACGGGCAGGGCCACGGTCAGGGAGCATTTGCCCAGGCAGGAGATATCCTGGATGGTGATGATACGTTTCATGGGTCCTTCCTCCTTTGGTTCTTGGGTCCCATTGTACCGCCCCAACTGACTGTATGGAATAGTCAATTTTATATTATTTTATGGTATCAGATTTCGTGTCTACCCCGGCAACCTGTCCCATAGGATAAAGGGGAGGTGGTTGGAATGACCAAAAAATTCTGGCAGTACCGGGTCCGTCAGCGGATTTTGATCACCGTCTGTCTGCTGGCGGCCCTGAGTCTCTTTCTGCTGCTGGGCGGCGGCAAGGCAATTCCCGTGGGCTCCTGGGGGCTCAGCTTTCAGCAGGAGGGGGAAGCGCCCATCGGCACCGTCAGCAGCGAGGCGCTCTCCGGCTATGACGCCGTCTATGTGGGCAACACATCGGAGCCTGTGCTCTATCTGACCTTTGACGCCGGGTACGAGAACGGGTACACCACGCAGATTCTCGATGTGCTGGCGGCCCATCACGCCCCGGCAGCCTTTTTCCTGGTGGGCAACTATCTGGAAACGGCGCCGGAGCTGGTACAGCGGATGGTGGACGAGGGCCACATTGTGGGCAATCACACCTACCATCACAAAAACATGTCGGAGATCTCCGACCCGGACGCCTTTTCCGCCGAACTGAAAGCCGTGGAGGACAGCTACCGGGACATCACCGGGCAGGAGCTGCCCCGGTACTACCGGCCGCCCCAGGGCGAATACAGCCCGGAGAATCTGCAAATGGCCAAGGAGATGGGCTATCGGACCGTATTCTGGAGCCTGGCCTATGTGGACTGGAACACCGACGATCAACCCACCAGGGAGGAAGCCTTCTCCAAGCTGATTCCCCGCATCCACAATGGAGCCGTGCTGCTGCTCCACTCCACCTCGGCCACCAACGCGGCCATTCTCGATGAGCTGCTGACCAAGTGGGAGGACATGGGGTACCGGTTTGAAAGTCTCGATCATCTCTTTGGGGCAGGATGACAAACGCGCCCGGATTTCCGTAGAAATCCGGGCGCGTATTGTTGTAATTTATTGGGCAGTTTCTTCCGTGGCGGTGATGGCAATGTGCAGCTCGTCCAGCTGCTTCTGCTCCACGACGGAGGGAGCGCCCATCATAATATCCTGGGCGTTCTTGTTCATGGGGAAGGGGATGATCTCCCGGATGGACTCCTCGCCGGCCAGCAGCATAACCATGCGGTCCACGCCGGGGGCGATGCCCGCATGGGGGGGCGCACCGTAGCAGAAAGCGTTGTACATGGCGGGGAACTTGCTCTTCACGTCCTCCTCGCCGAGACGGACCATCTCAAATGCCTTGATCATGATCTCCGGGTCGTGGTTCCGCACCGCGCCGGAGGACAGCTCCACGCCGTTGCAGACCAGGTCGTACTGGAAGGCCGTAATGGACAGGGGATCGATTTCGCCCCGCTCAGCCTTTTCCAGAATCTCCAGGCCGCCGTTGGGCATGGAGAAGGGGTTGTGGCAGAACTCCAGTTCGCCGGACTCCTCACCGATTTCGTACATGGGGAAGTCCACAATCCAGCAGAACTCATAGCGCTCCTTGTCCATGTGGCCCTCGCAGGCATAGCCCAGCTTGGTCCGCAGGACACCGGCGGTCTTCTGAGCGGCGGCCTTCTTACCGGCGGTGAAGCCCACGAAGTCGCCGGGCTTCAGGCCCAGGGCGGCGGTCAGTTCATCCTTGCGGCCGGTGAGGAATTTGGCAATGCCGCCGGCCAGTTCGCCGTTCTCGTCCACCTTGACCCAATAGGCTTTATTACCCGCTTGGACCTCCACCTCAGCCAGCAGCTTGTCGATGGCCTTGCGGGCCAGCTTGCAGTCGGAGACCACAACAGCCTTGACGGTGTTGCCCGCGAAGGGCTCAAAGCCGCAGTCGGCAAAGGCGGAAGCATCCTGCACCGTCAGGTCGATGCGCAGATCGGGCTTGTCGGAGCCATAGGTCTCCATGGCCTCGTTGAAGCCGATGCGGCGGAAGGGCGCGGAGGAAGCCACATTGTATTTGCCGTACTTGGCAAAAATGGGGGGCAGCACGTCCTCCAGAATGGCAAACACGTCGTCCTGAGTAGCAAAGGCCATTTCCATATCCAGCTGGTAGAACTCGCCGGGGCTGCGGTCGCCGCGGGCGTCCTCGTCGCGGAAGCAGGGGGCAATCTGGAAATAGCGGTCAAAGCCGGAGGTCATCAGCAGCTGCTTGAACTGCTGGGGCGCCTGGGGCAGGGCGTAGAACTTGCCGGGATGCTTCCGGGCAGGCACCAGATAGTCGCGAGCGCCCTCGGGGGAGGAAGCCGTCAGAATGGGCGTGGTGATCTCCAGAAAGTCATGGGCGGTCATGGCGGCGCGCAAAGCCGAAACCACGTTGCAGCGCAGAATGATATTGTTCTTCACCGCAGGATTCCGCAGGTCCAGATAGCGATACTTGAGCCGAAGGGTCTCGTCGGCATCGCGGCTGCGGTTGATCTCAAAGGGCAGCTCATTGTAGCGGCAGCGGCCCAGGACGGAAATGCTGGTGGGCACCACTTCGATCTCGCCGGTGGGCAGCTTGGGGTTCTTGCTGGCCCGCTCCCGGACGGTACCGGTGACGGAAATGGTGGACTCCTTGTTCAAGGGCTTGATGATCTGCATCATCTCTTCGGTCTCCACCACCACCTGGGTCGTGCCGTAGAAGTCCCGCACCACCACAAAGGCCAGATTGGCGCCCACTTCGCGGACGTTTTCCATCCAGCCTACAATGGTGACCGTCTTACCGGCATCGGAGAGCCGCAGATCATTGCAGGTATGGGTTCTCGATTGAAACATAGTGAAAAATCCTTCCTTTTTCTCTGGAATTATCAAGATAGAGACAGACGAACCGCCGGTACGGTCTGGGCCGTCCGGGGTCCGGCCTTATTCCACGATGACCGGACCTTCGTTGAGGGCGGCAATACCGGCGGCGATCTTCTCCGCCGCTTCCTCGGGGCTGACCGTCTCCTGTACACCGGTGCGCAGGTCCTTGACGGAACACTTGCCCTGGGCAATTTCATCTTCTCCCAAAAACAAGACATAGGGGATGCCCAACTTGTCGGCATAGCTCATTTTGGCCTTGAATTTCTTGGCCTCGGTATAGAGCTGGGTCCGGATGCCATCGGCCCGCAGGGCCGTGGCCAGACGGATGGCGGGACCCAGATCCTCGGTCATTGGCAGAATCAGGGCGTCGGCCGGGGCCGTGGGCAGGGTGGGATTCAGCATACCCTGTTCGCCCAAGACGTAAAACAGACGGGTCAAGCCGATGGAGATGCCCACGCCGGGCAGGGGCTTGTCGATATAGTATCCGGCCAGATTGTCATAGCGGCCACCGGAGCACACAGAACCGATTTCCGGATGATCCAGCAGCATGGTCTCATAGACCGTGCCGGTGTAATAGTCGAGACCGCGGGCGATGGTCAGGTCCACGGCAAAATTCTCCGTGGGCACGCCGAAGTTGGAGAGATTCTCCACCACGGCGGCCAGCTCGTCCAGACCCGTGTCAAAGACCTCGTTCCGGCCCCGATACTGGCCCAGGGCGGCCAGCACATCGCCGTCAATGGCCATAAATTTCAAAATCTCGTCGGCCTGCTCCGCCGTCAGTCCCACATCCTCCATCAGCAGGACCCGGACCTTGTCGGGTCCGATCTTGTCCAGCTTGTCCACGGTGCGCATAATGTCGCCGGACTGCTCGGACAGGCCCTGCATGGCATAGAAGCCGTTGAGAATCTTGCGGTTGTTGACACGAATCTGGAACCGCTTCAACCCTAAGCGGGAGAAGGTCTCATAGATGATGGCGGGAATTTCCGCCTCGTTGAGAATGGACAGCTGTCCATCGCCGATGATATCGATATCGGCCTGATAGAACTCCCGGAAGCGGCCCCGCTGGGCCCGCTCGCCCCGGTAGACCTTGCCAATCTGATAGCGGCGGAAGGGGAAGGTCAGTTCGCCGTAGTGGAGGGCCACATATTTGGCCAGGGGCACGGTCAGGTCAAACCGCAGCGCCAGATCGCTGTCGCCCTTCTGGAAGCGGTAGATCTGTTTTTCGGTCTCACCGCCGCCCTTGGCCAGCAGTACCTCCGCCGACTCGATGGCCGGGGTATCCAGGGGGGTGAAGCCGTAACGGCTGTAGGTCTGCCGCAGGATTTCCATGATGCGCTCCATCTGCTGCTGCGGCGCAGGCAGCAGCTCCATGAAGCCCGACAGGGTGCGGGGTTTCATCTGTGCCATAGTATCTTGGGTTCCTTTCTCATTTCTAGACTGAACTGCCCTCGCTCCGCCAAAACGGGCGAGGGCAGGGGATATGGACTCAAATGGTCTTTTTGGGGCGGATCATCTCACGCCAATCCAGGTCGCCGCGCTGGAGACCGAGAATCAGCATTTCCGCCGTGGCCAGATTGGTGGCCACCGGGACGTTGTGCATCTCGCACAGGCGCAGCGTCTGCATGACCCGCTGATCCTCCCAGGGATCGTTGTCGTTGGGGTCCGAGAAAATAATGACCATATCGATTTCATTGTAGGCAATCCGGGCGTCCACCTGCTGATGGCCGCCCTGGGACCGGGCCAGGAACAGCGACACGGGCAGGCCCGTGGCATCTGCCACCAGACGGCCCGTCGTGGCCGTGGCGGACAGGTTATGCTTGGCAAAGATGCTCTTGTAAGCGGTGCAGAACTGCACCATCAGTTCCTTCTTCTTATCATGGGCCATAACCGTAATGTTCATAGTATCACTCCGTATCGTGTCCAGTATATGGAAGATTGGGCAGCACCCTTACAGGCGCAGGAGAGCGGCGCGCCGCCCGCAGAGGCGGCGGGCAATATGGAGACAGGCCACGGCCGCGCCGCGGCTGGTATACAGAATCAACGGCTCCGACGCGGCAGCCGCCAGCGTCACCGATACATCGTCCGGCACAATGCCCAGCAGGGGCAATCCCACGCCGTCCATCACATCGTCCACCGTGGCCCGCAGCTTGCGGTACATCCGCCGGGACACCCGGTTCACCACCAGACGCATGGGCCGGTCCCGCCGGTCTTGCAGTTCAATCAAATCGGCGGCCCGGGCCGCGTCCCGCATGGACGCCGGATCGGCAACGGCCACCACCACCAGCTCATCGGCATATCGCGTAGCCAGCTGAAACCCCACGCCCACACCAGCGGGCGCGTCGATGAGACACCAGTCATACTGCCTTCGGGCCTCTTCCAGAAGCCGCCCAAAGGCCTCCTGGTCCACATCCTCCGGCAGCTTGGTCACCGGCGCCGTCAGCAAATCCAGGCCCGGTATGCGGGGATGGGTCACGGCATCCTCCAGGGTGTACAGGCCATCCATCACATCGGTAAACGCCACTGTGGCCTCGTCGGCCAGACCCAGGGAGAGGTCCAGGTTCCGCAGGCCCATATCACAGTCGATGCACAGCACCTTCTGACCCTCCGCGGCCAGACAGGACGCCACGCCCGCCGTGAGGCTGGTCTTACCCGTGCCGCCTTTGCCGGAGATGACGGCAATCACCTGTCCCACGACGGTTCCTCCCCCCTTTGCCTGCTTCTACAGGCTTCAATCTTTCATATTATACCCGCAAATCCCTGGAAGTTCAACAGGGAACGGGGATTTTTCCCGCATTTTTTGCAGTAACCGCCGTCATTTGCCGGCGGTATCGGCAGGGTGTTCTCCCAAAATGAAAAACTGCCGGACCGCAACCGCGATCCGGCAGGAAAGGACTGGAATCAGTCAACCTCCAGCACGTCGACAGGACAAGCATCGGCGCACAGGCCGCAGCTGACGCAATCATCAGCGTTGGCGATCTCGACGTTGTCCTCAACCTTCAGGACCTCCTGGGGGCAAGCCTCAGCGCAAGCGCCGCAAGCAACGCAATCGCCCAGGTTCTTGATGGAAACACCCATTGTCGTGAACCTCCTTTTATAAGATGTACCTACCATACCACGCCGCGGCCATCTTTGCAACCGGCTGGCCGAAAGTTTCACAAAAAATTTTTTCAAAAAGCCCTTTACAAAAATAAGAATGTGTGCTATTATCATCATGCAAGCGATAATCATTACTGAAATGGAGAGACAAATGGAAAAAATTCGCAAACGGTCCAAGAAGCGCGACGCGATTCTGGCCTGTATCTGCGGTACCGATTGTCATCCCAGTGCCGAGTGGGTGTATACCCAGCTCAAGCCACAGATCCCCGATCTCAGCCTCGGCACAGTCTACCGGAACATCAGCATGTTCCGCGAGGAAGGGATCATTGTATCGGTAGGCGTAGTCAATGGGCTGGAGCGGTTCGACGGCGAAACCCGGCCGCACGTGCACTTCATCTGTGAGGATTGCGGTGCGGTTTTGGATATTAGCGCCATTGAGGTACCCACGGAGCTGGCGGCCCTGGCTGAACAGGCCACCGGCGGTATGGTTTCCGATTGCCGTCTGACATTCCGCGGCCGCTGCAAGCATTGCATGGCTGAGGAAATCGCCTGACGCATCACCTTTACAAGCAAGTTCAATTCCCATACTACATTATATTACTATTGGAGGAAATTACTATGAAGAAGTTCGTATGTCCTGTCTGCGGTTACGTTCATGTTGGCGACAGCGCCCCCGAGAAGTGCCCCCAGTGCGGCGTTCCCGGCTCCAAGTTCACCGTGCAGGCTGAGACCAAGACCTGGGCTGCTGAGCATGTCGTGGGCGTGGGCAAGGTCTTCGGCGCCGATGTGCCCGCCGAGGTCCAGAAGGAGATCCTCGAGGGTCTGAACGCCAACTTCCAGGGCGAGTGCACCGAGGTCGGCATGTACCTGGCCATGAGCCGCGTGGCTCACCGCGAGGGCTACCCCGAGATCGGCCTGTACTGGGAGAAGGCCGCTCTGGAAGAGGCTGAGCACGCTGCCAAGTTTGCCGAGCTGCTGGGCGATGTTGTCACCGACAGCACCAAGAAGAACCTGGAGATGCGCGTGGAAGCCGAAAACGGCGCTACCCTGGGCAAGTTCGAGCTGGCTAAGCTGGCCAAGCAGTACAACCTGGACGCCATCCACGACACCGTCCACGAGATGGCTCGCGACGAGGCCCGTCACGGCAAGGCTTTCGAGGGCCTGCTGAACCGTTACTTCGGTTAATCTGAAATAACAACATTTTAACCCCCTTGATAACAGGAAATTTTCCTGTTATCAAGGGGATTTTTATATTCTGATATACAAATTTATATCTGCGTTCAGTCAAATTCCAATAATTTTGATGGCGGTACTTGCAGCGCCTCAGCAATGGATAGAAGCGTAGCCAGAGACATGCCTACAGAGAGGTTGGGCGCTTCAATCTGGCTCAGAAACCCCAGGGATATCCCGGCCTTTTCCGCAAGCTGCTCCTGGGTCATTCCTCTTTGCCTTCTCAGATACCCAATTTTCAAGCCGACAGCAACAAACTCATCCCTATATTTCGTGATATTCTCGTTCTTCATAGCAAAAGCCCTCCATGAATATTGTAGGGGCTTGAGCCACAAATATTTATATGCTATAATCAAGATAAACTAAATACAAGCTAGTAATTTATACAAGTGGGTGAGCGCATGGAACGAGAGATCAAACTCACAAAAAAATCCTCTTGCCGAGGAAATAATGGATATAAGGTTGTATCTGTTCGTATGAAAAAAGAAATGATTGACCGTTTGGATGCGCTGTCAGCGCAAACCTATCGTTCCAGAAATGGGTTAATCAATTATTTATTGGATGCAGCAATCGATATTGTGAAAGTAGAAGAATAAACCTGAACAGGGAGCGGAACAGATTCCGCTCCCTGTTTTTGTATGCTTACAAGCCCAGCAGCTGTTTTTTCTTGGTGTCGAATTCCTCCTGAGAAATGACGCCGGTATCCAGCAGTTCCTTCAGCTGCTTGAGCTCTTCCATGTTGCCGCCGGCCGGAGCTGCGGGGGCGGGGCTGGTTTTCGTCAGTACCATCTTTTTATCCATAATGGCCGTTTTGATGGCAGGGCCATTTTTCAAAAACAGCGTCTTGAAGTTGATGCCGCTGCCTTTCAGCTTCAATCCCTTGAGACCCACCAGCTCCACGCTGTTGATGTCCTGAATCATAAACTGCATGGATTTTCCCGGCTTCTTCTGGCAGGTTACTGCGGTTTCTTCCACCGCCACCTGGCCGCGTCTGTCCGTCAGATAGAGTACCGTAAAGATCAGCAGCACCAGAAGCACGGCGTAAATGCACAGCATCAGAACCGGCGCGTGGCTAAAGAGAAAATACCCCATGAAATACTCTGAAAAGCCCACATAACGGAAGTAGTGGGGGATATAGGTGAGATCATCGTATCCCATGGCTTCCAGCGCGTCCTCCATGGCGTCCCGAATAGCGCCGCTGTACTCGTTCCAGTTCTGTCCCAGGTAGCTGGTGCGGGTCATGTCCATATAGAGATCGTGGATCACTTCCTCCCGGTCGGGCGAGTCGTATTCCGAAGACGCCAGGGCCGCACAGGTCAGGCCCGCGTCCTGAATCTCCTTATAGCCCGCGTACTTCACCGCCGCAAAGCTGAAAAACGCAACGATGGCCACCAGCCAGATAATCAGAAACACCTTGCCCAATTTTAATTTTTCGCTTTTGAGTTCGTTTGTCGTTGTTGGATTCATCCTGTTCTCCTCCTTTAAAATTGTTCCATGGTCCGGAAACCGTTCCGGGCTTTCTTACCGTCCATGTTACCGAACCGGACAGCCCAAAACAATATCCCGGCTGCATAGTGTTTTGGAAAAATCGACGTTGAACTTGTCGCATTCCAAGCGTCATTCTCCAAAAAATGGAGTATTGTGAAAATCGGACATGTTTCCAATTTTTTCTGTTGATTTACTGTTTTTCAGGCTGAAAGTTTTTAAGACATGTTTCCAAAAATGAATAAATTTCTTGTATAAAACGCGTTTTTAACGATAATTTTGTCTAATTTATATAAAAAATCCATTGCAATACAATTTATTTTCTGCTAGTATGAAATCAGTTCATTTTACCATGGCTTCCTCTGATTGGAATGGAGTCCAGTCCTTTTTTCAGGCGGTAAGCACAGCAGTAAAAATGATCGGTCTGTGCGCAAAGACGAGAGAGGAGAAAACCATCCCGGTTTTTCTCACAGGATTCCGCAGCAGCAGGGGAGGTATGTCCACCACTTATACATCGGAAACCGGAGCGCGGCTTGCCGCGGTACCCCCTACAGAAAGGATGGTTACTGAACTATGCGAAAACGATTGAACCGAGTTCTCTCCGCCGCGTTGAGCGCAGTTATGCTGCTCTCCATGTGGCCCACAGCAGCACTGGCCGCCAACACCACCGCCACCAAAGTGGATTCCATCAGCGCCGGTGATCTGGTGGTCATCAGTTCCCCCAGCGCCGGACAAGCCATGGGCACCACAAACAAACCATACAATCAGAAAGACCAGCTGGCCGCCGTAACGGCTCCCAGCGCCGACAATGCGTATACCGTGCAGGCAGATACTGCCGTCCTGCGCGTATACGTCGATGAAGACGACAACTATGTATTTCAGAATGCCGAGGACGGCCGCTTCCTCTATCTGGACGGCACCCATGTCCGTCTGACGGAGGAACGGGGCGAGTACACCAGCTACCAGCTGGAGCAGCCGGAATCCGCCGCCCCCGGCAACTACTTTATTAAGAGTGTCAACGCCAGTTTCGGCGGCAAAGCTCAATATCTGGAATGCTACAAGGGAAGTTTCACCTGCTACGGAATGCAGGACAAATACAAGGATGACTACACCTTCCAGTTCTACAAAACGGGCACTTTCAGTCTGGAAGACCATCCTCTGCCGGAGCTTCCGGAAGCGCCTGTTGTTGAGCTGCCCTTCAAAAACGGCGACGCTGTTGTGATTTACAATGTGGGCGCCAATGGCGTTCTGGCCGGGCAGGATGACAATGTGACCAGTCCCTCGGTCAATAACGCCGCAGCCACTGTCAGCGGCACCACCGCAACCCCCGCCAACGGCGGCCGTGTATTCACCGTAGAACAGAACGGTGAATGGTGGCGGTTCAAGACCGCGCGCGACGGGTATCTCTGCTCCAACGGCACGGGCAGCAATTCGTTCTACTCCAAGGACGCTTCCGACGATGCCGACTGGAAGCTGGCGGAGTACAACGGCGGCTTTACTCTGGAGAGCCGTACCGCCAAATACAAGGGTAACTCCCAGTATCTGGAGTATTACAGCGACTCTTATAAAACCTACAGCCTGTACAACGACAGTGACAAGGATATCTATACCTTCCAGTTCTACACGGTTGACAGCAACCTCACCGTCACTGAAGGCGTGGTCAATGCGCCGGTCGTGACCTTCGGCGAGCTTTCCAACGCCTATATCAGCCAGGACTACAAGGTTTCCTTTACCGTGGACGCAGTCTTCGGTGTAAAGGGCGAACCGGAGGCCAAATACGGCGAGACGGTGGCCAAGCTCACCAATACCAACGGCACTTACTCTTTCACCATTCCCGGCACGGAACTGACTGCCGGTGACATGACCATTACCGTCACCGGTACCGATACCAAGGACGTACCCTTTACCGGTAACGCCAAGCTGACCGTGGTGGACGAGCCGGTCATCAGCGCGGTCTCTCCCGCCGCCGGCTCTCAGACCGGCGACAACAAGCAGCCTACCATTCAGGTGGACTTTGCCAACGCCGGTGCGAATCCCACGGTGGTACTGACGCTCAAGGGCCCCACCAGCACACTTCTGGACAAGCAGCCCATGACCGTTCAGGGTAATTCCGCCACCTACGCGGTTTCCGATGCCCTGTCCGATGGGCGGTATACCGCCACCGTTACCGTCACCCGCACTGACAGCAAATCCGTGGAACGCAGCTGGAGTTTCCTGGTGGGCACGTCCCAGTATCAGCTCTACTTCGGCCAGCTTCACTCCCACACCGCCGAATACTCCGACGGTGCAGGCACTTTGCAGGAGGGCCTGGACTATGTGGCCAACCTGCCGGAAAACGCCAATGTGGACTTTGTGGCCTTTACGGACCACTCCAACTATTTTGACACCAGCAGTGATGCCAATCCCGAGGCCGCCCTCTATGACCCCAGCCAGATGACGGCATCCAGCCGCGACAAGTGGTACACCTACCGCAATACGGTGGCTGCGTTCAATGAGCAGTACGCCGGTACCCGGGTGGCCCTGGCCGGCTTTGAGATGACCTGGTCCGGCGGTCCCGGCCATATCAACACCTTCAATACCCCCGGCCTTGTCTCCCGCAACAACAAGACCCTCAACAGCAAGGAATCCGATGCCGGTATGAAAGCCTACTATGAACTGCTGAAAAACAGTGCCCTGAAAGATTCTATCAGTCAGTTCAATCACCCCGGCGCCACCTTCGGCACCTTTGCGGATTTTGCCTACTATGATCCCGTCATTGATAAGCGGATGCATCTGGTAGAAGTGGGCAACGGCGAAGGCGCCATCGGCTCCGGCGGCTACTTCCCCAGCTATTCCTATTACATCATGGCCCTGGACAAGGGCTGGCATGTGGCACCCACCAACAACCAGGACAACCACAAGGGCAAGTGGGGCAACGCCAACGACGCCCGTGACGTGGTTCTGACGGATAATTTCAGCCAGGATGGTATCTATGAGGCCATCCGCAACTATCGCGTCTACGCCACCGAAGACAAGAACCTGGAAATTAACTACACCCTCAACGATCAGGTCCTGGGCTCCATCATCGAGCAGGTCCCGGAGACGGTAAACATCAAGGTCAACCTCTTTGACCCCGACGCCTCCGACGCCACCGCCAAGGTGGAAGTGGTGGTCAACACCGGTAAGGTCGCCCATACCTGGAGCGACGCCGCCGAATTGGCCGCCGGCAACCTGTCCTGCACCCTCCCCGCCGACTACACCTACTACTTTATCCGTGTGACCCAGAGCGACGGCGATATTGCTGTCACGGCCCCCGTCTGGGTGGGCGAGACCCTGAAACTGGGTATCTCCTCCGTGGAATGCGGTACCTCCATCCCCGTCACCGGCGAGGCTGTGGAGCTGAAAACCAACCTGTTCAACAGTGAGACGTCTCCCGCTACCATCCAGTCCATCACCTACACCAGCAATGGTACGGTTCTGGGCACCCAGACCGGTCTGGGTGAACTGGCTGCTTCCTCCACGCAGACTGTCAGCTGGGCCTTTGTACCCACCGAAGCCCGCCTGACCACCATCACTGTGGCAGTCACCCTGGTACAGGATGGGAAGGAGTTCACCTACACCAGCGACATCACGCTGGATGTCCTGGACGCGGCCAGACTGGTCTATGTGGGCATCGACGCCTCCCATCACAATGAGTACGTCAACGGCAACTACAGCAAGTCCATGGGCAACTTCAGCGCCCTGGCTGCCGGATATGCCGTGCGCACGGTGGAGCTGAACACCAGCGCGGACCTGTTGGCCGCCTGCGAAAATGCCAACGGCAAGTATCGGGCCATTGTGCTTACCGCACCTACCCGCCGTGTCGGCGACGCCCTGCGCGATCCCTACGACAACTACCGCGACGAGGAAATCGCCGCATTGAAGGCGTTTAACGCCGCAGGCGGCATGGTGGTTCTGGCCGGTTGGTCGGACTACTATGAGAACTACAAGCCGTTCCCGGAAGCGGATCACATGGCTGCTCAGCAGAACAAGATTCTGGCGGCACTGGGTTCCTCTCTGCGCATCAGCGACGATGCCACCATGGATGACGCCCTCAACGGCGGCCAGCCCCAACGGCTTTACTTCTCCACCTACAACTGGGAGCACTTCCTGATGAACGGCGTGGAGTTTGACGCCGCCCATCCCAACGACAACAAGTATTCCCAGCGGTTCAGCCAGTACGGCGGCGCGTCCATCTACGCGGTGGATGCCTCCGGACAGCCCACGGCCATGCTGCCGGAGACGGTTTCTCCCGTGGTTTACGGCCACAGCAGCACCTACTCCAAGGACAGCGACCAGGTAGGCGTCAGCGGCGATGCCGTGCCCACCTATCCCGTGGCCGACGGCGATAACCGTCTGATGATTCTGGCCACCGAGGAACTGCCCGGTCAGGGTCTCATCGTGGTTTCCGGCGCGGCGTTCCTGTCCAACTTCGAGGTTCAGGCCCAGGTGGACTCCGCCGCGGAAAAGAACTATTCCAACTACACCATCTGCGAAAATCTCGTAAACTACATCAATCCCACCACCATCAGCCCCATTTCGGAAGTTCAGGCCCAAAAGAATGAGGGCGTCAAGTACACCATCGAGGGCATCGTCACGTCCAACGCCTCCGGCTACGACAAGAACACCGCCTTCTTTGACTGCATCTATTTGCAGGACGGCACCGCCGGTATCAACGCCTTCCCCGTGGCGGGCAACTTCCAGATCGGCGACCGGGTCCGGATCACCGGCACCACCTCGTCCTATCAGGGCGAGCGGCAGATTGCCGTCTCCTCCATCACCAAGGTGGGCACCGGAACCGTGCCCACTCCCAGGGAGATCACCGCCGCACAGCTGAACGACCGTTCCTATCTGGGCAGTCTCGTCACTCTGCGCGGTACCGTGGTATCGTTTGAATCCGCCAACGGTCTGATTCAGACCATTCTGGTGCGTGACAGCGCCGGAACCATTGGCCGCGTCTTCATCGACGGCTATATCACCAAGGACGCCGAGGTGCAGGGGCTGCGCGAGGGCCGCTCCATCATTGCCACCGGCCTGGCCTCCTACGATACGTCCTTTGCCGGAGAACCGGCCCGTATCCGCATCCGTAACCGTGCCGACGTGGTCTGCACCGATGTGCCCTCCGGCGGCGGCGGTTCCAGCTCGGGCGGCTCCTCCTCCAGCAGCGGCGGCTCTTCCTCCAGTGACAAGACGGAGACCGTCAAAAATCCCGACGGTTCCACCACCACCACGGTGACCAAGTCTGACGGCACGGTGATCAACACCACCAAGCGTCCCGACGGCACCTCCCAGTCGGTGGAGACCAAGCCCGACGGCACCGTGATCGACACCACCAAGCGCCCCGACGGTTCTTCCCAGGCGGTGGAGCGCAAAGCCGACGGCACGGTTACCACCACGCGTAAAGAAGCCAACGGCGCTTCCTCCACCACCGTCACCACCGGCGGTCAGACCACGGCACAGGTGCATATCCCCGCCGATGTGGTATCCTCCGCCGTCTCCCGGAATCGGTCGGTATCTCTGCCGCTGCCCACGCTTACCGCGTCTGCCAACGCCCGGCAGGCCCCCGCAGTCACGGTAGATCTGAGCGGCAAGAAGAATGTTGCCGTGGAGATTCCCGTGAAGGACGCCGGTTACGGTACGGTGGCCATGCTGCAAAAGGCCGATGGCAGTCTGGAGCTTCTGCGCAATACCATCCCCTCCGATAACGGCGTAACCGTGTCCCTGTCCGACGGCGATACGGTGAAGCTGGTGGACAATGCCCGGACCTTTGCGGATATCCCCGCCGCCCACTGGTCCAGCGATTCCATCGACTTCGTCACCAGCCGTCAGCTGTTTAACGGCACCAGCAATACCACCTTCTCGCCCGGCGCGGACATGACCCGCGGTATGCTTTGGACCGTTCTGGCCCGCATGGACGGCGTGGACACCACTTCCGGCTCCACCTGGTATGAGGCGGGCAGAACGTGGGCCATGGCCTCCGGCATCTCCGACGGCACCAACGTGGACGCCCCGCACACGAGAGAACAGCTGGTCACCATGCTTTGGCGTTACGCCGGCAGCCCCGCCGTTGATTACAATCTGAGCGGCTACTCCGACAGCCACACCGTCAGCGATTGGGCCCAAACTCCCATGGCCTGGGCGGTGGAACAGGGTCTGATTCAGGGTTCCGGCAGCAATCAGCTGAGCCCCGGCACATTGGCTACCCGGGAGCAGGTGGCCGCCATTCTGACCCGGTTTGTCATGACGGTACAGCCGTCCTGATGCACACACAAACACGGTCCGTGTTTGTACAGAATTTCCCATAGCACCCCCATAGTGTACCCCCTTTCCCGGCTGCGTCGGTTTTACCGGCGCAGCCGGATGGGCCGTTTTTCCGTGTTTGCGCGGAACCGTATTGAGAGAGAGGAGCATGTCAATGGCCGGTAAACTTACACCCCGCCGTCTGGCGGGCGCAGGCGTGGGCCTGCTGCTGTTTTTGCTGCTGCTTTTGGGCGGCCTGTTTTTGCGGCAGGAGCCGACAGAACTGACCGCCGCACAAAAGCGGCTGTTTGCACCGGCCAAGGTGACGGCCATTCTGGCGGACAACGCCCAGCCGGAGCCGTGGAGCGAGGGGCTGCGGTTGGGTGCGCAGCAGCTGGAACTGGAGATCCTCCGGGGGCCCTACAAGGGCGCCGTCCTCCAGGCCGTCAACTACCTCAGCGCCTACGCCAATGTGGACTGCCAGGTGGGGACCCGGGTCATCGTCCGGCTGGACCTGGACGACGCCGGAAATCCCTATGTGCTCTCCATTCCCAACTATGACCGGGGGACAGTGCTCCTTGCCATGGTGGGCGTCTTTGCGCTGATTCTCGTGCTCATCGGCGGCAAAAAGGGCGTTATGGCGCTGCTGGGTCTCCTTTACACCCTGGCGGGCGTCTGGTTCCTGCTGATTCCCATGGTGCTGCGGGGCGCGCCGCCCATTCCGTCGGCGGTAGCCGTGGCGGCGCTGACGGCGGCGGCTTCTCTGCTGCTGCTGACGGGATTTTCCCGGAAAACCCTGTGCGCCGGTCTGGGCTGTATCTGCGGCGTGGCCGCCGCCGGTCTCTTCGCATGGATTGTTGGTAAAATCACCCCCATCAGCGGGTTTAACATGGGCGAAGCGGAGGATTTGGTGCTCCGGGCCGGAGAACAGCCTCTGGAAATTCGTGGCCTTTTAATCAGCGGCATTCTCATCGCCTCCCTGGGCGCGGTCATGGATGTGGCCATGTCCATTTCCTCGGCGTGCAGCGAATTGCTGGCGCTGGACCCCAAAATTACCGCCGGACGGCTGTTCCGGTCCGGCATGAACATCGGCCGCGACGCCATGGGCACCATGGCAAATACGCTGATTCTGGCCTTTGCGGGCGCGTCCTTTAATCTGCTGCTGCTGTTTCAGGTCTACGGATACCCTATGATTCAGATTTTCAACAGCGACGCCATGGCCATAGAACTGATTCAGAGTATTTCCGGTTCTGTCGGCATTCTGTTGACGGTGCCCCTGGTCTCCCTCTTCGCGGCGCTGCTGCTGACCCGTTCGTCCCCGAAAAAACCGGCCAAGCCTTCCAAATAATACCTGTCATCTGTTTCCACATATTTTCCTTGCGAAACGCCCTCAGATTGTATATAATCGGACTGCCGCAATTCCGCGGTCAATTCTGATTGCATTCTACAGGAGCGTATCGATATGAAACTCAGTGCAAGAAACCAGTTCAAGGGCACCGTTGTTGCCATCGAGGAAGGCGCTGTCAACGGCATTGTCCGCATTGATATCGGCGGCGGCAACATCATCACCTCCACCATCTCCATGGGTTCCATCCGGGAGTTGGGCCTGAAGGTGGGCGGCGAGGCCTACGCTATTATCAAGGCTACCTCCGTCATGGTGGGTGTGGATCACTGATCCGCCGGACGGCCACATCCAGGGGGACCGCCCAGCGGTCCCCCTGGGTTATTTTTGCCGCCCTATGACGGCGCGGAAGGAGAATAAAAAAACCATGGGTACCTACTGGAATCGGTTCTGTCAATGGGTGGGGCACACCCGTCTGTATTTGATCGCCCTGGCCAAATGGCTGACGCTGGCTGTGGTGGTGGGCAGCTTCTGCGGCCTGATCGGCACGGCCTTTCACATGGGCATTCACGAGGCTGAGGTTCTGCGGACCGCCCGGCCTTGGCTGCTGTTCTGTCTGCCCCTGGCCGGTCTGGCCATTGTGGGCCTGTACCGGCTGCTGCGGGCCGAGGGGTTGGGCACCAACGACATCATTGAAGCCGTCCACCACGGCAAGCCCCTGACCATCCGGCTGCTGCCCGCCATCTTTGCGGGCACCATGCTGACCCATCTGTGCGGCGGCTCGGCCGGACGAGAGGGCGCGGCGTTACAGATGGGCGGCACCGTGGGCTGGAACGTGGGTCGGCTGTTCCATCTGGATGACCGGGACCTGCGGACGGCCACCCTCTGCGGTATGGCAGCCTTTTTCTCGGCCCTCTTCGGTACGCCTCTGACGGCCTCGGTCTTCGCCATCGTGGTAATCAGCATCGGCGTCCTTTATCATGCGGCGTTTATTCCCTGTCTGACGGCCTCCCTGGTGGCCTACTGGATTTCCGTCAAACTGGGCGTTGCCCCCACCCGGTTTACGGTGGCAGCGCCGGCACTGGCCGCCGTTCCTCTGATTCAGGTGGCTATTCTGGCTGTGGGCTGCGGTCTGGTGGCCCTGCTGTTCTGCCGCATTCTCCATGGGACGGAACATCTGCTGAAGCACCGCATCCCCAACCCGTGGCTGCGGGTGGTCCTGGGCGGTGTGGCCGTCATCGCTCTGACGCTGCTGTGCGGAACGAGGGACTATAACGGCGCGGGTATGAACGTCATTACCGCCGCCGTGGAGCAGGGGACCGTCCGGCCCGAGGCCTTTCTGCTAAAAATGATTTTTACCGCCGTGACGCTGGCCGCCGGGTTCAAAGGCGGCGAAGTGGTGCCGTCCTTCTTTGTTGGAGCCACCTTCGGCTGTGCCGTGGGGCCGCTGCTGGGGTTACCGGCTGGATTCTCCGCCGCTGTCGGTCTGGTGGCCGTGTTCTGCGGCGTCACCAACTGCCCGTTGGCCTCCATTTTCCTGTCGGTGGAGCTCTTCGGCGACGGCGGCCTGCTGTACTTCGCCGCCGCCTGCGCCATCAGCTACGTCCTGTCCGGTTATGACGGGCTGTACTCCAGCCAGACCATTCTCTATTCCAAGCTCAAGGCCCAGTACATCAACGTTCGGACCACCCACCATCACGCCGGTCAAAAACATTGACGGGACAGGCACCCATTGCCGCCCGATTCCATAGAATAGTACGACCGCGGCAGTCCGTGCCGCGGAATTATCCTTGGAAACGGAGTGGATACCCCCATGTCTATGCCCAATATCCCCAATCTGAATCCTCAGATCAGCGTCAGCCGTGATGACGCCGTCAACATCATTCTTTCTTCCATCGGTATGGAGGAGCTGTCCCTGGCTCACATCCTCAACGCCGAAGCCGAGAAAATCCAGTTTGCCCTGGGCACGCTGGAAACCGCCGGCGGGCAGGCTTCCAGCATGAACGACATTCTGGAGACCAACAAGCTGGCCAGCAAGATGGTGCGCAATGTCATCAAGAATCAGATGCTGCTGAGCATGAAGATGGAGGATACGGTGGATCTGGCCGAGCAGGCACAGCCTGTAACCGAGCCTGTGACGCCGCCTGTCACCGAGCCTGTTGTTCCGCCCGTCACCGAATCTGTCACCCCGCCCGTCACCGAGCCCATCGCCTGACGAGAAAAACGCCGTGGACATCTGACCGTCCACGGCGTTTTCGTATGTATTTTTTTAATGCGTTTTGGGCCGTCCCAACCACAGGAATACCACTGTGACCGCCAGCAGTACCGGCCAGCAGCCCTGCAAGGCCAGTCCCTGGGGTGTCAGCCACGACAGCCGTTCCAGCCAGGGAGAAAACTGGTCCAGCGGGCAGAAACAGCCGCCCAGCAGGGAAGTAATCAGGGCCAGGAACGGGGCCAGCAAATCCACCCGGCCCCCGACGCCCGCCAGACGTGTCACAGCCCGGACCACCGCGCCCACGGCCAGCACATAGGCCCCCACAGAAAGCCAGTCCGCCGGTTCCACCCCCAGAGCGCACAAGGACAGGCCGCCCACCACGGCCCCCGTAAGCCACAGGCTCAGGAGGTCCGTTCCATAGGACAATCTCCGGCCCCCGTGGACCGACGCCATCCGCTGTTCCACCCGCACCGCGTCGGGGCGGGCCATCCACGCCCCCCAGGTCAGCAGAGTAAAGAGAATCAGCAGCAATGTACCGCCCAGGGGCGGAGCCGTGGCGCTCCAGGGAGCCGCCGCACCCGCTCCGGCTGTCACCGCATAGAGGGGCGGCAGCTCCTCATACCGCCGGTCCATGGCCGCCAGCAGTTCTGTCTCCTCTTCCGCTGTCAAAGGGCGTTCCAGCAGCCATTCCGTATCGTCTAACCCCCGCAGCCGTGCCCGTTGGGCTGTCACCTGTCCGGCCACGATCTCTCTGGCCGCCTGATTGGAAGCCGCCGCCGCGGCGCTTTCATAGGACAGGGGCGGCGGTTCTCCGTCTGCCAGGGCCGTTCCATAGCCCTCGCCAATGGTAAGCACGCCTTCGGCGTCGCCCCAGCGGAGAACGGACGCGGTTTTGTTCCGCTCCACCGGATGCAGGGCCAATCCCTCCACCTGTTCCAGCCGCTCCAACAGGTCGGTGGCCTGAGGGCTTTGGTCCTCCTGCACCACGGCCACCGTCAAGGCCCCTGGCGTGGAATTGCTGGTGGCCTGACGGGACACCGCGCCGCAGAGCAGCGCCACGGCGCACAGGGCGAGCACGCCCAACACCCCGCCGGACATGGCCCGACTTTTCAAGGCCGTCGGTCCCGCCCACCGGCCCGGCGGCAGCGGCATCTCCAACCTGGCCCGGCTTCGCCGGTCCACTGCCAGACTGTGCTCCAACTGCCGCCAGGACCACAGCATCCCGCCCACTCCCAGGGCCAGGGGCCACAGCATGGCAGGGGAGAGGCCCGTCTCCAGGCCCACGGCCAGCTGATAGGGCAGCGTCAGCCGCGCCGCCCCATGGAGCCAGTCGGGCAGCAGTGACAGGGGATAGACCGCGCCGCCAACCAGCAGATTCAGCAGCAAAAACACATTGCCCCGCCGCTGTGCCGCCGCGCCGTCCCTGGCCGTCACCGCCAACACCAGCAGCACGCCCCAGGCTCCCACATACACCAGGAGCACCGTCAGCAGCGACCGCAGCAGAATTTCCCGGCAGAAAAGCGCCAGGACCACCGCCAGCGTGGGCAGCGTCAGCAGCAGTCCAGTCACCAGTTTGGCCAGTAAGAAAGGCAGCATGGACCCACCGGCGGCCCGATACCGGGCCAGCAGGCCCGTGTCCCGTTCGGCGGGAACTGCCTGCACCGACGCCATGGGAAAGAACAGGCACAGCATGGACAGGGCGCACAGCCGTAAGGCCGATTGCACCGTATCGGCGGTGTCGTTGGCCATCAACTCCGTATCAAAGACCAGCTGCCGCCCCAATGCATCCCGCAGCAGCCGGTTGGAAAACTCCTCCCACAGCTGGGCCTGCTCCTGCTGGTCCAGCGGGCCGTAGCAGAAGTCATAGACCGCCAGATGGACGCTTTCATTGGCAGCGATAATATCCATAACCGAGGTAAACACGGCGCGGATCAGGCTCGATTCCAGCGGCATGTCCTCGTTGAGGGCCAGTTCCACGTTCACCGGCTCCATGGTGTAGAGGTCGTAGAAAAAATCCTTGGGAATGGTGACAACGGCGGCCGCGCCCCGGGCCATCAACGATGCGTCGGTGGCGCTTCCGCCGTCAATGATCTCAGAAAACAGTTCCACCTGCTTCATCTGTCCCATGAGGGAGGCGGACATCAACGTTTGGTCCTCGTCCCGGACCGCAATGGGGAAGGGCTCCACATAGGCCCCCCGGCTCAGATCGCCGCCGCCCAGGGCCAGGGCACCCAGCAGCACCAGAGACAGCGCCATAGACACCACGCCGGACCGGCGAAAAAACAGCCGCAAGTCCTTGGCCAGCAGGGCACAAAACCGCTTCATAATCGCTGTTCCTCCACAACCATTCCCTGGTCCAGGGTCACAATGCGGCTGCAAACCCGCTCCAGCTCCGAACGGTGATGACTAATGAGCACCATGGTGCAGCCCTGGCCCCGTAAATGGAGCAGCAGCGACAAAATCTGCTCCACCGACTGGGGGTCGGCTCCGGCGGTGGGTTCGTCCAACAGCAGCAGCTGCGGCGACGCCATCAAGGCAGTGGCCAGCTGCAGCCGCCGCTGCATCCCGCCGGAGAATGCTCCCACTGTGTCCCTGGCCCGGTCCAGCAGGTCCAGCTGCTCCAGCAGCCAGCGGCCCCGGACCGGCAAAATTTTGGAGGGCATTCCGTAGACCCGGCCCCAGAATTGCAGGTTGTCCCAGGCAGACAGGCTTTCATACAGGGCAATCTCCTGGGGTACATAGGCGGTGAACCGCTCCCATTGGGGCGGGCGTTCCACCGTTCCCCGGTCCGGTCGGTACAGACCGGCCAAAACCTTGAGCAGGGTGCTTTTGCCCGCGCCGTTACGGCCCTGGAGCCCCAGGACCTCTCCCTGATCCAGAACCAGGGAGAGGGGACCCACGCCGGGGCCGCCGGGACCAAACCGTTTTTCCATCTGCTCCAGCCGCAGCTGTGCTCGCGTTCCGTGCTCCATCAGTACGACATGCTCAGGACTGCCGACAGAGATTCCATGAGGCTGCTCTGAATGAGCATGCTCAACTCCATCAGCTCGTCGTCGCTCATGGAAGCAATATCCACCTCGTCGCCCTCCGGCATCTGAATGGTGGCATCCTTATCGGTGGAGTAGAGCCGCAGCGTCAGACCGTCAAATCCCGTCATTGAGTAGAAGTCGTCGCCGGTAAAGGTCATTACAATATCTGTACCGCCGCCTGCGCTCTTCTCTACGGTCATTTCCACGGTCATCTCGTAGTCCCGGACCGTGAAAACATAACTGCCATAGGCCGTTCCCAGGGGGGAACACTTCTCCGGATTCACATCCTGATACTCCATGGAGAGAACGGTTTCGCCCCATTCTTTCATGGTTACCGTGCCGCTATAGGCACCGCCGTCCTTGGTGTACTCCGCTTCCAGCAGAGCTGCCGGTCCATCTTCCTCCGAGAAATTGTCCATATAGACCACATCCCTGCGGCCCTGGGATTCCTTGCCCGCTGATTCATAGACATAGGTATCGGGCTCGCCCGCCAGGCCGAGACCCTGATAGCACACCCGGCCATCGGCATAACCCACGGTCCAGGTAAAGCCCGCGTCCGCAACCTGCTGGCCAATCTCGGCGGCAGACTCCCGCAGAGAGGCAGCAGCTTCGTCCAGGCTCTGCTGCAAGGTGGCGTCCAAATCCTCCACGTTCAGCATCTGCTCCACCAGGGCCAGATTGTTTCCCGCCAGAGAAAGGACAAACTCCCGCAGGTCCTCATCCTGTTCCAGAGCGTCGGCCAGCCGCAGCATCATATTCTCCACATCCTTGGCTGTGGGCTGGAAGACATAGCGGGTACCCTTGACTGTCTCGCCCAGATACGGCAGTTCAATCTCCTGGTTCTTTTCCACCGTCACATTGTCGTCGGTGGCCGTGGCGATAACCACCTCAAAGTAGGATTTGAGCAGAGATACCATAGTATCTTTGGACAGCTCGGGCAGCGCCAGCTCCGTCACTTCGATGCCTATGTTCTCATAGATGATCTGCTTCAAATCCAGAACATACCGGTTGTCGTTGATCTCCGGCATGGCCAGTGTCAGCATCCCGTCGTCCAGGGCCACCACACCGTGGAGCACATCACTGCCCATGAGCTGCAAAGTGGCGTCCAGGGCGAAGGCATCTCGCTGGGTCTCCAGGCCCATCCGCAGGGCGGTACCGTCCAGATAGGCGTCATATTCCGGTACGCCGGTCTCCACCTTCACGGTCATGTCAGTGGAAAGATTGGTCATGGCGTTGTACTGGTCCACCAGCTGTTCCACATAGGTCACGCCGCTGTCCAGCAAAAACTCTCGCTGCACCCCGGCAAAGGAGTCGTCGCCGCCTTTCAGCGCCCCGGTAATGCCGAACACCGCCACCACCAGAACCACCACGGCAACCGCCGCCAGAATTGCCACCTTGCCGATGCCCTTGGTGCCGCCCTTGGGCGCTGCCGGGGCCGGGGCAGGCGTCACCTCCGACGTCGGCGCCGCCGCGGGCTGGGGCGTTGCCGCCGGGCTGTCGGTATTCTCCAGGGACATGGCGCCGCAGTTGCTGCAAAATACGTCCTGATCGTTCATGGTATGTCCGCAGTTTGCACAGGTTTTCATGCTGATTCCCTCCGTTTCTCACTGCCCGCACAGGCGGGCATGGTATGGTCTCATTATAGCTGACAGGCGGTTTCTTTGCAATCTCCGGCCATGGATTAGGCAGAAAAAATACCCAACTTCCATGAGAAGTCGGGTATTTTTACCAGTCGTAATTTCTTAATTTGATGTCAAATCGGTCAGCGCCGGTTTCTGCGATCGTGTTCCCGGCTGCTGTAGTATTTGCGCTTATCCTGATACATCCGTTGGTCCGCTTCATCGTACTGCTGGCGGATATTGCCCGGATGGGGTCTCCAGGAAGCGCCGATGGAACAGCTGATGCCCGCCCGAATCAGATTGCGGCGGACCTCTTCCATGGCGGCGTGGAACACCACCTCAGAATGCACACAGTCCACCACGACAAATTCATCGCCGCCGGTGCGGTATACCTGATCGGGGAAGCTCCGGCGCAGCTGGGCCGCTGTACGGCAAATCAAATCATCTCCGGCGCTGTGGCCCATCCGGTCATTGAGTTCCTTGAGACCATTGAGGTCCAGGCAGGCCACGCCCATGCCGTTGCCGCCATCGGTAAAATCGCTGTCCCGGATTTCATTGAAGCGGTTCTGATTGTACACGCCGGTAAGGAAGTCCCGGTACGTCAAATCGGCCTGTTTTTGTCTCTGTACTTCCAGCTGTTCTTTCACATACGCATGGGACTGCCGGGCCATATGGGTCGGGAAGCCCACATCGTCATCCATCATCTCCCCGTAGGGGTTGGATATGTGAATGTGACAGCATCGCAGCTCTCCCGCTGTCTCCCGGAACGCCGTGGTAATCCGCTGATGGACCCGCAGATAAATCTCCGTCTCCGGCGCCGTCTCAATCCACATCCGGCCCATGCACAGATACGTTTCTGGTCCAATTTGCAGCACATGATATTCTTCGTCATGGATGATGCATTTGGGCACCTGTCCGGCAAACAGTCGAAAGATTCCCTTTACAGTATCGGTTCCCGCGGCGCATTCCTGTTCCCCGGCGCCAAGCCAAAGAAACCCCTCATCAAAATGCGCGATGACCCCTTCCATATCGCCTTCGCAGTAGTACAGATGCATCATGCGGCTGGTGAGGTCCATGACTTCCCGCCCCCGGGGAACCGCGTCATTATATCTCACTGTCATGCTTCCTCTTCCGTCCTCTCTGCCCAATGTCCTTTACATGTGTCTTAACATGCATTTGATAACTATATCGGCACGATCGGTTGGAATTTAAGATGTTCCTAAATATTTTACAAAAATCATTCTATTTCTTTTCCGGCTGCGACCGCAGCAACAGAGCCACAGTTTCTATATGGGCGCAGCGGGGGAACATGTCCACGGCTTTTGTCGTGTGTAAAACGTAACCCTTTTCCCGCAGTAGTCCGATATCCCGGGCCAGAGTAGCCGGGTCACATGAAACATAGACGATACGTTCCGGCGCCATCTGGGCCATGGCGTCAATGACGGCAGGGGAGAGGCCCTTACGGGGCGGGTCCACCATAATGACCTGGGGCGCTATGCCCTCTTGGGCAAACCGTTCGGCAGCCTGTCCGGCGTCGGCGCAGAAAAACTCCACATTGTCAATCCCGTTGCGTTTGGCGTTTTCCCAAGCATCCGCAATGGCTGCGTCGATGATCTCCACGCCGTAGACCTTTCCGGCTTTCCGGGCCATGCACAGGGTGATGGTGCCGGTGCCGCAGTACAAATCCAGCGCCGTAGTATTGGCGTCCAGCTGGGCCAGTTCCAATGCCGTATCATAGAGCCGCTGGGCCTGCTGCCGGTTGACCTGGAAAAAGGACCGAGGCGACAGGCGGAATTTCAGTCCGCACAGTGTCTCCTCCAAATAGCCCTGGCCCCACAGCGTTTCAAAGCGGTCGCCCAGGACGCTGTTGCCCGGGCGGCGGTTGATATTCCAGACCAGTCCCACCAAATCCGGCACGGCAGCCTGCAACAGCTGCAGCAACGTATCCGCTGCCCCCGGCGCGCCGCCGTTGGCCACAATACAGACCAGCGTACCGGCGGACGCCGTCCGCACATAAATATGGCGCACCAGTCCCCGCTGAGAACCCTCGTCATAGGCCGAAATGTTCTCCAGCTCCATCCATTCCATGACGGCGGTTTTGGCCTCGTCGGCCCGCGGGTCCTGAATCCGGCACCGCTGCACCGGCAGGATTTCATGGCTGCGGGCCATATAGAACCCCGCCACCGGCTGGCCGAAGTCACTGGCCCCCACGGGGAACTGGGCCTTATTGCGGTAGCCCTCCATGGTGCCCGGCAGGACGGTCACCTCTCCCGGGTCCACGCCGCCGATGCGGCTAATAGCGTCCCGGACCCGCTGGCCCTTGAGCCGCAGCTCCTCCTCATAATCCATATGCCAGAAATTGCAGCCGCCGCACCGCTTGCCGATGGGACAGGCCCGGTTGACCCGGTGGGGGGAGACCTCCAGCAGCTTGACGATATGGCCGTGGGCCGCCGTTTTGCCCACGTGATCAATTTCCACCTCTGCCACTTCTCCGGCGATGGCATCGGTGACAAAAACCGCCATGCCCTCCGGGTGGCGGGCTACGCCCTGGCCCTCGCTGGTATAGCCGGTGATGGTGACGGTGATATGTTCTTTCTTCTTGACCATAGGTTCCCTCCGGTCACTGTGCAGTAATGCCCTGGAGTTCCGTCCAGGGAATTGCAAAGTCCATCACGCCCTCCTGACCCAACGCGCCGTCCTGATAGAACACGCAGAAGGCGTTGGGGGTGACGTAGAATTGATCTTTATTAAAGGCGCTGTAGGCCAAGTCCGACCACTGCTGCGACATTGTCTCGCTGTGGTACGGGTCTTCGCTGATGGAGCGGCGGACCAAATCCACCACGCGGTTGGTCCACGCCGCCTCGTCCACGCTGAAAAAGTCATTGGCCAGCAGCAGCGCACCATCGGACAGCCGGAAGGTTTCCGCCTGCTGGGTGACGGTGCTCTCCTGGGTATGGGTATTGGTGACAATGGTCTGGCGAACAATGGACAGCCGTTCCGGCGTGTTTTCCTGCACACTGAAATTCGTTACCACATCGAAACTCACATGGTCATTGATGGCCTGTTCGTAAATCTCGCCCCAGCAGAGGTCCTCCAGTTTGCCGGTCTGGTTGCTGTAATAGTCGTTGAGAATCGTGTCCACGGCGCTGTCGCCTGTGGACACCGACGGCATGGTGATTAGATAGGTGACCCGGTCCTCAATGCTGTTTTCCGTCTCCACCACCGTCAGTTCCGCGCCCAATTCTCCATCGGTGGCGGGGGTGTCCTCCTGATTGTCCTCTTGTTCCTGGTTATCCTCCGGCGTTTCCGGTTTCTGGGGCTGGGAATCGTCCGGTTCCTCTTCCACCGGTTCCGGCACCGTCTGTTCCGGCACCTCCGGTTCTTCGGGTGTCTTTTCTTTATGACAGCCGGTGACGCCCACCAGCAGTAAAACGGCCAGCAGGGCCGCAAGCAGTTTTTTCATCGGGAAGTTCCTCCTTTATTGATGCCCTTTATTTTACCACAGATCGTTCTTTGCGTAAACCGTTCTTGCGGTTTTCCGCCGGGAATCGTATACTGTTGGTATCCATTTGACGAGGTGACGCACTTGTTGACGTATGAACACTGCACCCTATGCCCCCGGGCCTGTGGCGTGGACCGCAGCAGGGGAGAGCTGGGCTTTTGCCGGATGCCTGGCACAGCCCACGCCGCCCGCGCCGCTCTCCACTACTGGGAGGAACCCATTGTATCGGGCAGCTTTGGCTCCGGCACGGTCTTTTTTTCCGGCTGTACCCTCCGCTGTGGGTTTTGCCAGAACCACACCATTTCCCTGGAGCAGTACGGCGCGCCGTTGGACAGCAGCCGCCTCCGGGAAATTTTCCTGTCTCTGATCGACGAGGGGGCCCAGAACATCAATCTGGTGACGCCTACGCATTTTTTACCCGACATTCTTCCGGCGTTGACACCCAAACTACCGGTGCCGGTGCTGTACAACTGCGGCGGCTATGAATCGGTGGAGACGCTGCGGCAGCTGGAGGGTTTGATTGACATTTATCTGCCGGACTTTAAGTACTCTGACCGTCGGTTGGCGGCCCAGTTGTCCGGGGCAGGGGACTATCCGGAAGTGGCCGCTGCTGCCATTTTGGAAATGGTCCGCCAGACCGGCCCCTGTGTGGTACAGGATGACCAACTGCTGCGCGGCACCATGGTCCGCCATTTGGTATTGCCGGGCTGCGTGGACAATTCCCTGGGCGTTGTCGATTGGTTTGCGGACCACTTTCCCGACGGGTCCGTCTTCTTTTCCCTGATGGCCCAATATACACCCCTGGGTCCTGTTTCCAAGACGCCGCCCTTTGACCGCACCGTAACGGAGGAGGAATACGCCGCTGTAGAAAGCTGGATGGAGCTATGCGGCATTGACCACGGCTTTGTACAGGATTTTGCCGCCGCCCGCCGGGACTATGTGCCCGATTTTGACCTGACCGGCATTTAACGTTGCATTTGTTCGGTTTTTATGGTATGATGACCATATATACCACAGAAAGGGGGCCCATTTATGGCACGAACCAGCACAAAGCAGCAGGATATTCTGGAATTTCTCCGGGCGTTTACCGCAGAGAACGGGTACGCGCCGTCGGTACGGGAGATTTGCGCCGCCGTGGGCCTTCGCTCCACGGCCTCGGTCCATTACCATCTGGCGGAATTGAAACGACAGGGACAGATTGATATTGACGAGAACAAAAACCGGGCCATCACCTTGTCGGAAGCCCACCAGCCGGGACGCATTCCCATCATTGGCACCGTGGCCGCCGGTATGCCCATTCTGGCTCAGGAAAACATCGAGGGATATCTGCCCTGGGATGGCGACGATACCTGTTTTGCCCTGCGGGTCCAGGGCTATTCCATGATTAACGCCGGGATTCTCGACGGCGACCATGTGGTGGTGCGTCCTCAGTCCACAGCGGACACCGGCGACATTGTGGTGGCGCTGCTGGATGACGAAGCCACCGTAAAGCGGTTCCGCCGGGATACCCATGGCGGTATCTGGCTTTTGCCGGAGAATCCCGACTATCAGCCTTTGGATGGACGGTACGCCAAAATTTTGGGGAAGGTCAAAGCCGTCTACCGGGAATACTGATGTTTCACGTGAAACACACAAACTATAGAGAGAAAGAATTGAGGAGATTGTGTTGATACACAGACTTCACCGCAAGGCGGCCTGCGCGTTTATGGCTGTCACCACTGCCGCCGCCATGATTTTTCCCGTGGGGGCGGCCACGATTTATTTTGACGTTTCTCCCAACGACTGGTACTATGACGCTGTGGAATACGGTGTCACCACCGGATTGTTGGCCGACACCATCGGTGATTTTCATCCCAATCAGGCCGCCAACCGCGCCATGCTGTACACCATGCTGCACCGGGCTGCCGGTTCTCCCAAGGGCCAGGGGCAGCTGCCGCCGGACGTGTCCGCCAATGCGTGGTATGCTGAGACGGTCCGCTGGGCAGTAGGGGAGGGGCTTTGGTCGCCCATGGTTTCCTTTGGTGCGGAACAATCCTTGACCCGTGCGGAACTCTGTACCACTTTGCTGTCTTACGATCAGGCTACCGGTGGAAACCGTTTGCCTATGTCCGCGTCCAACACCTTTACGGATTTAGACGGACTGTCCACCAATGCTCAGGCCGCCGTCTCTCTCTGCCGGGCTGCCGGCATTGTATCGGGCCGCAGCGCGACCACCTTCGCCCCCTCTGACCCCATGACCCGTGCAGAATTGATTACTGCCATGCAGCGGTACTTCATTCAACGTGGGCAAACCATGCTGGCGTTCCGATATGACGGCATGGGCGATCTTTTGGATGTCAGCGGTTGGACCGGAGATGTCCAACTCGACTTTCCGCTGTCTACAGTGGATACGGTAACGGAAGAACTGGTGGTCTCCTTAAATCAGCGGATGTTACAAGAAAATACACCGAAGGTCACCGCTGGGATCGGGAAGACCATTGATGGAGATCAAAAGCATCTGACCAATTACGGCAGCTCCATTTATGACTGCTATGGGATTACAACCATCCTCTCCAACAGCAAAAACAATGTGGGCGCTGGTGTGGCACTGTTCGGCAAGCAGGAATATTATGGCTATGCCTTGCAGGTATCCGACACGCTAGTACAGGACACCTGGCATCAGATGGCCGAAGCCACCGGCAAGGACCCGTGGCAATGCACCTGGTGGGCCTGGGGACGGGCCGCCCAATATGTGGAGCTGGCTCATGGGCAATCCCTTGTTGCTCTGTGCGACGGTGTCACACTGCTGGGCAACGGCGGTGACTATTACCGCACCTTGTCCCCGTATTTCCAAGGCTCCACTACCGTTCCCAAGGCCAACTCCATCGTCTCCTGGTCCGGCGGGCAATACGGCCATGTGGGCTATGTGGAAGCAGTGGACGATGGCGGCATCTGGGTGTCCATGGCTGACGCTGGTCACGCCTGGAGAGGCGTCACCTACATACCAAAATCCAATAATCCCAATAATTTATACCCCCTGCACTGGTACGGCGAAAGCGAGCGGTGCAACGGCTTTATCTATCTGGATTGCCCCAAATAACAACGGAATGTTTCACGTGAAACGCGCAAAAACGCTGTGTTTCACGTGAAACATTTTTTGTTCTCGCCCGTCTATTGGTTGCAATTCCCGCCGTATGGTGGTATAATGGGGAGAACCCGCAATCCCGATTTTTTCGGAATTTCGGGCAAATTCATGTACATTACCCGGCTTGAAAGGAGTTTGCCCATGGGAATGATCCTCTCCGTCGTGAATCAAAAAGGCGGCGTGGGAAAAACTACCTCTGCGGTTAATCTGACCGCAGCCCTCCATTTGGCGGGCAAAAAGGTTTTGCTGTGTGATTTTGACCCCCAGGCCAATTCCACCTCCGGCCTGGGCGTGGACAAAGACGAGCTGGAGACCAGCATTTATGATGTAATCATCAACGGGGCCGACCCCAAATCCGCCGTGGTGGAAACGGAGTGGGGCCATGTCCTGCCGTCGTCGGCAGCCCTGTCCGGCGCGGGCATTGAACTGATTTCCATGCCCGACCGGGAACACCAGCTGCGCAAGGCCCTGGACGCGCTGCGGAAGGACTATGATTACATCTTTGTGGACTGTCCGCCGTCTTTGGAACTGCTGACCCTCAACGCCCTCTGTGCTGCCGATCACATTTTGATTCCGGTGCAGTGCGAATACTACGCGCTGGAAGGTCTGCGGGACCTGATGACAACGCTGCGGGCCGTCAATCGTTCCTTTAATAAGAAGCTGGACATTTACGGCGTTATTCTCACCATGTTTGACGGCCGTACCAATCTGTCCATGCAGGTGGCCGAAGAGGTCCGGCGGTACTTCCCAGGCAAGGTATTTGCCACGGTGATTCCCCGCAATGTGCGGCTGTCCGAGGCACCCAGCCATGGAATGCCCATTATGGCCTATGACCGATTCAGCCGCGGCGCCGAAAGCTATAACGCTTTGGCCCAGGAATTTTTGAAGAAGGAGGGACGTTGATGGCCGACAAGAAAAGCAGCAAGGGCCTGGGCAAAGGTCTGGGCGCGCTCTTTGGCGATATGACGCCGCCCACCGACGAGCCCCAGCAGCCCGATTTGCAGCTGCCCTTGCAGAAGATTGAGCCCAATCCCAACCAGCCCCGCAAGAACTTTGATGAGGTGGAGTTGCAGGCGCTGGCCGATTCCATTGCCATCCACGGCATCATTCAGCCCCTGACCGTCCGCAAGGCAGCCAACGGATTCTATCAGATCATCGCCGGTGAACGCCGGTGGCGGGCCGCCCGTCTGGCCGGTCTGGACACGGTTCCGGCTGTGATTATGGAAGCCGACGACGAAAAAGCCACGGAATTGGCGCTGATCGAAAACCTCCAGCGTCAGGACCTGAACCCGGTGGAAGAGGCCCTGGGCTATCAGAAACTCATTGAGGAATACGGCATGACCCAGGATTGGGCCGCCCAGCGGGTGGGCAAGTCCCGCCCCACGGTGGCCAATGCCCTGCGGCTGCTGGCTTTGCCGGAAGATTTGCTGCAAATGGTGGCCGATGGCCGCCTGTCGCCGGGCCACGCCCGGGCGGTATTGACGCTGAAGGACGAAAAGCAGCAGCGGGCCGCCGCACAGAAAATCGCGTCCTTGCAGCTGTCGGTCCGACAGGCGGAGCTGATGTGCCGTTCCATGGCAAGGGAAACCCCGGTGGAAGAACCGTCCAAACCCCTGACCGTGGACTATATCGCCGAATGTGCCAAGCAGCTGTCCAAACAGCTGGGCCGCGGCGTCAAGATTACCAATGGAAAACGCAAGGGCCATCTGGACATTGAGTTCTACGGCCCCGATGACCTGCAGCAGCTGTTGGATGCTCTGGAGCAGCTGCAACGCAAGGAGGCAACGACATGACCGAGCAACCGAAGTCCCAGGAGCAGAACGAAACCACGGTGGAGCAGCCGGCGGCGACGGAACCGGCACGGGCTCCCATTTCCGACGAGAAGCGCACCGCTCTGCTGCGGTATATGGCCATTCTGTTTGGCGTGGCCTTTCTGCTGGTGCTGCTGACGTTCCTGATTCAGCTGCGGGACTCCAAGCAGACCATCTCCGAGCTGAACAAATCCAATGCCAGCGCCCTGCAAAACGCCGGGAAGCTGCAAGATGAAAATCAGGCTTTGTCTGCTGCTAATGCCACCCTGGAGGTCCAGGTGGAAGACCTGGAATCCCAGGTGGAGGACCTGGAGACAACCAAGGAGCGGCTGGAAAAGACCCAGTCCCAGCTGGAGCAGGAGCTGGAGGAAACCAATCAGAAGGTGACTGACACCCAGACCGCCTATGTGCTGCTGGGTCAGGCCAAAGCCGTCGCGTCGGAGGAAGATACCGAAACACTGTCCACGGTTCTGGACCAGCTGAATCCCCTGGTGTATCTGCTGACCGATGCTGACCAGGCCACCGTGGCCCAGCTGCAAACCCAGCTGGACGAAGCCCAATAAAAAAGCTGAAAATCCCATCAAAACGGCGGCCATGCCGCCCCAACATAGGAGTGAATTCTTGTGATCGATATCAAGCGCATTAAGGACAATCCCGAGGCCGTCAAGGCCGGTTTTCGGGCCAAGGAAGTGGATTGCGACGAAGCCGTAGACCGCATTCTGGAGCTGGATGCTGCCCGCCGTGCCGCCATTGCCGAGACCGAGGCCATGAAGGCCGAGCAGAACAAGGTCTCCAAGCAGATTCCCCAGCTGAAAAAAGCCGGTGAAGACGTGGCCCCCATCTTTGCCCGTATGGGTGAGCTGAAAACCGCCATTGCCGCCAACGACGAAAAGCTGGGTACCATTGAGGCCGAGTACCGGACCCTGATGCTGAGCCTGCCCAACCTGCCCGACCCGGACCTGACCCCCGGCGGCAAGGAGAACAACGAGCCCCTGCGCTACTACGGCGAGCCCCACAAGTTCGATTTCGAGCCCAAGCATCATGTGGACCTGTGCACCGACCTGGGCCTCATTGACTACGAGCGCGGCGTCAAGCTGGCCGGCAGCGGCTTCTGGCTGTACAAGGGCATGGGCGCCCGTCTGGAGTGGGCTCTGCTCAACTACTTTATGGACTGCCATTTGGCCGACGGCTATGAGATGGTCATGCTGCCCCATATGCTGGAGTACAAGTGCGGTGAAACCGCCGGTCAGTTCCCCAAGTTCGCCGATGAGGTCTACAAGATCGAGAACCCCACCGACGACCGGATGCACTTTATGCTGCCCACCGCTGAGACGGCTCTGGCTTCCCTGTACCGTGACGAAATTCTGCCCGAGTCCATGCTGCCCCGGAAGTTCTTCGCCTACACCCCCTGCTTCCGTCGCGAAGCCGGTTCCCATCGTGCCGACGAGCGCGGCATGGTCCGTGGTCACCAGTTCAACAAGATCGAGATGTTCCAGTACACCCTGCCGGAGAAGTCCGACGAAGCCTTTGAGGAGCTGGTCACCAAGGCTGAGAACCTCGTCAAGGGTCTGGGCTTCCACTTCCGCACCGTGAAGCTGGCCGCCGGCGACTGCTCGGCATCCATGGCCCGCACCTACGACATCGAGATTCAGATTCCCTCCATGAACGGTTACAAGGAGGTTTCCTCCGTGTCCAACGCCCGGGATTACCAGGCCCGCCGCGGCAACATCCGGTTCCGCCGCGAAGCCACCGGCAAGCCCGAGTTTGTCCACACCCTCAACGGTTCCGGTCTGGCCACCAGCCGCATTTTCCCCGCCATGGTGGAGCAGAACCAGCGGGCCGACGGCTCCATTGTCGTTCCCGAGGTCCTGCGCAAGTACCTGGGCGGCCTTGAGGTCATCGAAAAGAAGTAATCGAAAAAGATACAAAAATCCCGTTGTTTCCGATGGAAACAACGGGATTTTTATGGATTAAGCAGAATCAGCCATGGGCTGTGGTAGTCTCTTCCTCCGGGGTGGACTCCGTCGTAGCTATCCGGGTCACCAAAACCAAATCAATGATATTGTCGCCCTCATAATCGAAAATGCTCAGCACATCCTGGGGCTGCAGCTGGTCGATAGCAGCACGGTTCACCCGCTCATAATTGATATAGTAGGTGGTGTCATTGCCGAACTGGAAATTGCCGTACTCCATGACCACAGGCAGCTCAGAAGGACGCAGGTTTGCGGCGCTGTAGCCCGTATCCTTCACGACCTGGGGAACGCCGTAAATGCGGTTGTAGTCTTCAAAGAACCGGGCGTAAACCGTCACATTGCAGCCCACCAGGGACATGTCGTTGGCCACCTGTTCGCTGACCTGGAAGTCCTTGGAATATCCGGCGATGTGGAGCAAATTGCCGTCCAGGGAACCGCCGCCCCGCAGGTCCACCTGCGCGTTGGCCTCCACGACGCCCGAAACGGGGATAACCTCAAACCGGTATTGCAGCAGCGAGACCGGCTCCAGCATTTCATCCAGAATATATACCTTGGTGCCGTCCTGCTGCTCCACCTGGACGGGGCATTGCAGGGCGTTGCTGATCAAAAGGCAGGCCTGCTGCCGCGTCACATACAGGTCCCGGGCCAGCGTGTAGCCGTTGTAAATACCCAGAGCGTCGGCATCCTCGTCTACGGCCTCGGCCCAGCCGTCGCCCATATAGTCGCTGCTGTCCTGGCCCAGGACCACCAGCAGCGCCTTGGCCAGCTCCCTGGCCGTCACATAGTCCTTGGGTCGGAACTGGCCGTTATAGCCGCCCAGAATGCCCTGCTCGGCGCAGTATTCAATATAGTCACCGGCCCAGGTATCGGCCGTGTCGGTGAAGCTGCTGGTGGTATACTGCGGTACGGTGTCTTCCTGCAGGAACGACACGATCTTGGCAATCTCTGCACGGGTGATGCGGTTATCGGGACGGAAACTGTTGTCGGCATAACCGCCGACCACGCCCAGGGATGTGAGAATGGACACCTGGGACTGGTAATCCACCTGATTCCAGTCGGTAAAGTCAAAGGCGGACGTCTCCACCGCCGCAGCGCCTGCGGACAGAGCGAGAGTCAGTGTCAATGCGAGAAAACAACGTCGTAGGGTTTTCACGGCGGGACCTCCTTGTAATAATTTCAAATTTTTGCACAGGGAATCCCCGGCAACACAGTCAGTATACCCCTTTTTTGAACCTTTCGTCAACAAAATCGGCCAACTTGTAATGAAACCGTAACATTCCGCCGCCGCCGGTTTCGACATGGCTGGACAGCTTCGATCCCTTTGTTAAATATTCATAAGTTTTCTGGAAATTCAAAATAAATCTTGTAATATTCCACCATTTGCCGTATACTATAGGTAGCAAAGGGGGATTGTCCTATGATTATTACCATTGACCGTAAATACGGCTCCGGCGGCCGTATGGTGGGCGAAAAGCTGGCCAAGATGCTGGGTTACCGCTTCTATGACCGGGAGCTTTTGAAGATCGCAGCCCGGGAGAGCGGCATGCATGAGGATGTGGTGAGCCACTTCGACGAGCGGCCTGCCGGGTCCCTGCTGTACAGCACCTTCCTCTACGCCACCATGCCCGTCACCGACGCCCTGCCGCTGAATCAGAAGCTGGCCTTCGCCCAGTTCGACGTCATCCGCCGTGTGGCTCAGGATGGCGACTGTGTCATCGTCGGACGGTGCGCAGACTATGTGCTGCAGGAGCAGCACGATTGCTTCAACGTCTTTGTGACGGCCTCTACCGATGTTCGCCGTGAACGCCTGGTAAAATACTACGGCATCCCCAGTGAGCTGACCGACAAGACCATCAAAAAAGAAGATAAGATGCGTTCGGAATATTACAATTTCTTTACCCAGCGCAAGTGGGGCGACGCCTCCAATTATCACATGACCGTGGACACGGGCCGCTTCACGCTGGATGGCGCTGCCGCCCTGTTGGCCGACGCCGTTCACCGTCTGGAAGCCCTGTAACAGCCCCTCTCCGCGACCTGCCGGAGCGGAGTTACCCTGTTGCACCAGTTTCCCAACCTGCTTCTTCTTTGTTTCCCTACCCATATTCCAACCTCTGTTTACCTACCTCATTTCTCCTTCCACCCTGTATCCCATTGATCCCGCCCGCTCCGGCAGGCCGCATCTCTGGTCTGGAACAGAGAGAGGCAAAACAATATTACAGCAAAAAGGCCGCCGTCCGCCACCCGTTGTGGGGTGGGGACGGCGGCCTTTTTGCTTTAGAGTTTTTTGGCTTTTGCTTAAAGTTTCTTACTTTCAGCCACGGCCAACTGGTCACAACGGTTATTTTTCGGGTTATCGGCATGGCCTTTGACCCAATGGAAATGGACCGTATGGCGGCGGATCTGCACTAAAAGCTGCTGCCAGAGGTCCGCATTGAGAGCGGGCTTTTTGTCCTTTTTGACCCAGTTGTTCTTCTCCCAGTTGTAGACCCAGCCTTTTTCCAAGGAGTCCAGCACATACTTGGAATCGCTGTACAGTTCCACAATACAAGGTTCTTTCAGCTTTTCCAGCGCCACAATGACGGCGGTCAGCTCCATGCGGTTGTTGGTGGTCTGGGCCTCGCCGCCAGACAGTTCCCGGACATGGGGGCCATATTCCAGGATGGCCCCCCAGCCGCCGGGGCCGGGGTTGCCGGAGCAAGCGCCGTCGGTGTAGACAGTAACGGTTTTCATGGGGCCTCCTTAATCGTTGTCCAGCTTCAGCACAGCCATGAACGCCTCGGAGGGCACCGACACGGTGCCAAAGGAGCGCATACGCTTCTTGCCCTCCTTCTGCTTCTCCAGCAGCTTCTTCTTTCTGGTGATATCGCCGCCGTAGCACTTGGCCAGAACGTCCTTCCGCAATGCCTTGATGGTCTCACGGGCAATGACCTTGCCGCCAATGGCTGCCTGGACCGGAATTTCAAACATTTGGCGGGGAATATTCTCCTTGAGCCGCTCGCAGATTTTTCTGGCCCGGGGATAAGCGTTATCCGCGAAAAGGATGAAGCTCAGGGCGTCCACAATCTCGCCGTTGAGGAGAATATCCAGCTTCACCAGCTTACTGGACCGGTAGCCGCACAATTCGTAATCCAGCGACGCATAGCCACGGGTCCGGGATTTCAGCGAATCGAAAAAGTCGTAGATGATCTCATTGAGCGGCATCTCGTAGTGAAGTTCCACGCGGTTGGCATCCAGATACTGCATGTCCTTATAGTCGCCGCGCCGCTGTTGGCACAGTTCCATAATATTGCCCACGTACTCCTGGGGCGTGATGATGCTGGCCTTGACGAACGGTTCCTCGGCCTGCTCAATCTCCGCCGGGTCCGGATAGTTCAGCGGCGTGTAGACCTCCAGCTTTTCACCGTTGGTTTTGGTAATGTGATAGACGACGTTGGGGGCCGTGGTGATCAAATCCAGATTGTACTCCCGTTCCAGCCGCTCCATAATGATCTCCATATGGAGCAGACCCAGGAAGCCGCAGCGGAAACCAAAGCCCAGGGCGATGGAGCTTTCCTGGACGAAGCTCATGGATGCGTCGTTGAGCTGGAGTTTTTCCAGCGCGTCCCGCAGATCGCCGTACTTGCTGCCGTCGGCGGGGTAGATACCGGCGAAGACCATGGGCTGCACCGTCTTATAGCCGGGCAGCGCCTCCGGCGTGGGATTTTCCACACCAGTCACCGTATCGCCCACGCGGGTATCGGAAACGTTCTTGATGGAGGCCGTCAGATAGCCGACCTCACCGGCGCCCAGGGCCGCAGTGGGAATCATGCCCAGGGGGCTCAGATAGCCCACCTCCACCACCTTATAGACGGCGCCGGTGGCCATCATCTTCACATCCATACCGGGCTTCACAACGCCGTTGAACACGCGCATATAGACAATGACGCCCCGGTAGGAATCGTACTGGCTGTCGAAGATCAGCGCCTGTAACGGGGCTTCCCGGTCGCCCTGGGGGGCGGGCACATCCCGGACGATCATTTCCAAAACGCTGTGAATATTGGTGCCGTTTTTGGCGGAAATCTCCGGCGCGTCCATGGCGGGCAGGCCGATGACGTCCTCCACCTCCTGCTTGACCTCCTGGGGCCGGGCGGCGGGCAGGTCGATTTTATTGACCACCGGCAGAACCTCCAGGCCCTCGTCAATGGCCAGATAGGTGTTGGCCAGCGTCTGGGCCTCGATGCCCTGGGAGGCATCCACCACCAGCACCGCACCTTCACAGGCTTTCAGGCTGCGGGACACCTCATAGTTGAAGTCCACATGGCCGGGGGTATCGATGAGGTTCAGTACATAGTTTTCGCCGTCGTCGGCCTTGTAGTCCAGCCGGACCGCCCGGGCCTTGATGGTGATGCCGCGCTCCCGTTCCAGCTCCATGGAGTCCAGAATCTGATCCTCCATCTCCCGCTTGTCAATGGTGTCGCATTCCTCCAGCAGCCGGTCGGCCAGAGTGGATTTGCCGTGGTCGATATGGGCCACAATGGAGAAGTTGCGGATTTTGCTTAAATCTGTCATATTTCACCTCAAAAATGCAAGGTTTATTCCATTCTAAATAAATAGTATATCGGATTTTCCGTGATTTGTAAAGACTTGGCTGGGGGCGGGCAGGGGATTTCGCGCCTTGCAAGGCGCGACTGCGGCGCTGCCCCGGAATCCCGCAATTTTTTGGCGAAAAGCACTTTAAAAACAAGCGGAAGGGGCGCTGTCCGAAGACAGCGCCCCTTGGGTATGGACTTTAGCAGCAGCCGCAGTCGTTGCTGTTGCCGCAGCCGCAGTTGTTGGTGTTGCAGCCGCAGCCGTTGTTGCCCCAGCACAAGACGATGATGATCAGCAGAATGATCCACCACCAGCTGTTGCCAAAGGCAAAGATACCGGAAGAACCGCAGGACATGGAATTACAGGACATAGTCGTTACCTCCCAATGAATTTTTGAGGAGCTTTGCCGCTCATTCCATGGTATGTGGGAGGCTTCAAAGTGTGAAAGGTCCGGTCAGGAAATTTTTCCGCCGGTGACCTGGGCCAGACCCAGGGCCAGCTGCTGCCGGGTGACCGCACCGCTGTCCACCAGATCATTCATCAGCAGGCCGCCCTGGTCCTGGTCCACGCCGAACAGGCCCGCAAAGGACAGATAGGCCATTTTATACCGGGCAAAGGCCCCGGAGGACAGCCCGCGGCTCTCCGCGGCTGTCAGGATGCCCTTGTCCACCAAATCACTGACCGCGTTGGCATAGGTGAAATCCTCATTCTCCGTATACCCCAAAGCCCGCAGCAGGAACGTGGCGTACTGCTGACAGGTGATTTTAGAGTTGGGGGAAAACGTCGTGAGCGAAGTGCCGCCGGTAAGTCCCTGGCTGTAGCCATAGGCCACGTACCGCTCCGCCCAATGGTCTTTCACATCGGTAAAGGGGCAGGACCCCGTGTACGCCAGCGCTTCGTCCTCCAGTCCCAGCAGCCGCAGGAACATGATCAGGCCCTGGGCCCGGTCCGCCGTGGATTCCAGCTGGAAGCCGGTATTGGTGCCGAGAAACAGACCCATATGCTCCAGTGCCCGGACCCGGGAGCCGTAGTCCACGCTGTCCGACGGCAGCAGACTGTAAATGCCACTGACCGTCACTTCACAGGTGGCCGACTGCACTTTCAGTTCTCCGGTGGCCGTGTCGCCCATCATATAAAGGCGGCCCGGCGTCAGGACGGCGTACTTGGCCGCCACGCTGCCGCCGGTGACGTCCACCAGATAGGAGGTGTCCGCCATCAGGGAGCCGTTTTTTACGGTCACCTTGCAGCCCGGTGCGGCTGTCAGCATGTCGCCCTGTTTCAGCAGCAGCACACCCTCGCCCTTCTGCTGCACCGCAGACTGCTGCTTTTGGGCCGCCAGACGCACGGCGGCGTAGCTGTCCACCGCGGCCCGAAGCTGGTCGCCGTAAACGGTCCCCAGACCGTCATAAATGGCCTGCTGAGCGTCCGCTTCCAGCTGGGGGGTGAACTTCTGTTGTAAATAGCTCAGGGAAATGACCGGATCGTCGCCGGTGCCGCCGGCGGCCCATACGGTACCCACCAGCGCCGCCGTCAGCGCAGCCGCGGCCATGATACGTTTCCAATATTGCTTCATCGTCGGTTCCTCACTATATCCGGTCCGTGACCGGAAGACTGTTGTTATTGTACCCGCTGGCGCTTTTCTTGTCAAACCCGGCGGCAGCGGCGGCGAACCAGGCCGCCGGATGGTTTTTCTCAGAAAATCCGGAAAACGCCGCAATCCGGATACGGCATGACGAACAAAAGAGCGAAACGTTTTTTGTGTATTTTATATAATCCTGAAAATATCTTCCTGATGGATTCTCAGAAAAAATTCTGTTTCTACCATGTTTTATACAAAAATAAAAGTTATATTTGCAGCAATTTGCCTACTTTTTCGTGATATTGTCCATTCGCTGCATCATATCGACAGGTTTTTAAAAACATTGCACAATGTTTGATAAATTTCCAATTCTGCGGTTTTCAAACGGTGGACCGTGTGTTATACTTCATTTGTTAAAAATCATTTTTTGCACTTCCAGGAAGTACAACGCTCCCTAGATATGGAAAGGGGTCAATGAAAACTATGTCCACCAAATACATCTACCTGTTCTCCGAGGGCAATGGTAGCATGCGCGAACTGCTGGGCGGCAAGGGCGCCAACCTGGCGGAAATGACCAGCATGGGTATGCCCGTGCCCCGCGGCTTCACCATCAGCACCGAAGCCTGCACCCAGTATTATGCCGATGACCGGACCATCAATCCCGAGATTGAAGGCCAGATCATGGAATATATCGCCAAGCTGGAGGAGATCACCGGCAAGCAGTTCGGCTCCATGTCCAACCCGCTGCTGGTTTCCGTCCGCTCCGGCGCCCGGGCCTCCATGCCCGGCATGATGGACACCATCCTGAACCTGGGCCTCAACGACGAGGTGGTGGAGGCCTTCGCCAAGAAGACCAAGAACCCCCGGTTCGCCTATGATTCCTACCGCCGCTTTATCCAGATGTACTCCGACGTCGTCATGGAGGTGGGCAAGAAGTATTTTGAGCAGCTCATCGACGAGATGAAGGAGAAGCGCGGCGTCACCCAGGACACCGAGCTGACGGCCAAGGACCTGAAGGAACTGGCTGAGATGTTCAAGGCCGAATACCGCAACAAGCTGGGCCAGGAGTTCCCCCAGGACCCCAAGGAGCAGCTCATGGGCGCCGTCAAGGCCGTGTTCCGTTCCTGGGACAACCCCCGCGCCATCTACTACCGCCGCATGAACGATATTCCCTCCTCCTGGGGCACCGCTGTCAACGTCCAGGAGATGGTCTTCGGCAACATGGGCGACACCTCCGGCACCGGCGTTGCCTTTACCCGTAACCCCGCCACCGGCGAAAAGAAGCTCTTCGGTGAGTTCCTGATGAACGCCCAGGGCGAAGACGTGGTGGCCGGCGTCCGTACTCCCCAGACCATCGACCAGCTGAAGGACGTCATGCCCGAGGTCTACGATCAGTTTGTGGATATCTGCCACAATCTGGAGTACCACTACCGCGACATGCAGGACATGGAGTTCACCATTGAGAACAAGAAGCTCTTCATGCTCCAGACCCGTAACGGCAAGCGCACCGCCGCCGCCGCTTTGAAGATTGCCTGCGACCTGGTGGACGAGGGCATGATCACCGAGCAGGAAGCCGTGGCCATGATTGACCCCAAGAGCCTGGACGCCCTGCTGCACCCCACCTTCCCCAAGGAGGAGCTGGAGCGCGCCAAGCCCATCGGCCAGGGCCTTGCCGCCTCTCCCGGCGCTGCTGCCGGCCGCATTGTCTTCACCGCTGATGACGTGGTCACCTGGGTGGAGAAGGGCGAGAAAGTCATTCTGGTCCGTCTGGAGACCTCTCCCGAGGACATCGAGGGTATGCACTTTGCCCGCGGCATCCTGACGGTCCGCGGCGGCATGACCTCCCACGCCGCCGTTGTGGCCCGCGGCATGGGCACCTGCTGCGTCTCCGGCTGCGGCGCCATCAGGATGGACGAAGCCAACAAGAAGTTTGAGCTGGGCGGCAAGGTCTACAAGGAGGGCGACTGGATTTCCCTCGACGGCTCCACCGGCAACATCTACGGCGAGCGGCTCCACACGGCCGAAGCCGAAATCTCCGGCGAGTTTGGCCGTATCATGGCCTGGGCCGACAAGTTCCGCGCCCTGCAGGTCCGCACCAATGCCGACACCCCCAAGGACGCCCGTCAGGCCGTCAACTTCGGCGCCGAGGGCATCGGTCTGTGCCGTACCGAGCACATGTTCTTTGATCCCGACCGCATTTCCGCCATCCGCCAGATGATTGTCTCCGACACGGTGGAGCAGCGCGAAAAGGCTCTGAGCAAGCTGGAGCCCATGCAGCAGGCTGACTTTGAGGCCATCTACGAGGCCATGAAGGGCCGCCCGGTCACCATCCGTCTCCTGGACCCCCCGCTGCATGAGTTCGTTCCCACGGACCCCGCCGATATCGAGGCCCTGGCCAAGGAAATGAACATTTCCGTGGAGCACCTGACCAACGTCATCCACTCCCTCCACGAGTTCAACCCCATGATGGGCCACCGCGGCTGCCGTCTGGACGTGACCTTCCCCGAAATCGCCCGGATGCAGACTTCCGCCATCATCAAGGCCGCCCTGGCTGTCCGCAGCCGCCGTCCCGCTTGGCAGATCGAGCCGGAAATCATGGTTCCCCTGGTCGGCGAAGCCCGCGAGCTGGCCTACGTCAAGAACGTCATCGACGCCACGGCCCAGAAGCTCATCAAGGAAGCCGGTTCCGACATGCACTACAAGGTCGGCACCATGATTGAGATTCCCCGTGCGGCCCTTACCGCCGACGATATCGCCAAGGAAGCCGAGTTCTTCTCCTTCGGCACCAACGACCTGACCCAGATGACCTTCGGCTTCTCCCGTGACGACGCCGGTAAGTTCCTGGCCAGCTACTACGACAACAAGATCTATGAGTCCGATCCCTTCTCCAAGCTGGACCAGGCCGGTGTGGGCCGTCTGGTACAGATGTCCTGCGAGCTGGGCCGCAAGACCCGCCCCGACATCAAGCTGGGCATCTGCGGCGAGCAGGGCGGCGATCCCAGCACTGTGGAGTTCTGCCACAACGTGGGCCTGACCTATGTCTCCTGCAGCCCCTTCCGCGTGCCCATCGCCAGATTGGCTGCCGCGCAGGCCAACATCAAGAATCCCAGAAAGTAAGCATATATTCTTTGCCGGCCGGTGCGGAATGGACCATTCCGCACCGGCCGTTTTTTGTTCCATACCCTCCAAGCCTATTGAAAAAAGTAAAACGAGAGACCCCCAAACTCGGGGGTCTCTCGTTCTGTCGTTTTCTGTCAATTTGTGAACGGTTACTGTTCCAGCAGGTTGTCCAAAACCTTTTTCACATCGGATACGGTGGCGTCAATCTCCTCCACAATCTGGCCGATGGTGGACATCTTCTTGTCCTGGTTGGCAATTTCCTCGTTGAGCAGTTCAAACTGCTGGGCCACATTCTGCACATACTCCTGCATCTGGTTCAGGTCCGTGGAAATCTCCTTGGACACCGTATCGCTGTTCTGTGCCAGACTGCGCACCTCGTCGGCCACCACGGCAAAGCCCTTGCCCGCGTTTCCGGCCCGGGCCGCCTCCACAGAAGCGTTGAGGGACAGAAGGTTGGTCTGCCGGGAAATGTTCTGAATGGCGCTGACGGCGCTGGCTGTCTGCTCCATCTGCTCCTGGGAATTCTTCAAAATCTGGGCCAGCTCCGCCTGCCGCTTCATGACCTGCTGCATGGCCTCCGTATTTTCCCCAATCATCTGGTTGATCTTTTCCAGGCAGTCTCCCAGGGTATGTACATGGGTGTTCATGTTCTGCTCCACCAGTTCCCGGGTGTTGTGCAGCTGGGTGATATCGCTGATGACGCCCACCATGGACAGATTCCGGCTGTTCTGTTCCTTGTCCACACGGATGACGGCATGGACCCACAGATACGCCCCGTTCCGGTGCTGAATGCGGTACTCCGTCTCAAACAGGCCGTTCTGCTGGGAAATGCAGTTGTTGACCTCCTGGAGGAATCCGGGCAGGTCTTCCGGATGAATCCGGTCCAGCCACTGGTTCAGCTGATTGGGGAAGTCCGTCTCTCCCAAAAAGCCCAGCTGCTTGCGGAACGGGTCGGAGAACCAGGCTTCATTCTCCGGCGCTTTCAGGGTGTTGCGGTACAGTTTGATGTAGAAAGAACCCTGGGTGGTCACATAGTCTATGGCCGCGTACCGCTGGAGCATATGGTCCAGCTCCACCTTGCGTTCGTGCTCGTCGTTGACATCCACAAAAATGCCGATGAACTGGACGGCCCGGCCCTCCTGGTTGCGCTGCACATTGCCCGCCGCCCGGTACCAGCGGTAGCCCCGATCCCGCGTTTTCAGACGGTACTCCAGATCATATTTGGTTCTGCCCGTGGGGTCCGCCAACGTCTGAACAAACAGCTGCAAGGTCCGGTCCTTGTCCTCCGGATGGAGCAGATCGGACCAGGATTCCAGCCGGTCAGGGAAGTCCTGCACACTGTTATAGCCAATCATATGGCGGAAATCGTCGGACCAATAGGCCGCCGTCACCTGATTGCCCGGACCGATATCCATATTCCACAGACCGGAGGATATGGTCTGATTCACCAGATGTACATTGTTGCTTTCCCACTGAATCCGCTGATGGTACAGCGCCAGCACCCGGTTGAGCTCCGTTTGCAGCCCGTCGGCATGGGGCAGCTGCAAGCTGGATGGAGTCTTCTGCACATCTGTAAACACGTCAAAGGAGATATTCCGCAGGGCATCTATGGTTTGTTTGTTGCCGTAAGAGAACATTATGCGCCTTCCTTTCTCATCTCAACAGTCTTGGCTTATTGGCGCTTCTCCATGTATATGCGCGTCAAAAAAAGGTGCGCCGCCATCCCGAAATTGGGGGATTCCTTCGGCGCACCTTCACAGCCTTTTCTCCCAGTCGCACGCGAAAACTGTTTCTTATACTAAATGTATCGCAAGGGATTTCGTCTGTCAAGATTTTTCTTGTTATCCAAGAATCGGAATTTGTTGCAGGCGCTGTTCCGGTCTCAGGCGCCCTGGGAGCCGTACTCTGTCCGATGGAGATGACGGTCGTAGAGGATACAGGCCACCAGGCTCACCACGGAGGCCACCGGCACCGCCAGGGCAATGGTGAACATACCCGTTTCCGGCAGCAGGCTCAATCCGTAGGACAGGGGCACCCGCACCAGAAACGCCGCGCCCAAGCCCTGGAACATGACAAACTTGGTCCGTTCGCTGCCGTTGAAATACCCCAGGAAGCAGAAGATGGCCGGTGTCATCAGATATTCAAAGGAGCTGCCCTTGAAGTAGGCCGCCGCCGCGGCCACCACCGCCGCGTCATCCTCAAAGAGAGACGCCAGCAGGCTGCCGCCGAAGAAGGTCAGCAAAAAGATTCCCACGCCCACCACCGTGGAAATGCGCCGGGCCACGGAAACCGCCTGCCGGGCCCGCAGGGGCTGCCCCGCGCCCATATTCTGGGCCACAAAGGTGGACAGCGCCGACATAAAGGCCATGGGCACCATGGACAGGAACACGAACAGCTTTTCCGTGATGCCGATGCCCGCCGCCTCCACCAGACCCAGGCGGTTGACAATGCTGGTGATGATCAGAAAGGACGTATTGACCAGCGTATCCTGGAGGGCAATGGGCGCGCCCACGCTTAAAATCTGCTTCTGGATGCCGGGACAGTGGAAGTCCTCCCGATACAGGCCGAAGGGCAGGGGATGGCGGCGCAGATACACCAGAGAAAACGCCACGCTGCCGGCCTGGGCCACCACCGTGGCCACAGCGGCGCCGGCGGCGCCCATGTGGAGCCCGGCCACCAGGACCAGATCCAGGACCACGTTGATGCAGCAGGCCAGGAAGACGAACAGCAGGGGAATCCGGGAGTTGCCCAGTCCCCGGAAAATGCCGCTGATGCCGTTGTAGGCCGCCACAAACACCATACCGCTTCCGCAGATGCGCAAGTAGGCCAAGGTCTCGTCCACGGCGTCGGCGGGCACGTGCATCCAGCCCATGGATGCGGGGGCCAACAGCCAGATGGCCGCCGTCAGCACCACCGTCACCACCAGGAACAGGCGAATCTGTGCCGCCACCACCCGGGACGCCTGCCGCGGCGTATTGGCGCCGATGGCCTTTCCCACCAGCACCGTGACGCCCATGGTCAGGCCCGTCACCACAGCGGTAATGGTCATCATCATTTGACTGCCCACAGCCACGGCGGCTGTGGAGGCCGTAGAGGCAAACCGGCCCACCACCGCCAGGTCCACCGCGCCGTATAAGCCCTGCAATAATAGGGACAGGATCAACGGCAGGGCAAACCGCACCAGCGGCGGCAGAATGGGTCCCTCCAGAAAGGCGTTGCTCTGTACGTGTTTTTCCTTCATTTCAAAAAACTACCTCCTGACGCAAAAAATCGCCAACAAGCATACACTTGTTGGCGATAATGTATCAAACGAAGCGTCCCCGACGCATCACGCATTATACCATCAGCGGGCCGCCGTGTCAAGGGGCGCGGTTCAGCGGAATACCACGTCCATGCCCTTCTGCACCAGGGGATTGATATCGATGAGCACCGGGTCTCCAGCGTGGCAGTCCACATCGGTCACATCCACCATACAGTGGAGCATACCCACATGGCCCCGGACGGGGCACCGATGATCTCCAATGCGCACCGTCAGCTTTTTCCGCTGCAAAAAGGCTTTCAGCAGTGACAGGCTGCCCCGGATGCAGTCCCGGAACCGGAAGCTGTCCCGTCCGTACTCCACACCAAAGCCGTGGTACCAGCCCAAGGGCACCGCTGCCAGCCGCGTAGGCTTTTTGGCCCGCCACGCGCCGCCATAGCCGGTGGTGCCGCCCCGCTTGATCCAGTGAATCTCCTGGACCCGTGCCACGCAGTAGCCCACCCGCCGGAGGTTGTGGCCCCGGACGTTGATGCGGCCCAGCCAGGCAGACCCGATACGGACGCCGCCCAGGTGCATATCCTTCCAGCGGAAAAAGGCCGCCGAATTGCAGCAGTGGGGCGTTCCCGTCTCAAAGCCCCGTCCGGCAATCTGGTCCAGCACGTAGGTAAACTGCTCAAACTGCTCCCGTGTCTTTTTCTCCGAACAAAAGGCCATGGGGAAATGGGTATAGATGCCGGAGACAGCAATGCCGTCCATATATTCATAGATGGAGAGGATTTTGTCCATCTCCTTGGGGAGAAAGCCGTAACGGCCCATGCCCACGTCAATTTTGATGTGGGCCTCGGCCACCATGTCTTTCTCGTTGGCGATGCCGTTGAGGACCACCGCGTCATCGCGGCTGGACACGGTGCAGATCACATGGAGGTCCAGCAGCTGTTCCAGAACCTCCCGCTCCACCGTGGGCTGTAGCATCAAAATAGCTTCCTCGGTAAAGCCCGCCTGCCGCAGCGCCTTGGCCTCCCGCAGCTCCGTGACGCAGAAGCGGGTCACGCCCTGCTCCCGCAGCATTTTGGCGAAGGGAACAATCCCCAGGCCGTAACCGTTGCCCTTGAGGACAGCCCACACCGGCACATCTCCGGCCCGCTGCAAAATGGCGCGGATATTGCTTTGCAGCGTCTCTTTCTCTACCACATAGGCCCGCATGGCCTACCCCTCCTTTTGTTCCCAATTACAGCTTGTCCCGGCGCAGAAGCCAGGCCGTTTTCAGACTGTCCTTCATGGTCCGCAGGACCCGCATTTTGCTCTCGCCGCCCTTGTTGTCATAGCGCAGGGAGAATGGCACCTCGTCAAAGGTGCAGCCGCAGCGGTGGAGCTTATACAGCAGCTCCATCATGCAGGCAAAGGACCGCTGGGTGATCAAGCGGCTGCCGTACTGCTGCCGGGCCTTCTGCAAGGCCGCAAACTTGTACAGCCGGTACCCGCAGGTATAATCCCGGACCTTGGGCACCGAGAGCATCATGGTATAGTAGGCCTTGGCCCCGTCGCTGAGGAACAGCCGGTGGCGGGGTACGCCGTGGATTTCCGCCCCGGACTGATACCGGGAAGCAATGACCACGTCGGCGCTCCGCAGCTTGTCCAGCATGGCGTGGACGTAACAGGGGTCATGGGTGTTGTCTCCGTCCATGACGGCCATGACGTCGCCGGGCCCACCATGGGACAACACATAGTCCACGGCGGTGTTGAGGCCGCCGCCCAGGTTCCGGTTTTCCGGGTGGGCCACCACAGTGACCTGGGGATGCTCCGCCGCCAGGGCCTGCATCTTCTCCAGGGTAGCGTCGGTGCTCTTGTCGTCAATGGCCACCACTTCCAGCCGGTAGCCGCGGCGCTGGAGCTGGTCCTCCTGGGCCAGCCAGCCCTCCACCAGAGGGACAATGTTCTGCTCCTCATTATAGCAGGGCAGGCAGGCAAAAATGGTATTCATTGGTTTTTTCTCCTTTTTACCAATCCATACAGGAATTTTCTAAGGAAATACAGTGCAAAGAAGGGGCCCACAATGGAGCAGCCCTTGGCAAACAGAAAAGCCAGATGATCGCCCAGCAGCTCCACACTGAGACTGAACGCCGTGGTGATAATCCAGTTGGCCAGCAGCAGTCCCAGGACAAAGGTGCCGAAGTAGATCACGGCGCCGATGGGTCCGAACTCCATATCAAAGACCTGACCCGAAGCCATGGAATAGTGGATGATCTGACCCACAATGACACCGGCGGTATTGGCCGCCGTCAGATTCACCGACAGCTGCATGGACAGAATCCACACCACCGCCGTATCGATGACCGTCACAAAAATCGAGATGGCCAGATATTTTGCCATAGGGGGCAGTTTTCGGTATCGCTGTAACAGCCCTTGCATCATTTGGCCGCCTCCAGATCAAAAATGGTACACAGTTCGTCGTCCCATGCGGTTTTACAGGTGTCCCGGAGCAGCTGTAAATAGGCTTCGCCGTCCTGTCCCGCCACCTGTCCGCCGGGGGCAATAAACCATCGGACACCCTGGCTGCGGTAGTAGTCCAATTCCGCCGCCGGTTCCGTGGGGATGTAATCGTAATAACGGATGTTGGCCCGGTAGCCCATGCGCTCACAGGCTCCCAGCAAGACCGGGTCCGAGGCGGCAATGGCCACACAGTCACCCTCCGCCGTCACGCTTTTGATGATTTCCGCCTGCTGGGTGATGGTATCCTTGACCGCCACCACCGTGCGGGCCGTTTGCAGGCTGTTCCATCCGGCAAAAGCCGCCACGGCGCAGACCACCGCCGCTGCGGCAGCCCATCCGGCCTTGCGGAAGCGGACCAGCTCCGGCACCCAAGCGGCGGTCAGCAGGGCCACCAGAGGGGACAGGAAAATCAGATAGTAGCCCAGACGGATAACCGCCACGATGGTGGCCGCCTCCAAAATCATGGCGATAGCCCACAGGGACAAGGCCCCCCGCCGCCGCCACAGGCACAGAATCAGGCCCACCACCGCCGCAAAGACGGCGGGCCAGGTGAAGAAGTAGGGCAGCTGGGTGTCGAAAAACTGCCGTGCCTCCGGCGTGAACAGGGCCGTAAACATCTTGGTAAAGATGTGGTTTTCCGCGATGCCCTCCACAAAGGTAAAGGTTGCGATTTGGGCCGCCACCCAGTAGTACAGCAGGGGAATGCCCAGGGAAATGACGCCGTAGGTGTAGAACCGCCAGTCCCGGAAGGTCTTGGTCCGGCACTTGACAAAGTACAGCACCACGATCATCAAACCGGCAAAGGCCGTCGGCGTCTTTTCCATAATAGCAATGGCCATAAAGGCGGCGGAAACCAGCAGGGAAGGGGTCTTGTCCTCTTCATACCACCGGAGGAAAAACCACACGGCCCCGGTATAGAACAGCAGCGCCACGGACTCTGGCATAATGGCCCGTCCATAGAGGACATTGATGGGCAGCACCAGATAGACGGCGGCAGCCGCCAGACCGGCCCAGGGCGTTTTCAGCATCCGGCTGCCCAAAGCGTAGACAAAGACGGCAGAACCCAGGAAACACAGCAAACTCATGAGCCGCATGACCCAATAGGGGTCGTCGCCCAGAACCCGATAGACCAGGGACGCCAGCCATGGGAGAATTTGCAGCTCCAGCTGGACGAAGTTGTCGCCGGTGCCGTCATAGTTGAACTGGGGATGGAACGGGTTTCCGTCATAGCGGACATAGTTCTGTGCCAGAGTATAGGTGTCGGTCTGCCGCCAGCTGTCGTACTGCTCCCAGGGCGCATTATTCAGATGGGGCAGCTGCACCAGGAAAAAGGCCGCCAGCAACACCGCCAGCAGCAGCGGCGGGATTCTCTCTCTCTTCATAGCCGGATCACTTGCGGTTCTTCAGGAGATAGACCTTTTTGCGGACGTCCTTGAGGACGTTGGTGCCGTGCTCCACGGCAAAATAGACGGGCTTGTTGAGCACCAGGTCCATTTCGCCCACAAACTCGGTGAAATCGCCGCCGAAGCCCTTCTTGAACTTGTACAGGCCATAGAGGGGGTTGTCCTCGCTGACGTCGCCGGAGACGCCACGGAAGTCGTAGACGCGGCAGCCGGTCTCAATGGCCCACTGAATCATGTTCCACTGGAGCAGATAGTTGGGCATCAGGTTCCGGTGCTCATTGGAGGACGCGCCGTACAAATACCACACCTTGTCGCCGTAGTGGATGGCCAGGGTACCGGCAATGGGCTTGCCCTCGTAAAAGGCCATATACAGGCGGCAGTGCTCACCGAGATTGTCCAGCATCTGGGCAAAGTATTCCGGCTGACGGGTCACAAAGCCGTCCCGGACGCCGGTTTCCAGCATGATGCGGGCAAAGTCCGGCACCATTTCCTTGCCGCAGATCTTCACCTCCACGCCCTTGCGCTGGGCCACGCGGATGTTGTATCTCCACTTCTGATGGAAGCCCGCCTGGATTTCCTCCTCGGTCTTGCCCTCCACATTGAGGCGGAAGACGTACCGGGGCTGGATGGCTTCAAAATTCTTGCCGCCCTCCTTGAGCCGGAAGCCCTGGCCCAACATAAAATTTCGGAACTGCTCGTTGGAGGAGGGGATATCCGGGTCCAGCTTGATGACATAGGATTTGTACTGCTTGGCCAGCTGTTTGGCTCCCTGGAGCAAATCCTTGATGGTGTCATGGTCGGCGGGGTCGCAGACGGGGCCGCGGCAGCCGTACATGAGGGTAAAGGGCGTGCCCGGCACCTTGCGGATCAGCACCGCCAGGGTGCCTTTAATCTGTCCGTCCTTGCCGCGGGTGGCAATGGCTTTCCAGGTCCACATGGGCTTCTGCTTGGCCCAGAGGACGCTCTGTGCAAAGTTGCCCTTGGGGCAGCTCTGGACAAAGGCTTCATATTCTTCCAATGTCTTTTCGGTAATCAATTCAGACATAGCAGTTAACTCCTGTCACTTCATACTCATTCTAAGGCGATACTCTATACCATCGTAGCACAATCGCCCCCATTATGCAAGGGCGGGGGGCGTCGAACCACCGTAAGGCCGGATGGTTTGTGCCGTTTCCATCTAAAAGTTTTACTCAATTTTTTTTCAAAAAATTGCGGAGTCCAGAGGCAGCGCCTCTGGTCGCCCGCCGCAGCGGGCGAAATTTCCCCTCGTCCCCAGCGCCATCCGCAGATGGCGCAACCCCCGGCCAAAGGCCATGGTCTCTGCCGCCGCCCCCTGCGGGGGTGGACGGCGGAGACCATTCTTTTTCACTACTCAAACATTTGTTTGCTTTTCATCATTGTAAGACCGTCGGATTTTTGGTATAATACTATACCAAAACAACGCAAAAGAACTGCAAGGAGTCTTCCGCCATGCGAGATCAAATCACCATCCGGGGCGCCCGGGAAAACAACCTGAAAAATGTGGACGTGACGCTGCCGCGGGATCAGCTGGTGGTCTTCACAGGCCTGTCCGGTTCCGGCAAATCGTCCCTGGCCTTTGACACCATCTACGCCGAGGGCCAGCGGCGATATGTGGAAAGTTTGTCATCCTATGCCCGTATGTTCCTGGGGCAGATGGACAAGCCCGATGTGGACAGCATCGACGGCCTGAGCCCCGCCATTTCCATCGACCAGAAGACCACCTCCAAGAATCCCCGCTCCACCGTGGGCACCGTCACGGAGATTTACGACTATCTGCGTCTGCTGTGGGCCAGAGCCGGCACGCCCCACTGCCCCAAGTGCGGCCGGGAAATTGAGAAACAGACCATCGATCAGATCGTCGATAAAATTCTGAAATTGCCGGAGGGCACCCGCTTTCAGATTCTTTCTCCTGTGGTCCGGGGCAAAAAGGGCGAGCACCAGAAGGTGTTTGAGGACGCCCGCAAGGGCGGCTTCTCCCGTGTCCGGGTGGACGGCAACCTCTACGATCTCACCGAAGAGATTTCTCTGGAAAAGAATAAAAAGCACCACATTGAGGTGGTCATCGACCGTCTGATTATGAAAGAGGGGCTGGAACGCCGCCTGACCGATTCCATCGAAACCGCCGTCTCCCACTCCGGCGGTATCGTCCTGGTCAATGACCTGACGGACAACAGCGACACCCTGTACTCCCTCAACTACGCCTGCGAGCCCTGCGGCGTATCCATGCCGGAGCTGTCGCCCCGGATGTTCTCCTTTAATAATCCCTACGGCGCCTGTCCCACCTGCACGGGCCTGGGCTTCCAGCTGGTGGCAGACCCGGAGCTGATCGTTCCCAACCCGGACCTGTCGCTGCTGGACGGCTGTCTCCAGGTGTCCGGCTGGGGCAACATGAAAGACGATTCCATTGCCCGGATGTACTTCGAGGCCATGGCCAAGCAGTACCATTTTGATCTGAATACGCCCTTTTCCCAACTGCCGGACAAGGCCAAGGAGGTCATTCTCTACGGTACCGGCAAGGAAAAGCTGACGCTCCACTATGAGCGGGGCAACGGTCACGGCGTATTGGAGCAGCCCTTTGAGGGCGTGCTGCACAATGTGGAGCGCCGCTACCAGGAGACCCAATCGGACTACGTCCGCAAGGAGCTGGAAGAGTGCATGGCCAACCGGCCCTGTCCCGACTGCGGCGGCGACCGTCTCAGTGAGATTTCCCGTGCTGTCACCGTGGGCGGTATGCGCATTGCCGATTTCTGCAAGCTGCCCATTGTGGAGGGATTGGCCTTTATGCGCAATCTCAAGCTGGAAGGCGGCGCGGCCATTATTGCCGAGCAGATTCTCCGGGAAATCTGCGCCCGGCTGGAGTTCCTCCACTCGGTGGGCCTCCAATATCTGACCCTGAGCCGCAGCGCCGGAACTCTGTCCGGCGGCGAAAGCCAGCGCATCCGGCTGGCCACCCAGATCGGCTCCAGTCTCATGGGCGTGCTTTACATTCTCGACGAACCCTCCATCGGTCTCCACCAGCGGGACAACGACAAGCTGTTGGAAACGCTGAAACGGCTTCGGGATCTGGGCAACACCCTGGTGGTGGTGGAACACGATGAGGACACCATCCGGGCCGCCGACTACATTGTGGACGTGGGTCCCTACGCCGGTATCCATGGTGGTGAGATTGTGGCCACCGGTTCCGTGGAAGACCTGATGAACGAGCCCCGCTCCCTGACGGGTCAATACCTGTCCGGCGTCCGGAAAATCGAGGTGCCCAAGGAGCGCCGCCCCGGCAACGGCCAGTTTTTGCGGGTCACCGGCTGCCGGGAGAACAATTTGCAGAATGTCACGGCGGAAATCCCCCTGGGGACCCTGACCTGTGTTACCGGCGTGTCCGGTTCCGGCAAATCGTCCCTGGTCAACGAGATTCTCTATAAACGTCTGGCTACCAAGCTGAACCATGCCCGGCTTCGGGCCGGTAAGTTTGACAAGCTGGAGGGCCTCGAACATCTGGACAAGGTCATCAACATCGACCAAAGCCCCATTGGCCGGACACCCCGCTCCAACCCTGCCACCTATACGGGTCTGTTCAACGACATCCGCGATTTGTTCGCCGCCACCACCGAAGCCAAAGCCCGCGGCTACGGCCCCGGCCGGTTCAGCTTCAACGTCAAGGGCGGCCGCTGCGAAGCCTGCCAGGGCGACGGCCTGCTGAAAATTGAAATGCACTTCCTGCCCGACGTCTATGTGCCCTGTGACGTGTGCCACGGCAAGCGGTACAACCGGGAAACGCTGGAGGTCCGCTACCGGGGCAAAACCATTGCCGACGTGCTGGACATGACCGCCGACGAGGCGTTGGAATTCTTTGAAAATCTGCCCCGCATCCGCCGGAAAATCGAAACGCTGGTGGAGGTGGGTCTGGGCTATGTGAAGCTAGGCCAGTCCTCCACGACCCTGTCCGGCGGCGAAGCCCAGCGCGTTAAATTGGCCACGGAACTGAGCAAGCGTTCCACCGGCTCCACCATCTATATTCTCGACGAACCCACCACGGGACTGCATATGTACGACGTCCACAAGCTCATCGATGTTTTGCAGCAGTTCGTGGACAAGGGCAACACGGTTCTGGTTATCGAACACAATCTGGACGTTATCAAGGTGGCCGACCACATCATTGATCTGGGCCCCGAGGGCGGCAGCGGCGGCGGTACCATCGTTGCCACGGGCACACCGGAACAGGTAGCGGAAAACCCGGCCAGCTTCACGGGCAAGTATTTGAAAAAACTCCTGTAATCAAGGAGGGAGGACCATGCTCACCCCCGAGGATTTTCGCCGCCGGGTCATCCGGCGGTTCCACCGGCTGGGACGGCTGGACAACTATGACGATTTGCAGGTTCTGGAACTGCTGCTGCTCTTCGCTCTGCCGCCGGAATCGGCCCAGGCCGCGGCAACGGAACTGCTGGAATACTATGGCAGCGTGGCCTCCATTCTGGAGGCCCCCACGGTGGAGCTGCAAACCTTTCCCCATATGACCGTGGAGGCCATGGCCCTGATTCATCTGGTTCCGGAGCTGGGCCGGTATCACATGGTCCAGCGGGCCTGTCTGGCCCGGCCCCTGAACACCACCACCGACTGCGGCAACTACCTGTTGCCACACTTCCACGGTGAACAGGACGAGGTGGTGTATCTGCTGTGTCTCGACGCCAACTACCAGCCACGGGACTGCCGGATGCTGTTTCGGGGCAGCGTCAACACGGCGGGCGTATCGGTGCGGTCCATCGTCCGGGTGGCTCTGGCCTGCAACGCCACCTGGGTGGTGCTGGCCCACAACCACACCAGCGACGTGCCCATGCCGTCGGTGGAGGATGAGCGGACCACCCAGCGGATTGGCAAGGCCCTGGACGCCGTGGGCATCGGTCTGGCCGACCATATCATTGTGGCCGGCGGTTCCTTTGTGTCCATGATGGACCTGGGACTGCTGGGCGGCGACAAAGGCAGGTAAGCCATAAAAAATCCCTGCCCGGGGAGGGGGCAGGGGATTGGTTCGTGGTTATTCTTCCGGTTGGAACGGCTCCACCGACACGCTTTTGATCTCGCCGGTTTTCTTGTCGGCCACCACCGTGGCCGTGGCCATCCGCACCAGGGACGTATCCTTGGAGGCCGGTGTCTTGGAATAACCCCGCAGGGTATCCATGGTATAATCGGCGTCGGGATCTTCCGCCTTGGCCGCCTGGGCATTGGCTGCAAAGGCCGCCGCATCCACCTGGTAGACTGCCACCGTATAGGTGGCGTCTTCCTGGCCCACCTTGGAGTAGGCGCTCTCCACGATGGACACCGTGTCCTCGCCGGACAGGGTCTGATCGGCATTCAGAATGGCGGCATTCATCAAGCAGTTCTGGCTGTAACGCTGTTCGCCGGTCCAGGCGCTGCTGAGAGATGTGGTATTATAGTTATAGATGGCGTAGCCGGTGACCAGGCCGCTGCCCACCACCAGCAAGCAGGCTGTCAGCACACCCAGACGGCGGTTAAAGTGCAGTTGGTCGTCCTGGGAGAAGCTGAGACCCGCCCGGCGAGCGATGGGATTGGTGACCCGCAGAAATGCCATCAGCACCACCGATTCCAGCGGGAAGAGGGCCAGGTTCTTGATAACCCGCGGCAGCTGGAACCACAGATAGGACTTGCCCAGCACCATCTGGTAAAAGAGCGCCATAATGGGTGCGTTCAAGACAATATTGACGAAGAAACAGATGCAGAACCGGGACAGCAGCACCCGGGTAGCCGTCAGCTCCGCCCGATATAGAAACAGCGCAAAAATCAGCGAACCGGTGATCTCTGTCAGAATAAAGGGGAAAAAGTACGGTCCCACCGGGAACAGCATACATCCCAGAGTGTCGGTGACAGCGGCAGATACCATGGCCACCACGGGACCGTAGACCATGGCGCCGAAGGCGTTGACGAAAAAGGCCGTATTGATGAACAGATCGGCGGCGATGGGAATGCTCAGGGGCTTCATGGCCACCCGCAGAGCGATCATAATGGCTGCAAAAACCAGTATCCGCGGATTTTTCAGCTCGGCGGCGGCCATTTTCCAATATTCTCTCGAGAAGGGCGTCTTGAAAAGCGTTTGATCCAGTTGGTTTGTTTTTGACATAAAAAAATCCTCCTTTCAGAGCATTCGCAGCTGCAGAAAGGAGAACACGCGGTCTCGTTTCCCATATGCAACAGCGGGTGCGAGCCGTCATCGTGGCTTTGGCCTTCGTTTGCCTACAACTCCCCATTGGGCAACACTTGACGCGGCGGCTCTACTCTGTTGCGGTCATCATAGCGCGATTTGTCAGAAAAGTAAAGAAGCAATCGATAATTTTTTCCCGAATTTTTTACAGGAGTCCTGCAAATAAAAGTCAAGCCCTAACATGAAAAAGTCTCGCAAATTTTGCGAGGCTGAAAATGGG
>CALWWW010000003.1 GCA_944385365.1 uncultured Oscillospiraceae bacterium | reverse complement strand
TCTGTGGTTTCTGCTCACATTCTTGACGGAAAGGATGTCTGCTATTCGCTTTTACACAAAATTTTCGGCGGTCTCGGATGTGGCGATAGCCCTCAGAAAAGGGCATAAAAGTCCCTGTACCCATACAGGAAATATAATAGGCCAGAGATGTGAGGAGTCAAAAGCGTCGGATACCCTGCGCACTGCGCATTTGACATTGATCAAATGCCAGTTTTGCCTTGCACTGACGGAAGCATCGGTGTACAAGGGGTACAAACGAAATAAAATAGAAATGAGGGGCGATAGAGCGGAAATGTCAGATTTTCCACTCTATCCAAAATCCTCCTGTAGTCCTCCGGCAGTTGAATACCATTTTGTTTTTCATAAGTTTCAATCACTTGTTCCGACAGCGGCGGCTTCCATTCCGGCGGAAATTTTCCGCATGCGAATTTCGGAGATTTTTCTTTTAGTCTATCCATTTTTTTCATGATTAGCTCTATTCGATTGTCAATATTCATTGCTGCTGATCCTTTCCTTTTAATCCGATTTATCGTCCTATCTCTTTTAGGGCGGCAGACTACAAATCCATCCAAACTTTGCGGCCTGTCGTCCGTGTGCTACCCAATATATAAGACGTTATTTTTTCTTTTTCTTTACAAAATAACAAATTGTAATAAGAAATACGCCCAAAATAACTTTGATAACACCATTCACAAGGCTATAGTTCACTAAGCTGTTTATGGCCTCCTCCCCTTCATAATGCTGCAATAATTCCTTACCTATAACAGCATAATGATAGAAATCCTCTATTCCCCAGGCAATGAGCAGAACGGATAGTATCAGCAATATCCACTGTATTTTTTTCATATCTATGATCATTCCTTTCCACAACGTTTCAAAGCACTATACTTTATTTGAGGAAGCAGGCACACGACAAGTGGGCAAACCCAGCTTGCCACGTTCTTTTGCATATTGCAACACAAAAGGGGCTGTTTGCACAGCCCCTTTTTGCTTTTAGAAGACCACAACAGTTGACTGGAAGGGCAGATTGTCCCACAGCCAATCCACGTCGGCGTCATACATACGGATACAGCCCTGAGACACTGTGCCCTGCATGGTGGGGTCCAGCAGACCGCCGGTGGATTTGATATACGTTCTCGTATGGAATGCGTGGCCGCCGTTGAAAATCATGGGTTTCTTAACGTAATAATAGTCAAAATCCCAATAATTCTGACGGTATTGGTAGGCAAAAACGCCGCCGTTGGTGGGGGTAGTATTTTTGCCGCTGCTGCACGGGAACGATTGGACCAGCTTCCAGTTGCCCTGGCTGCCCTGGAACACGTTGACCCGCTCTTTCAGCAGGCTGACCCACACCAGATAGTCCGTTTTGCTGGAATAGCCCTTGTTATTGACGAAATACTCCTTGGTAGCCGTCTGATAATCGTTTTTCTGCACATAGTTCTTGGTGGAAATATCGATGGAATACCAGTTGACCCAGCCCGTTGTGCCGTCCGGCAGCCGAATCTCCGCCGAAGTGCGGCCCACATAGTCAAAATAGATCACCTTGGTTCCCGCGGGAACGGTCTTGATATATCCGGACAGGGACTCATACCGGTACAGGTTGGTATCATAGCGGACCGTGGCTTCCACATTGATGGTATCCACCGTCTCTCCCTGCTGCTGCACCGTCTGGGACAGATAGCGGGTTTCACCATCACAGGTGACCTCCAACATGACGGTTTTCGTCGGCTGGAACAGCTCTTCAAAGGGTACCCAGTGAGAATATGTAACCGTCGTGCCCTCCGTCACCGGCACCTGGAACTGGCGCTTCTGCACCACGCCATCCACATACCAGGCCACATCGCACAGCCGCGGTGTGCCGTCGTTGGGCACGTTGGTAAACTGGATCGTCGTTTCAATGGTCTGCTTGCCCGGCAGCACGTTATTGGCCCAACGGGTCACTTGCAGCTTCGTCTGGCCCAACGCATAATCCAGAACCTCCTGGACCTCCGTCTCCGCAGTCTCCACAGCGGCGTCCTTGTGATAGCATACGGCGGACTTCACAGTGCCGTCGCCGGTGATGGTGCTGGCGGCACTCCACAGCTCTGCCGTCTCCACCGTGGCGTCGGCCGCTACCGTCACAGTCCCCTGCTCCACACTGACCTGGGTATACGTTCCGTTTTGCAGCGCCACATTCCGGGTGGTCTCCACGGTCCCGCCGCCGGACACCACAGCGTCACTGCCCTGGACCGCAACAGCAACATTGCCAGTCGTGGTCAGTTCCACGCCCTCACCGGCCAGAATGATCTCACTGGCGGTGACAGTCTCCGTCAAAGCGACACTGCCGCCGTAGCAGACAATGACACCGTCAACCTGGACATTCTCCAGCTGGCGCTGCGCTTCTGCCTCGCCGCCCAGATAAAGATTGCCGTCGATGGTCACATCGTGCAGAGAATCTCCCAGATAGACCACGTTGCCTGTCAGAGCCGTTTCCGCTTCCGGCTGCTCCGTCTGGACCTGACCGGCCATATCATAGATCAGACGAATCAATTCCTGCCGGGTGATGGGCTTCTTGGGGCTCAACTCCTTACCGTATCCGCTGACAATCCCCTGCTCAATCAATCCGGCCACGGCTTCCGCGGCCCACAGCTCCACACCGGCACAATCGCTGTAGCGGTTCAGCAGCGCCGTATTGCCCGGTTCCGCGCCGAAGCACCGGGAAAGCATGACCATGGCCTCCTGGCGTGTCACCGTATAACCGGGCTTCAGCTGGCTGCCGCTGCCTGTCAGAATACCGGCAGCCACAGCCTGAGATATAGCGTTGTAATACCAGTCCCCCGGCGCAATATCCACATAGCCGCTCAAATCCGCCTGCCGCTCCACAGCCAGCAGCCGTGTCAGCATGGTGGCCAGCTCCGCCCTTGTAGCCTGGGCGCTGAGCCGCAGGTTCTGTGCGTCAATGATGCCGTTCTCCACGCAGAAATAGACGGCATCGGCGGCCCAGTCCGCCGGTGTTTCCGAAAGAACCGGACGCTCCTGGTCCTCTTCGGCAGAGGGTTCGCCGCCATCCGCAGCGGGTTGCTCGTCCTCTGTGGGTTCCTCTTCCGGCTTTGTCTCCGGTTCCGTCCCGGTCTCTGCATCGTCTGCCGGGACGGTTTCCGTGTCTCCCGGCGTTGTCTCCTCCGCTGTTGGGACGTCTTCTGTGACCGTCTGGGGTTCTCCCGTTTCCTGTTCGGTCTCCCCTGTCTCCTGTCCGGCGGTGTTCTCCGAAACTGCCGCCGGAGTCTGCTCCAAATCCTGCGCCATGACCGGCAGGCTGACCTGCATCACGCAGAGAATCGCCAGAACGGCACTGATCAGCTTTCTCATATGGTATCCCCTCTCCTGTGGTTTCTCTCATTTTATCACAAACAGATTCCCCCATGCAAGCACAAAAGCGGAGACGCCCAAAAGAGCGTCTCCGCTGAAATTGCAACCCTTATCCACCCAGGCGGGCAATGTCGCCCACACCGTCCAGAATCAGTCTGGGACGGTAGGGATACTGCTCAATGGTCTCCCGACTGGTAACGCCGCTGAGCACCAGAATGGAGTCCATACCGGACTCAATACCGGCGATGACATCCGTATCCATGCGGTCGCCCACCATGCAGGCCTCGCCGGAATGGACGCCCAGCAGGTGCAGGCCGGTGCGCATCATCAGGGGGTTGGGCTTGCCGACAAAATAGGCTTTCTTGCCGGTGGTAGCTTCGATGGGCGCCACCAGAGCGCGGCAGGCGGGCAGCAGGCCCGTATCGGAGGGACCGGTCAGGTCCGTATTGGTGCCGATGAGCCGGGCGCCGTTCATCACATGGCGCATGGCTTTGGTAATGGTATCGAAATTGTAATTGACGGTCTCACCGATAACCACATAGTCGGGATTGACGTCATTGGTGGTGATTCCCTTTTCATAGAGGGCGTTGTACAGGCCCGGATCACCCACCACATAGGCGCTGCATCCGGGGGACTGGGTATTGAGGAACTGCGCCGTTGCCATGGCGCTGGTATAAAAATGGCTCTCGTCGATGTCCAAACCCATGCGGGCCAGACGCATTTGCAGTTCCTTGGGACTGCGGCTGCTGGCATTGGTCAGAAACAGGAACTTCTTATCGTTGCTGACCATCCATTCCACAAACTCCTTGACGCCGGGCAGCAGACGTTCGCCGTGGTAGATGACGCCGTCCATATCGCACAGGAAGCCTTTTTTCTCCTTGAGATTTATCATGATTCCGACCTCGTTTCCGTCTCGTATATGGGTTGTTTCCTACGATAGTATCGTATCACATTCTTATGAAATCCGCAATGTGTTTTCCGTAAAAAAGAAACGCTCTCCGAAGAGAGCGTTTCCATTAAAGGTGCAGAATATGCTCCAATTCCGCGGTGGTGTCCACAATCTGGCGGGCACCGGCCGCGGTCAATTCCTCCCGGCTGCGGTAGCCCCAGCTACAGGCCACCGGCCAAAAACCGGAATTGACGGCAAATTCCATATCGGTATCGCCGTCGCCAAAGAACAGCACTTCCTCCGGCTTGACACCCAGCTCCCCACAGGCCAACGTGCCTGCTGCCGGGTCCGGCTTCAAGGGACGGTCGCCGCTGCGGCCCCACACAAAGGCAAAGTCCACCTCCGGGAAATAGTGGTCCATGATTTTTTGAGCCGTCTCCTGGGTCTTGTTGGTGATGACGCCCAATCGATAGCCCGCCGCCTGCAATTTGTGCAGCAGCTCCCGGATGCCGGGAAACAACTCTGTGTGGTCCATACAGTGGTCCGGATAATAGGAGAGATAAAAGTCCAACGCTTTCTGATAGACTTCCTCTCCAGCCGCGGCCGGCACGATTTTACGAAACAGATTTTTGATGCCGTGGCCCACAAAGCCGCGGTAGTCCTCCAACGGATACTCCGGACAGCCGCATCGGCACAGGGCGAGATTCGCACCTGTGCCGATGTCTTTGACCGTATCCAGGAGGGTGCCGTCCAGATCAAACAGAACGGCTTTTACCTGGGTATCGCTCATGCATTACACTCCTGCCTTGGCGTTCTTGAGGAACTGGGCCTCGGTGGGCGTGATCTTGGAAACGTAGCCATCCAGGGGAACGATCTTGGCATTGACCGCGTCGACGATCCACTCGGCCTGGGGGAAGAAGAACTCGTCGAACTCGTAGGGAGGCGTGATCCAGTTCTTGGCGCCCACCACCGCGGGAGGTGCATCCAGATAGTCGAAGCAGAGATTGCTGATATTCTGGGCCACATCGTTGAGGAAGGAACCTCTGGCGCAGGCGTCGGAAGCCAGAATCACACGGCCGGTCTTCTTGACGGAGGCGATGATATCGGTATAGTCCAGGGGCACCAGAGAAGGCATGTTGATGACGTCGGCTTCCATGCCGTACTTCTCGCTCAGCTCCTTGGCGGCGTCCAGAGCGCGGTACAGGGTAGCGCCGATGGTGAGGATGGTCAGGTCCTTGCCGTCACGCACCTTGTTGACGGCGCCGGGCTGCCACTCGTACTCCTCCACAGGCACGCCGCCCTCGTGGAACTCCTCGCCCTTGTCGTAGATACGCTGGGACTCGAAGATGATGACGGGATCGGTGCCATTCAGAGCGGCCTGCATGATGCCCTTGGCCTCGTAAGGCGTGGCGGGGAACATGACCTTCAGGCCGGGGATATGGGAGACGATGGCCACCCAGTCCTGAGAGTGCTGGGCACCGTACTTGGCGCCCACGGAGACACGGAGGACCAGCGGCATCTTCAGGATACCGGCGGACATGGCCTGCCACTTGGACATCTGGTTGAACACCTCGTCACCAGCACGGCCGATGAAGTCGCAGTACATGAGTTCGATGACCGCACGGCCGCCGCACATGGCGTAGCCGACGCCGGAACCCACAATGGCCGCCTCGGAAATGGGCGAGTTGAACAGACGGGAGTACGGGATGGACTCCATCATGCCGCGGTAGACCGCGTAAGCGCCGCCCCAGTCGCGGACATCTTCGCCGTAGGCAATGAGGGTCGGGTCCTCATAGTACTTGTTGAACATGGGCTCAAAGATGGCGTCACGGATGTTGTAGACCTTCATCTTGGAGACGGGCTGGCCGTTCTTGAAGGCGCTGCGCTCCTTGCCCTGGACAGCCTTCCAGCGGGAGTTCTCCTCCTTGGGCGTATCCACGCGGATCTCGCCCTCGGGGTCCATGGAGCGGACCGTCTGGTTGGAGAACATCAGGTTGGCCACATAGTCGGGCTCCTTGACGAAGTCCACATAGGGGGAGATTTCCTTGTCGGAAGCGGCCTTGCAGATCATGGTCATGCGCTCGGAGGTCTCCTTGAGGATTTCCTCAAACTTAGAGTCCTCGGCCACACCGGCCTCCACCAGGGACTGGCGGTACTTGATGATGGGATCGTAGCTTCTCCAATCCTCGATCTCCTCCTTGGTACGGTAGGCGTTCTGATCGGAGGTGGAGTGGCCCAGCAGACGGTAGGTGACCACGTCCAGCAGGACGGGACCGTCGTTGTTCTTCAGCAGCTCCATCTTGCGCTTGTAGGCGTCGATGACAGCCAGGGGGTTCCAGCCGTCGATGCGCTCGGCGTGCATCTGGTTGGGGGTGATACCGGCGCCGATACGGGCCAGCAGATCGTAGGCCATGGTTTCGCCGCGGGTCTGGCCGCCCATGCCGTAGGAGTTGTTGAAGACGTTGAAGATGACCGGCAGACCGCCCTTCATGCCCTCTTCCCACAGGGTCTTCAGCTGGTCCATGGCGGCGAAGTTGAAGGCTTCCCAAACGGGGCCGCAGCCCAGGGAGGCGTCGCCGATGTTGCAGACCACAATGCCCTTCTTCTTGTTGACCTTCTTATAGAGGGCCGCACCGGCGGCGATGGTGCCGCTGCCGCCGACGATGGCGTTGTTGGGGTACACGCCGAAGGGCAGGAAGAAGGCGTGCATGGAACCGCCCATACCATGATGGAAACCGGCCTCGCGGGCGAAAATCTCAGCCAGGGTGCCGTACAGCACAAAGCGGATGGCCAGCTCCTTGACGTTGTCGCACTTGCCGAACTTCTCCACGGCCCGCAGGGTCTTGCCGCCCAGGAAGTTCTCCATGACGTTCATAAGCTCCTCGTCGCTCATCTTCTCGATGCAGCTGAGGCTCTTTGCCAGAATCTCAGAGTGGCTTCTGTGGGAACCGAAGATATAGTCGTCCTTATCCAGCAGGTAAGCCTCGCCGACGCAGGAGGCCTCCTGGCCCAGGGACAGGTGGGCGGGGCCGGGATAGGTGGTGTCGATGCCGTTGTAGCTGGCCTGGGTCTTGATCAGGTTCAGCATGTTCTCGAACTCGCGGAGGATGGTGATATCGCGGTAGATGCGGACCAGGTCCGCATCGGAGAAGTTGGCGCGCTCCTCGGCGATGGTCTTGTTGTAGGCGCAAACAGGAATGTCCTCAAAGTGGATTTTGCCCGGTGCTCTGGTGGCTACCGGATCGACATACAAAGACTTGGGCATGGAAATTACGATCCTTTCTGTTATGGATTCTATTCAGATGGCTTACTTACCAAATTACAGCTTGAACAATGCCTCTCGGATGACTTCGCAGACGGTGGGGTGCGGGAAGACAATCTTTTTCAGCTGGGACGCCGGCAGCTGGGTTTCCAGCATCATGGCCGCGCCGTAGATCATCTCCGACGCATAGGGGCCGATCATGTGGACGCCCACCAGGCAGCTGCGGTCCAGATCATAGACCAGCTTGCAGAAACCGTCGCCGTTCATGGTCTCGGCCACATAGCGGCCCGAGTACATCATGGGAGCTTTGACCTCCTGGACCCGCATACCCTTCTGTTCGGCGCTGGCCTTGGTCTCACCGACACAGGCCACCTCCGGATTGGTGTAGATGACGGAGGGAACGGCTTCATACCGCATTTCGTCCTTGACGCCCAACATGTGGTTGACGGCCACCTCGGCCTCCCGATAGGCCGTATGGGCCAGCATCAGTTTGCCGTTGCAATCGCCGATGGCGTAGACGCCGGGGACATTGGTGCACAGATGCCGGTCGGTGACCACAGCGCCGCGCACGGTTTCCACCCCCAGAACCTCCAGGCCCACGCCCTCCACATTGGCCCGCCGTCCGGCGGACAGAAGGACTTTGCCGCAGGTCACAGTATGCTTCCCTGCCGCGTCCTCATAGGTCACGGAATCCCTGCCGATTTCCAGCACCTTGGCCGACAGCTTGAATTCCATGCCCTCCTTCTCATACGTCTTCATCAGCGTTTTGCAGATGTCCGCGTCGGTGGGGCCGGCGATCTTGTCCATCATTTCAATGACTGTCACCTTGACGCCCACGGTGGCGAAATAACAGGCCATTTCCAGGCCGATGACGCCGCCGCCGATGCAGACGAGACTGTCGGGCAGCTCCTGCAAGTCCAGAATCTCCCGGTTGGTCAGGACAAATCCGGACGCCAATCCCTCTTTCAATCCCGTTACAGGCGGGACTGCCGTCACGGAACCGGTGGCAATCACCAGCCGGTCCGCGGCAATCAATTCCTCTCCGGCGTACACCGTAAAGGTTCCGTCTGCGGCGCGGCCCTGAATGCGGGCCGTCGCCGAATATACCTTGATGTTGTGGCTTGACATGGTGACGCCGATGCCGGAGATCAGCGTTTTGATCACTTTATCCTTCCGCTGGACCACCTTGGCGTGATCGTACCGGACCTCCCCGGTGAGCACGCCGTAGTCGGCGCCGTGGCGGGCTGCCGCGTACTGCTTGGCGCAGTAGAGCAGGCTCTTGGTGGGAATGCAACCCTCGTTGACGCAGACGCCGCCGAGGCTTCTCTGTTCGATGACCGCCGCCTTGAGGCCGCCCTGGGCCGCCCGTTCGGCGCAAAGGTAACCGCCGGGACCGCCGCCAATAACCACTACATCAAATTTATCCATAGGCATTTCACTCCTGTCTCATTGGGCCAACAGTGTCATGAAGTTCTCCAGGTTCTTGCACAGCTCCGACATGAAGCGGGCGGCAGGCGCGCCGTCCACCACACGGTGGTCGAAGGTCAGGGACAGGCCCATGGCGGGATACGTCTCAATGGCGCCGTCCTTGGCCGACTTGATCTTCGTCTCAATGTTGCAGACGCCCAGAATACCGGTCTGGGGCGGGTTGATGACGGGGGTAAAGGCTTCGCAGCCCATGGAGCCCAGGTTGGAAACGGTGAAGGTTGCGCCCTGGAGCTTGTCGGGGGCGATGGCGCCGTCTCTGGCCTCGGCGGCCAGGGCCTTGCACTCCATGGAGATTTCCAGCAGGGACTTCTTCTCGGCATTGAAGATGGTGGGCACCAGCAGGCCGCGGGGCGTGTCGCAGGCAAAGCCCAGATGGACGTGCTTGAAGCGGCGGACGGAGTTCTCCTCGATGACGTTGGCGTTCAGGTCGCCGTGGCCCAGGATGGTCCGGGAGACGGCAAAGAGCACCATATCGTTGAGGGAAATCTTGCTCATGGGGCCTTCCATGGCCTTGAGCATCTTGCGGTACGCCTGAACCTGCGTGGCGTCGAAGCTGAACTGCAGGGACAGCTGCGCCATGGTGCTCAGGGACTTCATCATGCCCTTGGCGGTGGCGCGGCGGACAGCGTTGAACTTCACGTCCTCGTACTCGGCCTCGGCAGCGGGAGCGGCGGCAGGGGCCGGAGCAGCCGCAGGAGCCGCAGCAGCAGCCGGTGCGGGAGCAGCCACGGTGGGAGCCGGGACGCCCTCCTCCATCAGCTTGCGGATATCGCGCTCGATGACGCGGCCGTTGGGGCCGGTACCGGTGGCATAACCGGCAGGCACACCGGCGCTCTTGGCCAGGGCGCGGGCTCTGGGAGAAATGGCTGCGGGATCGGCGGGCACACCGGCAGCGGCAGCCGGTGCAGCGGCGGCAGCGGGTGCGGCCACAGGGGCGGGAGCGGCCTCGGTGGAACCGGGACGCAGGAACTCAAAGGCATCGCCGGGGTTACCCACGGCACAGACGTTATCCAGGCAGGGCACCTCGTCGCCGTCCTCGTAGAATCTGGCCAGCAGCGTACCGGCAGCGGTGGATTCGCATTCGAACTCCGCCTTGTCAGTCTCGTAAGTAAAGAGAATGTCGCCCACGGCCACGGCGTCGCCCACGTTCTTCTTCCACTGGCCGATAATGCAGGACTCCACGGTGATACCGGCCTTGGGCATCACCACGGCCACAGCGGCAGGACCAGCGGGGGCGGCAGCAGCCGGTGCAGCGGCAGCAGGAGCCGCAGCGGCGGGGGCAGCAGCAACGGCGGGAGCGCCGGAACCGCCGCGCAGGCACTCGAAGTCCTCGCCGGGATTACCCACGGCGCAGACGTTCACCAGGCAGGGCACTTCGTCGCCGTCCTCGTAGAACTTGGCCAGCAGCGTACCGGCAGCGGTGGATTCGCACTCGAACTCCGCCTTATCGGTCTCATAGGTAAAGAGGATATCGCCCACGGCCACAGTGTCGCCCACATTCTTCTTCCACTGGCCGATGATGCAGGATTCCACGGTGATACCAGCCTTGGGCATCACCACCGCCTGGGCCACGGGACCGGAAGCGGCAGGGGCGGCAGCGGCGGGAGCCGGAGCAGCAGCAGGGGCCGCGGCAGGAGCGGCGGCGGGCTCTGCAGAACCGGCGCCCTTCAGGGCGGAGACATCCTCGCCGGGGTTACCCACGGCGCAGACGTTCACCAGGCAGGGCACTTCGTCGCCCTCTTCATAGAACTTCTCCAGCAGGGTACCGGCAGCGGTGGACTCGCACTCGAACTCCGCCTTGTCGGTCTCATAGGTGAAGAGGACGTCGCCTACGGCCACCGGGTCGCCGACGTTCTTCTTCCACTGGCCAATAATACAGGATTCTACAGTGATGCCGGCTTTGGGCATCAGAACTCCTTCTGCCATACTATTTTCACTCCTAAAGATATTATTTCGTCAAAGTTTTCAGCAGGTAGGCCTCTGCCTCCGCGTTCCACAGGCCGTTGGTCTTGGCCACCAGCTTGGCCAGCTCGGTATACATGGGATCGGTCTTGCCCTTCTCTTCGAAGTCGGCAATGGCGGTCAGGGGCATTTCAATGCCGGTATAGATGAGCTTCTTGCCGCCGGGAACCTTGGGCAGGTTCAGGGTGGTCTCGATGACGGCATTGAGGCCGCCGATGTGGGTGACCAGGATGGAGGGGTCCAGCTTGCCCTGGCCGATCATCTCCAGAGCCTCGATCATGTCGGCGGTGTTACCGCCGGAGGTGCCCACCACGTGGGTAGAGGCGTAATGGACATTGTAGAAATTGAATATGGCGGAGAACTTGGGGTCCTGGGGACCGGCGAAGAAGTTCAGGCAGCCGTCGTCACCCAGCAGGGCGTCGGCCTGCTGCACCACAGCGGCCACGGGAGCAAAGCACAGAACATCGTCATAGCCCTTGCCGCCGTTGAGCTCCTTCAGCTCCGCCACAGGGTCACCCTCGCGGGTGTTCTTGTAAATCAGGGTGACGCCGTTCTTCTTGGCCTCTGCGGGGCTCAGCAGCTTCTCCGCACGGGCCAGACGGGCGTCGTCGATATCAGTGACCACCAGGAAACCGGGGCGGCGGTCACAGTGGATGATGTAGTCGATGGCGGCCAGACCCATAGGGCCCACACCGGCCAGGATGGCCATGCTGCCGCCCTCCTTGATGCCCATGGCATGCTCATAGGAGCCGCGGACCGTATGGTACATGGCATGGAAAGTGCCGATGACGCAGCTCAGGGGCTCGGTCAGGGAGCCGCCGAAGAAGCTGTCGGCCTCGTAGGGCAGCAGGCAGCCCATTTCCATGACCTCATGGGGGATGATGATGTAGGTGGCGTCGCCGCCGATGTACTGATAGGAGTAGCCGGGAGCGTCCAGGCTGCCCTTATAGTTCAGTGCGGGCTGGATGGCAAACTTCTGGCCGGCCTTGAACTGGCTCTGCCACTTGGCGCCCACTTCCACGATCTCGCCGCAGAACTCATGGCCGATGATGACGGGGTTCTCTGCCACATTGTTGGGGACGCGCTTGTGATCAGCGCCCTGCTCAGCCGCCTTGAAGGAGGACATGCAGATGCTGTCGGAGACCACACGGGCCAGGATCTCATCATCCTTGAGGGCCGGAAGCTCAAACTCCTCCAGGCGAAGGTCCTCTTTGCCGTACAGGCGAACTGCTCTTGTTTTCATGTTGTTTTCATCCTTTCTATGACGATACCGCGCGGCATAGCTGTCTTTGGCGGTTTCTATGGGCTTAAAATGTTGTATTGTATTGTTTCATTCGTATTGTACGCCAAACCAAACACAATGTCAACACCAAAACCTCGATAATCCACATTTTTTTCATAGTGGTGAAAAAGTTCAAAAAAACTTCACAGAGCGTCTGCGGTTATTTTTTCAGAAAACCGAAAAGTTCAAACCTTTTCCGAGGTAATCAACTTTGTGGTTTTGTGTTGTTTTCCCCAAATCCACATACAACCAATCCCGCTTCCCGGCTTCGGCGCTGTCCGGACCGCCTGTTGGCCAATAAAAAGTAGTCAATCCGCTGTCCCCTACCGCTGCAACCAAGGAATTCGGCATTTTGCCGGACGGCCCTTCTCTGCCGCGCCGGATGTTGCACCGGAAAACCACAACATAACCTGTCCCCTGCTTTTCGTCGGTCTTCGGCGGACGGTGACTTTTTTACCGCCGCTCCACCGGAGCCGGTACGGGAATGGACAGCAGATTACAGACGTTTTCATAGAGAATCCGGCGGCGCTCTTCCTCCGTCAGCGGCAGCCCCAGGAACCAGGCTGTTTCCTCCACTGGGGACCACATGGGATAATCGGTGCCGAACAGGACTCTGTCACTGCCATAGGCCCGGATCAGCTCCACCACCTTTTCATCGGACACGGCAAACCGGGTGGAAGAGCAGTCCACATACAGGTTGGGCAAGCCCACCAGCCGGGACTCGGCTTCGTCCCACACAGAATATCCGCCGAAATGCGCGCCGATGACCGTGAGATTCTTGTAGATTTCCAGCACCGGCAGAAGCCGGTTGGGGTTGGAATAGTCAAAACGGCTGTCACCGGTGTGCATCAGGATGGGCAGCCGTCCCTCACACAGATCATAAATCCGCAGACAGCGGTAATCGTCAATTTTGAACTGCTGAATATCGGGATGGAGCTTGACGCCCTTGAGCCCCAGCTCCAGCAGATGGTTCACATCCCCCTCAATATCGGGGCTGTCCGGGTGCAGTGTTCCAAAGCCCGTCAGCTTGCCCGGATGGGCTGCCACTTCCCGGGCGATAAATTCATGGATGGACCGGACCTGTTCCGGCTTGGTGGCCACAGACTGGACCAGAAAATGGGTTATGCCGCACTGCTCCCCTTCCCGCAGCAATGTGTCCACGGTGCCGTCACAGGTGGACGGCAGGCCGTCGTAAAACCGGCCCGTGGCATTGGCCGCTTTCCGGGCGATGGCCTCGGGGTAAATATGACAGTGGGCGTCGATGATGGGATACATATTCGTAAAACCTTCCTTGCTTTCAGAAACAGCAAAAGCGCCACTGAAAAGTGACGCATTTGCTGTATGGAATTTAGCCGCGGCGGGCGTAGTCGGGCAGCAGCTTGGGAGACACGGCATCGGTTTCGATCCCGGCATCGGCCAGCTTCTGTTCAAACTGCGCCACATGGGACAGGGTCAGCTTGCCCACGGTGACGTCTTTGGCCTTGGCCGAAGCGTTGCGCCCGGCGTTGCGGCCGAAGACGATGATATCCAACAGGCTGTTACCCATGAGACGGTTCCGGCCATGGATACCGCCGACAGCCTCACCGGCCACAAACAGATTCTCCACGTCGGTCATGCCATCGCTGGTGATTTTCAGGCCGCCGTTCTGATAGTGGAGCGTCGGATAGACGAGGATGGGCTCCTTGCGGATGTCGATGCCAAACTTGCCGAACATGCGCATCATGGCGGGAATCCGCTTCTCGATGGTGCCCTCGCCGTGCTTCATCTCAATCATGGGCGTATCCAGCCACACAGCATAGCCAGCCGGTGTTTTGACGCCGTTGCCCCGGTCGGAGCACTCCCGGATGATGGAAGCGGCAGCCACGTCGCGGGTCTCCAGCGGATTCATAAAGGCTTCACCGTTGACGTTAATGAGCATAGCACCGATGGAGCGAACCTTCTCCGTCACCAGAGCGCCGAAAATCTGCGCCGGGAACGCCGCGCCGGTGGGATGGTACTGGAGCGTATCGGGGTACAGCAGCTTTGCACCGGCACGATAGCCCAGAATCAGGCCGTCGGCGGTAGCGCCGTAGTGGTTGGACGTGGGGAAGCCCTGGTAATGGAGCCGTCCCGCGCCGCCGGTGGCAATGATAACCGTTTTGGCACGGGCCACCAGAATTTCCTCGGTCTCCATGTTGCGGAGCACCGCACCGGCGCACTTGCCGTCCTCATCCTTAATGAGTTCAATGGCGGCAGTGAAGTCCACCACGGGAATGCCCCGGTTCAGCACTTCATCGCGGAGAGTCCGCATGATTTCCGCGCCGGAGTAGTCCTTGGCGGCATGCATACGCTTCCGGGAGGTACCGCCGCCATGGGTGGTGATCATGGTGCCGTCGGGAGCCTTGTCGAACTCCACGCCCAGCTCACTGAGCCAGCGGATGGCCTCGGGGGCCTCGGTGACCAGTTTATAAAGCAGGTCCTTCTGGGCCGCGAAATGACCGCCGCCGAAGGCATCCAGGAAGTGCTGGGCCGGGCTGTCGTTGGGCTTGTCGGCGGCCTGGATGCCGCCCTCGGCCATCATGGTGTTGGCGTCGCCCATGCGCAGCTTGGTGACCACCATGACGTTGGCGCCGCCGTTGTGGGCCTCGATGGCTGCCGAAGCGCCGGCGCCGCCGCCGCCGATGACCAGCACATCCACGTCATAGTCGGGGTGCTCCAGATCGATGGTCAGATCACGGATGCGGGAATGGGCCTGCAGCAATGCAGCCAGCTCCACCGGCACCTTGTCGCCTTTGTTGGGGCCCATCTGCAGGTTGGTGAACTGCTCCTGACGGTAGTCGGGATGATAGGTGGCCAGCAGCTGTTCCTTCTCCTCGGCCGTCATTCTTCTGGGGTCCAGTTTGACGTTCTCCGCCCGGGCCGCCTCCACCTTGCGGATGGACTCCTGCATGATTTTATCCTGATACATGGGAAGCTCCCTCCTTATTTCTCGATCTCACGGTTGTTGTACAGCTCCTTGATCTCGCTGAGGGGCTTCTGCATGAGGTCTTCGATGAGCTTCTCATACTTGCCCTCGGCGATTTCCCGGATGCGGTCGTCCAGATGATCGCAGTGGGGAGCCAGATACTTGCCGTTGAGGCGGCGGGCCAGCATGGCCACCTGGGGATGGGAGATGCCGGCGGGACAGCGGGAGGAGCAGATGCCGCACATGACGCAGTCGAAGGACTCCTCGGCGCACTTCTCATATTCGCCCCGCTGGGCGTAGGCGATGTACTGCATGACATTGAGACCCTGGGAACAAGCCTTGGTACAGGCGTTGCAGCCGACGCAGGAATAGATCTCCGGGTACAGCTGCATCATGATCTGCTCCGTGGGCTTGACCTTCTCAATGTCGTAGACCTCTTTGACCAGGGGAAAGTACGGCAGCGTAGCCACGTACATGTTGTTCTCCACCTTGGTGGAGCAAGCCAGACAAGCCTTGAGCTCCCGGTCACCGGCAATACGGTAGATGGTAGCGCAGGCGCCGCAGAAACCGTTGCGGCAGCCGCAGCCCCGCACCAGCTGATAGCCGGAATACTCCATGGCCTCCATGATGGTCAGGCTTTCCGGGACTTCATATTTCTTTCCGAACAGGAAGACGTTAACCATTTGTTCCATCGAAATTCTCCTTAATATTCATCCGGCAGTTCGCTCATCTGGTCCAGGCGGAACACAGGGCCATCCTTGCAAACATACTTGTCACCGATGTTGCACCGGCCGCACTTGCCCAGGGCACACTTCATTTTCAACTCAAAGGTGGTGTACACCTGATCCCGCCGGAAGCCCAATTCCTCCAGGCCCGCCAGGGTGAATTTGATCATAATGGGAGGACCGCACATGACGACGGTTTTGGAGGTGTCGAAGTTCAGCTCCTTGACATAGTTGGGAACGAAACCCACATGGCCGTCCCAGTCCTCCTGCTCCCGGTCGATGGTCAGGTGGACGTTGATACCGTCCTCCTTGCACCACTCGTCAATGATCTCAGCGTAATCCACCAGATCTTCCTTGCTGCGGGAACCGTAGACGATATCCAGGGTGCCGTAATTGGCCCGGTTGGCCCGAACGTAGTTGATGACGGACCGGACCGGCGCCAGACCGATGCCGCCGGCGATGATCAGCAGGTCCTTGCCCTTCAGCTCCGTGTCCACAGGGAAACCGTTGCCGTAGGGGCCCCGGAGCGTCACCTGACGGCCCGGCTCCATCTCATGGAGCCAAGTGGTAACACAGCCGCACTTTTTGATGGAGAATTCCAGATAGTCCTCATTGGTGGGCGACGAGGTGATGGAGAACAGCGCCTCGCCGATGCCCGGCATGGACAGCATGGCGCACTGGCCGGGGATATGCTCAAAGGGCTTTTTACCGTCCAGGCCCACCACCCGGAAGGTCTTGACGTCCGGCGTGTCCATACGGATGTCGGTGACCACGCCGATCATGGGGATCAGAGGGTCCTTTCTCATTGTCATTTCGTTCCCTCCCCCAGCGTCTTGGCGACTTTTACGATGTTCATGGAAATGGGGCACTTGGCCAGGCAGCGGCCGCAGCCGACACAGCCATAGATTCCGTCGTTATTGGACGGGAAGTACACCAGCTTGTGCATGAACCGCTGACGGAACCGTTCTTTTTGTGTCGGACGGTTGGTGCCGTGGGCCATCATGGTGAAGTCGGAGTACATGCAGCTGTCCCAGCAGCGGAAGCGGCGGACACCGTGGCCCGTATCAAAGTCCCGGACGTCGTAGCACTGACAGGTGGGACAGACAAAGGTACAGGTACCGCAGCCCAGGCAGGATTCGGACAGCTTGGACCAGGCGGGATTGTTGAAGTGCTCCATCAGGTGGTCGCCGTCAAAGCCGGTCAAATCCAGCTTGTTCAGGGGCAGCTTTTCGGTGATGGCGTGAATCTCCGCCTGGACTGTCTCCACGGCGTTGTCGTCACAGTCGGCCAGCAACGGCAGGCTGCTCAGCAGCTTTTCACCCTTCTTGGTGTTGGCTTTCAGATACAGGGTCTCCCCTGCCATCCAGGCGGCTGCGTCGCCGCCGGGGTTGGCCGGGTCGATGCCGAACGCACCGCAGAAGCAGGTCTCTTCGGGCCGGGTGCAGGCCAAGGTCACCACGGTGCCATTGGTGCGGCGGGTCTCATAGAAGGTATCCACCGGGTCACTGAGGAACACCCGGTCGAGAATCTCAAAACTTCTGGCATCACAGGCCCGGACGCCGAAGACCACAAAGGGTGCGCCGGGGTCTCTGGTTTCCTCGATGGTGATCTCCGTGCCTTTGACCTGGAAACCCACAATATCCTCGGTCTGGGGGAAGAACAGGTCCTTGGCGCTGCGGGCCGTATTCAGAGACTTGGTCAGCTCCATGCCATCCACATAGGGCAGGAACTGGGCCTGACCGCCCTTATCGGCGGGGATGTACAGCTGCTGCTGGGCCGCCATGGCGGCAAACAGCTCATTCAGCTTGGAAAGGGCCAGCTGCTTCATGCCTGCTTCCCTCCTCTCTCATAGACCACGGAGGGCTCACAGTCCTCCTGGGTAAAGTTCATCAGCGGGGGCCGCGTCTCCAGGTCCGCGCCGGACTGGTATTCGCCGTACAGCTCATTGATATCCTTGATGAACTTCCGGTTCAGCAGGTGCAGGGGGATGTTCTGGGGGCAGACCCGGGAACATTCGCCGCAGTCGGTACAGCGGGACGCCACGTGGAATGCCCGGATAATGTGGTACATGCTCTCCTCAAAGCTGTTGACGGCGGCCTTTTGGGCAATGCCGGACTTGGGATTGTCAAAGACGCACTTCTCGCAGGTACAGGCGGGGCAGACGTTGCGGCAGGCGTTGCAGCGGATACATTTGCTCAATTCGCCCTGCCAGAACGCGTACCGCTCATCGGGGGTCATGGCTTCCAGCTTGGCCACCATATCGAAGCGGCCGGAATTCTCGATCACGTCGCCATCCTCGCCGATCTTCTCGTCATAGGCCACCAGTTTGCGGCTCTTGCAGCAGATGCAGCGTTCCGCCTCGGCATCGGCCTTGTTCATTGTCATGGGACCATAGAGGGTTTCCAGTTTCAACGTGTCGCCGTCCCGCTCTACGCTGAGCACGCCTTTCGCGCCATAAGCACGGATTTTCTCCATGTCACACATGCCGTCACAGGCGATACCGACCACATGGACATGGTCCCGCCAAATGCGGTGCTCCTTCAAAAGCTGGTTAAAGGAATAGGTGTCGCAGGGCTTCAAAAATGCAGCCACCTTGCCGTCCTTGCGGCTCTCTTTGACGAGATACTTGGACAAGTTCGCACCGGAGAAAACAGAGTAGACGAAGTCTTTCTCGATCTCCTCCCGGCTGGTAAACACCGCCGGGGTCAGATCATAGAAGAATTCACCGGTTTTCCAGCCCAGGACCCGGTCCACCGTGCCGTTTTCCAGCAGCTCGATGGCCTTTGCTTTGATCAATTCTTGCATCTCAGGTCCTCCAGTCTCTTGTTCTCGCCCAGCTTGGTCACCGTCTCCACGAACTCATTCATGGTGGCGGCGAACTTGGCACCTTCGGCGGCGGAGACCCATTCCACGCGGGTGCGGCCCTTCTCAATGCCCAGGTAATCCAGCATGGAGAACAGCAGCGTCATACGGCGGCGGGCATAATAGTTGCCGGTGGTATAGTGGCAATCGCCGGGGTGGCAGCCACAAATGATCACGCCGTCCGCGCCCCGCTGGAACGCCCGCAGAATGAACATGGGATTCACACGGCAGGAGCAGGGCACACGGATGATCTTCACATTGGCCGGATAGTTCAGGCGGTTGGTGCCCGACAGGTCGGCACCGGCATAGGAACACCAGTTGCAGCAGAATGCCACAATGGTGGGCTTGAATTCATTGTTTACTTGCATATGGCATCCACCTCCGCCATGATCTGGCTCGTCGAGAATCCCTTCAGGTCCATGGCGCCGCTGGGGCAGGCCACCGTACAAGCGCCGCAGCCCTGGCAGACCGCCGGATTGACCGACGCCACCCGGCGCAGCACACGGGTGCGGTTGGGTCCGGGGAATTCCTTATCGCTGTAGGTGATGGCACCGTAGGGGCAGACCTTTTCACAGCTGGAGCAGCCGTTGCACATGAGCTCGTTGGCCTCTGCCACACAGGGGTTGCACATGAGATGGTCCTTCGCCAGCAGGCCGATGACCTTGGATGCGGCAGCACCGGCCTGGGCCACGGTCTCGGGGATATCCTTGGGACCCTGGCAGACGCCGGACAGGAAGATACCGGCGGTGGGGCTTTCCACGGGGCGCAGCTTGGGGTGGGCCTCGGTGAAGAAGTCGTTGGTATCCATGGAGGCCGTCAGCATGGTGGCGATAGAGCGGGCGCTCTCGTCGGGCTCAATGGCCGCGGCCAGAATAACCATATCGGCATCGATATGGATTTGCTCGTTGCTCAGCAAATCCGACGCCTGAACTTTCAGCTTGCCGTTTTCCGGCACCACCTTGCCCACCATGCCCTTGATGTAGTGGACGCCGTATTCCTCCACGGCCCGGCGGTAGAACTCGTCGAAGTTCTTGCCGGGGGTACGGACGTCAATGTAGAACACATAGACCTCCGTATCGGGGTATTTTTCCCGGCACAGCATGGCGTGCTTGGCCGTGTACATGCAGCAGATCTTGGAGCAGTAGGGCTTGCCGCAATCTCTCGTTTCCCGGGAGCCGACGCACTGGACAAAGACCAGCGTATGGGGATGCTCACCATCGGAGGGCCGCAGCAGCGTACCGGCGGTGGGTCCGGCGGCGTTCATCAGACGTTCAAACTCCAGAGAGGTCACCACGTCGGGGCTCTGGGAGTAGGCGTACTCGTCATAGTGGTCCAGCTTGATGGGGTTGAAGCCGGTGGCCACAACAATGGCACCGTAATCCTCTTCGATGAGCTCGTCTTTCTGCTTATAGTCGATGGCACCGGCCGTGCAGACCTTGGCGCAGACGCCGCACTTGCCGCTCTTGAGCATGGTGCAGTAGTTGGGATCGATGGTGGCCACCTTGGGCACGGCCTGGGCAAAGGGAATATAGATGGCCCGGCGGTTATCCAAACCCAGGTTGAACTCGTTGGGTACCTTCTTCTGGGGACATTTCTCCGTACACAGGCCGCAGCCGGTGCAGACATCCTCCTTGACATAGCGGGCCTTGCGGCGGATGGTGGCGTGGAAATTGCCCACGAAGCCCTTGACGGAATCCACCTCCGAATAGGAGAAAATACGGATATTCTCATTCTGGGCGGCCTCCACCATCTTGGGAGTCAAAATACAGGCGGCGCAGTCCAGCGTCGGGAACGTCTTGTCGATCTGGGTCATCTTGCCGCCGATTGTGGGCTTCTTTTCCACGATATCCACGGGGAATCCGGCGTCGGCAATGTCCAGCGCTGTCTGGATACCGGCAATACCGCCGCCGATGACCAGGGCCCGCTTGGTGACAGGGCTTTCGCCCGCCGTCAGGGGCGCGTTGAGATGTACTTTTGCAATGGCGGCACGGCCCAGGATAATGGCCTTTTCGGTGGCCGTGGGCATATCCTTATGAATCCACGAGCACTGTTCGCGGATATTGGCGATTTCCACCATGTAGGGGTTGAGACCGGCCTTTTCTGCCGTCTTGCGGAAGGTGGTCTCGTGCATCCGGGGCGAGCAGGAGCAGATGACCACGCCGCCCAGATTGTGCTCCTGGATGGCGTCCCGGATCATATCCTGGCCCGCCTGGGAGCACATATATTGATAGTCTGTGGCGAATACCACGCCGGGCTCTTTGCCAAGGGCCTCGGCCACGGCCTTTACATCCACCGTGGCGGCGATGTTGGTACCGCACCAACAGACGAATACGCCGATTCTTTGCATTCCGTTGTCCTCCCCTTACTTCGCGTATTTCCGGAACGCACTGGTGATGGCCTGCTGGGGCAGGTTCTCATCGAGGAAGTCCGGGATCTGTTCGGGTTTGAGATGGTTCTGGCCCTGCTGACGGATCACCGCCAGACGGACGGCCTCAATGAGCTTGGCAGGCTCCACCATTCTCGGACAGCGCTCCAGACAGGCAAAGCAGGAAAGACAATTCCAGATGCCCTTGGAGTTCATCAGCTTTTCAATCTGGCCCTTATCGACCAGATCGACAAACTGATGGGGATGGTAGTCCATTTCGTCAAAGGCCGGGCAGGTGGCGGAACATTTGCCGCACTTCATGCACAGCCTTGGGTTGACGCCGCTGATGCGTTTGATGGTGGCGGTCAACTCCAGTTCCTGATTCTTCTGCATGACGCCACCTCCTTCATTTCACGCCGAGTGCTTCGGCCAGCAACTCGGTGAAGTAATAGACGGGCATATCCCCCTCGGCGTTCTCTTTCAGATTGTAGAGACACAGAGGACATGCCGTTATGAGACATTCTGCTCCGTTGGCCTTGGCCGACGCCGTCACGGCGCTGGCTTTTTTCACAGCCAGGGGCTTGTTCTCCAAAGTAATATAGCCGCCGCAGCACTCGTTGCGGTTGGCATAGATCACCGGCTCCGCGCCGATGGCCCGGATGAAGTCCTCCAGAATGGTGGGCTTCTCGGGGTTGTCAAACTGCATCTCGCCGCTGGGACGCAGCAGCAGGCAGCCGTAATAGGCGCCGATCTTCCGGCCCGTCAGGGGGTTCTTGACCCGCTTGGCCAGTTCGTCGAAACCCAGTTCGTCCCGCAGAACTTCCAGATAGTGCAGGACCTTGGTTTCCCCATGGTAGGGGGTGTCCAGCTGCAAATAGTTGTTGGCCCGGAGGACAATGTCCTCGTCGGTCTGCATGTCGTGGTTCACGCGCTTGATCACATGATGGCACGCGGAACATACCGTGACCAGACTGTAGCCCAAGTCCCTGGCCGAAGCCAGGGACCGAATGGACGACAGCTTGGTTGCAATCTCATCTTTTGCCTGGGGATAGACCGCGCCGCAGCACTGCCAATCCGGCAATTCTTCCAGGGTGATGCCCAAGGCCTCGGCGGACTTTCTCGTATAGAGGTCCAGGTCCTTGGCCTTGGTCTTCAACGTGCACCCGGGGAAATAGCTAAAAACCATAGTCTGTCTTTCCTTCCTCTTATACCATCTGCTCGGGGTGGAATACCTCGTCGAACTGCTCCGCCGTCAGGAAGCCCAGCTCCACACAGGCTTCTTTCAGAGAGATATTCTCCTTATAGGCCTTCTTGGCCGTCTTGGCGGCGTTGTCATAACCGATATGGGGGTTGAGGGCCGTCACCAGCATCAGGGAGTTGTGCAGGTTGTGAGCCATCTTCTCCCGGTTGGCCGTAATGCCCACGGCGCACTTGTTGTTGAAGGACACCATGGCCTCGGCCAGCAGCCGGGCAGATTGCAGGAAGTTATAGATGCACACAGGCATGAACACGTTCAGTTCAAAATTGCCCTGGGAAGCGGCCATACCGATGGCCACGTCATTGCCCATGACCTGAACGGCCACCATGGTCACCGCCTCGCACTGGGTGGGGTTGACCTTGCCGGGCATGATGGAGGAACCGGGCTCATTCTCGGGAATGTTGATTTCACCGATGCCGCAGCGGGGGCCGGAGGCCAGCCAGCGGACATCGTTGGCAATCTTCATCATATCGGCGGCCAGGGCCTTGATGGCGCCGTGGGCAAAGACCAGCTCATCCTTGGACGTAAGAGCATGGAACTTGTTCTCTGCCGTCTTGAATTCCTTGCCGGTGATCTGGGAGACAGCCTTGGCCACCTCCACATCGAAGCCCTTGGGGGCGTTGAGGCCGGTGCCCACGGCGGTACCGCCCAGAGCCAGCTCCTTCAGCTCCGGCAGCGCAATCTGGAGCATCTTCTTGTCCTTCTCCAGGCTGCTTCTCCAGCCAGAGATCTCCTGTGAAAACTTGATGGGGGTGGCGTCCTGGAGGTGGGTGCGGCCGGACTTGACCACATCCTCGTTCTCCGCCTCCAGGCGGCGGAAGGTATCGATCAGCAGATCCACCGCGGGAATCAGCTTATCCTCGATGGCGGTCACGGCGGCAATATGCATGGCCGTGGGGAACGTATCGTTGGAGGACTGGGACATATTGATGTCGTCGTTGGGATGGAGCAGCTTCTCCCCTGCCAGCTCGTTACCGCGGTTGGCAATGACCTCATTGGCGTTCATATTGGACTGGGTACCGGAACCGGTCTGCCAGACCACCAGAGGGAAGTGCTCGTTGAGCTTGCCGCTCATGACCTCGTCACAGGCCTGGGAGATGACCTTCAGCTTCTCCGCCGTCATCTTCTCCGGCTTCAGGGCATGGTTGGCCATGGCCGCCGCCTTCTTGAGAATGCCGAACGCATAGGTGATCTCCCGCGGCATGGTCTCAATCCCCACACCGATTTCAAAGTTCTCGTGGCTGCGCTCGGTCTGCGCCGCCCAGTACTTGTCGGCAGGCACCTTCATTTCTCCCATGGAGTCCCGCTCAATACGATATTCCATCTGTGTTCTCCTTTCTCGTCGTCAGTCGCCGCCCCAGGGCCGCGCATCAGATCTCGATGTTGTGGATGACTTCCTTCAGCTTATTGGCGCTGTTCTGCAGCTTGGCCTCCTCCTCGGGGGTCAGCTTGCTGAGGATCTTGCCGCGAACGCCGTTGGCGTCCACCAGGGCCAGAGTGCTCAGGCACACATCGTCCACGCCGTATTCGCCGTGCATCAGGGTGGAAACGGTCAGGGCCGTGCCGGAACCGTTGGCAATGCACTTGCAGATGTGGCACACGGAAATGGCCACAGCGTAGAACGTGGCGCCCTTGGACTTGATGACCTTGCCGCCGGAGGTGCGGACAAACTCCTCCAGTTCCTCATAGTTCTGCTCCCACTTGATGTGCTCGGGCTCGGGGCAGCAGTCCTTATAGGAGTCGATGTGGATATTGGTGATGGTGGCCAGGGACCAGGGCACGAACGAGGAGTCGCCGTGCTCGCCGTAGACGCTGGCGTGGACGTTCTGGGGATTGATGTGGAAACGGCGGGCCAGCTCGGACTGCAGGCGGGCCGTATCCAGCACGGTGCCGGAACCGATGATGTGGCTCTCCGGCACACCGGAAATCTTGTGGAACACATAGGTCATCACGTCCACGGGGTTGGAAACAATAATATAGATGGCGTTGGGAGCCGCGGCCACGATCTGGGGCGCGATATCCTTGAGGATGTTGACGTTGGTCTGCGCCAGCTCCAGACGGGTCTGGCCGGGCTTTCTGGCAATGCCGGAGGTGATGATCACGATGTCGGAATCCTTGGCATCGGCATATTCACCGCTGCGGACGATGGCCGGAGCGCAGAACGTAACGCCCTGATACACGTCCAGCGCCTCGCCAAAGGCCTTGGGCTTGTTGACGTCAATCATAAGAATCTCCGTGGCGATACCCATGGTCATCATATTGTTGGCAATGGCGGAACCCACGCTGCCTGCGCCGATGATAGTGATTTTTCTCATAAATAGTACCCTCGCAATCATTCAAAATAATACACACTAATCCAACAAAGGACCCGGCGCATACGGCGTTCCGTTCACCGGATTCTTTTCCTTATTATAACACTGCATTTTTCAGTATACAACTATCGATACATTTATATTTGTATAAAATCCGGCCCATTTTTGCCCGAATATTCGTCGTTCTATACAACGTCTCCGAATCTCCGGTAAAAATCAGTAATTTTTGAAAAATAATCGTGATTACCAAAACTTTTTTTCTGAAATCATCTTTATGGAAATCCGAAATAATCCATTGACATTTTGAAAATCTGTCATTGTGCTTGATTTCTCTCCATGGCTATTATTGAAGTTGCACAATTTTCGTTCCATCGTTCCTATGCAAAAATGCCCGAAACCCGCAGTGGAACCACCGCGTATTTCGGGCATTCTGCCGGATTCATGTTTCCGGTTTTTCAGTTTCAAACACACCCCCATGCTGCTGCGCATGGGCTTTGATCTTCTCGAAGGTCTCTTCGCTGAGATCGTGCTCAATTTTACAGGCATCGGCTGCCGCCACTTCCGGCGACACGCCCAGCCGGATAAAAAACTGGGTCAGCAGCCGGTGTCTGCTGTAGACGCGGCTGGCGATGGCCTCGCCTTCCTCGGTCAGACGGATATGGCCTTCGCCGTCCACCACCACATAGCCGTTCTCCCGGAGTTTCTTCATGGCCACGCTGACGCTGGGCTTGGAATACCCCAGCTCGTTGACCACGTCGATGGAGCGGACCAGGCCGATGCGCTCCCGGAGCACCAGAATCGCCTCCAGATAATCCTCCGCAGATTCGTATATTTTCATCAATGTATCGGCACCTCTTTGACAGGCATTTTCCTTAGGATAGCACAAATCCACACAGTTTACAAGGGGGAACCTGGAGGCGCCGGGCCGTCTCAGCGGTTGATCATCACGTCGAGAATCACCTCGTCGGTGACCTGCATCCCCTCCCGGGCAATGGTGGAAATAGCCGCCACCGTCTCACCAATGGTGTCCTTGATAAAGCCCTCGCCGCTGCCGAAGCCCCGCCGCTTCTCCGTCATGCGGATGGCCAGCAGCGCCGCCTCCACGGAAGAGGCGATTTTGGCGGCACAGGAGGATTTTGCGCCGTCACAGAGGATACCGCCCACATCGGCCAGGGTGCAGGTGAGCACATTGGCCAGGTCCTCCAGACTGCCGCCCCGCAGATACATCATGCCCACACCGGCGCCGGCGGCGGCACTGACCGCGCCGCAATAGGCCGACAGTCGTCCGATATCCCGTTTCTGATAGACCGCTGTCAAATTGGAGACGCACAGGGCCCGATACCGTTTTTCATCGCTGACGCCCAGCTCCTTGGCACAGGCAATGACCGGCAGCGACGCCGTCATGCCCTGGTTGCCGCTGCCGCAGTTGATGACCACCGGCAGCTCACAGCCGCTCATTCTGGCATCGGACCCGGCGGCAGGCAGCGCCCGCGCCATGACGTCGAAGCTGTCGCCGTAAGCCTCCCGCAGCGTCTTGCCCACATTGCCGCCGTAGGTGCCGGACAGACCGGCTTCGGCAATTTTCAAATTGTACTGAATCTGCCGGTCCAGGACCTCCCGGACGTCTTCAATCTGCACCGTTTCGGCAAACTCCAGAATATGCTCCAGGTCCAGCAGGGCATAATCCGGGTCCTCCTCCGTCGGCGCTTCCTCCTCCCCGCTCTGGCGGAACAGGAGTTCGCCGTTTTTCTCAATCCGAACGATATTGGTATGGCTGTGGAGAATCTCCACCAGGGCCGTGTCGTCTCCCGCCGTCATCTCCACAATGATATGGAGCTTGGCATTGCTGTCCGACAGCTTGACGGTGCAGAGTTTCTCTTCCAGCAGTTGGCGGACCTTGGCCCGGTCCTCGTCGGTGACGCCGGTGAGCACCTCCAGTTTCCGCTCGGGATCGCCGCCGACAGCGCCGATGAGCGTCGCCGCTTCAATGCCCCGGAGGCCACCGGTGGCGGGCACCACGACGCCCTTGACATTTTTAATGATATTGCCGCTGCAGGTGGTGACCACCCGCTCCGGGAAAGCCCCCAACACCTGCCGCGCCTTGGCGGCGGCATAGGCCAGGGCGATGGGCTCTGTGCAGCCCAATGCGGGAACCAGTTCTTTTTTCAGGATGCGAACAAAACAGTCATACATAGTCTGTTCCACAGCAAAAACTCCTTTATCTATCTGATGATTACCGCTTTCCGCGTGATGTGCACACAGCAAGCCGTCGGGCTTGTCCGGTGCACTGGGTTTCATCCATAGTATACCATTTCCAGTGAAAAAAAGCCACCATCCCCGCGAAATTTTGTGGACATGCCCGCCTTGACACGGTACGGTTCCGGCAGTATCCTAATCCCATACTGTTTTGCATGAAAGGAGCGGTTCCCCCATGGATCACGCATCACAGGCACAGGCCTATTTTCTCCAGGGTTACAACTGCGCCCAATCGGTACTTCTGGCCTTTGCGCCGGATTTGGGGCTGACAAACGACGAAGCCGCCCGCATGGCTTCGTCCTTCGGCGGCGGCATGGGGCGGCTGCGGGAGGTCTGCGGCGCCCTCAGCGCCTCCTTCCTGATTCTGGGGCTGCGGGAGGGCTACAGCTCCCCCACCGACGACGAGGCCAAGGCCCGCCAATATGCCAGGGTCCAGGAGATTGCCGCCCAATTCCGCGCCATCCACGGCACCATTCTCTGCCGGGACCTGCTGGGCTTGTCGGAGGGGCCCGACTGTCCCACCCCCGCCAAGCGGACCGCGGAATATTATGAGAGCCGTCCCTGTGAACGGTGCATTGGTGACGCCGCCGCCATTGTGGAGCGGCTGATCTTCTCCCACGGGGACTGACCATGGCAATGTACGATGATCTGTTGGAACGGCTGGCGCGATATGATGCCGCCGGTTTCCTGCCCATGCACATGCCCGGCCACAAGCGCACCGCCCTGGGCGGCGAAGAACTGCCCTGGCAGCTGGACATTACGGAAATCGACGGCTTCGACAATCTCCACGAAGCCGAGGGGATTCTGAAAGACGGCATGGAGTTGGCCGCCCGGCTGTATGGTTCCGCCCGTGCCTTCTATCTGGTCAACGGTTCCTCCGGCGGCATTCTGGCGGCCATGGCCGCCGCGGCCCCCTTCGGCAGCCGGATTCTTATGGCCCGTGGCTGTCACAAATCGGTCTATCACGCCGTGGAACTGCTGCATCTGGAGCCGTTCTACTTGACGCCGCCGGTGGACCCGTCCTTTGCGGTGGCCGCGTCCATGCCGCCCGAAGCGGTGGAATCGGCTCTGGCCCAGCACCCGGACGTCCGTTTGGTGGTGCTCACCAGTCCCACCTATGAGGGCGTCATCAGCGACATTGCCGCCATTGCCGCCGTCTGTCACCGGCGGGGCGTTCCCCTGCTGGTGGATGAGGCCCACGGGGCCCATCTCTATTTTCATCCGGCTTTTTCCGGCGGCGCGGTGACAGCCGGGGCCGATCTGGTCATTCAGAGCGTCCACAAGACGCTGCCCAGTCTGACCCAGACGGCACTGGCCCATGTGCAGGGTGAACTGGTGGACCCCCAACGGCTGGCCCACTTTCTGGCCGTTTTCCAAACCAGCAGCCCCTCCTATCTGCTCATGGGTTCCATTCACCGCTGTCTCAAGCTGCTGGAGCACCAGGGGCAAACGTTATTTGATGACTATGCCCGGAATCTACAGCAGCTGGACCGGCGATTGGAATCGCTGCGTCATCTGCGGGTGCTCTGTCACGGGGCAGATCATTGCAGCCGCCATTCCGATTTCTTCGCCTTTGACCCTGGAAAGCTGTTCATCGGTACCCACGGCACAGACCTGACAGGCCCCCAACTGACCGCCCTGCTGCGGCAGCGGGGAATCGAACCGGAGATGACGGCCCCCCAGGGCGTTCTGGCCATGACCAGCTGCTGTGATACGGCGGAGACATTGGAACGCTTGGCCGCCGTTTTGCTGGAAGTGGATGACCTCTGTCACAGCGTCGACACCCTTGGTATTCTTCCAACACCTCCCCTGCCCCCGGTCCGGCATACCATTGCCCAGGCCCGGCAGCTTCCCGCCGTTTCTCTCCCCATACCGGAAGCCGTTGGCCGCACCATGGCGGAAAGCCTTTGGATTTATCCGCCCGGTATCCCCCTGGTGGTCCCCGGCGAGGTCTTGACTGGGGACATTGTCCAGAGGCTTCAGCAGGTTACCGCCAGCGGCGTGCAGCTCCACAGCGACAGCGGTCTGGCCCCCCAACAAGTTCTGGTGGCGGAAACACAATAAAATTTCACAAATCCACACGGTTGTAATTGACAGACGGAAGGATTTATGATTGAATAGATAAAAGGGAAACGGGCGCACACAGTTGTGCCGCGCCATGGAATCGTTTACCGGGCGGCATAGCCGCCACTGTATTTTTTCATTAAAGGAGGCCCATTACCATGAATCGGATTCAGACCCTGGAGACCCGTGACCTGGCCCAGAGCGCTCACAACGGCGGCTGCGGCGAGTGCCAGACTTCCTGCCAGTCTGCCTGCAAGACTTCCTGCGGCGTTGCCAATCAGCCCTGCGAGAAGAGCAGCGAGAACAAGTAATTTGATTTTGGAAGGGTCGCTGCCCCGCCGCGCCTAGCGCGGCCGGCGGCGATTTTTCATGTCTTTGGGCCGAATACTTCGGTAAATTTATGATTTTCACATAGAAAGAGGAACCTTATGATTCATCAGTACAAACTCAATGGCTACTGCATCGTGCTGGATATCTACAGCGGCTCGGTCCATGTGGTGGACCCGGTGGCCTATGACGTTATCGCCCTCTATGAGACCACGGCGCCCGAGGAGATCATCCGGCAGATGCTGGAGAAGTACCATGACCAGCCCGATGTCACCGAAGAGGAGCTGCGCCAGGTTCTGGACAGCATCGAGGAGCTGAAAAAGAACGGCAAGCTCTTTGCTCCCGACCAGTACGCCGACATGGCCTTTGATTTCAAGGAGCGCAACACCGTCATTAAAGCCCTGTGTCTCCATGTGGCCCACACCTGCAACCTGACCTGTAACTACTGCTTTGCCAGCCAGGGCAAGTACCAGGGCGACCGGGCCCTCATGTCCCTGGAAGTGGGTAAGCAGGCCATTGATTTCCTCATTGCCCATTCCGGTACCCGCCGGAATCTGGAGGTGGACTTCTTCGGCGGCGAACCGCTGATGAACTGGCAGATGGTCAAGGATGTGGTGGCCTACGCCCGGGAGCAGGAGAAGCTCCACAACAAGAATTTCCGCTTCACCCTGACCACCAACGGCCTGCTCATCGACGACGACGTCATCGAGTTTGCCAACAAGGAAATGCACAATGTGGTCCTGAGCCTGGACGGCCGGAAAGAGGTCCACGACCGTCTGCGCCGGACCGTCAATGGCAAGGGCAGCTATGATATCATCCTGCCCAAGTTCAAAAAGCTGGTGGAGAGCCGCGGCGGCAAGGGTTACTATATGCGCGGCACCTTTACCCACGACAATGTGGATTTCACCAACGACATTTTCCACATGGCCGATCTGGGCTTCACAGAGCTTTCCATGGAGCCGGTGGTCTCCGCCCCCGACGAGCCTTACGCATTGACGGAGGAAGACCTGCCCAAGCTGTTTGAGCAATATGAAATTCTGGCCACGGAAATGATCCGCCGCCATGAGGCCGGCAACGGCTTCACCTTCTACCACTACATGATCGACCTAAAGGGCGGTCCCTGCATCTACAAGCGGATTTCCGGCTGCGGCAGCGGCACGGAATATCTGGCCGTCACCCCCTGGGGCGAGCTGTTCCCCTGCCATCAGTTTGTGGGCGACCCGGCCTACAGCATGGGCAACGTCTGGGACGGCGTCACCAACACTGCACTGCGGGACGAGTTCAAGCTGTGCAACGCCTACGCCCGCCCCGACTGCAAGGACTGCTGGGCCCGTCTCTACTGCTCCGGCGGCTGCGCGGCCAACGCCTACCACGCCACCGGCAGCATCAAGGGCATCTATGAATACGGCTGCCAGCTGTTCCGCAAGCGCATTGAATGCGCCATCATGGTCCAGGTGGCCCAGGCCGGTTTCACCAAAAGCTACTGAGCACATGGGGCACACAGCCCATACCGTATATCGAATAAAAAGCATCCAGACCGGGCGGGAAGCGTTTTACAAGGGCGCTTCCCGCTCTTCCCTGGATGCGATTTTTATGATATAATACCAGTAAGATGAATATAGAAGATGGGAGGTCCTACCATGGAAATGATTCGAGATGCTTCTTATTCCGACGTGTTCCTCTGTGATGGCGACGGTGATTTTCACGACTATCACTACGTTTCCCCCTTCCAGCCCGATGAAAAGTCCCTGCTGTATCGGGTACACCGTACCGGTATTGTCCACGCGCTGCCGACGCTTTTTGCCGTGGAGCGCAGCGCCTCCACCATCTACTGTGAAATCTTCTGTATCCTGTCGGGCCACGGCTATCTGGAATATGACGGCAAGACGTATGAACTGCACCGGAATCAGCTGGTACTGCTGCCGGCCCATGAACCTCATAAATATTGGAACGACCCCAAGGACCCCATGGGCAAGGTGTGGCTGGAATTCTACGGCGCCAACACCACCGATCTGATCCGCCATCTCATCGGGCTCCATGGCCCCGTGCTGGAAGGTCCCCTCTTCCCCGATATCTGCGCCCAGGTCTGTCTCATCCAGCAGCGCCTGATGGTCAACAGCTACTATCAGCCGTCCCTGGAAATTTACCGGGTATTGCTGTCCATGCTGCAATACAGCGAGGTATCCAGCCCCTTGCAGCTGACGGAAGACAGCGCCATGAATTTCCTGCTGGTGGAAGCGTACATCAATGCCCATATGTCCCGGAAAATCGCCAACGCCGAGCTGGCCGATCTGTGCGGCATCAGTCTCCAGCACTTTATCAAGCAGTTCAAGGAGCACTATCATCAGACGCCCCAGGAGTATATCATGAACCAGCGAATCAAAAAGGCCCAATATACCCTGGTGCAGACCAACTTGTCCATTGACTCCATTGCGGAATCCCTGGGGTTCTGCAACACCAGCCACTTTATCCGCCGCTTCTCCGAGGCCACCGGGCTGTCGCCGGTCAAATACCGCAAAGCCCAGATTCAGCGCATTGCCGACGCCCCCATCTCCCCCACCTGAGCCTTGCGTTTCTTGGCGGCCCGCCGTATAATGGACCATATGACATGGGCGGCGGCGCCGTCCCCCGGAAGCAAGGAGCGCACTATGAAGCAAAAATACGGTATTTTCGACATGGACGGCACCCTGGTGGATTCCATGGGCTATTGGCGGCAGCTGGGCGTGGAATATCTCCACAACAAGGGTGTTACGGAGATTCCGCCGGATATTCTTCGCATGCTGCGGCCCATGACGCTGGCCCAGTCCACCACATTGTTTGCCGACGCCTTTCACCTGCCCGGTACGCCGGAGGAAATTCTGGCGGAGATGAACGACATGATGGCCGTCCACTACGGGCGGGATGTGCTGCTGAAAGACGGCATTGTGGAGTATCTGGACGAATTGCAGCGCCGCGGCGTCGCGCTCTGTGTGGCTTCCGCCACGGACAAGCCCCTGATTGAGCTGTGCCTGGGCCGTTTGGGCATTCTGGACCGGTTCGCCTTTCTCCTGTCCTGTGAAGAGGTGGGCTATGGCAAGGACCGGCCAAATATCTACAACATCGCCGTATCCCGTCTGGGCGGCACCCCGGCAGAGACTGTCGTCTATGAGGACGCTCCCTATGCCATTCGCACGGCCAAGGACGCCGGATACCGGGTGGCGGCCATCTACGACGAGGGGGTTTCCGAAGCCCGCTGGGCGGAAATGTCCGCTCTGGCCGACTACCGGTTGGAGCACTGGTCCCAGGCTCTGAACCTGATTCTGTAATTCCATAGGACAAACGATACCCCGTTCCACGTCGGAACGGGGTATTGTTTATCGGTTCAGATAGAAAATCGCCAGATTGAGATAGCCCGCAAAGGTCACCCACAGCAAATACGGAACCTGCAGAACTGCCGCCAAGGTGGAAAATTGACGGAACGACCGAATCATCACCAGAATGGCCAGCCACAGCAGCAAAAGGACAAAAAAGGCCGCCAATGGTTTGCCTGCGCCAAAAAACACCAGGGTCCAAACGAAGTTCAGCACCAGCTGTGCACCCCACACAATGGCCGCCGGTTTGGCCGCTGTGCCGCCCTGTCGCAGCACCATGGCCAATCCCAGGCCCATCAGAATATAGAGAACGGTCCAGACGATGGGAAAAACAATCTCCGGCGGTGTCAGGGCCGGTTTCACCCAGGTGGGATAGATGGTTTCCATGCCCTGCCGGGTCAGGGATGACGCCAGAAAACCCACGGCCAACGCCAGCAGCGGCAGCCACAGATACGTCCATTTTTTCAACGTTGCTCCTCCTTCCTTCCATAGAACAGCTATATGCAGTTTCTGCACCCTTTATACGGCAACCTCATAGACTGTACTATGCTTTCCGGATGGAGGGATGGAATTTGGTCACCATCAGTCTTTGTATGATTGTAAAAAATGAGGAAGCGGTTCTGGAACGCTGTCTCCAATCGGCCGCGCCCCTTGCGGATGAAATCATTGTGGTGGACACCGGCAGCACCGACGGCACTGTTGAAATTGGCCGGCGGTTTGGCGCACAGGTGTTTTCCTTTCCCTGGCGGGACGATTTTTCCGCCGCGCGGAATTATTCCTTTGACGCCGCCGCCATGGACTACTGTCTGTGGCTGGATGCCGACGACATATTGCTGCCGGACGATCTTGCCAAATTGCTGACCATGAAAGAAACGCTGCCGCCGGACACCGATATGGTCATGCTGCCCTATCATACGGCCTTTGACGCCGACGGCGTCCCCACCTTTACCTGTTATCGGGAGCGGCTCATCCGTAATCACGCCGAATTCCGGTGGGAAGGGGCGGTCCATGAAGCCATCGCCCCCCGTGGTGTGGTCCGGTACGGCGACGGTGCGGTGACCCATCACAAAACCGGCCCCGGCGACCCGGACCGGAACCTGCGGATTCTGGAAGGACTTCGGGCCCGGCGGCCCCTGACGCCCCGGGAACAGTTCTATTACGCCCGGGAGTTGACATACCACAGCAGAGACCGGGAAGCAGCGGCACAGTTTGCGGACTTTCTGCAGACCGGCGGCGGTTGGGCCCCGGACAGCATCCAGGCCGCCATGGATTTGGCCGATTGTTACCGGCGTTTGGAACAGCCGGAGCAAGTGCTGCCGTCCCTGGTGCTGGGACTGTGCTTCGGCGCGCCGACGCCGGAGCTGTGCTGCGCTTTGGGCCAACGGTATCTGGAACTGGAGCAGTGGGATGCCGCCATCTATTGGTATGAGCAGGCCATGACCCGGCCGGAGCATTTGGGCTTTACACTGCCGGACTGCCGGAATTACATTCCTCTGCTGCAACTATGCGTCTGTCATGACCGGTTGGGCGATTGGCGGAAAGCGGCGGCCTATAACGAAGCGGCCTGCCGTCTGCGGCCCCAGTCTCCGGCCTGTGCCTACAACCGGGCCTATTTTGACCGAATTGCCCAGCAAAACGCGGACCGGAACTGAGTTCCGGCCCGCATGGCTTATTCTATGGACATGGTGGCATAGGCGTTGAGGTCCTGGCCTGCCGTATGTCCGGCCAGATACTCATAATACGCCTGGGCGCCGATCATGGCGCCGTTATCGCCGCAGAGTTTCAGCGGCGGCAGATACAGCTCTGCGCCCAGTTTGGCACACTGCGTCTCAAAGTCACCGCGAATGCGGCTGTTGGCGGCCACGCCGCCGGCAATGGCCAGCTTTTGATAACCGGTCTGCTCCAGCGCCGCCATGGTACGGGGCACCAGCGTATCGCTGACGGCCTTGGAAAAGTCGGCGCAGAGACCCGGCACATCCAACGTTTCCGCTTTCTGCTCGGCGTTGTGAATGAGATTCAGCGCCGCCGTCTTCAAACCGGAAAAAGACATGTCCAGATCGCTGCCGCTGACGTGGGCCACAGGCATGGGGTATTTGCCTTCCGTACCGGTGCGGGCCAGCTTGTCCAGCGCCGCGCCGCCGGGATAGGGCATCCCCAGGACACGAGCCACCTTGTCGAAGCACTCTCCCGCCGCGTCGTCCCGGGTGGAGCCGAGGATTTTCAGTTTGATGTAATCCTGGACATCCACAATCATGCTGTGGCCGCCGGACACCACCAGACAGAGGAACGGCGGTTCCAGCTCTGGAAAGGCCAGATAGTTGGCGGCGATATGGCCCCGGATATGATGAACCGGAATCAGCGGGACCTGCAGGGCCATGGCCGCGGCCTTGGCGAAGTTAACGCCCACCAGCACCGCACCGATGAGACCAGGCGCATAGGTGACGCCGACAGCGTCAATGTCCTGCCGGGTGATGCCCGCCGTCTCCAATGCCTGATCAGCCAGACCATAGATGGCTTCAATGTGCTTGCGGGAGGCGATTTCCGGCACCACACCGCCGTAGGTCTTATGGATGGCCACCTGAGACGCGATGCAGTCGGCCAGCACCGTCCGGCCATCCCGGACCACGGCTACCGCCGTCTCGTCGCAGGAGGATTCAATGGCTAAAATATTCAAGTGTTCCACTCCTTTTTGAGGATCAACGCGTCCTCCCGGGGATTCAAATAGTAGTTGGGCCGTCTGCCCACCTGGACAAAGCCCAGGGATGTATACAGGGCGATGGCCGGTGCGTTGGAGGGCCGCACTTCCAGAAGCACTTCCGTCACACCCTGCTGCCGCAGCCGCTGTTCCAGTTCCGTCAGCAGCGCCCGGCCAATGCCGCGGCCCCGGTGATCCGGGGACACGGCTACATTCAGAATGTCGGTGCTGTCCAGCACCGTCTGGCTGCCCACATAGCCCAGAACGGTCTCCCCCTCCACGGCCACCAGCCACAGACTCAGCTCATTGGCCAGCTCTCCAGCCACCGACGCTTCGCTCCAGGGGTCGGTGAAGCAAACCTGTTCCAGGGCCGCCACCTGGGCCACATGGGATTGGGTCATTGGGATCAGTTCCATATCACTTGGCCTCATACCAGCTGGCGCCGCTTTTGGCCTCGGCCAGCAGGGGCACCCGCAGTTCCATCACCTGTTCCATCTCCCGCTCCACCAGCTGCTTGACGCCGTCGGCCTGATCCAGCGGACACTCGACAATCAATTCGTCATGGACCTGCAAAACCAGACGGGCCTGGGGGTACTGCTTTGCCAATGCCGCGTCCACCCGAATCATGGCCAGCTTGATGATGTCGGCGGCGGTGCCCTGGATGGGGGTATTCATGGCGCAGCGCTCCCCAAAGGAGCGGAGATTGAAGTTTTTGCTTTTGAGTTCCGGCAAATAGCGGCGGCGGCCCATCAAAGTTGTCACATAGCCGTCGGCCTTGGCCTGCTCCACCACGTCGTGCATATACTGCCGGACACCGGCGTATTTCTCCAGATAGCTCTCAATATACGCCTTGGCCTCTTTCCGGGTCACACCGATATCATCGGCCAGGGAGAAGTCGGAAATGCCGTAGACAATACCGAAGTTGACGGCCTTGGCATGGCGGCGCATGAGACTGGTGACATCCTCCGGGTCCACTCCAAAGACCTGGGAGGCCGTGACCCGGTGGACATCCTCGCCGCTGCGGAAGGCCTCCTGCATGATCTTGTCGTTGGCAATATGGGCCAGAACCCGCAGTTCAATCTGGGAGTAGTCGGCGTCAATGAGCACACAGCCGTCTTTCGGGACAAACATTTTACGGATTTCGCTGCCCAGCTCCGTGCGGACGGGGATGTTTTGCAGATTGGGTTCCGTGGAGGACAGCCGCCCCGTGGCTGTGACCATGTTCTGGAAGGTCGTGTGAATCCGTTCATCGTCTCCGATGACCTTGACCAGCCCTTCGGCATAGGTGGAATTGAGCTTTGTCACCATGCGATAATCCATGATGGCCTCGATGATGGGATGCTTGTTTTTCAGCTTTTCCAGAACCTCGGCGTTGGTGGAATAGCCGGTTTTCGTCTTTTTCACCGGCGGCAGACCCAGCTTTTCAAAGAGGATAACGCCCAGCTGCTGGGTGGAATTGATGTTGAAGGTCTCCCCCGCCATGTCGTAGATTTGCTCCGTCAGGGCGTTGATGCGCTCCGTCAGCAGATTGCCGAAGGCCAGCAGGGCCATGCGGTCCACAGCGATGCCCTCCCGTTCCATGCGGGCCAGAACGGCGCACAGCGGGAACTCCACCGTCTCATAGAGGGTGGTCATATTCTGTTCTGCCATGAGCGTTTGGAGGGGCTTCCACAGGGTAAACACAGCGGCGGCTCGGTCGGACAGGCTCTCCATCTGGCCCTCCTGATTGAGATATCGTTTAGCTAACTCGTCGGGGCTGTACCGGTTATCCGAGGGGTCCAGCACATATCCGGCCAAGCTCACGTCAAACACAAAGCCGTCCTTGGGCAGCCCCAGCCGGTCCAGCTGGTGCCACAGTGTCTTGTAATCAGCACAAGCCTTGGGCGTCTCCGCCGTCAGCAGCGGTTCACAGCAGGAAATCTCTGTAACACAGACACCGTCGGCGGTGGCAATGGCCGCCTGATCTCCGTCCAGGACCAGGGCGCAGGGCGTCCCCACTGGCGGCAAGCACTCCAGCGTGCACACAGCGGCAGCCGGTTCCGCAGACTGCGGCGCTTCTTCCACATCGTACAGGCCGTAACGGTCCATGAGCCGGACAAATTCCAGCTTTTCAAACAGCGCCCGCAAAGCCGCTTTGTCCACGGGCTTGCAGACGTTGTCCGCCGGTACAAACTCGATGGGCGCTGTTTTCCGGATGGTGGCCAGATCATAGGACAGGTAGGCCGAATCCTTTCCGGCTTCCAGCTTCTTTTTCACTGCCGGTTTGATGGCATCGCTGTCCAAGTGGTCATAGATGGCGTCAAGGCTGCCGAATGCCGCCAGCAGGTCCCCCGCCGTCTTCTTGCCCACACCGGGAACGCCGGGGATATTGTCGGAGGAATCGCCCATGAGGGCCTTACAGTCCACCAGACGGATGGGGTCAAAACCATACTCCTCTCGGAACGTCTCCGGCGTGTAGCGGGTAGCCAGCGTCTGGCCCGCCTTGCTGGACACCAGCCGCACCGTCACATGATCGTCCACCAGCTGCAAGCTGTCCCGGTCACCGGTGAGAATGACACACTCCCAGCCGGACTCGGCACAGATTCGGCCCACGGTGCCTAAAATATCGTCGGCCTCCCAGCCCTCCTGTTCGTAGATGGGAATGGACATGGCCCGCAAAACGTCCTTTATCACGGGCATCTGCTGGGTCAGTTCGTCGGGCATCCCGTGGCGGGTGGCCTTATAGCCCTCATACTGCAAATGCCGGAACGTGGGCGCTTTCAAATCAAAGGCCACACAGACGCCGTCGGGCCGCTCCTCCCCCATAAATTTATGGAGGATATTCAAAAATCCATAGACGGCGTTGGTGTACAGCCCTTCCCGGGTGGTCAGGGGCCGGATGCCGTAAAAGGCCCGGTTGATGACACTGTTGCCGTCCAAAATCATCAGCTTCATGGGTAGAACCCCCTTTGTATCATATGGTACAGTATACCACGGATTTTACCGTTTTTCCACCTTGGCAGTAGAAAAACAGCAGTTTTCCATATGCAGAAGGCCGCCGTCCACCACCCGTTATGGGGTGGGGACAGCGGCCTTGGTGCTTGCGCACCGGAGGTTCCGCCATCTGCGGATGGCGGTGGAAACGATGGGGAATTTCGCCCGCTGCGGCGGGCGACCAAAGGCTCTGCCTTTGGAAACCGCGATTTTTTGAAAAAAATCGAGTAAAACTTTTAATATTTAAATGCGCTTCCACTGGGCGCCGCCGGGCACGTCGATGATTTCAATACCCTGGGCTTTCAGCTCATCACGGATGCGGTCAGCCTCCGCGAAGTTTTTGGCCTTCTTGGCCTCGGCCCGCTGGAGCACCAGCGCGTCAATGGCCGGGTCGCCCTCGCCCTGGATGGTATAGCCGCCGGTAGTGGCCGTCTTGGCCTTGGCCTGCTCAGCCCGCTTGGCAGCAGCCTTTTCCAGCAAATCCAGGCTCAGAACCTTATCGAAGTCTCCCAACAGGGCCAGCTTGGTGCCATCGTTGGTTTTGGCTTTCAGCACATCATAAACGGCGGTGATAGCCAGAGAGGTGTTCAGATCGTTGCCCAAGGCATTGTTGAACTTCTCCTTGAGGGCGTCAAACTGAGCCTGGTCCACCGTCTTGTCACTGTCATCCAGCGCCGCGATCTTATTGATCAGCTTCTGATAGGTGGTCACAGCGTTGTCGAGGTTTTCCCAGGAAAAGACCAGGCTGCGGCGGTAGTGGGATTGCAGGCAGAACAGGCGGTAAGCCAGCGGGTCATAGCCCTTTTCCTCCAGCAGGGACACGGTCAGGAATTCACCCTTGGACTTGGACATCTTACCGGTATTGGTATTCAGATGGTGGACATGGAACCAGTAATTGCACCAATGGTGCCCCAAATAAGCCTCGGACTGGGCGATCTCATTGGTGTGGTGGGGGAAAGCGTTGTCGATGCCGCCGCAGTGCAGGTCCAGGTCCTCGCCCAGGTGCTTCATGCTGATGCCGGAGCACTCGATATGCCAGCCGGGATAGCCCACGCCCCAGGGAGAATCCCACTTGAGGGCCTGGTCCTCAAACTTGGACTTGGTGAACCAGAGGACAAAGTCGTTCTTGTTGCGCTTGCTGGTGTCCTCTTCCACGCCCTCCCGGACGCCCACGGCCAAATCCTCTTCGTCATGGTCGTTGAAGACATAATACTGGTCCAGCTTGGAAGTGTCGAAATAGACGTTGCCGCCGGCCTCGTAGGCATAGCCCTTTTCCAGGAGCTTGGAAACAATCTCGATATACTCTGCAATGCAGTTGGTGGCAGGCTCCACCACGTCGGGCCGGTTGATGTTCAGCTTCCTGCAGTCGGAGAAGAAGGCGTCCGTATAGAACTGGGCAATCTCCATGACGGTTTTATGCTCCCGCTTGGCGCCCTTGAGCATCTTGTCTTCGCCGGTGTCGGCGTCGGAGCTGAGATGGCCCACGTCGGTAATATTCATGACACGCTTGACGTTGTAGCCCAGATAGCGCAGGTACTTCTCCAGCACATCCTCCATGATATAGCTGCGGAGATTGCCGATATGGGCAAAGTGGTACACCGTGGGACCGCAGGTATACATTTTGACAATGTCGGGATGGTTGGGAACGAATTCCTCTTTCTTGTGGCTGGCAGAGTTGTAAAGATACATGGTCAGTTCCTCCTATCGGACGGTATGGTAACCGTTTCTGTTTGTATTAGTCGCAGCGGCGGTCGTCCTCGTCGCCCAGCATCTTTTCCAGACGGCTGAGTCGCTTCTGGAGCCGCTCAATCTCCAGCATCACCGGGTCCGGCGTGTGGATATGGTCCAGTTTTTCACCGCTGATTTTGACGATGCGGCCCGGTACGCCGACGACGGTGGCGTTTTCCGGTACCTCCCGCAGCACCACGGAATTGGCGGCAATGCGGGCGTTGTCCCCCACCTTGAACGGGCCCAGGACTTTGGCACCGGCGCCCACCATGATATTATTGCCCAAGGTGGGGTGGCGCTTTCCCTTGTCCTTGCCGGTACCGCCCAGGGTGACGCCCTGGTACAGCAGGCAATCGTCGCCAATCTCTGTTGTGGCGCCGATGACGATGCCTGTGCCGTGGTCGATGACCAGCCGCCGTCCAATCTTGGCCGCCGGGTGGATTTCAATACCGGTGAACCATTTTGTCATCTGGGAAATCCAGCGGGCAATAAAATACCGCTTGTGCATGTGAAACCAATGGGCGATACGATACTGAATTGTGGCGTGGAGTCCGTTGTAAAGCAACAGCACTTCCAGTACGCTGCGGGCTGCCGGATCGTTTTTACGGTAGGCCTGGATATCTTCGATCAAATGCATAAAGTCCTCCCCGGTCGCCGCATACAAAAAGCCCGCCTCTTGAACAAGTTCTCAAGAGGCGGGCAGAAATTGCTCGCGGTTCCACTCTGATTTCTTACTTTGGGCATAACGCAGCCCTGACGGGGTCTCCCCTCGCTCCCGAACGCACGTTCACAGCAGTCCACGCTCCCCGCTTCCAGCCGATGACGGAGATTCTCTATCGCTTCGTTGCCGTTACTCTTTTCGATCAACGCGATATTCAATTCAGTATCAGTATATTACCATCAATCGTAAAAGGTGTCAAGAGTGATTCCTGTTTTTACAGGCCTAGGCACTTCCAGTTCTTGACGAAATACTCAATGCCGGAGTACAGGGTGGTCAGAACAATGACCCAGGTGACAACGGTATCCACCAAGGGCGTGTTCATAAAGACCATCATCAGGCACAGGCCCACCATAGTACAGGCGGTCTTGACCTTGCCGCTCCAGGCGGCGGCCATGACGGTTCCCTTGGAGGCGGCCACCATCCGCAGACCGCTGATGGCAAACTCTCTTGTCAGCACCAGCATGACGGCCCAGGAAGGCATTCTCCCCCACTGGACAAAAATCAGCATGGCGGAGGTCACCAGCAGCTTGTCGGCCAGGGGGTCCAGGAACTTGCCGAAGTCGCTGACCTGATTGTAGTGGCGGGCCACATAGCCGTCCACAAAGTCGGTGACGCTGGCCAGAATGAAAATGGCCAGGGCCGCCCAGTTATAACCCAGCAGAAACACCGCCATAAAGGCCGGAATCATGACGACGCGCAGCAGCGTCAGCTTGGTTGCAGTTGTCACAGCGTTTCCTCCTCATAGACGGTGCCCACGGGCTCGCCGTCCACCACGTCTTCCAGTTCCACGGTGACAAACTGGCCGGGAGCCACCGGCGTTTCCGAAGTGAACCAGATTTTTCCGTCAATGTCGGGAGACTCGGCATAGCTGCGGCCGAAGTAGGCCTCGTCCTCTTCGCTGTAGCCCTCACAGAGCACCAATTCTTTCTGGCCCATGCGGCTGTCGTGGTACTCGTCAATGACACGGGATTCCAGTTCCGCCAGGAACTCGGCCCGCTGCTGGGCCACCTCCGTGGGCGGGTACTCCATGCGGGCGGCGGCGGTGCCCTCTTCGGGAGAGAACACGAACGCACCGACGCGCTCCAGCTTATGCTTGCGGAGGAAGTCGCACAGCTCCTCGAACTCCGCTTCGCCCTCGCCGGGCAGTCCGGCAATCAGGCTGGTCCGCAGCACCAGACCGGGAATCCGCTCCCGCAGCTTCGTAAACAGCTGGTCCAGATACGCATGGTCGCCCCGGCGGTTCATGCGCTTGAGGATGGTATCGTTGACATGCTGGATGGGAATATCGAGATATTTGACAATCTTCGGCTCCCGGGCAATGACGTCAATCAGATGATCGGACATTTCATCGGGGTACAGGTAGTGAATCCGAATCCAGGTGAAGCCGTCAATCTTACACAATGCCTCCAGCAGCACATCCAGACGCCGTTCGCCGTACAGGTCAATGCCGTAGCGGCTGGTATCCTGGGCGATGACAATGAGTTCCTTGACGCCGGACGCGGCCAGAGAGCGGGCCTCGTCGATGAGCTCCTCCATGGGGCGGCTGCGGTACTTGCCCCGCAGCTTGGGGATGATGCAGAAAGCACAGTGGTTGTCACAGCCTTCGGCAATGCGCAGATAGGCGTAATGCTCCGGTGTAGTGAGAATCCGCTGGGGCTCCTCGGTCTCGTTGATGTTGCCGAAGAATTGCAGATGCTCCTCCCCGTCCAGAACCCGGTTGGCAGCTTCCACAATATCGCTGTAGCTGCCGGTACCCAGGATGCCGTCCACCTCGGGCATCTCCTCCAAAATTTCCGACTGGTAACGCTGACTGAGGCAGCCCGTCACCAGAATCTTGCCCACGCGGCCCTCGGCCTTGGCCTGGGCCAACAGCAGAATATTCTCGATGGCCTCGGATTTTGCCGCGTCAATAAAGCCGCAGGTGTTGATCACCGCCAAATCCACCTGATCGGGGACCTCAGAAATGGAGTAGCCGGCCTCCCGCAGCAAATAGATCATCTGCTCCGTGTTGACCTGGTTCTTGGCACAGCCCAGGGACACAAAACCAACGGAATAGGACATATCAAAATTCCTCCATGATATCGTTGAGCGCGTCGGTATAACGCGCCATGGCCGAGCGGATATCCGCCCAGCGGTGGCCGCGGCGCAGCAAGGCGTCCACGGCCCGTTTCGTCTCCCGCTCGTCGGGCTTCTCCCCCTTGAAGCGGGATTGCAGGAACCGGTCGATGGCGTCGTCCGGCTCCGGCAGTTCCTCCATGGCCTCGTCCCACAGCTGCCGGTCGATGCCCTTTTGATAGAGAATCTGCCGGATACGGGCGGCGCCGTAGCCCTTGCGGGCCGCCGACTGGGCCAGCTGCCGGGCCGTCTCCAAATCGTCCAGCAGGTTCAGCTCCGTCAGCCACTGCACGGCCTCGGAGGCCAGTTCCGGCGTCTCGCCTTTCTGCACCAGCCGCCGTTCCAAATCCTTTTTGGACACATTGGTGGCGGAGATGATGCGGACCGCCCGGGCCTTGGCCGAAGCCCGCTGATTGGCGGCGCGAATCCGGTCCAGTTCCTCTGCTGTGAGTTCCCGCCCCGGATACAGGGCGAACTCCCCCACGGTGGCCTGTTCCAACCGCAGACGGCGGCCATCGTCCAGGGTGACGGTGTACCGTCCGCCCCGGACTGTCGGCTCCCGCAGCGCCTCAATCTTCATCGTTGAAATCGTCGGCGCTTACGTCCACGGGCTTCTCCGCCGGACGCAGGGGCGTTCTGGGCCGTGCGCCCTGGAGTTTATAGAAGTTCTCCCGGATGCCCTTTTCCAGCTGCTCTGTCAGCTCCGGATGGTCGATCAGGTACTGCTTGGCGTTGTCCCGGCCCTGGCCGATACGTTCCTCGCCGATGGAGAACCAGCTGCCGCTCTTCTGGACCAGGTCCAGCTGGACGCCCAGATCGATCATTTCGCCGTACTTGGAAATGCCTTCGCCGTACATGATATCGAAGATGGCCTCCCGGAACGGCGGCGCCACCTTGTTTTTGATGATCTTGGCCCGGGTCCGGTTGCCGATGATATCGCTGCCGTCCTTGATAGCCTCCACCCGGCGGATATCAATGCGCACCGAAGCGTAAAATTTCAGCGCATTGCCGCCGGTGGTGGTTTCAGGGTTGCCGTACATGACGCCGATTTTCAGACGAATCTGGTTGATGAAAATGACGACGCAGTTGGTCTTGGCGATGGTACCGGCCAGCTTCCGCAAAGCCTGAGACATAAGACGGGCCTGGAGACCCACAAAGCTGTCGCCCATTTCGCCCTCAATTTCCGCCCGGGGCGTCAGAGCCGCCACGGAGTCCACCACGATGGCGTCCACCGCGCCGGAACGCACCAGGGCGTCGGTGATCTCCAGCGCCTGCTCACCGGTATCCGGCTGGGACACCAGCATGGAGTCGATATCCACGCCCAATGCCGCGGCGTACTCCGGGTCCAGGGCGTGTTCGGCGTCCACAAAGGCCACCTCGCCGCCCATCTTCTGGGCCTGGGCCAGAATGTGCAGGGCCAGAGTGGTTTTACCGGAGGATTCCGGGCCGTAAATCTCAATGATACGGCCGCGGGGCACGCCGCCGATACCCAGGGCGGCATCCAGGGCCAGGGAGCCGGTGGGGATGGCGTCCACCACCATTTCCGGCTTGTCGCCCAGGCGCATAACCGCGCCCTTGCCGAAATTCTTCTCAATCTGGTGCAGAGCCGTTTCCAGCGCCTTTTTCTTGTCGCTGGCCGGCGTGGGGCTCTCGTAGGGGGTTTTTGCCTTTGCCATTTATGCTTCCTCTCCTTTGTACTGTGCCAGCACGGCGCGGATGATGTTCCCCGTGTCCTCGCGCATTTGCAGTACGGTGTATCTGTGCTGCTCCAAAATCTCCCGGACAGCGTCATGCTGTCCCATGCCGAATTCAAAACAGAGGTACCCGCCGGGCTTCAGCGCCGGCGAAAAATTCTTGACGATGGCCCGATAAAAGTCCAGGCCATCGGGGCCGCCCACCAGGGCCATTTTCGGCTCGAAATCCCGCACCGACGGGTCCAGCCGCTCATATTCCTCATCGGTGACATAGGGCGGATTGGACACGATCATATCAAAGGTGCCCAAAAACTTCGACGCCGGTTTCATGGCGTCGACGGTGATGCAGTTGACGCGGCCTGTCAGCCGCTGGTCCACAATGTTTTTCTTGGCCACGCGGATAGCCGCCGGGGACAGTTCGCCCAAGGTCACCCGGGCATCCTTGACCCGGTGGGCAAGGGCCAAACCAATGCAGCCGCTGCCGGCGCACAAGTCGAGAATTCTCGGATTTTGGGACAGAAACATGGCTTTTTTCATGGCCAGTTCCGTGACGGCCATGGTGTCGTCCCGGGGAATCAGCACATCCGGCGTGACGGTCAGCGTCATGCCGCAGAAGTCCCATTCCCCCAATACGTAGGCCAATGGTTCGCCGTTCTGAATCCGCTCCACATAGCTTTGCAGCTTCTGGGTTGCCGCAGCGTCGGCGTGGGTAGTGCGGCCGGAGACGATCTCCGAAATAGGCAAACCCGAAGCGGCGCAGACCAGCTCCCGTGCAATCTGGGAGGCGTCGGCCCCCTGGGTCTCAAACAGAGCGTGACGAACCTCATGGTACAATTCGCTGTATGTCTTCACCACTGGTCCTCTCCCTCCTGTTCGGGAATGACCTCCCGCATGGCCTCAATGGCCACCTCGATCATGGAGTCGTCGGGCTCCTGGGTGGTGAACTTCTGCATGGCCATACCGGGGGCCGACAGCATATGGGTAAACCAGTTGTCGTGGCGTCCGGCAAAGCGGTTGATCTCATAGCTGATGCCCACAATGACCGGCAGCATCAGCAGATGCAGGCCCATCCGCAGCAGCGTATTGCTGACCTGGATGGCCGCGCCGCAGAGGATACTGATACAGACCACCACCAGCAAAAAACTGGTGCCGCACCGGGGATGGAACCGGGACATGGGCCGCACGTTCTCCACGGTCAGGGGCAATCGAGCCTCATAGCAGCGGATGGTTTTATGTTCCGCGCCGTGATAGCTGAACACCCGCTTCATGTCCTTCATCTGGGACACCAGAATCATGTACCCCATAAAAATAATAATTTTCAGCAGGCCCTCCACCAGATTTCGGGCCATATGATTATCATACAGGCCGGGAATCAGGCCGCTGATCAGGGTAGGCAGCAGAATGAACAGGCCCACCGACAGACCAATGCCCAGGACCGCCGCCGAATAGATGATAAACTGTTCCAGTTTTTCCGAACCGAAATGCCGTTCAATCCAGCGTTCCAGCTTGGACGGTTCGCCGCTGCCGCCCTCCTCTTCTGGAAAATACTCGGCGGAAAACAGCAGCGCCCGAATGCCGTTGACCATAGAGCCACCAAACGTGAAAATGCCGCGGATAAACGGCACTCTGGCCAACGCGGAGCGCTTTTTGGTCAGCTTCAGATCGTCGACCTTTTTCACCAGACCGTCCTTGGAGCGGACCACAATGGCCTGTTTGTCGGGACCCCGCATGAGGATGCCCTCAATCAGAGCCTGTCCGCCGATCAATGTTTTGAACTGCTCACAGCAGCCCTGTGTTTCCTTTTGTTTTGCCATGGATGCCTCCTGCGCCGCCCCGGGGCGGCTCGATTTATACTGCTTCTCCGCCGGGAATGCGCACCGTTACCAAAGTGCCGCCGCCGTCGGCGTTTTCCAGGGTCAGGGACCCACCGTGCATGGTGACGATCTCTTCGCAGACCGCCAGACCGATGCCGCTGCCGCGGGCCGTGGAACTGCCCTTGTAGAATTTCATTTTCACATGGGGCAGCTCGTCCTCGGGAATACCGGGGCCAAAGTCCCGAATGCGGATGACCACAAAGCCCTCTTCATAAGAAATGGACGCCGTAATCCGCTGTCCCTGTCCGCCGTGCTTGGCGGCGTTGTCGAGAATGTTGAGGAACACCTGCCGCAGCCGTGCCACGTCACAGGGAATTTCCGGGATTTCGTCGTCGTTTTCCAGGTATTCCAGGGTAATGCCCTCCTGTTTCAGACGGCTGCCGTACATAAAGACCGTGTCCTCAAACTCCGCCCGCAGATCGGCGGGCTGCACATTGAGGGTGAAGCGGCCGTCCTGCATCCGGGTGAACTCCAGCAGCTCTTCCACCATGGAGGTGAGCCGCCGGGTCTCGCTGAGGATGATCAGCATTCCGCGCCGGGTCTCCACCGGGTCCATGGTCTCTGCAGACAGCAGCGTTTCTCCCCAGCCGGAAATGGCCGTCAGCGGCGTTCGCAGCTCGTGGGACACAGAGGACACAAACTCCGACTGCATCTTTTCCGCCTGACCGATTTTCACCGACATATCGTTGATGGTATCGGCCAGTTCACCGATTTCATCATCGAATTTCTTCTGAATCTGGACACCGTAGCTGCCGGCGGCGATGCGCTTGGCCGTGGCGGTGATCTCCGCCACAGGGCCGATGATGGAGCGGATGAAAAACTTACTGCTGTACATAATGAGACCGATAAAGACCAGACCCACCAATACAGCGAGACCCGTAATGACCATCAGCTGCCGGTCCACGTTTTTCAAGCTGGTGACAAACCGCAGAACACCGATGACCTCACCGTTGGTATAGATCATGGGACTGGACACGGCCATAATCCGTTCGCCGGTGCTGGGGTTTTTGCCCACATAGGGCCGCATCTCCTTGGTGGCAATGGCCTCCTGGATTTCCGGCGTCTGCGGGTCCGCACCGCCCCACTGACCGTAAGACGACGCTACAATGCGGCCGCTGAGATTGATGAATTGCAGCTCCAGCGTATCCTTTTCCTCAAAGGTCTGGGCCACCAGAATGCAGGACTGGTAATACTCCCCATAGCTCTGGCCGATGTAGTTGCTGAAAAAGTCCGTGGTGGTCTTGGCCTTGGACTCCAGCCCCGACTGCATACTGGAATAGTAATAGGTGGTGAAAGACAGGGACACGACGACAATGCAGACGATGACCAGCAGAATGACAATGCTGAGGTTATTGACAATCCAGCGTTTCTGGATGCCGGCAATCTTTTTCACCCGGTCCCCTCCCTTCTCTTGTGTTTCCGGGCCGTCACGCGCCCCACTTGTAGCCGAAGCCCCACACGGTGGTAATATAGGTGGGGTTGGCCGTATCGTCTTCGATCTTGATGCGCAGACGCCGGATATTGACGTCCACGATCTTCAGCTCACCGTCGAAGTCCCGGCCCCACACGCTGGTGAGAATATCCTCCCGGGACAGGGCCCGGCCGGGATTCTGCATAAACAGCTTCATGATGGAATACTCCACCTGGGTCAGCTTGATGCGCTTGCCGTTTTTATCCAGCGTTCGGTTGCGGGTGTTGAGAACAAAGGGCCCCTGCTGCTGCTCGGCACCGTCTCCGCCGCCGTCGCCGCCGATGCGGCGGTACAGGGCGTCAATCCGGGCCGTCAGCTCCGCCGGAGAAAAGGGCTTGGTCACATAGTCGTCGGCGCCGGTCATAAGCCCCGTGACCTTGTCCATCTCCTGGGTCCGGGCCGTCAGCATGATGATGCCGATGGACTTGTTGGTGGTACGGATGGTACGGCAGACCTCAAAGCCGTCCATGTCGCCGGGCACCATGATATCGAGGATGGCAACGCCGATATCCGGGTTGTTTTTCAGCTGCTCCAGGGCCTCGGCGCCGGTGCCGGCCTCAATGGCCTCGTAACCGGCCCGCTTGAGATTGATGACCACAAAACTGCGGATGCTGACCTCATCCTCCATAATCAATACCTTTTTCATTTCCCTGTTCCTCCTTATACCTCGCCGGAATTCCAGTCGATCTGAATATACTTGAACATGCCCACCAAATCCGCCTGCGTCAGATCATCGGCCAGCTCCGATGTGCCGAAGGACGCAGCGTAGGTCACATCACCCTTATCGCCCAGAGGGAAGCGGCCATCACTGGATGCCACTGCCTTCCGGTCCTCACCGGACAGGGCGTAAATGGTGAAGATGGGTTCCGTCTCCTGGCCGTAGCCTTTCCACTGGTGGAAAGTATAGCCGTGCATTCCCTGCTCCGCTTCGTCGTAGGTGATGGTCAGCTGGTCCTCCCATTCCTCCGGCAGCACCAGGAACCAGCCGCCGGAATAGTTGTGGTAGGTGGTCAGCTTCTTCTCCCGCTGGCCGTCGATGGACAGATGGTACCAATCGATGATCCAGTAGGCTTCGTCCTCCGCCGCCGTCTCCGCCTGGGGCAGCTGCTTGGGCTGGGGCAATTCAATCAGGCCGTCGTTGTCGATATCGGCGGCATAGACGTAGTAGTTGCGGACCGTCTGGGCGCTGGTTCCGCTGGCTCCCTCGGCGGTGATATTGACAAAGGCCCCTTCCCGCAGAGCGAAAATATCAGTGACCACGCTGTTTTCATCATACATACTGGCCACGAACACCGCCGGAACGCCCGTATCCACATAACCGGTGATGATACGGCGGACATTCTCCACGCCGGTGGACAGCAGGGACTCGGGGGCCCGCTCGATCTGGCTGCCCGTATGGCGGTAATACTCCGCCACACCGGACCGGACTTCGGTACTGAACCGCAGCAGGAAGATGTCCATCTTGCCGTCCCGGTCCAGGTCCACCGTGGTGTATTCGTTGTAGTTGGCGCTCATCAGCTCCACCACCCGGTTTTCCCGCAAGGCGTAGACGCTGAGGGCCTGGGGCACCTGGTCGCTGATCTGGCGGCCCAGGACCATTTCCAGCCCCGGCTGGCCGTCGATCTGCACATATTCCACGCTGGCAAAGCTGCTGCCGTCGCCCTCGATGACGGCCACATTGCGGAAGTCCTCGCCAATACGGTCAAAGATGTAGGCCCGCAGGGGTTTTTCGCCGGTGGTCCGCAGAAAGACAATGGCCTCGTCCTCCGCGTCGCCGTCCAGATCGGCCAGCTGCACCGACTGCTGGTTGGTGCCGGAGGTGGGGGCGGCATAGGAGGTCTGATCTGTCAGCAGCAGTTCAATCTCCGATTGCAGCTCGTAGTATTCCTCCGACTGTTTGGGCAGGGCGTAGAGCTCCTCTGTACCCTGGAACAGGCAGCCGGATAGGGCCAGCGCCATGGCACAGGCCAGCAGCGTCAAAAGAATTGCTTTTTTTACCATATTCCGTCTGCCTCCTTTCCCGTATCTGTTTGATTATACCACACTTTTTCTGAAATTGCAGCTATTTTATCACGACGTTTTCTCCGCCCAGCAGTTCCTGCAATTCCCGGAACAGGTCCGGGTCCGGCAGGCAGGTACCGGCCAGCCGCTGTTTGGTATCGGCAAAATAGAGCACCACCGGCATGGTGCCGGGGAACATTTGCAGGACGGCCCGGACTTTCCGGTACACCGGCACTGTCTCACTGTCCAGCCGCACATACAGCTTGCCCGCAGCCGCCGGCGGGGCTGCCGGGGCCGGTGCGGGGCCCGGCTGATAGTCCTCAATGGGCAGAGCGCGGTTCAGAATCATCTGCGGTTCCTTTTCATCCCGCACCGACAGCTTGCCCCAAACCACTACGGCGGCATTTTCCGCCAGGAAGCCCCCGAACTCACTGAGGGCATTGGAAAAGACCAGCAGCTCCATGGACGCCGTATCATCCTCCAGTGTCACATAGGCCATCATGGAATTGTTGCGGGTGGTTTTCATTTTGACGGCCTGGACCACACCGGCCACCACCACCTGCTGCTCGTCCTGGAACGCGCCGGTATTGTCGGCAAAGCTCTCCATGATGGAGCCCAGCGCCACCACGGATGCGCCCCGGAGCCGGGCCCGGTACTCGTCCATGGGGTGGCCCGTCAAATACAGGCCCGTGGTCTCCTTTTCGTAGCTCATGCGCTCCTGGGGGCTCAGCTCCGGAATCTTCGGCACCGGCACCGACGGTAAGGCGTCCTCCTGACTGCCGCCCAGGTCGAACATCCCCAGCTGGCCGTCGAGATTTTTCCGTTTGGCCGCCGTTACCGCGTCCAGCACCGTCTCGTGCATGGCCAGCATTTGGGAACGGTACAGGCCCAGGCTGTCCAGCGCGCCGCATTTGATGAGGTTTTCCAAAGCCCGTTTGTTGAGGTCGGCACCGTACAGGCGGCTGCACAGGTCTTCCAGGCTGCGGAACGGGCCGCCGCTCTGGCGTTCCTTGACCACCAGCTGAATAAAGCCCCGGCCGATATTCTTGACGGCAGCCAGTCCGAAGCGGATGCCCCCGTCCACGACCGTAAAATTGTCATAGGACTCGTTGATGTCCGGCGGCAGCACCGAAATATCCAGATTTTTGCACTCTGCAATATAGCCGGAAATCTTGGTGGAGCTGTCCAGCACCGACGTCATCAGCGCCGCCATATACTCTCTGGGGTAATGGGCCTTGAGGTACGCGGTCTGGTAGGAAATCAGCGCATAACAGACGGCGTGGGCCTTGTTGAAAGCGTAGTTGGCAAAATCCAGGATTTCATCATAGATTTCCTGGGCAATTTTCTCCTCCACCCCGTTGGCGATGGCGCCGGGAATCCCCCGCTCCGCGTCGCCGTAGACGAAGGCTTTCCGTTCTTCCAGTATGACCGCCTGTTTTTTCTTGGAGATGGCCCGGCGCATATTATCGGCTTGTCCCAGGGTATAGCCGCCCAGCTGGCGGAAAATCTCAATGACCTGTTCCTGATATACGATACAACCATAGGTGACCGATAAAATGGACTCCAACTTGGGATGGCGGTAGGTGATGGTCTTGGGATTCTGCTTGGAACGGATGAATTTGGGGATAGAATCCATGGGGCCGGGACGGTACAGCGCCACAATGGCCGTCAGGTCTTCGATGGACTCCGGCTTCATGCCCACACACACGCCGGTGATGCCGGCGGATTCCATCTGGAACACACCGGCCGTCTTGCCCTCGGCCAGCATGGCATAGGTCAGCTTGTCCCCGTCAGCCACCTTCTCAATGGCAAAGTCCGGCTCCCGGAGCCGAATGAGCTTTTGGGCGTCGTCAATGACCGTCAGGTTCCGCAGCCCCAAAAAGTCCATTTTCAAAAGGCCCAGCTCTTCCAGCGTCGTCATGGTAAACTGGGTGACAATGGTATCGTCATTGCGGGCCAAGGGCACATAGTCATAGACCGGCAGTTTGGTGATAACCACACCGGCGGCGTGGGTGGAGGTGTTGCGGGGCATACCCTCCAGCGCCTGGGCCATGTCGATGAGGCGGCGAATGCGCTCGTCGCCGTCGTACATGGCTTTCAGCTGGGGCGAGACCTTCAGCGCTTCCTCAATGGTGATGTGGAGCGTTGTGGGCACCAGCTTGGCCACAGCATCCGTCTCGGCATACGTAAAGTTCATGGCGCGGCCCACGTCCCGGATGGCGGCCCGGGCGGCCATGGTACCAAAGGTGACAATCTGGGCCACATGGTCGCTGCCGTACTTTTCCATGACATAATCGATGACCTCGCCCCGGCGGGCCTGGCAGAAGTCCATATCGATATCAGGCATACTGACCCGCTCCGGGTTCAGGAACCGTTCAAACACCAGGCCGTACTGCATGGGGTCCAGATCGGTGATAAACAAGCAATAGGACACAATGGCACCGGCGGCGCTGCCGCGGCCCGGTCCCACGGGAATGCCGGACCGTTTGGCGAAGTCCACAAAGTCCGCCACAATGAGAAAATAGTCCACGTAGCCCATTTTCTCGATCATCTGCATCTCATATTCCAGCTGCTTCGTATGCTGCTCCGTGGGATTGGGGTACCGTTTGGCAAAACCCTGGAGGCACAGTTTGCGGAAATAGCCCACGTTGGTCTCTCCGGGGGGCAGTTTGAACTCCGGCAAATGGTAATTGCCGAAGGTGAACTCCATGTTGCACTGTTCCGCAATGCGGACCGTGTTTTCCAGTGCCTCGGGCACATTGGGAAAGAGGGACGCCATCTCCTCCTCGCTCTTGAGATAGAATTCCTCCGTCTCAAAGCGCATCCGGTCCTGGTCCTCCACGGTCTTCTGCATCTGGATGCACATGAGCACGTCCTGGAGTTCGCTCTCCTCCCGGCGCAGATAGTGGGCGTCGTTGGTGGCCACCAGGGGCAGGCCCGTCTCCTTGGCCAGCCGCAGAATGCCCTGATTGACGCGGGTCTGGACATCCAGGCCGTGGTCCTGCAATTCCAGGTAATAGCGGCCTGGGAAAATTGCCGCAAACTCCAGGGCCTTGGCCTTGGCGGCTTTATAGTCGTCATGGAGCAGCAGCTGGGGCACCTGTCCCGCCACACAGGCCGACAGGCAGATCAATCCTTCGCTGTGGGCCCGCAGCAGCTCCATATCCACTCGTGGCTTGCCGTAGAATCCATCGAGAAAGCCCTGAGACACCATGTAGCTGAGATTCTGGTAGCCGGTCTCATTCATGCACAGGAGAATCAGGTGGTACGCCTCATTGTCGGTGCCGTGGACCTTGTCGTGGCGGCTGCGGGGGGCCACATAGACCTCACAGCCGATGATGGGCTTGATTCCGGCCTTTTTTGCCGCCCGGTAAAAGTCGATGACACCATACATGACGCCGTGGTCCGTAATGGCCACGGCCTCCTGGCCCAGCTCCTTGACCCGCTCCATCATGCGGCCAATCCGGCAGGCGCCGTCCAGGAGACTGTATTCCGTATGGACGTGGAGATGTACGAATGCCATAGACAACTTCCTTTCACTGTTTTGACAATTCCATCAATTTTCTCATGCGGTGATTCAACGCCGATTTGGTCAAAGGCGGTTCCAGCATCCCGGCCAGTTCCGACAGCGTGGCCTCCGGGTGCTGGACCCGCAGCTTGGCCGTCTGGCGCAGCTTCTCCGGCAGCTGGTCCAGCTGCCCCGTCTCCTCCAGACGGCGGATGGCGGCAATCTGATCCTGGGCCGCGTCCACCACCTTGGTCAGATTGGCCGTGTCGCAGTTGACCCGGCGGTTGACGCCGTTGCGCAGTTCCTTTTCCACCTTGGCTTCCAGGATGGCCATGCCGCCCACCGGTGCGCCCAAATAGGTCAGGACGTCGGCAATGGCGTCGCTTTGCTTGAAATAAATGACACAGGTGCCGCTTCGCAACGTGTCTTTGGGATAAAAACCCATATCCAGCAGCAGGGCTTCCGTCTCCAAGCCCACTTTCTGATGGGTGGTGCAAAATTCCAGATGGTACCGTTTTTCCGGGTCCGTGACGCTGCCGCCGGACAGGAATGCCCCCCGCAGAAAGGCGTTGCGGCAGCATTCCTCCTCCAACATGCCGTAATTGACGTGGAGCGTCACGCTCTCCCCGGCCACCAAGTCAAAGGTCTCAAAAATCCGGTCGATTTTCTCCCGGTCCGTGATCAGAAAGGTCCGTTTCCCGGTTCCCTCTTCCGGTTCGCTGTCAAACCGCAGATTGAACGCTTTTCGGAACACTTTGGGCAGCCGTTCGGCAAAATCGACACTTTCCGTGACAATTTTAATCAGGGACGGCGTAAAGGTATTGCCATAGAGCAGGATGCCGAAGGCCTCAGCCACGGCACAGCATCGCTTCTGGACCGGATGGCGGCACAATTCCTGCTTGATATTGGATGCAAAGGACATGGCGTTCCCCCCTATCCGACGGCGTAGTTCCGCAGCACATCCATCAGCACCGTCGCCAGAGCCGCCGAGTCATGGCGGGCCCGCTGGCCCATGGCCAGCAGCGGGTGGCACCGGACCTGAATGCCCATGGCTTCAATCTCCTCCCGGCACAGGACCAGCTGTTCCGCGTCCTCCACCCGGTAGGCGTCGGACACGTCCTCCGGCACCGGCGTACTGTTGGCCACACACACATCGATGATATTGGGGCCGCCGTGGCGCAGCAGCGCCCGCACATGGTCGGCGCCCGTATATCCCTCGGTCTCTCCCTCCTGGGTCATAATGTTCATCACCAGGACCTTGCAGGCCGGGGACGCCGCCACAGCCTCCGCGATGCCGTCCACCAGGAAATTGGGAATGATGCTGGTATAGAGACTGCCGGGGCCCATGACGATCATATCGGCGTCGGCAATGGCCTCCAGGCTCTGGGGCAGCGCCTTGGGATGTTCCGGCACCAGACGCACCTGAGTGATACGGCAGTCGTTTTCCTTCTTGTGGTAATAGATTTTACTTTCGCCCAAAACGCGGCTGCCGTTTTCAAACTCCGCCTCCAAATGGACGTTCTGATTGGTCACCGGCAGCACCCGGCCCGTGATGGCCAAAACCTCGCCCATGCGGTGTACCGCTTCGTCAAAGGTGTCGGAAATGCCGTTCATGGCCGCCAGAAACAGATTGCCGAAGCTCTGACCGCAAAGGGAGCCCTCACAGAACCGGTAATTCAGCAGCTTTTCCATGGTGGGCTCCGTATTGGCCAGCGCCAGAATGCAGTTGCGGATGTCGCCGGGAGGCGGCATCCCCAGGTCCTCCCGCAGCATACCGGAGCCGCCGCCGTCATCGGCCACAGTGACAATGGCGGTAATATTGCGGGTATGGCGCTTGAGGCCCCGCAGCATGGCCGACAGGCCATGGCCGCCGCCGATACAGACTACTTTGGGATTATTCCGCCCGGGTACGTAGACCCGGACCGATTCATCAAAATACTGCATAGACGCCTCCTGTCACTCCCGGGAGATGTCCCGATGGCCCACAGTGGTCACAAAGCCCAGCCGGGCGATATGGTCTCCCAGCTCCTTGGCCACGGCCACAGACCGGTGATGACCGCCGGTGCAGCCGACGGCAATGACCAGATTGGTCTTGCCCTCCTCCACATAGAGGGGCAGAGAAAAGCTCATCATGTCCTCCAGCTTTTCCATGAAGTCCAAGGTCTGCTGATAGGAAAATACAAAGTCCCGCACGGGCTTTTCCAGACCGGTCCGGTGTTTCAATTCCGCAATGTAGTAGGGGTTCGGCAGCATCCGCACGTCAAAAACCAGATCAGCGTCCATGGGCAGGCCGTATTTGAAGCCGAACGAAATGACGTTGACCGTCATGGCATGGTCCCGCTGCTCTCCGGCGAAGAGGTTCACCAGTTCGCCCCGCAGCTTGCCCGTGGACAGGTTGGTGGTGTCGATGATGTAATTGGCCCGGTTGCGGATGGGCTCCAGCAGCTTCTGCTCCCGCTCCACGGCGGCCAGCAGCTCCGTGCCGTCCTTGGTCAGCGGGTGCTTGCGCCGCGTCTCCTTGTAGCGCTTGACCAGTGTCTCCTTGGAGCACTCCACAAAAACGATGGAATACTCACACTCCATCTTTTCCAGGGAATCCAGCGCCATAAACAGGCCGTCAAAGGTCAGGCCGCTGCGGATATCGGTGACCAGGGCCACCTTTTCAAACTTGGACTTGGTGGCCATACACAGCTGGGCAAACTGGGGAATCAAATCCTCCGGCATGTTGTCCACACAATAGAAACCCAGGTCCTCCAAACAGTCCAGCGCTTTACTTTTACCGGCACCGGACATACCGGACACAATCAGAAATTGCATGCTCTGTCACCTCACAAAATCCGCACTTCCGGCTCCAGCTGGATGCCGGACTGTTCCAATACCTTTTTCTGTACAGCGGCAATCAGCGCCAGCACGTCAGCACAGGTGGCGCCGCCGTCATTGACCACAAACCCGGCGTGCTTGGTGGACACCGACGCGCCCCCCACACGAAAGCCTTTGAGCCCTGCCTGTTCAATGAGGGCCGCGGCGTAACCGCCCACGGGCCGCTTAAACGTACTGCCCGCCGAGGGCAGCTCCAGAGGCTGGGACGCCCGCCGCCGCTGGGCCAGGTCCCGCATCCGCTCCCGGATGGCCGCCGGATCGTCTGGTGTCAATCGGCAGACGGTCCGCAGAATCACGCTGCCGTCGTTCTGGAACGCGCTGCGGCGATACGCAAAGCCCTGGTCCTCCCCTGTCACGGTGACGATCTCGCCATTCCGCAGCACGGTGGTCTCCACGCAGACCTGACACAGCTCGCCGCCATAGGCTCCGGCGTTCATATAGACGCCGCCGCCCATGGTGCCGGGGATGCCGTGGGCAAATTCCAATCCGGCCAATCCCTGGTCGGCGGCAAAGGCCGCCGCCTGGGCCATGGTCACACCGGCCCCCACCACAATGCAGTCCCCCTGCCGTTCCAGCGTCATCAGGCCGCCTTTGAGACAGAGAACCAGTGTATCCAGGCCGTGGTCCGGCGGCAGTACATTGGTGCCCGCGCCCAGAATCAGGGGCGTGATCTTCTGTGCGTCACAGAACGCCAGCAGCTGCCGGACCTGTTCCTCGCTATTGGGAAAGGCCATGGCCGCCGCCGGGCCGCCCAGCCGGAACGACACATGCTCCGCCATGGGTTCCTCCAGACGCACCTCCACTCCGGGACACGCTGCTTGCAGGGCGGTCATCCATTCTGCACCCATACTTCACTGGCTCCTCTCTGCCGCTCCGGCGGCACTGGTTTCTTAGAATTATAATCATATCATATGTCCGGCTCCTTGCAAATAGCCAAAGCAGACAAAAACCGGGCATCCGCAAACGGACGCCCGGAAAATTTTAGAAGCTCTGGCCGAAGGAGGAATCGAAATGCTTGTTGATCTGCTCCGTAAATTCGGCGGCGGCGTTGTAACCCATCTTCTTCTGACGGTTGTTCATGGCGGCCACTTCCAGAATCACCGCCAGGTTACGGCCCGGAGTGATGGGAATGGTCAGGGACGGAATTTTGACGCCCAGAATATCGGTATACTGGTTTTCCAGACCCAGACGGTCATAGGCTTCGCCGTCCCGCCAGGGAACGATGTTAATGATCAAGTCAATATCGGCGCTGTCCTTGACGGCGGCCATACCGAAGAGCTTGGCCACGTTGATGACGCCGATGCCGCGCAGCTCGATATAGTGCCGGATCAGCTCTGGCGCGGTGCCGAAACATTTCTTGGAGGAAACCTTCTTGATCTCCACAGCGTCGTCGGCAATGAGCCGGTGGCCGCGCTTGAGCAGCTCCACCGCCGCTTCGGACTTGCCGATGCCGCTCTCGCCCAGCAGCAGCAGGCCTTCGCCGTAGACCTCCACCAGGACGCCGTGACGGGTGATGCGGGGCGCCAGATAGACCTTCAGGGCGGAGATCAGGCTGGAGACGATGTAGGACGTGGTTTCGCTGCCCTGCAAAATGGTGATATCATGCTTGGCCGCCATCTCCAAGCACTCGGGCAGGGGGTCCAGATCGCGGGAAATGATCAGCGCTGGAATCTTGTAGGAGAAGTACCGGTCAAAGATGCTGCGGCGCTCGTCGGCGGACAGCTTGTTGAGGTAGGTGGTCTCCACCGTACCGATGACCTGTAAGCGCATGGGTTCAAAATGGTCAAAATAACCGGCCAGCTGCAGGCCGGGTCTGCTGATATCGTCCACCGTGATGTTGATCTGTTCATAATCGGTAGCCTTATGAATGGGACGCAAATTAAATTCCTTCACCAGCTGCGTCAGCGCAACACTGTAAGAATGGATCATGATCTTCTCACCTCATATATTTTCTCAACAATCTTCTTACGGGTACAGCAGACCGCCAAAAACCCGGTTTTTTTCACCATGCGGAGTGATTGTTCTTATTATACCGTGTACCACACTATTTCGCAACCAATCCCTTTGAAAAAATAAGACAAAAATCTTGCAAAAAACTCTTGCAATTTCACTTAAAATCTGATAACATATTTACTGCGTGTCAAAGCGTTAAATTTTTTCATGGCAAGGAGGTGCAGCCAGTGGCTAAGTGCGATATTTGCGGCAAGGGTGTTGCGTTCGGAATTAAGGTTTCCCACTCCCACAGACGTTCCAATCGGATGTGGAAGCCCAACGTCAAGCGCGTCAAGGCGATTGTTGACGGTACTCCGCGCCATGTTTACGTCTGTACGAGATGCTTGCGCTCCAACAAGGTCGAGCGCGCTGTGTAATCACACACCCACAAACAGTTAAGCAGATCATCGAAAGATGGTCTGCTTTTCTTTTTCCTCCCCTGGCAAACGCAAACCGAACGATGCCGAATCGATTGCAGCGTATCTGATTTCCCAGTATGGCGATTATGCGAAGTACAGAATAGGGCCTGAATTGTATTTGTAGGGCGGGACCTATGTGTCCAGCCGCTGGTATGCACCATCAATCAACAACAACGTAGGGGCCGGCATCCTTGACGGCCCCGGACGGAATGTGCCACGCCGTACCCTCGTCAATAGATGGCCTCCGCCGTCCACCCCACAGGGGTGGCGGCGGAGGCCATGGCCGTTGGCCGGGGATTCCGCCATCTGCGGATGGAGGTTTGGACGATTGGGGATTTCGCGCCGTGCGCGGCGCGGGTATTTCGTCCGCTGCGGCGGACGACCAAAGGCGCTGCCTTTGGAAACCGCGATTTTTTGAAAAAAATCGAGTAAAACTTTTATCTGTTTCCCATTACCGCCCTTGTTTATGGTTTTTTGTTCAGTCCAGCAAACTTTCTCCCCAGTAAATCCGGGTTTCCCATCCCTGGGTGGTATTGCGGAAAAACTCCTGGGGCAGGGAGACATGCTTCTGGATCAGCAATACAATGGTAGAGCCGCCAAACTGAAAGTACCCCTTTTCCTGGCCCCGGCGCACCGTTCCTGTGACCGGATGGTTCACAATCCGGCCCACCAGCAGCGCCCCCATCTCCACCATGGCCATATCTCCCAGCTCCTCACTGTGGAGCATCGTATACTGGCGGGCGTTCTCCTTATAAATGGGATACTGGTCATTGGCAATGGGCTGGACCGTATGGAAGCGGCCCGGAATGTTCCCCGTCTCCCCCACTGTGCCGTCCAGTGGAAAGCAATAGCGGTGGTAATCGTCCACGGCCAGCCGGAGAACCAGAGCCGTTCCGCCTGCAAACCGCCGGACCAACGCTTCATTCCGGAGCAGCGACGAAACGGTATAGACGGTATGCTTCACCGTAAACCGGAGGTCGTCGGTGATGGGATAGGCCGAAACCCAGCCATCGCAAGGGCTGACCAGGGCCGCATTGCTCAGAGGCCGCAGCTCCGGCCGAATCCGGCGGCAGAAAAATTCGTTGTAGCTGCCGTAGTCCTCGGGCAGATAGTCTCCCAAATCGATGCCGCTGCGCCAGACAAAGGGAGCGATTAGGCAGCGGGAAACCCGTTGGGACAGCAGCCATCCGGCGGCCCGGGACAGGCCCGGCTGCACCAGGGGTTTCAGCAGCAGCCGTCCCACGGCGGTACCATAGAGGAACCGCAGGCTCCGGGACGGTTCAGGTGTGCTCCTGGATCTCATCGATGATCTCCTCCACCACAGGGTTGGACTCGTCGGCGGGATGGGGCAGGCGGAACCGGGTCCGGGCATAGATAATGCCTACGGTAATGGCCACCACCGCCACCAGAGCCAAAATGGTTTTCAGGCCCGGCTTTTTCAGCGGGAAATTCAGAATGAACAGCAGGCCCGCCACACCCAGCAGCACGTGGAGCAGCACGAGAAACGTCAGTTGTGACACGACAAATTGCAGCCAAAAGGTCATAGGCAGCAGAAACGCCATGGAGGTGACCGGCAGGCCGTGGTACGTTTTATTGCAGCCGCCCTCGGTCTGCTGCCGCTCCGTTTCCAGCACATTGAAGAAGGACAGACGGATAACGGCACAGAGGCAGTAAAAGCACACAAGAATCAGGCCCAGCACGCCGCGGACGCCCAGCAGATAGCAGATAAACGCCGGAAACAGGCCGAAGCACACCACATCGCAGAGGGAATCCAGTTGGATGCCGAAGTTTTTCTCCCGGTGGGTCCGGTCCTTTTTGGTCCGGGCAATACGGCCATCGAAAGCGTCGCAGATGCCGGAAAAAGCCAGACAGAACACGGCGGCCTTGTAATCGCCGTGGATGGCCTGGGTCATGCCGATCACCGACGAGATCAGTCCCACATAGGTCAGAATGACCGTATAATCATAGACGCCGAGAAAATGCATGGATCACGTTCCTTTCTCTTGGGGCTCCCGCAGCAGGAACGAGGCGGCCAACGTCATGGCCGCGCTGAGGAGCAGTTGGGTGTAATAGCTGATGCCCCGGCTGATGACCATGGCCGGCAGCACCAAATCCGGCCCGAACACCGGTTCAAACAGGGTGAGAAACAGGTTTTCACTGACGCCCATGCCGCCGGGCAGGGGCAGCATATCGGCGGCCACGGAGATCATGGCCTGGAGCGTCGTCACCACCGACAGGGGCTGCTGGGACAGGGCAAAGGCCCGGTATGTAAACCAGGTGACGAGAAACAGCAGGCACCGCTGCACAAAGGTGATGGCAAACACCCGGACGATGACGCCCCGGTGGGTCCGGTAAAAGGACGCCGCGCCCCGGTACTGTTCCACCATCTGGTGGAGCTGTTCCTGCCGCTGTTCCAGGGAGCGGAAAGGCCGGATCCGGTGGGCCAGGTTCAGCGCCCGGCGGGCCAGTCGCTCCGCTGCCGTGGGATGGAACACCAGCAGCAGCAAAACGGTGATGCACACCACATTGAGAACCATGCCCAGGTAAATAATCGGTTCCGCCGGTTCCAGAAAAGCCATCAGCCGGGCGGGCCGCAGCAGCACCACCGCGCCGCCGAGAATCACCAGCACCAGTTTATAGGTGATGGTGACGATGGCCAGGACCACCGCCGACACGGCCACGGGAATGCGGTCCTTCCGCATGACCACAATCTGCATGGGCTGGCCGCCGGAGGCCGACGGGGTGATGCAGCTATAGAAAAAGCCGATAAAGGAGTAGAGGCAGCAATGGCTCGGTTTGACCGCCACACCCAGCTGTCGGAGCAGGTAGCCGATGACCAGGGATTCCCCCAGGATAAACCCCACCACGCAGAGGACCCCTGCCGCCACACAGCGCCAATCGGCCTGGGCCAAATCCTGGAGCACTTCCCGGAGATTTTGACCGTGGAAGACGCTCCAAAGGGTCAGCAGAAACACCGCCGCCAGAAACAGCAGATTGCCGGTTTTCTTCTTCACGGCTTCCACCTCCCGCATACCGGTCTTTTATGGTTCAATGGCCACCTCCTGCCACCGGCCATTCAGCAGCACCCGGTGGGTCCGGAACCCACAGTGGAGGGCCAGCTGGGCCGCCTGGTCAAAATAGGCCGTGATGGCGTCGGCGCTGTGGGCGTCGCTGGAAATCACAATGGCGCCGCCAAACTCCCGGATGGCCCGCAGCAGCGGTTCCGACGGATAGGGCGCAGTCCGGTATCCCCGGCTCATGGCCCCGGTGTTGATTTCAAACACACCGCCCTGTCGGCACAGGTGCTCCAGCACCTCCAGTGCCGTGTCCCGGTACCGGCGGTCGCTTTCGTCAAAGCACCGGCCGCCCTCGTTGAATTTGGTGGGCAAATCATAGTGACCAATGAAGTCGCAGTTGGTCACCTCCAGAATCCGGGCCATTTCCGTAAAGTAGCGGCGGGTCATGGCGAACCAGTCGCCTCCGAAGTGTTCCGCAACGCCGCGCCGGAGAATCTCCTCCGTGTGATCCACGCTGAGATAGCCCCCGTCCACGGGGACTTCATGGGCCGAACCGATGGTGTAGTCCCGGTCAAAGGTGGGCGCTTCTCCGTGGAGCTCCGCCTCCACACCCAGATAAATCTCCATGCGGCCCCGGTATTGCTCCCGCAGATCATGGACGTCGGCCACATACTGCCGGGTGCTCTCCGGCGTCATGCAGAAATCGAGATTGTGCTGCGCGTAACAGTGGCCGGAAAAGCCGTAGGCCAGCAGTCCCGCCTTCCAGGCCGCCGCCGCCATTTCTTCGGCGGTATTTCTGCCGTCGCAGTAAGTGGTATGACTGTGATAGTTGGTTCGGATCAACGCAATCCCTCCTTATGACAGCGTGGAAAACCGTTCGGCTCCCTTGGTCCGGAGCCAGCGATACAAAAACCAGGTGGCCGCCGCCAGCAGCACCAGACAGCAGACCAGCAGCACCTCCAGGGACGCCACATCCCGCAGGGCGAACACCAGCAGGCCCAATCCCAGGAGCAAGCCCATTTCTCCCAGTCCGGCGGCCATGACGCTGCCGCTGTTCTTGATGGCATAGGCTTCGCTCTCCCAATCCAGCCGGGGCATTTTCACATTTAAAACCAGTCCCGTCATTCCGTGGAACACACAATAGACCAGAGAGATTCCAACAAGCAGCACCGTCCCCACCACGCCGGGACGAATCACACAGGTAATCACCACACAGGCCAGCACCGTGGGGGGCATGGTGATCAGGTAGCTCATCCGCAGTTTGGCCCGCAGAATCTGCCAGGGCGTCACCGGCAAGGATTGGGCTAACCACAGTGTTTTGCCGTCCAGGGATACGGAGGAACAGGTCAGATAGTTCAGGCCCACCAGGAACAGAATCAGCAGACAGCCCAGGGCCACGCCCACAATCCGCAGCTCCGGCATGGCGTCCGCCAGCAGTGAGACCGTTTCCCCTTTTATGATAAGGTAGACGACGCCGATGACGATCATCAGAGAGCCCATGCAGCCGTTGAGCAGATAACTGGGAATGCTCCACAGCCGCACCAGCTCCCGGCGGAGCAGCGCCCGGTCCACGGAGGACACCTTCAGGGCCCGCTCCCGATAACGGATTTTTTTGCCGCCCCGGTTGGTAGTCACAATGGCGGTGAAGCTGCGGCTCAGCAGTCCGTAAACGATGCCGAAGACCGCCAGCGCACAGAGGGCAAACAGCAGGAAGCCTACCGGATTGCCCAGGCAGCCCAGCCCGAACTGATAGAAGGGATAGAGGGCTTTCTGCACCGTCTGGGCCACCGTTTCACTGTTGGCAATGAGCGTTTGGAGCAGGGTGTTGATCTGGGTGTATCCATAGAAATACGCCGCCATAAAGGCCAGAGATAGCACCACCGTGGCAATGTTTTTCTTTGCCATCCGGGCCGTCAGCAGGGCCACGGCCCAGCCCAGCAGGCAGGACAGCACCAGGGCCACCAGGGGCAGCAGCACCATGGAGAGGGCGAAAAACAGCCATCCTGCCGCCGTCATGCCGATTTGGACCTGCCACACCACCGCCGTGGGGACCATGGCCACCAGAATCATCACCAATGCCTGAACGTATAGCACCACCATGCGGCTCAGCAGAATCCACTTGGGCGGAATGGGCATGGCCAGGAGCATTTCATTGTCCTTGGCTTCAAACAGCTGGCTCTTGGTGGAAAAGATACTGCCCACCACCCCCAGCATCACGGCGGTGATGGCCATCATGGCAAAATAGAACCAATCCAGCTCCAGCTGGTACAGAGGGATGCAGAGGGTGTTGGCCATATGGCCGAAGAGCCAGCAGAAAATGCCCAGCACATAGAGCATCAGGAGGGCGTACAGGACGAGGCCGCCGCCGGTACGCTGTTTGCCCTTACGTCCGCTGCGGAGCAGGGCGTGAAACAGCTGCAAAAACCGGGCGCGGAGCAGCGCTTTAACCATGGCTCTCCTCCTCCAGTTCCAGGAACACCGTCTCCAGAGATTCGTCGCCCTTGACCTCCTCCATGGTGCCGGAGCGCAGGAGCTTGCCCTGGTGGATGATGGCCACCTTGTCACAGAGCTTCTCGGCCACGTCCAGAACGTGGGTGGAGAAGAAGATCGCGCCGCCGCGGTTGCAGATATCGTGCATCAGCTCCTTGACCTGGTGGGTGGCCTTGGGGTCCAGGCCCACAAAGGGCTCGTCAAGAATCACCAGCTGCGGGTCGTGAATCAGCGCGGAAATAATGGCCAGCTTCTGTTTCATGCCGTGGGAATAGGCGCTGATGGGCTGGGCCAGATCAGCGGTGAGGGCGAACAGCCCGGCGTACTGGTGAATGCGCTCCTGGCGCTCCTTCTGGGGAACGGCGAAAATGTCGGCAATAAAATTGAGATACTGGATGCCGCTCATATAGTCGTACAAATCGGGATTGTCGGGAATATAGGCGATCTTGCGCTTGCACTCCAGGGGGTTCTCCCGGACTGAGACGCCATCCACATAGATTTCCCCGCTGTCAAACCGCAGAATGCCGCAGCAGGCCTTGATGGTGGTGGTCTTTCCGGCGCCGTTGTGGCCGATAAAGCCGTAGATTTCGCCCCGGTGAATGTGGATACTCACATCGTCCACAGCCGTTTTGTCCCCGTATCGCTTGGTCAAATGCTCGATTCTCAGCATGAATTCGACTCCTTTTTTCAAGGTGATATCCCATGGTACCACACAACCGGTGTCTTGTAAACCATCTGTGTGATTTCTTCTATTTCGGTAAATCGCTAATTGACTAAGTTTGACCCATGTGGTATGATATGGTTATCAGAGTATCCCCCACCACAGTGCAAGGAGGAATCCCCATGGAATCCCTGGAATCGGCCCTGCGGCCCGAAGAACGGACCAGCCTGCGGCTGCGCAGTCTCTACGGCCGCCACGGCTACCGGCAGTACAAGGTCAGCAAGTTTGAAGAGTACGACCTGTACGCCCGCAACAAGCGTTTCCTTGTCAGCGACTCGGTGCTGACGTTCACCGATACCGACGGACGGCTCATGGCCCTGAAACCCGACGTGACGCTGTCCATCATCAAAAATGCCAAGGACGGCGAACCGGGGCTGCAAAAGCTCTGCTACCACGAAACCGTCTACCGCCCCGGCGGCAGCGGGACGTTCCGGGAAATTCCCCAGGACGGCCTGGAGTGTTTGGGCGACCTGGACCTCTATACGGTCTGTGAAGTCCTGATGCTGGCGGTCCGCAGCCTGGAGGCCATTTCCGACCGGTGCGTCCTGAATCTGACCCATTTGGGCCTGTTGGAAACGGTGCTGGACGGTCTGACGGCGGACGACGCCACTCGGGCCTCCATTCTGCGCTGCATGGCCCGCAAGAGCCGCCACGAGCTGGAAACCGTCTGCACCGGCGGCGGCATGGATGACGAGGGTATCCGCCGTCTTCTGGAATTGACGGAGCTCCACGGCCAGTTTGATACGGTGCTGCCCCGGCTCCAGTCGTTCCCCGGTGTGGAAGCCTATGTGGCGGAACTGGAAGCCATGGCGGACCTGCTGGCCGACTGGGGTGTGGCGGACCGGGTGGTCCTGGACTTCTCCCTCACCGGCGATCTGGACTACTACAGCGGCGTGGTGTTCCAGGGCTATGTGGACGGTGCCCCGGCCCGCGTCCTGTCCGGCGGCCGGTACGATAAATTGATGGAACGGCTGGGCAAGCACAGCGGCGCCATTGGCTTCGCCGTCTATCTGGACCAGCTGGAACGGCTGGGGAATGCCACGGTCCGGGATGTGGACGCCCTGCTCCTCTACGATGAAGACGAGGACCCCAAACAGGTATTGCAAGCCGTGAAGCTGCTGCGTTCCAATGGTAAAACCGTCCGGGCCCAGCGGGGCCGGGGCGACGCCCTGGCCTGCGGTCAGGTGCTGCAACTAAAGAACGGGAGGTTGGAGATTCTTGCAACCGATGATTAACGTGGCTCTGCCCAAGGGCCGTCTGGGAGAAAAAGTCCTGGCCATTCTGGAATCCGCCGGGTACCCCTGCCCTGCCATCCACGATCCGGGGCGGCGGCTGATCTTTGAGAATGAGGAATCCGGCGTCCGGTATTTCTGGGTCAAGCCCAGCGACGTGGCCATCTATGTGGAACGGGGCGCCGCCGACGTGGGCGTGGTGGGCAAGGACATCCTGCTGGAATACCAGCCCGACGTCTACGAGCTGTTGGACCTGCATATGGGCAAGTGCCGCATGTGCGTGGCCGGTCCCAAGACCTTCCGGGATGACCCGGAAAAGACCCTGCGGGTGGCAACAAAGTTCCCCCATATCGCACGGGATTACTACGCCGGACGCAGCCGGGAAATCGATATCATCAAGCTCAACGGCTCCATTGAACTGGCCCCCATTCTGGGCCTGTCCGATGTGATTGTGGACATTGTGGAGACGGGAGCCACCCTGCGGGAAAACGATCTGGACGCTTTGGAAACCATCGTCCCCATCAGCGCCCGGCTCATCGCCAATAAATCCAGCTACCAGTTTCAGACGGAGGCCATCCGGGCCATGGGCGACGCTGTGGCCCAACGGGTGGCCCAGCGGGAGGAAAAAGAGAAATGATGCGCATTTACGAATACGGCCAGGTCTCCAAAGACGAGATTTTCGCCCGTGTAGAGCCGGAGGTGGACGTCACCGCCGTGGTACGGGAAATCCTTGCCGATGTGCGGAGCCGGGGCGACGCGGCCCTCTACGACTACTGCCGCCGCTTTGACCGGGCCGATCTGACGGCCCTGGAAGTGACGCCTGAGGAATGGGACGCGGCAATCGGCAATGTGGACAAAAAACTGCTGGCTGTTTTGGAGCAGTCCGCCAAAAATATCGAAGCCTTCCACCGCCGTCAGGTCCGGACGGATTTCGCTATCACCGACCGGCCCGGCATGGTCCTGGGCCAGAAGATCACGCCCTTGCAGCGGGTGGGATTGTACATTCCCGGCGGGACCGCCTGCTATCCCTCGTCGGTGCTGATGAACGCCATCCCCGCCAAAATCGCCGGGGTGCCGGAGTGCATTATGGTGACCCCCGCCAACGGCGGCCAGCTGAACCCCGCCATTCTGGCGGCGGCAAAAATCGCCGGTGTGGACCGGATTTTCAAACTGGGCGGCGCGCAGGCCGTGGCGGCGTTGGCCTACGGCACGGAATCTGTGCCGCGGGTCGATAAAATTGTCGGCCCCGGCAACGCCTATGTGGCCGAAGCGAAGCGGCAGGTCTTTGGGCAGGTGTCCATTGATATGATTGCCGGACCCAGTGAGATTCTCGTGGTGGCCGACGGCACCAACAACGCCGCCCATCTGGCCGCCGATCTGCTGTCCCAGGCCGAACACGACAAACTGGCCTCGGCGGTGCTGGTCACCGACAGCCGCCCCCTGGCCGAAGCTGTGGCGGCAGAGGTGGAACGGCAGCTGAAACTGCTGCCCAGGGAGGAAATTGCACGTTCGTCCATTGAGAACAATGGAAAAATCATTGTGGCCGACAGTCTCGATCAGGCCATCGACATTGCCAATGAAATCGCCCCGGAGCATTTGGAGCTGGCCGTGGACAATCCCTTTGACCACCTTTCCAAAATCCGCAACGCCGGTTCCATTTTCCTGGGGAAGTATTGTCCGGAAGCCCTGGGCGACTACTGGGCAGGTCCCAATCACACCCTGCCCACCATGGGTACCGCCCGATTCTCCAGTCCCCTGTCCGTGGACGATTTTATCAAGAAGTCCTCCTTTACCTATTATACTGCCGACGCCCTTGCCGCTGTGGCTGACGACATTGCCGCCTTTGCCGAGAGCGAAGGACTGCGGGCCCATGGCCGTTCCGTGCAGATTCGCTTTGCCAAGGAGGGATTTTAACGTATGAGCCGCTTCCTTTCGTCCCGTTATGCGGGTCTGACGGAGTACGTCCCCGGTGAACAGCCCCAGGACAAACAGTACATTAAATTAAATACCAATGAGTCTCCCTATCCCCCCTCCCCCGCCGTTCTGGAAGCCATCAACACAACGGCGGTTTCCCAGCTGAATCTCTATTCCGACCCGGACGCCAAATTGCTGGTCAACGCCCTGGCCGCCCAGTACGGTGTTGGCCCGGAGAATGTGTTCCTCTCCAACGGCTCCGACGATATTTTGAATTTTGCCTTTATGGCCTTCTGTGACCGCGGCGTAAAATTCCCGGAAATCACCTATGGATTTTATACTGTTTATGCCGCCCTCCATGGCGTTGCCTATGAGACCCCCACCCTGCGGCCCGACTTCTCCATCGACCCCAGCGACTACTACAACGCCGGGTGTACCGTGGTTCTGGCCAACCCCAACGCCCAAACCGGCGTGGCCCTGCCCCTGACGGAAATTGAACGCATTGTCCGTTCCAATCCCGACCAGGTAGTGGTCATCGACGAGGCCTATGTGGACTTCGGTGGGGAATCTGCCGTTCCCCTGACCCGGCAATACGACAATCTGCTGGTGGTCCAGACCTTTTCCAAGTCCCGCTCCATGGCGGGCGCCCGTCTCGGCTTCGCCATCGGCCCTAAAGGGCTCATTGCCGACCTCAACAAACTGAAATACTCCACCAACCCCTACAATCTCAACCGATTGACCCAGTTGGCCGGTGTGGCGGCTCTTTCTGAGCAGTCCTATTATGACGAGAACTGCCGCCGCATTATGGAAACCCGCCAATATACCCGCAACGCTCTGACGGCCCTGGGCTTCACCTGCACCGATTCCCAGGCCAATTTCCTCCTGGCCCGGACCGACGCCATGGACGGCGAAACCCTATACCGGAAACTGAAAGACCGGGGCATCCTGGTCCGCCACTTCTCCGCCCCCCTCATTACCGACTGGGTCCGCATCACCATCGGCTCCCAAGAACAGATGGAAACCCTGGTGGCTGTGGTAAAAGAGCTGGTGCGGTAAAGAGGTTTCGCCCGCTGCGGCGGGCGACCGGGGCTTTGCCCCTGGACCCCACGATTTTTTGAAAAAAATCGAGTAAAACTTTTAAATGTTGGGATATTTATTTGATTTGGTGCGACAGGCTGGAAAAAGTGCAGCAGCGCTCTCAATCCATGCTTCGCATTGTTGCGGTTGGGAGGGCCTAAAAAGGCCCGTCCGTCTACGGAAACAGTTCCATTGACCTCGTAGGGCGGGACCTGTGTGTCCCGCCGCCGGTACGCACCATCCCGCACCCATGGCACCGATTCGTTCCGACCCGTATGGCGGAGGCTTGCCCCCGCCGCTTCCCCCACTCCACTCCTAAAGGAGACAACCACCATGAGACAAGCATCTTTGACCCGCAAGACGGGCGAAACCGATATCACCTTGGCACTGAACCTGGACGGCACCGGCGAAAGCCGTCTCAATCTGGGTGTGGGCTTTCTGGAGCACATGCTGACCCTCTTTGCCAAGCATGGCCGGTTTGATCTGGACATTCTCTGCAACGGCGACACCCAGGTGGACGACCATCACAGCGTGGAGGACATCGGCATCACCCTGGGTGCGGCTTTCCGGCAGGCCCTGGGCGACCATCGGGGCATTTACCGTTACGCCGACATGGCCCTGCCCATGGACGAGGCGTTGATTCAATGTGCCGTGGACATTTCCGGCCGGTCCATGCTCTGCTGTGACCTGGACATTCCTGCAAAGAAAATCGGAACCTTCGACACGGAACTGGTGGAGGAATTCCTGATTGCCTTCGTCCGGGAAGCCGGAATCACCCTCCACGTCCGGCAGCTGGCCGGGAAAAACAGCCATCACATCGTCGAGGGCGTCTTCAAGGCATTGGCCCGCGTTTTGCGCAGGGCCGTGGCCATTGACCCGGACTGTGCCGACGAAATCCCCTCCACCAAAGGAGTACTGTAAATGGTTGCCATTGTAGATTACGGCGTGGGCAATCTCTTTTCCCTGCGCAGTTCCCTTTCCGCCGTGGGAGCCGAAGTCACCGTCACCGGCGACGGCGACGTCCTGCGCCGGGCCGACAAAATCATCCTCCCCGGCGTGGGAGCCTTCGGCGACGCCGCCGCCAAACTGCGGGCCACGGGGCTGGATGCCGTGGTCATCGAGGAAGCCAAAGCCGGAAAGCCCCTGCTGGGCATCTGTCTGGGCATGCAGCTGCTGCTGGAGCGCAGCCTGGAATACGGCGAACACCAGGGCCTGGGGCTGATTCCCGGCGACGTGGTGCCCCTCTCGCCCCCGGACAGTTTGAAAGTCCCCCACATGGGCTGGAACGCCCTTCAATTTTCCGAGCCCCGCTCTCCCATTTTCCGGGACCTGAACCCCGGCGACCATGTGTACTTCGTCCACAGCTTCCACGCGGCCAACTGTCCCTGTGTGACGGCCACCGCGGAATATGGCGTCACCGTCACCGCCGCCGTGGGCAAGGACAACGTCTACGGCTGCCAGTTCCACCCGGAAAAAAGCGGTCCCGTGGGCCTGTCCATTTTAAAATCCTTCTGTGAACTGTGAGGAAAACGACTATGAATCTGTTCCCTGCCATCGACCTGTATACGGGCTGGGCCGTCCGGCTCTATCAGGGCGATTACAACCAGATGACCGTCTATGATAGGGACCCCCTTTCCGTTGCCAGACGGTTCCGGGACGCCGGGGCCGAATACCTCCACATGGTGGATTTGGAGGGGGCCAAGACCGGAGAGACGCCCAATCTCGACACGGTCCGCACCGTGGCGGCCCAATCGGGCTTAAAAGTGGAGATCGGCGGCGGCATCCGGTCCGAGGAAGTCATCAAAAAATATCTGGATGCCGGGGTACTCCGGGTCATTCTCGGCACCGCCGCCATCACCCAGCCGGGCTTCGTCGGGGAAATGGTAGCCAGGTACGGCGAGAAAATCGCCGTGGGCGTGGACGTTCGGGATGGCTTTGTGGCCATCAAGGGTTGGACGGAGTTATCCGACCGGACGTGCTTCGATTTCTGCCGCGATATGGACAATCTGGGTGTAAAAACCATCATCTGCACCGATATTTCCAAGGATGGCGTCCTGGGCGGCACCAATCTGGAATTGTACAAACAGCTTTCGGAAACGCTCTCTCTGGACATTGTGGCTTCCGGCGGCGTCAGTTCCCTGGATGATATCGCCGCCCTCCAAAATATGGGCTTGTACGGGGCCATTCTTGGCAAGGCCGTTTACACAGGGGCCATCGATCTCAAGCAGGCCGTGGCCTTGACAAAGGGGGCGGCAGTGTGATTACAAAACGCATCATCCCCTGTCTCGACGTCCGGGATGGCCGGGTGGTCAAAGGCACCAACTTTCAGGGGCTCCGGGATGTCAATTCCCCGGTGGAATTGGCCCGGTACTATTCCGACCACGGGGCCGACGAGCTGGTGTTCTACGATATCACCGCCTCCGCCGAGGGCCGGGCGCTGTTCACCGACATTTTAACGGAGGTGGCTTCCACCATCTTCATCCCCCTCACCGTGGGCGGCGGCATCAACGAGGTGTCCGATTTCGAGCGTGTTCTGCAATGCGGAGCCGATAAAGTCAGCGTCAATTCCGGGGCCATCCGCAACCCCAATTTAATCGAGGACGCCGCCAAACGTTACGGCGATCAGTGCGTGGTGCTGTCGGTGGATGCCAAGCGGGTGGACGGCAAGTATACGGTCTTTGCTAAGGGCGGCCGGGAGTCCACGGGTATGGACGCCCTCCAGTGGATTCGCTTCGGCGTGGACCACGGGGCCGGAGAAATCGTTCTGAACTCCATCGACACCGACGGCGTCAAGGGCGGCTTTGATTTGGAAATGCTGCGGGCTGTCAGTGAGATTGTTTCGGTACCCGTCATCGCCTCCGGCGGCGCGGGTAAGGCGGAAGATTTCATCACGCTGTTTGAAACGCTCCCTCAGGTGGACGCGGGGTTGGCCGCATCAATTTTCCACTTTGGAGAAGTGAAAATTCCCGAATTAAAGGCCCTTTTGGCCCAACACAACATTCCTGTCAGATTGTGAGGATTGAACATGGTAACCATCGATCAACTGAAATTCGACGAAAAGGGGTTGATTCCCGCCGTCGTTGTGGACGCTGTCACCAAGGACGTACTGACCGTAGCCTATATGAACCGGGAAAGCCTTGAAATTTCCATGAAAGAGGGCCGCACCTGTTTCTGGAGCCGTTCCCGTCAGGAATTGTGGCGCAAGGGCGAAACCTCCGGCAACGTCCAGCACATTGTGGCCATCACCGCCGACTGCGACTGCGACGCTCTGACCGTTCTGGTCAGCAAGGAAGGTCCCGCCTGCCACACCGGCGCGGAGACCTGCTTCCACAACGCCCTCTATGTCAGCCCCGATCAGACGGCGTTCAGCCTGCAAGGGCTGTATGAACTGCTGGAAGGCCGGAAACGGGACCTGCCGGAGGGTTCCTATACCACCTACCTGTTCCAAAAGGGCATCGACAAGATTCTCAAGAAGGTGGGCGAAGAGTGCACCGAGGTCATCATTGCCGGTAAGGCCAACGACAAGCCGGAGACCATCTATGAGATTGCCGACCTCTGCTACCATGTCATGGTGCTGATGGTCGAGATGGGCATTTCCGTAGAGGACATCCACAAGGAACTGGCTTCCCGTCACGTCATTGACCACAAGGTGAAGCAGGAAAAAATGACTTGAATCCTTCAAAAAACGCCATGTTCCCGCTGGGCCATGGCGTTTTTCCGCTATTCCCGCAACCCTAGGGGTCAACTGGTGGAAAACCATGCAGATTTTTATGATATTCTATTGATAGAAACCACCAACCTGTCCACTGGAAAGGATGTGTTATCATGAGACGACGCAGCATCATTCTGGCGCTGTCCGCCGCTCTGACCCTGACCGTCAGCGCCGCCGCCTATCAGGTACCCAACCTGGGGACCGGTCCTTATTCCGAAATCAACACCGACCCCCAAGACCAAGCGGAGTTCTTCCATGCTCTTGGATTGTTTCGCGGTACCGAGGAGGGCTACGCCCTGGACCGGTCCATGACCCGCAGCGAAGCCGCTGTCATGCTGGTGCGGCTTTTGGGAAAAGAGGATGAAGCCCTGGCCCAATCCCCCTCCCATCCCTTCACTGACGTTCCCCAGTGGGCCAGTCCCTACGTGGGCTGGCTGTGGACCAACGGTCTGGCCAAGGGCGTCTCGGCCACCACCTTTGGCTCCTCCAATAGTGTCACGGCTAAACAGTATCTGATGTTCCTGTCCCGGGCGCTGTACGGTCCCGACGTGGCCGACGACTACTGGGAAACGGGCTGGGGATTTGATCTGACCGCCTTGCAGCAATCTCTCGATCAGGCTGGATTTTTACGGCGGGATGCCGTTTCCCTGTCGGTGTTGGCTCTGAGCGGGTACACAGACACCGGCGACACCCTGGCCGCCCGGCTTCTGAAAGAAGGGGCCATCTCAGAGGACGATTTCTGCGCGGCGGCTCCCAAGGTCTATGTATCCGACTGGGGCACCACCGAGGACGGCAGGCTTCTCCGCGACACCGTCGGGGTGACCCTTTACAGTACGGAACAGGGAATGCGGTACATCTATCGTTCTGGCGACAGCTCCAACTCCTATGTTCTGGCCACCCGGCAGCGGGATGGCCAGGCGGAACTGTGTGCTGTGGATTATTTCACCCTGGAGCTGGCCGCGCCGCCCGCGTCGCTGCCTCTGGCTGAGGGACAGCAGATTGAATATTACGCCGGTACGGGCGGCGATTATTTGGTTATGAAAGCGGGCGGCACGGAACCCACGGCCCTGCTGTATTACAACGGTTCTGCGGTGCAGCAGCTGCTGGAGCTGACGCCATTTTGCACGGGTATGAGTGTTCCGTATTGCAGTTGGCGGACTTGGGACGGGGGATTGTTGCTGACGCTGGAGGATTACGAAACGACGGCCCGGCACAGCTGGCTGCTGGACGGCCCCACGGTCCAGGCTCTCCCGGCCCTGGACGGTCAGGATGTGGTGGATGTGCTGGGAGATTCGGTGATCGTCCGGTGCATTACCGACGAAACAGCCGTGTTACAGCAGTTGTCCCTACCGTCCATGGAGGTGTTGGCCCGGTTTGATCTGTCCTGCACGGAAGCCCCACCCTTCCCCGGTGAAAGCGGCAAGACGCAGCTGTTGCGATGGATGATCGCCGACAAGACAGACGGCTATTACTGGGGCGATGCAGGGCTGTATCAGCTGGAGAATGGCGTCCTCCGCTGTTTGCAGGAGCGATGTGTGCGCGATCTGCTGGTGCTGGATGAGGGTGGGATGTATGTATTGACCTACACGCCGGATTATCCCACCAACCTGGGCCCCTTCGCTGCTCAGAGCAGCCACCCGGGCAACGAGATTTTGTACCGTTCCCCCAGTGGTACCTGGGAGACGGTCCTCAGCGCCGATACAGGCCACGGCATCGGTATTACCTCGCTGCTGGAACCGGACGAGAGCGGAAACGTGGGCTTTCGCTGTGCGAAGCCCAATAGGTACACGGATGATTTCTTCGATTACCGTCTGGTACGCAGCGGCGTAGCGCCGTCCATCCGGGTAGAATCGGTATTTTTGGTATACCCGGAAACCGTGGTACCCATCGAGCAGGTTCCAAACTATCAAGAGATTCTCGGACAAAAGGAACAGCAGCGGCTCAACGATTTGGGCTTGGGCATCGTTGCAACTCCATAATCGCTTCGGGAGTGCCGCAGACCGCGGCACTCCCGTTTCGTATCTTGTGGAACCGGGAAAACTATGGTATGATATACGGACGACTGAAAAACCAACCAAGGAGGCCGTTTATGTCCCGCCATCCCTTCCCTGCCCACGGGCCCCTCGTGCTGGCCCCCATGGCCGGCGTCACCGACCTGGCCTTCCGCACCATCTGCGCCCGGCTGGGCGCGTCCGTCACCGTGACGGAAATGGTGTCCTCCCGTGCCCTGGTCTACCAGGACCGGAAAAGCGTCACGTTATTGAAGCGTACCCCCGGCGACGGCCTCTGCGGCGCGCAGATTTTCGGCAACGACCCGGCCATTATGGCCCAGGCGGCCCAGCTGGTCCTGACCCACGGGGAATTTGATTTTATCGACATCAACATGGGCTGTCCCGTGCCGAAAATCGCCAACAACGGCGACGGCAGCGCCCTGATGAAAGACCCGGACCTGGCCGCCCGCATTGTGGAAGCCGTAGCCGAAGTTGTCCCCGTCCCGGTGACCGTCAAGACGCGGCTGGGCTGGGACAAGGGCTCCATCCATGTGGTGGACTTCGCCAAACGTATGGAAGACGCCGGCGCGGCGGCTGTTACGGTCCATGGCCGCACCAAAACCATGATGTACTCCGGCGTTGCCGACTGGGACACCATTGCCAAGGTCCGGCAGGTGCTGACCGTTCCCCTCTGTGCCAACGGCGACGTGGACAGCGCCGAAGCCGCCGTCCGGTGCCAAAAGCGCACCGGTGCGGAGATGATTATGATTGGCCGGGCCGCCTTTGGGGACCCGTGGCTGTTCCAACAGGCGCTGGCCGCCCTCAACGGCCAGCCGGTGCCGGAACGCCCGCCCCTTGCCCAGCGGGTGGACGTGGCGGTGGAGCAGTTCGAGCTGGCCCGTGAGGACAAGGGCGAGCACATCGCCTGTCTGGAAGCCCGCAAGCACTTTGCGTGGTATCTGCGTGGCGTGGCCCACAGCACCTATTATAAAGAAAAGATTTCCCACATTGGTACCATGGACGATATCTACGCCATCGCCAAGGGCATCCAGCGGGATTTGAGGTGAACACCATGGATACAGAGCTGGTCCGCAAAGCCGCCGCCGGTGACAGCGACGCCTTTGAACAGCTGGTTTTGTCCTACGAAAAACCCATCTATAACCTTTGTCTGCGCATGTGCGGCAACGCCGACGACGCCATGGACCTGACACAGGAGACCTTTCTCAAAGCGTGGCGCAGTCTCGGCTCCTTCCGGGCCGACGCGGCCTTTTCCACCTGGCTGTATCGTCTGTGCAGCAACCTCTGTATTGACCATCTGCGGCGGGAGCAGAAGCGAAAGGTCCTTCCCCTCCATGTGGAGGACAGCGACGGCGACGGGCGGCCCCTGGATGTACCGGACCCGGCTGCCGGTCCCGAAGAGCGCCTTTCCGCCCAGGAGGACCGGCAGCGGGTGGCCGACGCCCTCCAGTCCCTGGAACCGGAGTACCGGGAAGCGCTGACGCTGCGGGTGATCCACGATTTGAGCTACGCCGACATTGCTGCCGTTTTGCAGGTCCGGGAGGGCACCGTCAAATCCCGCATTGCCAGGGCCAGAGAAAAAATGCGGGAAGCCATGCAAAAATTGGGGAACAAATCCACTGCTCCTTCGTCTAAACAAATGAGACATGAGAGGAGGGATGCACCGTGACCTGTGAAGAAGCACTGGTCTTATTATCGGGCCATTTGGATGGCGCCAACACCCCGGAAGAAGAGGCCCGTCTCGAGGCCCATCTGGCCCGGTGCCCCGACTGCCGCCGCATTCTGGATGCCTATACGGCCATGGATCAGGGTATTCTGGAATTGTCCGAGGAACCGCCGGCCCAGCTCCACGACCGCATTATGGCGGCCGTGGCCGCCGAACCCAAACCCAGCAGACGCCGCCGCGTCCGTCCCGCCGTCATGGGACTGGCTGCCGCCGCGGTGCTGTGTCTGGCCCTGGGCCTGGGATATCTGCCCCGGCAGACAGAGGACCCGGCACAGTCGGCGGTGGCACGGGTCAACAACACCCTGGCCGACGCCCTGCCTGTTCAGGAGGAGCCTTCCACACAGGAAGCAGCTCCGGCTCAGGAGGAGTCGCCCGAAGCGGCTACCCGGGAGTTGCCCAGCAGCGCAGCCGCTCCGGCCACGTTTAGCGTGGAGCCGGAAGCCGCCGCAGAATCTCTGCTGGTGGAGCTGGGAGACAACGCGGCTTCCCCGGCAGTGGAGACCATTCCCCAACTGGAGGGTCAGACCGTGGAGATAGACGGCACCTGCGGCGTCTACCATTTTACGCTGGATGCCGCCACAGTGCGGCAGATCATCGCCGATTACAGTGAGCTGTATGGATTCCGCACCCATGGCGATCTGGAAAACGCCGCGGATGATACGCCCTGTGATCTGGTCATCGTTTGTGGATGAGGGTTGAACCGATGTGGACTTTAAAGGAAGCACTGGACTATTACCGCGATGCCGGTGCGCCGTCGCAGCAGTCCGCCCTGGTGGAACTGCTGCGGGAGATTCAGGCCGAAGAAGGTCTGATCTCCGACGCGGCGCTCCAGGCCGTCTGCACCGCTTATGGGCTGCGGGAGACCTTTTTGAATGCCATTATTGCCCGGTATCCATCCCTGAAAACGGAGCAAATCCGTCACCGTCTGGTGGTCTGCTGCGGGAAAAGCTGCGGCAGCCGGGGCAGCGCCAAGCTCCTGGAGCTTTTGGAACGGAACTGGGGCATTGTCTCCGGTCAGACGGTCAACGGCATTGCCTGTCGGACGGTCCCCTGCCTCAAGCACTGCGGCCGTGGTCCCAATATCCAGTGGGACGGCACCGTGTATGAGGGAGCTGACGAGGCGCTGCTGCGGCAGCTGTTGGACTGAATTACAAAAAACGGACGCCTGCACGGCGTCCGTTTTTTGTCTGTTCTGTTCCTATAAGTGATTGTATTAGTCTATATGTATGCATGTATAATGCGATAATATCTGATTAACACATTCTATTCTATGGAGGGGTAGCTTATGATCAAACTCAACGTGCTCTCATTGTTGGAACAGCGCGGCCACACAAAATACTGGCTCTACAAACAGATGGGCATGAGCTATCAGAATTTCAGCCGAATGGTCAACAATGAGACGAAATCCATCCGGTATGAAAACATCGAAACCCTGTGTCTGCTGTTGGAGTGTACCCCCAACGATCTGTTTCTGATCACAGAAGAGTAAAAAAGTGCTGCCCGGCGGGCAGCACTTTTTTCTTTTTTATCTTCTTTACTTTTCCTGATCGTCGGGGAACAGGTAGCGCTCTTTGTACTCCTGATAGCGGCGGTTGAACTGGGCGCTTTCGTCCAGGTTACCGGCTTTCAGAGCGCCCAGGTATTCGTGGCGGTCCATCTTACCGGCGGACATCTGCATCATTTCCACCGCTACAGAGGAACAGTGGTCGGCAATTCTCTCATAGGCCGTCAGCAGATCATCCAGGACAAAGCCATATTCCACCGTACAAATGCCCTTGCGGAGACGTTCGATGTGGCGGGATTTGATCTCGCGGACCAGAGAATCGACCACCTGCTCCAGAGACTCGATCTTGGCGGCCTTCTCCAAATCCACATCCACGAAGGCGCTGACGGTACGCTCCAGCACGTCGCCCACGGCGCGTTCCAGAACGGCCAGCTCTTCCTTGGCCTGGGACGAGAAGTTGACGGGTTTTTCCTTGATCTCCTGACCGGCGACGCCGATGGCCACGGCGTGGTCGGCAATTCGTTCAAAATCGCCGATGGTGTACAGCAGGGTGTTGAGACGGCGGTTATCCTCCACTGCCAGATTCTCCGCCGACAGCTTGACCAGATAGGAGCCCAGAGCGTCCTCGTACTGGTCGGTGACGTCCTCTTTCTCCCGCAGCTCTTCCAGCTTCTGCTCGTTGAAATTGTGGGTCAGGTCCACCGCCATGGTGAAGCAGGTACGGGCGTCCTGAGCCATACGGCAGGTGATTTCCCGGGCGCGCTGCACAGCAACGGCAGGCGTAGCCAGCAGGCGGGCGTCCAGCAGGGCCGTCTGCTCCGGCTCCTTGGAGTCGGGAATGGTACGCATGGCCAGCTTTTCCAGCACGCGGCCCATGGGCAGCAGTACGGCGGTGGCGCACAGGTTGAAGGTGGTATGCACCACGGCGATGCCCATGGCATCGGCGGGGTCATTGAGGAACGACCAGGGATGGATGGCGTTGATGATATAGAACAGAGTCAGGAAGATCACCACGCCGATGATGTTGAAATAGAGGTGGACAATGGCCGTGCGGCGGGCGTTCTTGGTGGTGCCCACAGAGGCCAGCATGGCGGTGACACAGGTACCGATGTTCTGACCCATGATGATGGGAATGGCCGCACCGAAGGTGACAGCGCCGGTGACGCACAAACCCTGCAAAATACCGACGGAAGCGGAGGAGGACTGGATAATGCCCGTCAGCACCGCGCCGGCAATGACGCCGAGAATGGGGTTCTGGAAGGAAATGAACAGGTTGGCAAACCACTCCTCATTTTTCAGGAACTCCATGGAACCGGACATGAGCTCCATGCCGGTCATCAGCGTGGTGAAGCCCAGGAGAATGGTGCCCACGCCCTTCTTCTTCTCGCTCTTGCTGGCCATGAACAGCACAATGCCGATGATGCCGCAGAGGGGCGCCAGAGTGGTGGGCTTGAAGACCTGCACCAGGAAGCTCTCGCCCTCCAGGCTGGACAGGGACAGAATCCAGGACGTGACCGTGGTACCCACGTTGGCGCCCATGATAATGCTGATGGCCTGCCGCAGCATCATGATACCGGAGTTTACGAAGCCGACGACCATGACGGTGGTAGCCGAGGACGACTGAATGACCGCAGTGACGGCCAGGCCCAGAATGAAGCCCTTGATGGGGGTGGAGCTCATCTGCGCCAGGATGGTCTGCAGCTTGCCGCCTGCCTGCCGCTCCAGGGCCTTGCCCATGATATCCATGCCGAACAGGAACAGGGCCAGACCGCCCAACAGGGAGATGACTTGCAGGATGTAGCCGGTAGGAGTCATATGACGATACCTCTCATTTCCACAAATGTTTTTTCTTTTACACAATTTTCAACAAATCTTTACATTCATATCATAACAGGGCAAGGGCCATTGTGCAAGAACCATTGCAAAAAATGTTTTGTTAAATCTCTGTAAAATCAGATACATTCTCCGAGACGTCCGTCAGGCATGGACACCGCTCCCCTGCTTTAAAAAAAGCGGCGTGGCCGGATTCCCTGTTGGAATCCGGCCACGCCGCTGCAATCATAAAGTTGAAACGCTCAGCCGTAGGCTTTCTGAATCCGCTCCATGGCTTCCACGGTCTTGTCGTGATCGCCGAAGGCCGTCAGGCGGAAATACCCCTTGCCGCAGCTGCCGAAACCCTCGCCGGGCGTACCCACCACGGCGGCCTTTTGCAGCAGGTCGTCGAAAAACTCCCAGGAGCCCATGCCGTTGGGGCAGCGCATCCAGAGATACGGCGAGTTGACGCCGCCGGTGTAGGCAATGCCCAGCCGGTCGAGACCGGCGGCAATGACGCGGGCGTTTTCCTGATAATAGGCGATGGAAGCGCGAATTTGTTCCCTAGCTTCGTCGGTAAACGCCGCCTCTGCCGCACGCTGGACCACATAGGGCACACCGTTGAACTTGGTGGTCTGGCGGCGGTTCCACATGTGGTTGAGGCTCATGTTGTCAAAGGCCAGCTCCTGCGGCACCACCGTATAGCCGCAGCGGGTACCCGTGAAGCCCGCCGTTTTGGACAGGGAGCAGAATTCAATGGCGCAGGTTCTGGCGCCGGGAATCTCGAAAATGCTGCGGGGCAGATCGGGGTCGGTGATAAAGGACTCATAGGCCGCGTCGAAGAGCAATACCGCGCCCCAGCGGTTGGCATAGTCCACCCATGCCTTCAGCTGCTCCCGGTTATACACCGCGCCGGTGGGGTTGTTGGGCGAGCACAGATAGACCAGATCGGCTTCAAACTCCGGCGGCGCGGGCAAAAACCCATTGGCCTCGTTGGCCTCCAGGTAGATAATTTTCCGGCCGTTCATGATATTGGTGTCCACATAGACCGGATACACCGGGTCCGGAATCAACACCTTGTTATCCCGGTCAAATAAATCGGTGATGTTGGCCAGGTCGCTTTTTGCACCGTCGGACACAAAAATTTCGTCGTCCTCCAGCTCCACGCCGAAGCTTTGATAATAGCGGCCAATGGCCTGCCGCAGAAAGCCGTAGCCCTGCTCCGGGCCGTAGCCGTGGAAGGTGGCGGCCTGCCCCATCTCGTCCACCGCCTTATGCATGGCGGCGATGACGGCGGGAGCCAGGGGCCGGGTCACATCACCAATGCTGAGCTTGATGATCTCTTTTTCGGGATGGGCCTGGGCAAAGGCCGCCGCCCGGCGGGCCACCTCAGCAAAGAGATAGCTGGGCGTCAAATCCTGATACTGTTCGTTGAGCATGATCATTTTCCGTTACTTCCTTCCTCGCAATACTCCATGACCCCGTCAAACACAAAGGCCGCCGGTCCGCCCATGCGGATCGTGCCGTCCGGTTTCTGGCAAATGGTCAGATCGCCGCCCCGGAGCTGCACCGTAATGTCCGTGTCACAGGGACAGAATCCCTGCTCCACCGCCGCGGCCACTGCCGCACATGCGCCGGTCCCACAGGCCATTGTCTCGCCGCTGCCCCGTTCCCATACCCGCATCTGTAATCGGGTCCGGTCCAGAACCCGGACAAACTCCGTGTTAATCCGTTCCGGGAACAGAGGGTGGCATTCCAGGCCGTGGCCAATGCGTTCCAAATCCAGACCGTCCACATCCTCGCAGAAGATGACGCCGTGGGGATTGCCCATACTGACGCAGGTCATCACATAGGTGACGCCGCCGGCGGTCACCGGCTGGGCCACAAACCGCGGCAGACTGGTGTCCACCGGTATGGCCGCCGGGTCCCAAATGGGTTTTCCCATGTCCACGGTGACCGATTCCGTCTGTCCCTGTCCGTCCAGATGGAGCCACAGCTCCCGGATACCGGACAGCGTTTCCACCAGGAGATGGGTCTTGTCTGTCAGGCCCCGGTCGTGGACGTATTTGCCCACGCAGCGGATGCCGTTGCCGCACATGCGGCCCTCGGAGCCGTCGGCATTGAAAATGCGCATCTGGAAATCCGCCTGTTCGCTGGGCAGAATCAGGATCAGCCCGTCGCCGCCGACGCCGAACCGCCGGTGACTGACCACCCGGGCCAGCCGCTGTATATCCTGCACTGGCGGCACTGTCCCCCATACATAAACATAATCGTTGCCAATTCCCTGCATTTTTGTGAAACGCAGCTGCATGTCCCCACCTCCCGCAAAAATATGCACCAATTCTACCACTGATCAGACTGTATGTAAAGTGCATAAATAAGAATTTATGCAGTATTTACTGTAAAAATTTCATTGTTTATACAATCTCATTTTTGTGTATTTTTCAGAATGTCATAAAAACAGGCCCGTTGCAGAATCAAACTGTTCTGCAACGGGCCTGTTGGCACAATATAGGATTTAAACTTCCGCCAGAGGCGTGGGAATCCGCACCGGTACGCGGAATGTTTCCATGAGACTGACATATTTATCAAACATGGTCACCACTCTGCCCTCGGCCGTGGCCGGCATGTAACGGGTCAGGGGCCACATATGGCGCAGAATGATATCCTCTTCCACCGGCGTCAGGTCGAAATACTTCCGGGCGTTTTGCAGCGCCTTGCGGGGGTGCTCAAAGCCGTGGAGCAACTCGCCCTTGGCCGGGCGGTACGTATGCCAGTCATAGAGGAACAGGTCGTGCAGAAGCCCGCCCCGGGCGGCAGCCCGGGCATCCAGTCCCCGGTCCCGGCAATAGCAATAGCTGAGATAGGACACATTGACACAGTGGTGCAGGCAGCTGGTGGTACCGTGCTGCATAAACTGCGCCATGGACTGCACCGCCTCATGCTCCCACAGGTCGGCAATGGCGGCGCGGTACAGAGGGTCCTGGGGCAACCGTACACTCAAGACTGTTCCTCCTTCCCCATCTCCAGCTCACCGCGATACTCTCGGCGGGCCTTCTTGGCGCTGAAAATGAAATCCACCAGATAAATCACGCTGAGACCAAAGGACAGCCACCAGCTGGTCCGGTCCGACAGGCGGAGCACCAGCCAGAACACTGTTTTATGCAAAAACAGGATGACAAACAGCGCCAGCAGTCCCCAGCCCATGGTGCTTTCCAGGCAGAGAATCCCCTTATAGTTGAATTTCTTCTCCGAATAGTCCCACCAGAAATCGCCGAACAGACGCTGCATGGCCCGGCCCACCAGATATTCAAAGGCCGTGGCCGTCAGAGCGCCGACAAAAAACAGCAGCACCAAATTATCCGCCAAGGGGTTCAGCGCCGCATAGCCCAGCATGGAGCCGAAACCGTAGATAATGCAGAAGGGACTGTGGGCAAAGCCGCGGTTTTCCCAATGGCCCTTCTCCCGGCGAATGACGATACATTCCATAACCCATCCCAAAAAGCTGTAAAGAAAGAACACGTTGATCAGCACCGAGAGCGACACGGCTTCCGGATAAAACATGGTCCTCATTTTTATCACCTTTTACGACAGGCGGCAGGCAGAGAACCAGCGCTGCCGCCCCTAGGATTTGTGTCATTAGTATAGCGCATCTTTGTGCGATTTACAATAAAAATTAGAATCTTAAACAAAATTTAATCTTTCAATCGTACAAAAATCACAATCATTCGTCAATTCCAGCCGGCATCTTCAAATTCATGACGTTTATCGCGGCCCATGAGGGCATGCAGGGCTTTGCCGGGGTCGCAGCCCTCATAGAGGGTGGCGTACGCCTGCCGGACAATGGGCATCTCCACATGGGCCTTTTCCGCCAGTTCATAGGCGGATTTGGCGGCGTAGTAGCCCTCTACCACAGCGCCCACCTCTTCCATGGCGGCCTGGACATCCTTGCCCTGGCCAATAAGAATACCAGCCCGGCGGTTGCGGGAATGCATGGACGTACAGGTGACGATCAGGTCGCCCACACCGGCCAGTCCGGCGAAGGTCTCCTGTTTGCCGCCCATGGCCACACCCAGGCGGGCCACTTCGGTTAAGCCGCGGGTCATCAGCAGCGCTTTGGTGTTGTCGCCGAAGCCCATGCCGTCAGAGATGCCCGCGCAGAGGGCAATGACGTTTTTCAGCGCCGCGCCCAGTTCCACGCCCACCACATCGGTGCTGGCGTAGACCCGGAACCGCTCGTTCATAAAGACATCCTGCACCATCTCCGCCACGGCAATGTCTTCGCAGGCTGCCACACAGCCCGTGGGGATATCCCGTGCTACTTCCTCGGCGTGGGACGGGCCGCAGAGCACCGCCACGGTCCGGCCTGTGACCTCCCGGAGAATCTCGCTGAGCCGCTTGGACGTACCGGCTTCAATACCCTTGGACACGGAGATCAGAACCGCGTCCTCCCGCAGATGGGGCGCCACCCGCTCCGCCGTGGCGCGCACAGCAAAGGACGGCGACGCCATGACCACCAGTTTTTTGCCCGCCACACAGGCCGGGTCGCTGGTAAAATGCATATCCGGCAGCGTCACGCCCTTGAGCAGCGGATTTTCCCGGGTCTCGGACAGCGTCCGGGCCTCCTGCTCATGGAACGACCACAAAGTGACCTCATGGCCGTTTTTTACCAGCAGCCGTGCCAGAGCCGTGCCCCAACCGCCGCTGCCTACCACTGCAATTTCCATATCCGTCGCCTCCTTGAATCGACACAGTCAGCTTTTCAATCAGCTTTTTTGTTTTTTGTGGAACGAGAGCTTGTTCTCCTCCCCTTTGAGCAGTCTGCGGATATTACTCCGGTGCTTATACAGCACCAGAACCGCCAACACCACCGCCTGGACAATGATGGCCCACTGACCCGGATAGAGGATAAAAAAGGCCGGGACAAACAGGACCGCCCCCAGGCAGGAGCCCAAAGAAACATATTTGGTAAAGTATACCACGACGACAAACATCACCAGCAGCGCCAGAAAGAGCCGCCAGTCCATCATGGCCGCCAGGGTGGCGGCGCTGAGAATGCCCTTGCCGCCGCGGAACTGAAACGCGATGGGGAACATATGGCCCAAAACCGCGCAGAATCCGCCCAGCATCCGGCCCAGATCCCCATAGCCGAACCGGCCCAGGAGCCAGGTGCCCAGGAGCGACGCCGCCACTGCCTTGACCACATCGATGCCCAGCACCAGAAAGGTGGACAGGCCACCGTAGGTGCGGTGAAAGTTGGTCAGGCCCGCGTTGCCGCTGCCCTTGGTGCGGACGTCCTCCTTCATGACCAGACGGGAAATCAGGATGGCGCCGTTGAGATTGCCCAGCAGATATCCTGCAACAGCCGTAATTGCAAAGAACAGCCAGAACAAGCTCATCCCTCCTTATCCCCTTTCTGCCGGATGGTGATCCGCACCGGCGTACCCACCAGACCAAACACAGAACGAATCTGATTTTCCAGATACCGCTGATAGGAGAAATGGAACAGCCGGGCGTCGTTGCAGAAGATGACAAAGTGGGGCGGCTTGACGCCGGCCTGGGTCATATAGTAGATCTTCAGGCGGCGGCCCTTGTCCGACGGCGGCTGCACCCGGGCCATGGCATCCTCCAGGATGTTGTTGAGCATACCGGTGGTAATGCGCATGGCGGCAGCGTTGGACACGGCGTTGATCTCTTCAAAAATCCGGTCAACCCGCTGACCCGTCAGCGCCGACAGGAACACCACCGGCGCATAGGTCATATAGGCCAGATCGCGGCGGACTTCCTCGGTCATCTTGGCCATGGTGTTGGTGTCCTTTTCCACGGCGTCCCACTTGTTGACCACGATGATGCTGGCCTTACCGGCTTCATGGGCCAGACCGGCAATCTTGGTGTCCTGATCGGTGACACCCTCCTGGGCATCCACCAGAATCAGGCAGACGTCGGCCCGCTCGATGGCGCTGATGGTCCGCAGGTTGCTGTACCGTTCAATGGCATCGTCCACCTTGGACTTCCGGCGCATACCGGCGGTATCGATAAACAGATACTTGCCGTGCTCGTTTTCAAAATAGCTGTCAATGGCGTCCCGGGTGGTACCGGCCACGTTGGATACAATCACGCGCTCTTCGCCCAGGATGCGGTTGAGCAGGCTGGACTTGCCCACGTTGGGTTTGCCGATGATGGCCACCTTGATGACGTCCTCGTCCTCTTCCTCCTCTACCTCTTCGGGAAAGGCGGCCACACAGGCATCCAGCAGATCACCGGTGCCGTGGCCGTGGACGGCGGAAACCTCGATGGGGTCGCCCAGGCCCAGGGCGTAGAACTCGTAGACGTCAGCGTTGACCTGGCCCACGCTGTCGCATTTATTGACGGCCAGAACCACGGGCTTTTTGGAGCGCTGCAGCATGGAGCCCACGGCGCTGTCGGCGGCGGTGAGGCCCACGGTCACATCGGTGACCATGATGATGACGTCCGCCGTCTCAATGGCGATTTCCGCCTGACGGCGCATGAATTGCAGCATCTCGCTGTCGGTGCCCGGCTCGATGCCGCCGGTATCCACCAGGGAAAAGGTCCGGCCGTTCCACTCGCAGTCGCCGTAAAGACGGTCCCGGGTGACGCCGGGCGTGTCCTCCACGATGGCTGTCCGGCGGCCGGTCAGTTTATTGAATAACAGGGACTTGCCCACGTTGGGCCGGCCCACAATGGCTACAATGGGCTTTGCCATGCAGACACCTCCTATAGGGTTCCGTAACGCGCTGTCTCAAGGGACGGCGCTGCTTCTATTATTATGACACAGGCCGCCGGATGGGTCAACCGGAAGGCCCTCGATATCTGTCGAAGGCAAAAGAAAAAGAGGCAGATCCAAGGACCGGCCTCTTAGTTTCTTTGCATTGGGACTTACTTCGCCTCGACAGCAACGACTTCACGTCCGTTGTATGTTCCGCAAGCCTTGCATGCTCTGTGGGGCAGACGGGGAGCGCCGCACTTGGGGCAAGCGACTACGCCGGGGATGGAAATCTTCCAGTGAGAGTTACGTCTCTTGTCGCGTCTTGCCTTGGAAACTTTACACTTGGGTACAGCCATTTGTGACACCTCCTTGGTCTAAATGCCTTTCGGCATGGGCTTGTAAATTATTGTAAAAGCTGCTGCAACGCAGCAAAGCGTGGATCCACATCGGGTTTGCACTGGCAAGGTCCCTCGTTGAGGTTCTTGCCGCATTGGGCGCAAAGTCCTTTACAGTCCTCGCTGCACAGGAGCTTGGAATCCATGGACAACACAAAGGCCGTAGTCATAATGTCGTCCAGGTCGGCGTTGTCGCCGTCCAGCAGGAACGTCCACTCGTCGGCGTTGTCCTCGTCGGCCAGTTCCCGGACCAGAATGGCCTCCACAGGGAACCGCACCTCCCGGGAAAATTCCGTGGCGCAGCGGTCGCAAGTGCCGTGGAGCCGCGTTTCCAGGGTGCCGGTGAGAACCAGGACACCGGCTGTGTTGCGAACCTGTCCGGTACAGCGTACCGGCTCCGTAACCGGCCGTCCGCCGCCGAAGGTTTCTTCGCGCAAATCCAGTGTCATTTCAAACGGAACGATGCCACCGGGGCAGTCGATGATCTTGGACAATCCTAGCAGCATATGCGTTCACCCACTCCATTAGTCGTGCAAGGTACATTGTATAGTATGATACCGGAATTGTCAAACCCTTTTTTACAAAAAATTTAAAAAATATTCCGGACCCTTGACATTCCCCGTTCCACCGTACATGATGGGAGTACGAACCACAAACGGAGGCACACTATGAAAGAACTGCACATCGGACGCAACGACGCCGGCCAGCGGCTGGACCGCTTCGTGGCCAAATCCGTTCCCCTGCTGCCGGCCAGCCTGTTACAGAAATACATCCGGCTCAAACGGATCAAGGTCAACGGCAAAGGCGCCAGCCGCGACACCCGGCTGGTGGAGGGCAACGTACTGCAATTATATATCAACGACGAGTTTTTTGAAACCCCCAAAGCGGAAAATGCCTATCTGACCGTTTCCGCCCCCAAGCTGCACATTGTCTATGAGGACGAGCACATTCTACTGGTGGACAAAAAGCCCGGTCAGGCGGTTCACCCCCACGACGGCGCCGAATACGGCAAGACCCTCATTGACCACATCCAGGCGTACCTCTACGCCAAGCGGGAGTGGCGTCCCCGGGAGGAAAACAGTTTTACGCCCGCCCTGTGCAACCGCATCGACCGGAACACCGGCGGCATTGTCATCGCCGCCAAGACCGCCGAGGCTTTGCGCATTCTCAATCAGAAAATCCGGGACCGGGAGCTGGACAAGCGGTATCTCTGCATCGTCCACGGCACGCCCAAGCCGCCGGAGGGCAAGCTGGAGGGCTACATTTTCAAGGACACCGCCAAAAACCGCGTCTATGTGACAAAGACGCCCCAGCCCGGTTCCAAAACGTCGGTGACCTGTTATAAAACCTTGTGTACCCGCAACGGTCTGTCCCTGGTGGAATGTGAACTGATCACCGGCCGGACCCATCAAATCCGCGCCCAGATGGCCGCTGCCGGACACCCGCTCCTGGGCGACGGCAAGTATGGAAAATTGGACAAACGGTACGACCGGAAGTTCCAGGCCCTCTACTCCTACAAGCTGACGTTCTCCTTCACCACCGACGCCGGATGTCTCTCCCATCTGGACGGAAAGACGTTCCAGGTGGAGGACGTAGACTTCGTGGAACAGTATTTCCCTGCTTACACATGGTAAACACCGCGAAACCCGTCGATTTTCGTTGACATCGTCTCTTTTATTTTATATAGTCATTTTATGGCCCGCGGAGCGCCGCTTCCGTGGGCCACCATTCCGAAGAAAGAGAGGGCGGAGCATGGCAAAGGAACTCATTCGCTTAACGAACCTGACCATGACCTTTGAAGACGGTGAAACCATCCTCAAAGGGATCAACCTATATATCAACGACCACGAATTTCTCACGCTGCTGGGTCCCAGCGGCTGCGGCAAGACGACAACGCTGCGGATGATCGGCGGCTTTTTGACGCCCACCGCCGGTGAAATTCTCTTCGACGGCCAGCGCATCAACGAGCTGCCACCCCACAAACGCAAAATCAATACCGTGTTCCAGCGGTACGCCCTGTTCCCCCATCTGGATGTTTACGACAACATCGCCTTTGGCCTTCGGCTGGCCAAGCTCAGCGAGCGGGAGATCGACGAGCGGGTCATGGAGATGTTGGACATCGTCAGCCTCAAGGGCTTTGAAAACCGCAAGGTTACGTCTCTGTCCGGCGGACAGCAGCAGCGGGTGGCCATCGCCCGCGCATTGGTCAACCGGCCCAAGGTCCTGCTGCTGGACGAGCCCCTGGGCGCCCTGGATTTGCGGCTCCGCAAGGACATGCAGAACGAATTGAAGCGCATTCAGCAGGCCATGGGCATCACCTTTATTTATGTCACCCACGATCAGGAAGAGGCGCTGACCATGTCCGACACCATTGTGGTCATGGACAAGGGCCACATTCAGCAGATTGGCCGCCCGGAGGACATTTACAATGAGCCGAAAAACGCCTTTGTGGCTGATTTTATCGGTGAATCCAACATCCTCGACGGCATCATGCGGCAGGATTTTCTGGTGGAGTTCTTCGGCCGCCAGTTCCCCTGTATCGACAAAGGGTTCGCCCGAGACGAGCCGGTGGATGTGGTCATCCGGCCCGAGGACATCGACATTGTCCCCGCCGACAACGGCCACCTGTGCGGTACCGTCACGGCCATCACCTTCAAGGGCGTCCACTATGATATCATTGTGGATTTCAAGGGCTTCAAGTGGCTGATTCAGTCCACCGACTACCAGGAGGTGGGCTCCTACATCGGCATCCGGCTGAATCCCGAGGATATCCACGTCATGAAGAAGAGCGAATACTCCGGCATGTTCGGCGATTACAGCTCCTATTCCGCCGAATACGACGAGATTGCGGAGGGCGGCGAAGATGAAGAGTAAATGGCTGTCCGGCCCCTATGTGATCTGGATGGTCCTCTTCACCCTGATCCCTCTGGGCATCGTCTTTTATTTCGCATTCACCGATGGAACGGGTCAATTCACCCTTGCCAATATCCAGCGGCTGGGGGCGTATCTGCCTATTTTGCTGCGGTCGGCCTGGATGTCCATTTTTTCCAGCATTCTGTGTCTGCTGATCGGCTATCCCGTGGCCTACTGCATGTCCAAAGCCAGCCCCACCCGGCAAAAAATTTACTATATGCTGATTATGCTGCCCATGTGTCTGAGCTTCCTGCTGCGGACCATGGCCTGGGTCTCCCTGCTGGAGGACACCGGTATTATCAATAATTTTCTCCGGTCTCTGGGCCTCTCTCCCCTGCCCCTGATTCGCAACACCGGTGCCGTCATTCTGGGCATGGTCTACAACTATCTGCCCTTTATGATCATGCCCCTCTACACGGTGCTCATCAAAATCGACCATCGGCTTATTGAGGCAGCCCAGGACCTAGGCTGCAATCAGGTACAGGTCTTTACCAAGGTGATTCTGCCCCTGTCCGTGCCCGGTATCGTCTCCGGCATCACCATGGTATTCGTCCCCGCCGTGTCCACCTTCTATATCTCCCAGAAGCTGGGCAGCCCCGGCGCGGTCCTCATTGGCGACGTCATCGAGTCCCAGTTCAAGGGCGCGTACAACCCCAACCTGGGCGCTGCCATGTCGCTGATTCTCATGGCGCTGATTTTCCTGTGCGTGGGCCTGATGAACCACTTCTCCGGCACCGATGATGAGGAAGGAGTGGCAACCCTGTGAAACGCTTCAATAAGATTTTCACCTTTCTGGTGTTCCTCTTCCTCTATATCCCCATGATTCTGCTGGTGGTGTCCTCCTTCAACCAGGGCACCGACATGGCCGTGTGGAAGGGCTTCACCTTCTCCCAGTATGGAGAACTGTTCCGGGACCGGTCCCTGCTGCGCCTTTTAGGCAATTCGGTGCTGGTGGCCGTTCTGTCCAGCCTGATCGCCACCATTCTGGGCACCATGGCCGCTCTGGGCATCCACGCCATGCGGGGTCGTATGCGCCGCATTGTCCTGGGCGTCACCAACATTCCCCTGACCAACCCGGAAATTGTCACCGGCGTGGCCCTGGCCCTGCTCTTCGCCTTTGCCGGTACCATGCTGAAAATCAATTCCATTCTGGGCTTCTGGACGCTGCTCATTGCCCATGTGACGTTCAATCTCCCCTACGTCATTCTGTCGGTGATGCCCAAGCTGGTGCAGATGGACCCGGATTTGGCCGAAGCCGCCCAGGACCTGGGCTGTACGCCCTTCCAGGCCTTTACCAAGGTGGTCATCCATGAGATTTTGCCGGGCATCGTCTCCGGCGCACTGATGGCCTTTACCATGAGCCTGGACGACTTCGTCATCAGCTACTTTGTCACCGGTTCCGACTTCGTCACCCTGCCGGTGGAGATTTACAACTACACCAAAAAGCCCATTCAGCCCAAAATTTACGCCCTGTTTGCGTTGATGTTCGGCGTGATTCTTCTGCTGATGGTGGCTATGAACCTGTTACAGCTGCGAGACCTGAAACGCCGCCGCACCAAGCTGACCCAAAGGAGGGAGCCTTCCCGTTGATGAAACGCATTGTTACCCTGGCGCTCTGCGCCCTGTTGGCGGCGGTCTCCCTGCCGCTGCCCGCCTCAGCGGCCCCCGGCGGCACCATTAACGTCTACAACTGGGGCCAGTATATTTCCGACGGCACCGACGGTTCCCTCGATGTGATTGCCGCCTTTGAAGAGGAAACCGGCATCAAGGTCAACTATGTGACCTTTGACAGCAACGAGACCATGTACACCAAGCTGAAAACCGGCGGCTCCTCCTACGATGTCATCATCCCGTCGGACTACATGGTGGGACGGCTCATTGCCGAGGATATGCTGGAGCCCCTGAACTTCGACAACATTCCCAACTATCAGTATGTGGATGAATCGTTCCGCAACACGGCCTATGACCCGGACAATCTCTATTCCGTGCCCTACACCTGGGGCACCGTGGGCCTGATCTACAACAGCAAGTATGTGGACAACGTCACCGGCTGGTCTTCCCTGTGGGACCCCCAGTACGCGGGCAAAATCCTCATGTTTGACAACTGCCGGGATGCATTCGCCATTGCGGAGCTGCGGCTGGGTTACAGCATCAACAGCAGCGACCCGGCGGAATATCAGGAGGCCGCCAATCTGCTCCAGCAGCAGAAGCCCTACGTCCAGCAATACGTTATGGACCAGATTTTCTCCAAAATGGAGCGAGAGGAAGCGTGGCTGGCTCCCTACTATGCCGGTGACTATCTGACCATGGTGGAGGAAAACCCGGACCTCTCCTTCTGTCTGCCCGAAGAGGGATTCAACATGTTCATCGACGCCATGTGCATTCCCAAGGGCTGCACCAACAAAGAGGGCGCCGAAGCCTTTATCAACTTCCTCTGTGACCCGGAGATTTCAGGCCGCAACATGGACTATCTGGGCTATTCCACCCCCATTTCCGCCGCCAAGGAGTACATGGACCCGGAAGTGGCCAATGATCCCGTGGCCTATCCCGATGCCGAAACCCTTTCCAGAGGTTCCAGCTTCCTGGCCCTGCCCACGGAATCCACCCAACTGATGGACTCCCTGTGGCTGACGGTGAAAACCGCCGGCGGCAATACGAGCTTCTATCTCTGGTCCAGCGCCGCCGTCCTGATTCTGGTGGTGGGTCTGCTGACCATTGCCAAAATCCGCAAAAAGCGCCGTATTGCCCGCCGGGGATGCAGCCGCCGCCCGGACAACCTCTAATAAAAAACCCGCTTCTGCCGATGCAGGAGCGGGTTTTTTATGGCATTATTCAAATTTCGGTTCATTGGGGTGCAGCAGCTCAATGCGTTCCCGGGCCTCCCGGCCTTCCCGCAGGAGCCGTTCCAACGTCGGTTCGTCGCCGTCCACAATGGCCTGCCGGACCTCGTTCATTCGGGCTGTCAGCAGGTCGATCTCCTCCACCAGCGCCGCACGGTTCATGGCGAACAGCTCCGTCCAGACCTTTTCGTTCAGCGGGGCTACCCGTGTCATATCCCGGTAGCTGCCGCCGGCGAAGCCCTCATAATTGGCCGACACGGGGCTTTTCACATAGCAGTTAGAAACCACATGGGCCAGCTGGGACGTATGGGCAATCATCCGGTCGTGGGTTTTGGCGTCACAGATGCGAATGGTACCGAAGCCCACCTGACGGAACAAGGCGCTGAACCGGTCCAGGTCCCCTTCCCCTGTGGTTTCTGTGGGTACCAGAATCATACTGGCGCCGTCGAACAGCTCCGCAAAGGACCGCTCATAGCCCGCCCGGGCCAGTCCGGCCATAGGATGGCCGCCGGTATACCGGATGCCCTGGGCGGCGGCAAGGGGCGTTACCACCGCTTCCACGGCCTCCTTGACGCCCACCAAATCCACAATGGCCGCCCCCGGCTTCATGGTGGGAATGACCCGTTCCAGAAACGTAATGGTGGCCCGTGGATACAGCACCGGAATCAGCAGATCACACCGGACCAAAACCTCATCATCGGCGATACCGTCGATGGCTCCGTCGGCAAGCGCCCGCTCCGCCACGGACCGGGTCCGGTTCCAGCCGTACACCAGACAGTCTGTATGCTTTTTGAATGCCTTGGCCATGGAGCCGCCGATCAGGCCCAATCCGGCTATCACTACCAGTTGTTTCATTGTCACCGCTTCCTTTGTTGTTGCGTTTTAAATGGCTAAATTTTTTCTCATTATACACAGCGGACGGCAGTCCGTCAAGAGACTGCCGTCCGCCAGTCGTTATTTTTGTTCAGCTGCCCACGTAGGTGAACTGGTTGGATTGGGACAATGCTTCGCCCTGGGCCGTCACCTGGGAGACCGCCACCACATCCAGAGGTTCCAGCGTCGTAGCCGGCAGCATCAGGGTGCTGCTGTTGATGAATATGGTGTCGGACCGTAGCTTGCCGTTTATGGAAATTTGGCTGCACTCGGTGAAGTTCTGGCCGGTCACGTACAGTTCGTCGTGGAGATTATCGGCCCGTTTCACCGTGATGGGCAGAATACCCATCTGCAAATCCGTGGGCTCATAGGGCAGCCGTCCGTCGTAGGCGTAGTAGTCGCCGTACAGCAGATCGTAACCCAACATCTGCAAGTCCTCCTGGTAGTTGGGGTTGGCGTCCCGGTCCTGGTGGAGCTTCGTCAGCACGCCGTCATGATAGCCCAGCTGTCCCAGCACCGTAGCCATCAGCTGGTAGGCTTCCAGGTCCTCGTCCTCCTTAGGCAAGCCCATATTGTTCCAGATCACATACTCCGTTTGCAGCAGGTCGCCTTTGCTCAGATACTCCGGCTGGATGGCGAAGTTGGGCAGATGGTCACCGAAGAGAATCAGCACCGTGGGTTCGTCCCGCTCTGCCAACGCCTGGACCAGCTGGCCCACAAAGGCATCGGTCTCATAAATCTGATTGACGTAATATTCAAAGCTGATGGGGTTGATGCCCTCCAGCTCGCCCACCACGGAAATGGGCTGGTCCGGGTCCAGTACCTCCGTGGGATATTTTCCGTGGGGCTGCACCGACACCGTATAGACCATATCCTGCCCCGGCGTGGAATCCAGCGCCTTGAGAATCTCCTCCGTCAGCGGCGCGTCCTTGGCCCAGCCCAGGGGGTTCCGCTCCACCCGCAGCATATACTCCACAGATGTAAAGGTGTCAAAGCCCAGATTGGCATAGACCTTGTTGCGGTCGTAAAAGGTGCCCGTATGGTTGTGGATGGCGTGGCAGGCGTAGCCCTCCTCCTTGAGGGCATAGTTGACCGATTCACAGACGTTGGATTGCAGAATCGTCTCATAGGGGTATTCGCCGGTTCCGAAGTAGTCCAGGCTCATACCCGACAGGATTTCAAATTCCGTGTTGGCCGTACCCGCGCCGATGGACGGCACCGACAGCAGACCCGTGGAACAGAATTCTTTCAGCGCCGTGAAATTGGGCACCGGGTCCTGGGAATAGGTCAATCCCTTGAGGTATTTGACATCCATAAAGGACTCCAGCTGCACCGCCACAATATTGGGCATGACCTTTGATTCGGCGCCCGAGGCCGCAGAGTCCGGCTCCTCCTCTTCCGGCTTCTCCTGGTCCAGCTCATCCACCACCGTACCCACTTCCTCCGGCGAATAGTCCTCCGGCTGCGTGATGCCCCGGTCGAACAGGCTGGTACTAAAGCAGTATGTAAAGCCGTAGGCGTTATAGGCATTGCCCAGGTTGTCAAACTGGGTGGCCAGAATGCCGGTGCTGGTGAACAGCACCGTAGTACCCCAGACGTACAATCCCGCCGCCACGCAGCCGAAGCCGGAACGCAGATAGTCCACCGGCTCGCTGACGGGCAGTTTCAAAAACGCCACCACCAATCCGGCCAGAACGGCCAGCGTGACCAGCACAATCAAAATCACCTGGAACGTGTTCAGATAGACGTCCAGAATACTGAACACAGAGAAGATCAGCCGGAAATCCACGGCGGTCAGCGGTGTTATCCGGAACGACATGAGCACACATTCCACCACGCCCAACGCAATCCAGAAGATGGAAACCAACAGCAGCGCAAAGCAGCGGTGGCGCACCAACCCCACCAGGCTGACGGTCAGCAGGATAATCCCAACGCCGTAAAAGAACGGCATGGGAGCCTCCACCAGAAATTGCAGTCCCTTGAGCAGGGACCGGCGGCACAAGCTCTCCAGGGTCAGATTCAGTACAAAGGAAATCAGAAGGGCAAACAGCACCTTGTGCTGTATCAGTTTTTGGACAGCGGACCCGGCCCGCTGTTTGAAGTTTTTAAGCGGTATCTGCAACGGAAGTTCCTCCATAGAATTAACGTGAATTTAACAGGGCAGACACAGTATAGCCTCCCCCGCGCCAGAATGCAAGCAGAAAATGAAAAAGAGCAGGCCGGACGTTCCGGTCTGCTCTTTACCTGTATGCGGTATGCGGTTTTTAGTCTCAGCAGGTGGCGCCGCCCACCAGATGCTTTTCAGCGCCCAGGATTTCCGCCTTGCGCTCCAGCAACGCGTTATCCAGCAGCTGGGCCTCCACATTCTCAAAGCCGAGACGGGCCACGGTGTCGGCAAAGCGCTCACCGGTGATACCCTGCTCCCGGAACAGGAGAATGGCCTTTTCCAGCACGGCAATGACCTCTTCCTCACTGGTGAAGACCTTGCTCATCGCCTGGCCCTGGGCCACCTTCTTGCCCCAGCGGCCGCCCAGATAGATCTTGTAGCCGTAACGGCTCTCCTCCACGGCCTGGAAGGGACATTTACCCACGCAGCGGCCGCAGTGGTTGCAGCTTTCGGCGGGAATGTTCAGCTTGCCGTTTTCCACATGAGCCACATGGATGGGGCAGTTCTCCTCCACGGCACACTTCTTGCAGCCGCGGCACTTGTCGTTGTCCACGACGGGAATCCGCTGGCCCACGATGCCGAAGTCGTTAAGGTCGGGCTTGACGCAGTTGTTGGGGCAGCCGCCCACGGCAATCTTGAACTTGTGGGGCAGCAGCACGTCGTGGTAGCCCTTGTAAAACAGTTCATGGATGCGGTTGGACAGGGCGAAGGTATCGCAGAGACCATACTGGCAGGTGGTACCCTTGCAGCTGACCACCGGACGCACCTTGCTGCCGGTACCGCCGGTCTCCAGGCCCACTTTGGCCACATACTGGCGGAACGGCTCGATGTTCTCATAGGGGATGCCCTGGACCTCCAGGGTCAGCCGGGTGGTCATGGCGATTTCACCGGAACCGAATTTCTCGGCGGCTTCCGTCAGGCACTGGCTCTCCGCGGCGGTGATCTTGCCGTTGCGGGTCAGAATGCGGCCGTTGAAGCAGCGGGTACCCTTCTGGTGCAGGAAGCCCAGGCCCTTGACCCGCTTGATGTCGGCGGCGGTCAGAGGCGGCAGCTCCGTCTCCTCACTTCCCTTGAGAAAGGCTTCCAGCACTTCGGCGGCAGCGGTGACCGTGGCCAGACAGCGCTCCTGCTCCGTAAAACACTGGTCCTTCAAATCCTTACAGAGGATGCTGCCCATACGCTTCTCAAAGACTTCCTTCAGGGCGGCGCACTGCTCCTTGAATCCCTCGGTGGCGTGGGCTCTGCCCTGCACTCTGCACTGGCCCAGAATTGCCATGGAACCGGCCAGGGCGCCGCAGGTACTGCCGCAGCCCATACCGCCGCCAAAGGCGCTGATCAGCTTGGCGCTCTCCTCCGGCAGACCCAGGCCCAATGCCTCATTGGCTGCCAGGAACACTGTCTCAGCGCAGTTGTGGTCCTGCTCCAGGTAATACTTGCGGACGTAATCTTTGATCATCGTTGGACACTCCTTCTGTCTGTTGGCGTCTGTTGTTTTCTGGACTCAGCATAACGGATACCGGCTGAAAAGTAAACTACCAATCCCACGATGAAATCCATAAGAGTTTCCCTATTTATGTTCCTTATATTCCTTGCAAAGTTCCAGAAACGCCCGCAGCGGCGGCCCGACATACTTATCCTTATGGATGACCAGGGAGAACCAGCGCTCCACGGGGCCGTCGGAAATGGGGATGGTCACCAGCTTCATTCCCTTGCACAGCAGCCGCGGCGACATCAGCGCCACGCCCAGCCCCGCCTCCACCGCGTCGAGAATGGCCTGGGAGTTGGTGCACTCCCACCCCACCTGCATACTCACACCGGCCCGCTGAAACTCCAAGTCCAGCACCTGCCGGGTACCGCTCTCCGGCTCCCGCAGAATCAGCCGTTCCGATTCCAGCTCCCGCAGGCGGATGCTGTCCCGTCCGCTGCACCAGTGGTCCGGACGGCACACCAGCACCAGCCGGTCCGGCACCATGGGCGTCACCAACAGATCATCACTTTTGATATGTCCCTCCACAATGCCCACATCCAGCTCATTGCGGAGGATTTTCTGTTCAATAATCCCCGTATTGGCCACACAGACATAGGGAGACGGCCCCTGCACTCGGCCCGCCAGCTCCGCCATAATGCTGCTGGCCACGGTCACCGACGCACCGATCCGCAGCGGCGTCCGGTTGCCGACACAGTGCATCTGACGGCCGATTTCCTCGTTGAGGCTCAGCATCCGCCGGGCATAGCCCGCCAGCTGTTCCCCCTCCTGGGTGATGCACAGCTTCTTGCCCAGCCGCTCAAACAGCCGCACACCGTATTCATCCTCCAGGTCGGCCACCACACCGCTGACCGACGGCTGACTGATATACAGCCGCTCGGCGGCGGCCCGCATACTGCCGCCCTCCACCACGGCCAGAAAAACCTCCAGACTGCGCAGCGTCATTTGACATCCCTCCATCGATAATCCATTACCTATGATTATAAATGCTTCTTTCGTACTTTGCAACGCCTAAAAAGCAGGTATAATATGCGTATAACAATTCAATGTTCCATCGGCGCTTTCCTGAGAGCGCCACATCAACTGGAGGGATTTCTCATGAAAACTGTGATTGTCGGCGGTGTGGCCGGCGGCGCCAGCGCTGCGGCCCGCCTGCGTCGTTTGGATGAGCGCGGCGAGATTGTTCTGCTGGAGCGCGGCGAGTATATCTCCTTTGCCAACTGCGGTCTGCCCTACTATGTGGGCGGTGAGATCACCGAAAAGAGCGCCCTGACGCTGCAGACGCCTGAGAGCTTTTACAACCGGTTCCGCATTGACGTCCGGGTGCTTTCCGAAGTGGTGTCCATCGACCGTGCCGGGAAGACCGTCACCATCCACGACCTCAAGGAGGACCGGCAGTACACCGAAACCTACGACAAGCTGATTCTCTCCACCGGCGCGGAGCCCCTGGTGCCGCCCATCGAGGGCGCCAAGTCCGCCAACGTCTTCACCCTGCGCAACATCCCCGACGCCTATGCCATCCGTGACAAAGTGGTGGCCCTGGGACAGGGCAAAAAGGCCGTCATTGTCGGCGGCGGCTACATCGGTGTGGAAATGGCCGAGAACCTCCTCCACGCCGGTCTGGATGTGACCATTGTGGAGATGGCCGATCATCTGATTGCCCCCCTGGACGCGGACATGGCCGCCGACGTTCACCACTATGCCGAGGAAAAGGGCCTGAAACTGATGCTGGGCAGCGCCGTCACCGGCATTGTGGAGCGGGACGGCTCCATGACCGTCACCACCTCCACCGGCGACGTGGCCGCCGATGTGGTCATTCTGTCCGTGGGCGTCCGGCCGGAGAGCCGTCTGGCCAAGGAAGCGGGCCTGCCCTGCAATGCCAAGGGCGGCATTCTGGTGGACGACCACATGCGCACGGAGGACGAGAACATCTACGCCGTGGGTGACGCCGTGGAAATCACCGAGTTCCTCACCGGCGACAAGGCCATGGTGCCCCTGGCCGGTCCGGCCAACAAGCAGGGCCGTATCGCCGCCGACAACATCTGCGGACTTCACTCCCGCTACACCGGCACCCAGGGCAGCGCCGTGCTGAAGCTGTTCGACATGACCGTTGCCACCACGGGCCTCAATGAGCGCACCGCTAAGGCCAAGGGCATCGACTGCGACAAGGTGTTCCTGTATTCGGCCAACCATGCCGGCTACTACCCCGGCAGCACCATGATGTCCATGAAGGTCCTCTTCGAGAAGCTGTCCGGCCGCATTCTCGGCGCGCAGATTGTGGGCTTCGACGGTGTAGATAAGCGCTGCGACGTGCTGGCCACGGCCATTCGCTTCAACGCCACCGGCCGCGATCTTGCCCAGCTGGAGCTGTGCTACGCGCCCCCCTTCGGTTCTGCCAAGGACCCGGTCAACATGGCGGGTTTTGTCATTGAGAACATCGAAAAGGGCCTGATTCACCAGTTCCACTGGCACGATGTGGCCGATCTGCCCCGGGACGGCAGCGTCCAGCTGCTGGACGTCCGCACCCCGGCGGAGGCTGCCCGCGGCATGATCGACGGCTTTACCAACATTCCTCTGGACGAGCTGCGCCAGCATCTGAAAGAGCTGGACAACACCAAGCCCGTTTATGTTCACTGTCACAGCGGTCTGCGCAGCTACATTGCCTGCCGCATTCTCACCGGCGAGGGCTTCCACTGCTATAATCTGGCCGGCGGCTACCGTCTGTACCAGTCGGTGACCGGCGAGGGCAAGCCCCCCGTCAGCGCCATGCCCTGCAAAAAGTAATCCCCCTCACTCCCTATCAAACAGAACACCCGATGCGGAATCAGTCCCGCATCGGGTGTTCTGTTTTTTAAGATGCCATGACCTGTCGGAGCACAAAGACAACCGTATCGCAGAGCACAACGGCCAGCACCACCCAAAAAACGATGGTACGGGTCCGAGGCTTCATCCGCCCCACCAGCTTCTCAAACAGGGGCTGCAAGCCATACAGGAACAGCAGGCCGCCCAGGCCGAAGCGGATGGAGGGAGACAGGGCAATCCGGCCCTGGAACTGGATTTTATAATCTCTGGCATAGGTCTGCCAGGGCCAATGGCCCATGATCAGCTCACACAGATAGGAGGCCGCCAGTTCGATGGCCGTGGCCACCAGGGCGCAGCCCAGGAAAATCACCGGCACCAGCAGCAGTTTTTGCTTTCTGGTCTTGCCCCGCAGCAGCGGGTACAGGGTAAACAGAAAGGTCAGCGCTCCCACGCCGTACACCGGCAGATAGGGCCCGAACAGGACGCCCCGGTTGGAAAAGCCCCAGCGGTAAACCACGACTTCCAGAAACACCTCATAGCACCAGCCGATGACGCAGTACATCATAAAGTACAAAAAATACCGCTGGAAGTTGTCATATCTCCGATTGACCGTTGTCATACTACGTTTCCTCTCTCAAAGTGGGGATTCAAACAGCAAATTGACTCTCATACAGCTGGGCATAGAAGCCCTTGCGGGCCAGCAGCTCCGCATGATTGCCCTGTTCGATGATATGGCCGTCCCGCATGACCAGAATCACGTCGGCTTCCCGGATGGTGGACAGCCGATGGGCCACGATAAAGGCCGTCCGGCCCTCCATGAGCTTCAAAAAGGCCGATTGAATCTTCTGTTCCGTTCGGGTATCAATGGACGACGTGGCTTCATCGAGAATCAGCATGGGCGGGCGACACAGCATGACCCGCGCGATGCAAAGCAGCTGCCGCTGGCCCTGGGACAGGCTTTCGCCGCCGTTTTCCACCATGGTGTCGTAGCCCTGGGGCAGACGGCAGATAAAGCTGTGGGCGTGGGCCTGTTTGGCCGCTTCCTCAATCTCCTGCCGGGTGGCGTCGGGCCGTCCCATGGCGATATTTTCGGCAATGGTGGCCGTCTCCAGCCAGGTGTCCTGGAGCACCATGCCGAAGCCCCGGCGCAGGCCGGACCGGGTCAGTTCCCGGATATCGGTACCGTCCACGGCAATGGAACCGCCGCAGACATCGTAAAACCGCATGAGCAGGTTGATCAGTGTCGTCTTGCCGCAGCCGGTGGGGCCGACAATGGCAATGCGCTGCCCCGGCTGCACCTGGAGGTTCAGACCGGTAATCAGGGATTGGTCCGGCGTGTAGGAAAAGGCCACATCCCGCAGCTCCACCGCGCCGTCGTAGTGGTCCGGCGTCACGGCGTCGGGGCCGTCCGGCGTCTCCTCCACTTCATCCAGCAGGTCGAAAATCCGTCCGGCACAGGCCAGCGCGTTCTGGAGCTCGGTCACCACGCCGGAAATCTCATTAAAGGGCTTTGTGTACTGGTTGGCATAGCTGAGAAACACCGTCAGCTGTCCCACAGTAATGGCACCCGTCAGGGCGCTGAACGCGCCGGTGACGCCGACGCCGGCATAGACCAGACTGTTGACGAACCGGGTGGCCGGGTTGGTGATGGAGGAGAAGAAAATAGCCCGCAGGGAGTATTTCTTCAAGCGTTCGTTGACTTCATCGAACCGCTCCATCACCTGCTCCTGCTGTCCAAAGGCCTGCACCAGCTTGACGCCGCCCACCATTTCCTCGATGAGGGCCGTCTGCTCGCCGCGGGTCACAGACTGCTTGGTGAACATGGCATAGGTCCGTTTGGCGATAAAGGACGCCACCAGCAGCGACAGGGGCGTGACCAGCACCACGACGAGGGTGATGACCACATTGACCGACAGCATAAACAAAATGGTTCCCAAAATGGTGATAACGCCGGTAAACAGCTGGGTAAAGCCCAGCAGCAGGCCGTCGGAAAGCTGGTCGGCATCGGCAATGATCCGGCTGACGGTGTCGCCGTTGGAATGGCTGTCAAAATACCGGGTGGGCAGGTTCTGCAATTTCCGGAACGCCGCCGCCCGGATATCCCGGACGGTACACAGCGTCAGCCGGTTATTGCAAAGGCCCATAATCCACTGGCTCAGGGCCGTCAGCGCCGCCACCACACCAATCTGCATTAAGATGGGAGCCAGGGCCGCAAAGTCCACGGCCCCACTTTCCACCAGACAGTCCACGGCATCACCGGTGAGAATGGGGATGTACAGCGTCAGGGCCACGGTCACCACGGCCAGAATCAGAGACAGGACCAGCAGCGCGCCGTAGGGCCGCAGATAAGTCAGTACGCGGCGCAGCGTTTCTTTCTGCTTCATGCCCCCACCTCCTGTTCCTGCTGGGTGGCGTGGATTTCCCGATAGACTGGGCACGTCTTCAGCAGCGTCTCATGGGTACCCAGGCCAACGGCCTGTCCGTCCTCCAGCACGAGAATTTGATCGGCAAACCGAATGGACGAAGTCCGCTGCGAAACAATGAACACCGTGGTATCCACCAGCTCCCGCAGAGCCTTGCGAAGTTTGGCGTCGGTGGCATAGTCCAGGGCCGAAGCGCTGTCATCCAGAATCAGGATATCCGGCCGCCGCACCAGGGCGCGGGCAATGGTCAAACGCTGGCGCTGACCGCCGGAAAAATTCCGTCCCCCTTGCTCCACCACCGTTTGCAGTCCCAGCTCCTTCTGCCGGACAAAGTCCGCCGCCTGGGCCCGCTCCAACGCCTCCCAAAGCTGTTCTTCCGTGGCTTCCGGGTCGCCCCAGCGCAGATTGTCCGCAATGGTTCCCCGGAACAAATTGGCCTTTTGCGGCACCAGTCCGATATGCTGTCGGAGGCTGTCAGTTATCCACAGTTTTGTGGATAACCCATCGATAAGCACCGCGCCCTCAGTCGGCTGATAAAATCCCGGAATCAGGTTGATTACCGATGATTTACCAGAACCAGTGCCGCCAATAATTCCAAAAACACTGTTCTTTACTACGCGAAAGGAGATGTCTTTCAACGCCGGTGCACCGCCGTCGGCATAGGTCAGGGACACATGATCGAAAACGACGGAATCCGAACTTTTTTCTCCAGTTTGCTCTTCTGTGCCCACGGGCTCCTCCGGTGTGGAAAGGAGCTGGGCAATGCGGTTGCCGCAGGCCCAGGACTTGGTGATATTGATGATCAGATTGGCCATCTTCACCAGTTCCACCAGAATCTGTGACAGGTAGTTGACCAGGGCCACCACCTGGCCCTGGGTCAATACGCCGCCGTCCACCTCCACCGCGCCGGTTTTCAGCAGCACCACCAGGCCCAGGTTCACCAGAACATAGGTCAGGGGGTTCATGAGGGCAGTAATCCGCCCCACAAACAGGCCGAAGGACGTCAGCGATGCATTCCGCTGGTCGAAGCGCTCCGTCTCTTGCCGCTGGCGTCCGAAGGCCCGCAGGACCCGGACGCCGGACAGATTTTCCCGCGTAGCGCCCAGGACCTGATCGAGACGCTGCTGCACCGCCTTATAGCGGGGGATGCTCCACAGCATAATGCCGAAGACCACCACCGACAGGGCGGCAATGACCCCCAGGAAAATCCCGGCGGACCGCAGATCAATGGTACAGGCCATGACTATGGCGCCGAAGACGATAAAGGGCGACCGCAGCAGCAGCCGTAATGTCAAATTGACGCCGGTCTGTACCTGGTTGATATCGCTGGTCATGCGGGTAATCAGCGTATCGCTGCCCAGATGGTCCTGCTGGCTATGGGGCAGCCGTTGGATATGGGCAAAGAGCCGGTGGCGCAGGTCTCCGGCAAAATGCACCGCCGCTTTGGCGGCAAAATACTGGGCGGTGATGGAGCAGGTCAAACCAATGAGGGCCAGAACCACCAGCAGGACGCCCTGGCGCAGCAGAAAGCCCTTATCGACGGCGGCAATGCCCGTATCGATCATGGCCGCCACCACCAGGGGTACAAACAGTTCAAAGGTGGCTTCCAGCAGCTTGAACAGCGGACCCAAAATGCACTCTTTTGTATAGCGTTTCAGATATTTGATCAGACTTCTCATGGTTTACCGCTCCGTGACCTCCTGATGGGATTCCAGCCAGGTGCGGATATCCGCCAGTCCCTGGGCGCTCATGGGGAAGGTCTGCTCCGCCTCAATCTCACTCTTTTCGATGCAATACAGCCCGTGCCACAGCTGTCCCAGAATGGTGCTGGCTTCCAGGTCCACCTCTTTGGGCGATTTCATGGACACCTGGGGCGTCAGCATAAACCGCAGCAGGCCGAAGCTGCCGGAAAACCGGTTGTTATTTTCAAAATAGTGCAGGGTAGGCAGAAAGATTTGTTCGTATTCCTCCATACGCGCTCTTTACGCCTCCAGCAGTTCTTCCATCTCGTCCAGCAGCTCGTCGAAGAGGGCCAGCGCCTCCTCCACCGGCGCGGCGGTGGTCATGTCCACACCGGCGCCCTTGAGCAGGTCGATGGGGTCCTTGCTGCATCCGCCGGACAGGAAGTTCAGATAATCCTTGACCGCCGGTTCCCCCTCCCGCAGAATGCGCCGGGACAGGGCGATGGCCGCGGCGTAACCGGTGGCGTACTGGAACACATAATAATTGTAGTAGAAGTGGGGAATCCGGGCCCACTCCAGCTCGATCTGCTCATCCAGCACCATGTCAGGGCCGAAATACCGTTCATTGAGCGCACGGTACTCTTTGCACAGGGTTTTCGCCGTCAGGGGCGTGCCGTTGGCGTTGAGCTCTCCCATGCGCAGCTCAAACTCGGCAAACATGGTCTGCCGGTACAGGGTGCTCTTGAACTGCTCCAGGAAATGATTGATCAGATAGGCCCGCTCCTTGCGGTCGGTGGTTTTGGCCAGCAGATGCTCCATCAGCAGCGCTTCATTGCAGGTGGAAGCCACTTCGGCCACAAAGATCACATACTCACAGTAACGCTGGGGCTGGGTCTTGTTGGACAGGTAGGAATGGATGGCGTGGCCCATCTCATGGGCCAGGGTGAACTGGCTGTCCAGGGTGCCGTTGTAGTTGAGCAACACGTAGGGATGGACATGGGCGCCGGCAGAATACGCGCCGGACCGCTTGCCGGGGTTCTCATAGACGTCGATCCACCGGTTATCAAAGCCCTCCCGCAGAATCTTGCGGTATTCCTCGCCCATGGGCGCCAATGCTTCATAGACCGTCTCCCTGGCTTCTTCATAGGGGATTTTCCGGCTGACGCCCTCCACCAGCGGCGCATAGACATCGTACATGTGCAGTTCGTCCACACCCAGCAGCTTCTTGCGCAGGCGGACGTAGCGGTGCATCTTGTCCATATTGCGGTTGACCGCATCGATCAGGTTGTGGTACACCGGCACCGGTACACGGGTTTCATCAAGAGAAGCCTCCAGGGCAGAGCCGTAGTTGCGGGCATTGGCATAGAATTGCAGCTGCTTCACCTGGCCCGACAGCATGGTGGCCACGGTGTTGCGGAACTGACGGAAGGGGGCGTACAGGTTCTGGAAGGCAGACTTCCGCAGTGCCCGGTCGCTGCTCTCCATATACTGGCCGTAGGTGCCCTGGGTCAGAGGATAGGACTTCCCTGCCCCGTCCACAGCATCTGCAAAGGTCAAATCGGCGTCACAGAACATGGAGAACGCCGCATTGGGCGTCTGGGCCATCTCACCGGTACCGGCCAGCAGCTTTTCCTCCGCCGCAGAGAGAATATGGGCCCGGCGGCTGCGGAGGTTCTCCAGATACCGGCGGTACAGCTCCAGCGCAGGCTCATCGCGGTAGAACTGCTCCAACACCGCGTCTTCAATGGCCAGCACCTCCGGCGTCTCGAAGCTGGACGCAGCGGAAGCCTCCACCCAGACGGAGATGATACGGTCCGACATGGCCTGATAGGCCGCCACACGGGTATCCTCATCGGTGCGGCGCTGGGCATACTCTATCAGATCGCTGAGCATCCGGTCCACCCGGTCCTGCAGCTGCAAATAGGCGCAGAGCGTCTGGGCCGACTCCCCCAACTTTCCGGCGTACTGCGGTACCTTTGCCAGTTCTTTGCGCAGCTCTTCCAACGCCTGCTCCCACTGCTGGTCGCTGGCAAACAAATCCTCAATGGCCCAAAGTTCCTCGGGCTTGCGCTGTGCGCGCTCCAACACCTTTGTTTCCATGTTGTGTTCCTCCTGCATCATGAAATTTTTCAGCGCTATTGTACCATGTTTTGCGCCGCTTTACAACGCACTCCATTGACATTGGCCCGCAACTGTGCTACGGTTAACCGTGATTTTGTGTGGAAGCGGGGTACCTCTATGAAATTACAACGGATTTCCAACGGGCTGCTGGTTCTGGCCGCCATGATCTGGGGCGCGGCCTTCGTGGCCCAGTCCGCCGGAATGGAGTATGTGGGGCCGCTGACCTTTCTGGCCTGCCGCAGCGTTTTGGGCAGCGCCGTGCTGCTGCCGGTCATCGCCGTGCTCTCCCGCCGGACCCCTGCCGCACCGCCCACCGGTTCCCGGCGAGACCTCTGGCTGGGCGGCAGTCTGTGCGGCGTGATTCTGTTTATCTCCGCCACCTTGCAGCAGATAGGACTTCTGTACACCACTGCCGGAAAATCCGCCTTTGTCACAGCCCTCTATGTGGTGTTGGTCCCCCTATGCAGCGTATTGCTGGGCCGCCGGTTCTGGGTCAATCTGTGGATCAGCGCCGTCATTGCCGCCGCGGCTCTCTATCTTCTGTGTTTGGACGAATCTCTCACAGTGGGGCCCGGTGAACTGCTGACGCTGGCCTGTGCCCTGTGCTTCGCCATCCACATTCTCATTATCGACCACTTTTCCAGCCGGGTGGACGGCGTGAAGCTATCCTGCATCCAATTTGCCGTCTGCGCGGTGCTGGCCTGGGTGGCCGCATTCCTGTGGGAGTCCCCCTCCTGGAACGCCATTGTCCAGTGCTGGCTGCCCATTGGCTACGCCGGTATTCTGTCCAGCGGCGTGGCTTTCACCTTGCAGATTGTGGCGCAGAAATACACGAAACCGGCGGTGGCTTCCCTGCTCATGAGTTTGGAATCCTTTTTTGCTGTTCTGTTCGGCGCGGTGCTGCTCCACGAACGGCTGTCTCTCCGGGAATATGTGGGCTGTATTCTGATGTTTGGCGCCATTGTCCTGGCCCAACTGCCCGCCCGCAATCAACAAGCCCAGTAAAGAACCCGCCCCCGGCTGCGGCCGGAGGCGGGCTTACTATATTATAATGTATAAGAGGCGCTGCCGAAGCAGTGCCTTTTATACGGGATGTTATTTCTTCTTGCTATGAATCCAAGCCTTCAGCTTCTCCATGGTGGGAGACGGAGGCGCACAGGGTTCGCCGTTGTCGGGCGCGTTGGCGATGGCTTCTTCATATTCAAAGTTGCCCGCCGCGTCTCTGGGACGCTTGGCCATATAGACAATAAAGCCTACAATCATAACGATGCCCAGGAACACAATGGGGAAACCGGCGAAGGTCTTGACCATCTTGACGCCGTCGATACCACCAGCCAGGGTGAACACCAGGGCGGCAGCAGCGATGATGATGCCCCAGAACAGCTTCAGGCCGAAGGGAGCTTCCTCGTTCTCGGAGCTGTTCTTGATGCTCATGGAAGCGATGGTGGAAATCATGGAGTTAGCCAGGGTGATAAAAGACACAGCGATAATCAACAGCATAAGTGCCTTAATGACCGGTGCGAAGGGCACACTGTTGAAGGCTTCCAGCGTCATGGCCTCCATGCCCTTTTCCAGGTAGATGGAGTAGTAGTCCACGCCGCCGTAGAACTGCTGATACAGGACGGTGCCGCCGAAGATGGCAAACCAGATGAAGCCGAACAGGCAGGGCATGAGCCAGTTGACGACCACGAACTCGCGGAGGGTACGGCCATAGCCCAGGCGGACGAAGAACAGACCCATCAGAGGACCGTAGCTGAGCCAGTCAACCCACCAGTACTGGTCCCACCACTGGGGCCACAGCTCACTGTCGGGGAACGGAGCGGTGAAGGTCATGGACTCGACGAAGTTGTTGAAGAAGGAGCCCAAAGACTGGGTCAGCAGGTTAAAGATGTAGGAAGCGGGGCCGCAGATCAGGAGGAACAACAGCAGAATCACATAGAACCAGGCGTTCTTGTCGCCCAGCCACATGATATCGCGGTTCAGGCCGCTGATGGCGGTGGAGGTGTAGGCCGCGAAGATGGCCACAGCCACGATGAAGTAGACGAACTTGGTGGGCTCAATGCCGAAGACCAAATCCATACCGGTGGACAGCTGCAGGATGCCGTAGCCCAGGGAACCGGCGACGCCGCCGATGAGGGCGAAGCAGGTCAGCATATCGACGAAGGTGCCCAGCTTGCCCTTGGCCAGCTTCTCACCCACAACCGGAATCAGGCCGGAAGAGACGTTGTAGGGCTTGCGCATATTATGGATGACATAGGCCAGAACCAGACCGAAGGCCACATAAATGGCGTAGGGGGTCAGGGTCCAGTGCATGAGGTGGTACGCATGGCCCAGATGACGGCCTCATTGCTGCCCGGCTCCAAATGCAGGCTGGGAGCGGGCTCAAAGGTGAAGACCAGAGGCTCAACGGCGCCCCAGAACACGACGCCAGTGCCGATGCCGGCGCAGAGGGAAACGACGAACCACTGCCAATAGGACATTTTGGGCTTGGCGTTGGGGCCGCCCAGCTTGATCTTGCCGATGGGGTGGAAGATGACCACGGCAACGAAGGCCACAAACAACAACATGGTCAGGCTGACCACCCAGCCCAGGTTGTATTGCAGGACCTCAAAGCCCTTGGTCAGCGTGTCGGTAAAGGGCTGACCGATCACCAGGGACAAAATGATGACCACAATAAAAATCGCGGACGGAACCAGCAGCACCGCTGGCCGCAGTTGGGTTTTCTTTTTCACAAATAAACTCTCCTCTCTCATCATCCGGCCCGTCAGCCGGTTGGGATACAGGGGTTATTGCTTCACTGCTTTGCGCAGTTTTGCGATGGCGTCTGCCATCGAATCGCCGTGGGTCATAAGGGACGGGTCCAGAAGTTGCCGGGCAGTATCGGCATCCATGAGTCCCTGTTCCACGGCCACCTCCGCCACCGTCTTGTTCTCTTCCAATGCCTTGCGGGCCACCGCCGAGCCGGTCTCATATCCAAAGACGGCGGAAATGACCATGGCAATGGCGGCGGAAGTCGATGCCTGACGGTGGCAATGGGCCTCGTTGACCTCCAGGCCCGCGATGCAGTCCCGGGCGAACCGGGGCAGGCCGCGGGTCAGAAGCCGGCAGGACTCCAGAATGCACTTGGTGATGACAGCTTCCCACACATTGAGGTCCAGCTCTCCCCGCTCTGCGGCCATGGTCACAGACGCGTCGTTGCCGTGGACCAGCAGATAAATCTCGATCATCAGCTCCGGCAGAATGGGATTCATCTTGCCGGGCATGATGGAGGAACCGGGCAGCACCGCCGGCAGCCGCAGCTCTCCGAAGCCGCCGCGGGGACCGGAAGACAGGATACGCAAGTCCGAAGCCATCTTGGACACACCGGCGGCCAGAGATTTCAGCGTGGCCGAAACGTGCACATACTCGTCGGCAAACTGCATGGCGTCGAAGAAGTTGGCAGCGGGCTTGACGTTGTAGCCGGTCAGCGTTTTCAGGTGCGGGTACACCGCTTCCACATAGCCGGGCATGGCGCCGACGCCGGTGCCCACAGCCGTGCCGCCCAGGGGCAGCTCCAGACATTCGTCTGCCCGATACAGCAGCAGCTGCCGGTGCCGCAGCAGGAAGCTGTGCCAGCCGGTCAGCTCCTGTCCCACGGTGACGGGCATGGCATCCTGGAGACAGGTGCGGCCCAGCTTGACCACATCTTTGAACGCCTCGGCCCGTTCGGCCACGGCTTCCGCCAGCACATCCACGGCCTTGACCACTTCCAGAATGAGACTGTGGGTGGTCAGCAGCATGGCCGAGGGCAGCACATCATTGGTGGACTGTCCCATGTTCACATGGGTATTGGGATGCACTTCCATGCCGTCCAGCAGCATGGAAGCCCGGTGGGCCAGAACCTCGTTGAGGTTCATATGGATGCTGACGCCGCCGCCGGTGACCATGTCCACCGGGAACTGATCGTCCAGTTTTCCGGCCAGAACCTCATCGGCTGCCACGCCGATGGCCCAGGCCCGCTTTTCATCCAGGGCGCCGATCTGCTCATTGGCTAGAGCCGCCGCCTTTTTGATGCGGGCCATGGCCCGGACCACTTTCATGCCGTCCTCACCGTAGGTGTGGCCGGTGACGTTGGAGTTCTGCACGCCCCGCACCGTCTGTATGCCGTAATACGCCTGATCCTCCAGCTCCATCTGGCCGAGGAAATCGTGCTCGATTCGCATGGGTATCCACCTCTTGCTATGTCATTGGGATTGTTCATGTATTGAACTTTTTGCTCATAGTGCTTTTCTTTTGTCAAAAGCTATGATATGATAGGGAAAAATCGCTCCGACGCCGCCGGGCTGTTGGAGCATGGGAGGTAGGCATTTTGTCACCATCGACACAAACACCCCCGGCCCAGGCCGAAAAACGCTGTGCCGCCGGCGCCCAATCTGTGGAGCGCGCGCTGTATTTATTGCAGATGATCGGTGAGGAAGACGGTCCTGTATCCCTGCCCGTTCTCTGTGAGCGGACGGGACTTAACCGCACCACCGTCTGGCGGCTTCTCTCCACCCTGGAGAAGTACCATTTTCTTTGCCGCAACCCCAAGACCAAGGACTATGATCTGGGCTATGGGTCCACCATGCTGTGTACCGCGCCCCAGCGGCGGTACGCGGCCCTGATTCGCCGCGCCCAGCCCGCCATGGAACGGCTGGTGGAGCACACACAGGAATCTCTTTTGCTCAGCGTCCCCCATGCCGGCGGTACGTTGGTCGTCTACCAGATGGATTCCCCCCTCAGCATTCGGCTGAAGGATTACACCAATCAGATCACGCCCCTCTGGAATACCTCCAACGGCAAGGTGCTGCTGGCCGATCTCCCCCCCCGGGAGTTGGAGCATCTGCTCCGTCAGCAGCCCATGAGCTTTTCGATGCAGCCTGTGGAGGACCTGGAGGCTGTGCGGGAAGCCGTCCGGCTCACCGCCCAGCGGGGCTACGGCACCGTAGAGGGAGAATGGAGCATGGGCGAAAACGGTATTTCCGCGCCCATCTACGCCGGTGGTCAGCTGGTGGCCTTTTTGGGCATCGGCGGACCCGACACCCGGTTCACCCACCAGGATATGGAGGATGTGGCTCCCCTGCTGTGTGCCGCCTGTTCCGAAATCGGTGCGGATTTGCTGTAACCGGCAACGGCTCGTTTCTCCGGGGGACGCTGTCCCCCAGACCCCCTGCGATTTTTTGAAAAAATCGAGTAAAACTTTCCAATGGCCCCGGATTCCCCAGGAATCCGGGGCCATGCGTTTTATGGTACGGTCCGCACTTCCCTATCCGGTCCGTCCTGTCCTTGCAGGCTCTTTCAGTGGAGCGAAAAGGCGGTAAGGGACAGAACGGCAAGAGGACTCGGCGCGGAATGGTTTGTCGGGGCAAGATGCGGATGCGCCGCCATACTCGATGTATGGCAAGCAGCCGCAGCGCGGCCCCGGCGAAGCAGGCCCGGCGAGACCCGCCGCCGGTCTGCCCCGCACCGCCGCAATCCAAGATTAGTCGAACTCGATGACGTAGCGGCCCATGTTCTTGCCCTTGGGATCGTGGAAGATATCAAACACGCGGTTGATGTCCTCCAGGCCGATCTTCTCGATGATCAGGCTGTCCAGATCGTACTTGCCGTCCAGGTACAGCTGGGCGATTCCGGGGAAGTCATTGAAGGGGTTCACGTCGCCGTAGAAGCTGCCCTTGAGGATCTTGCCGTAGCGGTGGAAGGAACCGGAGGGCAGGGCCAGGGTGCCGTCGGCGGGATATGCGCCGATGACGACGGTGGTGGAACCCTTGCGGCCAGACTGGAATGCCATGGAGCCGACCTTGGTGTTGCCGGTGCAGTCGATGGCGTACTCAACGCCCAGGCCGTCGGTCATCTCCTTGATGGCGGCGGGCACATCGGCCACGGTCAGGGTGTTGACGGTGTGGGTAGCGCCATACTTCTTGGCCAGCTCCAGGTTGTCGTCCTTGATGTCGCAGGCGATGATCTTGGAAGCGCCGGCAATGCGGGCGCCCTGGATGGCGTTGGCGCCAACGCCGCCGATACCGAAGATGGCCACGGAGGAGCCGGGGGTAACCTGAGCGGCACGGACAGCAGCGCCGTAACCGGTGGCAACGCCGCAGCCGATCATACAGGCCTGGGCAAAGGGCATCTCATCGGCCACCTTGACGCAGCTCATCTCGGGGACGACGGTGTACTCCGCAAAGGTGGACAGCAGAGAGCAGTGATAGAGGGGACCGCCGTCCATGCTCATGCGGGGGGTGCCGTCCATCAGGGTGCCGCCGAACATGGGGCCGAAGGCAGCCTCACAGAGGTTCACCTTGCCGGCGCGGCAGTAGGCGCAGGTACCGCAGTAGGGCACCCAGCTGAGCACCACATGGTCGCCGGGCTTGCAAGTGGTGACGTTGGGGCCGACGGCCACGACTTCACCGGCGCCCTCATGGCCCAGAACCTGGGGAACGGGAGTCGTGGGGTCCTCCAGAACGTTCAGGTCACTGTGGCAGACAGCCGTGGCGCGGATTTTCACTAGGACCTCATTGGCCTTGGGCTCGTGGAGTTCAACCTCGCGGACCTCCAGGGGCTTTCCGACACCGGTCATAACAGATGCTCTCATTTTCATAGCGGAAACCTCCTAAAATATTGATCTCTGATGTTGGATTGGTATGTAAGATTGCAGGGTCTCAGCGGCCTCCGTGGGGCAGAGGGTTTCGCTGTAAATCCTCGGTGACGGCTTCCAGGCCCTCGGTCTTGATCCGTTTGGACAGGTAGGCGTAACCGTAGGTTTCCTTGTAGGCGACAATCTGCGGGATACGGGCGGCGGCGTATTTCCGGCACACATCCTCGTTGAGGACAATGCCCGATACGCACCGGACCCGAAGCCGTTCCATGGCGGCGTGCAGACGGTCGATGCTCTCCAGAAGCAAAAAGCCCACGCTTACAAGTACACGGACGCCTGCGGTAAAACTCAATTCGTGTATGCCTGGAAACTGGTGCCCACCGACAAGACCCCCACGGGCAAGCGGGACGATGTTTCGCTCCGTGAGAAGGTGAAGGAGATCCTGCGTGACATTAACGATGGGATCGACACCATCGGCAAGAAGATGACGGTCTGCCAGCTTTACGCCCGGCAGAACAGCCATCGGAAGAATGTCAAGCGGAGCACCGAGAAGGGCCGGGAATACCTGATGTCCGTTCTGAAAGAGGACCCCCTGGGGTCCCGGAGCATTGACAGCGTGAAGCTGTCGGACGCCAAGGAATGGGCCATCAGGATGAGCGAGAAGGGCTACGCCTACAAGACCATCAGCAACTGGAAACGGTCTTTGAAGGCGGCCTTCTACACGGCGATTGAGGATGACTGCATCCGCAAAAACCCGTTCAACTTCGCCATAGCCGATGTCCTGGAGGATGACACGGAGGAAAAAGCCGCGCTGACCCAGGAGCAGGAGGACCGCCTCCTGGCTTTCGCCGGCAGCGACCCGGTCTACCGGAAGTATTGTGATGAGATCATCATTCTGCTGGGGACCGGCCTCCGCGTTTCCGAGCTGTGTGGTCTGACAACGGACCTGGATTTTGAAAACCGCTGCATCTATGTGGACCACCAGCTCCTGCAGGACAGCGAGCTCGGCTACTATGTGGACGAGCCCAAGACCAAAAAGGGTGCGCGGCATATCCCCATGAGCGAGAAGGTCTACCAGGCGTTGAAGCGTGCTGTGAAGAACAGAGGCAAGGCCGCCCCGGTCAATATCGGAGGCTACACCAACTTCCTGTTCCTCAACCAGAGCGGCCTTCCCAAAACGGCGTCCTGTTACGAGAGCATGTTCCAGGGGCTTGTCAGAAAGTACAACAAGCACCACAAGCCAGAAGAAGCCCTGCCGAACATCACGCCCCATACCATGCGCCATACATTCTGTACCCGCCTCGCCCACGCTGGGATGAACCCCAAGGACCTGCAGTACATCATGGGACATTCCAATATCACCATGACGCTGAACTATTACGCTCATGCGGATTACACCTCCGCAAAGGCGGCGATGGACAGGCTGGCGGCGTAGTAGTAAACCGCCGTTTCTACTACGGTTTTACTACTTTTCAACGCCAAATGAGGCTCCGAAATGCCATGATATGCGGGGTATCTTCCGAAACGCAAAATGCCGGAAATGCTTGATATAACAAGCCTTTCCAGCATTTGCGGAGATTTGCAAAGATAATCAGAAAATCGGTAGAACTTTTCTGCGGAAAAAATCGAGTAAAACTTTTTAATTTGGAGTAGTTATTTTGATTTGGTGCAATCGGCTGGAAGAAGTGCGGCCCATCCGCACGCATTTCCACCATCCATTTTCTCAGGAGGTAATATCATGGAATTGTTGAACCTGTTACAGCATCGCCGCAGCGTCCGTTCCTACACCGGCGAACCGGTGCCGGAGGATGCTTTGCAGCAAATTCTTCGGGCGGGTCTGATCTCGGCCAGCAGCCGTTCCCTGTGTCCCTGGGAATTTATTGTGGTCCGGGACAAGGAAACGCTGTCCCATCTGTCTCGCTGCCGCACCGCCGGGGCCGGTATGCTGGCCAAGGCCGACTGCGCCATTGTGGTGGTTGCCGACGAGGCCAAGTGCGACGTGTGGATTGAGGACTGTTCCATTGCCATGGCCAATATGCACCTGATGGCCGACGCCCTGGGGCTTGGCAGCTGCTGGGTCCAGGGACGGCTTCGCACGGCCCCCGACGGTCGGGACACGGAGGAATACATCCGCAGTTTGCTGCACTACCCCGAGGGCTACCGGCTGGAAGCCATGCTGTCTCTGGGTGTGGCGGCCTCCCATCCGGCTCCCCGCTCCCTGGACTCCCTGGACTGGTCCAAGGTCCATCGGGAAACCTTCTGACACACGGCAAACTCCCGGATACGCCATGGGGTGTATCCGGGAGTTTTTCACAGGATTGGAAAATATCCTCTTGAGATTTCGGCTCTATTATAATATAATTTAATCGATTACCGCAATTTTCTTGAGAATTGCGAGGGAATAGGAGCCGCGTCCCATGTCCACCCCACGCCGATTTTCCATACTGTTTCAGTGGTTTTTCGTTCTGCTGGTCTTTGGTGTTTTGACCGCCGTATTTTTTCAGGCATTGCAGCGTCCGACCGTTTACCGGATGGAGAAACGCTGCCAGCTGGTCCATGTAGACGCCGTTGGTCCTGTGGAAGAAAACGGTTATACCGTCTACCGGGAGATTATACCGGAGTGTGCCTGGACCCGCCCTGTCTGTGCTGTCACCGCCAGGCAGACCGCATTCACTGTGGAACTGGACGGCCAGCCCGTTTATAGCCACACGCCCGGCGCGTTTGACCACGGCAGTACCGTCCACTGGGTTCCCCTGCCCCGCGAGAATTTGGCCGGAAAGACGCTGCTTGTCTACAGCCCCTCCAACAGCCTGACGGTTCTGGCCGGTGACCATAACGATCTGATTCTCTATTATCAGGATGCCAACGCACCGGCTTTGATCTTTGCCTTTCTCTTTTTTATCTTTGGCATGGGCATTCTGTTGATGTCTCTGACTGCCCGGCTGGTGCTGGACCGCGCCCGTCCCTGGACCTTGCGGTATCTTGGTATCATGGTGCTGCTCATGGGATTGTGGGTGGCGTCCGACACCACGGTGGCCCAGATGTTCACCGGCCGTATCGCCGTCATGAATGTGCTGTCCAACTACTCCTTTATGGCCCTGCCCTTTTTCCTGGTGCAGTTTTTCCGCAGTATCATGGATCAGGATTCCAAATATCTGCGGTTTTTGGCACGGCTCCATTTGGCCGATCTGTCCATCAGTGGTCTTCTGCAAGCCCTGCATGTGGCCACGCTTTCCAAGACACTGTTCATGACCCACGCCCTTATGATTCTCACGCTGGCTTCCATCCTCTGGATTCTGCTGGTTCGTCGCAATTCCGAGTTCCGCAAGGAAGTTTGGATTATGCTCATTGGCTTTGGCCTGATGGGCTGCTGCTGTGCACTGGGCTTCTATGACTATTATCTGTTGGACAGAAACTGGTACGTTCTGTGGCTCAGCACCGGTATGCTGCTGTTTGTGACTTCCCTGCTGGCGGTAGCCGTGTGCTATGTGTATCGGGAGATGATCAAATCCTCCCGGCTGCAATACTATCAGAAACTGGCCAACACCGATATGATGACTAAACTGCAAAGCCGTACAGCGTTTGAACACCGGATGGAACACTCCTCCATGCTGGAAGGCTCCTGCACCTGTCTCATGATGGATGTCAACAATCTGAAAGAAGCCAACGACACCATGGGCCACATCGCCGGTGACGAACTGATCAGCGATGCGGCGGAATGTGTTCTCGACATTTTCGAGCCGTTGGGCGACTGCTACCGCATGGGCGGCGACGAGTTTGTGGTGCTGCTGGAACATATCAGCGAAGCGGATGTCCTCGCTTCCCTCTCCAGTCTGGAATTGGCCATCAACCGAAAGAATCTGACGCGGCCTTTCCCCCTGTCCCTTGCCATTGGCTACGCCACCGGCTACTGTGCGCCCATTGAGCTGATGCTCAACGAGGCGGACCAGAATATGTATCAGAAGAAGCGGCAGATGAAATCCCGCGTCGCCGGTTAAGTACCGAAACGTCGGCTGCCGGATTCGGGAAAACGTACATCGATAAACAAATCGCCCACGCCAAAATGGTGTGGGCGATCTTCATAATAAACAGTAATCTATTTTTTCTTTCCGCAGTATTCCATCAAATTGGACAGTCCAGAAAGTATCCAGAAGATTGCAATGATGATTAGCACAATCCGCCAGCCCCTGGAAACGTCTGCAACAAAAAGAAAGGCATATAAAGCGAATACACTGACAATCAAGCAAATAACGGTTGTAATCAGTTTCACCTTTGTTCGTTTATCCATTTTGTTCTCTCCTGAATCGCTTGTGGCCGTTCCCTCCGCCTATGTACCGGGCTGCCTGAGTGCTCGACGGAACCAGTCAGGCATTATGGTATCATTTGCAGTCCCACGATAAAGCACACCAACGCCATGATCGGCACCACAGTCCATGCAATATACCGGCCCGCAATCTCCCATTCGGATGGTTCCACCTCGTCCACATCGCGGATTTGAAAAGCCAGCCGCAATCGAAAAATCTCATCCGCATACAATACGTAGATCACTGTAAAAATACAGACCATCATGCCGCAGAGCCACATTCCCCACTCGCCTTTATGGATCAGTGTGGGGCCATCCATCAGTTTTAAAATGGTGGATACGGACGGTTCCACAGGGTCTGCTATATTTCCATGTTCATCCCGTACCGTTCCGCCGTTGGTCGTCACATAAAAATTGAGATTTGCAATGCTTCCATCCTCGTTATACAGGAAATACTGCTCTCCACTCCGCGCCACGCCACCACGGAACATGCGTTCCGTGCCGCAGTACACCTCCATACCTACCGTCCCTCGCGCCACCTCTGACGCTTTGGGTTTGGCAGTTGGGTCTTCCCTGGCTGTATAAGGGCCGTAGCGTTGATCGCCGTATTGAAACTCCACGGTCTTGTCTTCTGATACCGTAAAGCAGGCCGTTTCCCCTTGGATGGTTCCAGAATAAAGAGTGGTGCCATTGTTTTGGCTGGGTGTAAGTATGGCATCCATGTACCGCACGCCCATGCGGGATGTGGTTACGAAATAGAGCACCGTAAACACCAGCATCATGGCAACTGTCACCAATAAAACACCTTTTTGATATCTGTTCAAGGATTTGAGTCTTTCCACAGCAGTCCCCTCCATTTCATGGTGCGGATTCGGCTGTATTCATTATATCATATTTTTCTGACCTTTCCATCCGTATGTGCATGGAATAGGTCGGCGTAATACGATTGAAGCAACGGACAGGGCAGCTTTCAGCCGCCCTGTCCGCTTCCGGTTCTTTATTGCTGGGTATCCCACGCTGCAAGCATGTTTTCAATGAAAATTCCATATCCACGGGATGGATCATCGATCAGAACATGGGTGACCGCCCCAATCAGTTTCCCGTTCTGGACAATGGGCGAACCGCTCATGCCCTGGACAATGCCGCCGGTGGTTTGCAGCAGCCGTTCATCGGTGATGGTCAGCACCAGATTGCGGCCGGACCGGTCGGTGGGGTCCAGACGGGTGATTTCCACCGCGTACTCCACCACATTGGTATTCTGAACATTGGACAAAATCGTGGCCTTTCCGGTCTGTATCTCCCGGGCAGTGGCTACCGGCAGCGGCATCCCGCCCAGCTGGCCGCTGCACTGTCCAAAAATGCCGTGGTCTGTATTGCGCTCCACAGTGCCTAGTGTTGTAGACGTATCAAAGGCGCCTTTCAGCAGGCCCGGCGTCCCCCGGACGCCCTTCCGGACCTCCACCACGCTGGACGGCAGAATCTCGCCGGACTCCACCGGCAGCAGCACCAGGGACTGCAAATCGTTGACGCCGTGGCCCAAGGCGCCGTATGCGCCGGTGGTCGGGTCGTAATAAGTCACCGTACCGATACCGGCCATGGAATCCCGCACAGACACGCCCAGGTGACAGCCGCCCGCGCTGCGGGTCGGCGCCACCGTCACCGCGGCGTCTTTGCCGTTTCGTTCAATGGCCAAGTCCAGCGGGCCGCCGTCACAGCTCTGGAGCATACTCTGAAACTGCTCGCAGCTGGTGATCTCGGTACCGTTGACGGTCTCAATGACATCACCGGACCGTAATCCCGCCTGTTCCGCCGGTCCGCCCGGTTCCAGTTCCGCCACCAGAATGCCGTCGGTCTCCAGCCGGATGCCCACCGTCCGCCCCACGGCTACCAGCGTCTGGGGCATGGCCGCCGCCGCTGTGGCCAGCAGCAACGCCATCACCGCCGCCATGATCACACGGATCTTACATCGTTTCATTCCCAGTTCCCCTTCCCTACTTGAATTTGCTCCGCCCTGTCTAATATGACCCGGGAAGGGACGTTCCACACCCGTTGATTTCACCCAATCCGGCGAGACTTTTCCTTGTGAAAACTTAGGAATTGTTTTTTTCGTCGAATATCGGTATAATGGACTCAGGAAATTGAAACCGGGAGGGTCTTGTCATGGCATTGGAATACAAAAACCTTATGGAGGATGTTGTGGTACAAAACGCCATCACGATGATGAAGGTTCGGGGCTGCTGTACCTGCGACGCCTGCACATCTGACGTGGTCGCCTACGCCCTCAATCATGTGCCGCCCCGCTATGTGGCCACCCGCAAGGGGCAAATGCTGGCAAAAATCAGCAACTATGCATTGCAGTACAAGGCCGACGTTGTGGCCGCCGTCTGTGAAGCAATCGATGTCGTCAAAGAATCCCCCCGCCATGACGACCGGTAATCCCCGTCTGTTGTGCGCCGCCGGACAGCTCCGGCGGCGCATGTTCTTTTAAAAAATCGTCATGCAGTACCGGTACAGCGGCAGCAAGCCCTGGAATGCCTCCTGTACCCGCTGAGCCAGGGACGGCTGGTACAGTGCTTCGTCCACGGGATATCGTCCATGACAGAGCAGGTTTTTCCACTGGTACACCGACGCAATCCGGGGATCGTCACAGGGCTTTTTCCGTACATAGCAATCGCCGGAAACGGAAAAGCCCGTGGCAGCTTCCGTCTCCGCCACCAGCTGCAAAAACGCCTCGGGCCGCTCCGCTGCCGCCTGGCGGAACCGGTTCATGGCTTCGGCCTTGGGATAGATAACGCCGAAGCCAAAACCGTATCCCTCGGGATTCATGTCAAAATACAGGCACGGTTTTTCCGCCCAATAGGCTTCGCTGTCGTGGCGAATGCTGAACCACAGGCTGTCCTTGTAGGGCCGTCCATGGGCATAGCGGGCGTCCCGGTAAATCCGCGAGACATGGAGCGCCAGACCCGGTTCCGCCCGCAAGGGCTCGTACACCGCCGCCGCCAATTCCTTCATGGGATTGTATAAATAGTCGAGATATTCCTGTTTATGCGCTTCAAACCAGGATTTTTCATTGTTGAACCGGATGCCCCACAAAAAATCGATGGTCTCCGGTCGGAATCCTTCAAACATAGGATGCCTCCAATTCTGTATTTCATCATTGGTATTTTTTCTATACAAAAACAAATGATGTACAAAAACTTCATACGTATCAAATTTTATAATTCTGCCCATGGGCCCCAGGGGGTCCATGGGCAGTTGTTGGTTATTCCACTGTGACGGATTTGGCCAGATTTCTCGGCTTATCCACATCGCAGCCCCGCATCAGCGCCACATAGTAGGCAAAGCACTGGAGGGGCACAATGGACAGGTTGGGCTGGAACAGGGTGTCGGTCTCGGGAATGAGCACCACGCTGTCCACGGTCTTATGAATCTCCTCCTCACAGGAGGGCACCGTCAGACCCAGGACCTCAGCTCCACGGGCCTTGACTTCCTTGACATTGGACATGGTCTTGTCAAAGAGGGCCCGATTGGTGGCGATGGCCACCACCAGGGTACCGTCCTCAATCAGAGAGATGGGGCCGTGCTTCAGCTCACCGGCGGCATAGGCCTCCGAGTGGAGGTAGGCAATCTCCTTGAGCTTCAGGCTGCCTTCCAGGCAAGTGGCGCTGTCCAGGTTCCGGCCAATATAGAACACGTCCCGGTTGTTGAAGTAGCGGGAGGCGTAATACTGGATTTTCTCAATGACAGAATCCTCCAAAACCTGCTCCACCTTCTCCGGCAGGCTTTGCAGCTCGCCGTACAAGTAGTCAAACCGCTGGGGTTCGACAGTTCCCAGGCATTGGGCCATGTAGAGGGCCAGCAGGTCCACCACGGCCAGCTGGGTGGAATAGGCTTTTGTTGTAGCCACGGCAATCTCCGGACCGGCCCAGGTGTAGATGACATCGTCGGCCAGCTTGGCAATGGAGCTGCCTACCACGTTGACAATGGCCAGCGTCCGGGCCCCCTTCTCCTTTGCCAGCCGCAGAGCCGCCAGGGTATCGGCGGTCTCGCCGGACTGGCTGATAATCAGCACCAGGGTGTCCGCCCCCAGCACCGGGTCGGAGTAGCGGAACTCCGAAGCCAGCACCGGTTCCACCGGAACCTGGCACAGCTTTTCAATGATATACTTACTCTGCACGCCCACATAATAGGCCGAACCACAGGCTACCGCATAGACGCGGCGCAGATTGCGCAGATAGTCCGCCGACAGGGTGATGTCATCCAGGACGATTTTCCCGTCCTTCATCCGGGGCGACAAAGTATCGCGGATGGCCTTGGGCTGCTCGTGGATTTCCTTGAGCATGAAGTGCTCATAACCGCCCTTTTCGGCGGCCTCCGTATCCCAGGTGATATGTTCCGGCGTCTTGGTGACCGGGTCGCCTGCCCCGTCAAAGAACAGGGCGTCGTGGTCGGTGAAAATCACCATGTCGCCGTCGTTGAGGTAGGCCACATCGCGGGTATATTTGAGGATGGCGGGCACATCGGAGGCAATGTAGTTGCAGCCGTCGCCAAAGCCGAAAATCAGCGGGGAATCCTTTTTGACGGCGATGATGGTACCGGGATAGTCGCGGCAGAGGATGCCCAAAGCGTAGCTGCCCTCGATGCGCTCCACGGCCTTGCGGACCGACATTTTGAAGTCGAAGCCCTGGTCATAGAAGTATTCCACCAGATTGGCCACCACCTCCGTATCGGTTTCGGAGTGGAACCGCTTGCCGTTGGCCTGGAGCATCTCCTTGAGCTTCTGGTAGTTTTCGATGATGCCGTTATGGACCACCACAATTTTGCCCTGGTCGGCGGCGTGGGGGTGGCTGTTTTCATCAGACGGCGCACCGTGGGTGGCCCAGCGGGTGTGGCCGATGCCCACCGTACCATGCAGGGACTTGCCGCCGTCGGTCAGCTCGGCCAGATGGGCCAGACGCCCCTTGGCCTTGACCACCTGGAGCTGGTTCCCGTTGCCGATACAGACACCGGCAGAGTCGTAGCCCCGGTATTCCAGCTTTTGCAGGCCGTCCAGCAGAATGGGGGCCGCCTGTTCCTTACCCACATATCCAACGATTCCACACATGGACACTACCTCCGTTATGAGTTTCAGAATGGTACAGATTTATGCGTCATGGTCCAGCGCCATAACATCACGGATGGGGACGGCGCCCTGCTGCACCAGGGCCTGGGCCGCATTGGAGCCGTCGTCGAATACATAGAGGGGAGACCACCGGCGGCGCAGATTTTCCACAGCGCCGTGCCAGGTTCCGCCCTTGCCAAGGGCAGCCTGGACCACCACGGTCTGTTCCCCCATCTGGTGGATATAACTGTTGCGCATCATGGCACGGGGCGTGGTAAAGGGCAGATCATAACCGCCCTCGCTGCACAGCAAATGGCGCTCCCCGGCCAGATGGGCCCGGTTGAGCAAGGCGTCGGGAATCATGGCCACGGTACTGCCGCCGGCCCGCAGGCAGGCATCTGCCGCCGCCCAGTCGACGCCGTCAGCGCCGCCGGTGACAAGAATCCGACCGGTACGGGCCGCCAATTCCCCCAGCTGCCCGGCAAATTCCAGGGCCGCTTCCCCGGCTTTTCTGGCACCGGCCACACTGAGGAATGGGCCTTGCAGCAGCCGTTCATTCCCGGCGCAGAAAAACACTGGCGGACGGGACGCGCCCCGTTTTTGAATGAGCGCACGAGGATAGGACGGGCTGATACGGGTTACCGGGCAGCAGCCAGCTTCCAGCGCCTCTTTCAAATACGTCTCCAGCAATGTTTCCCGGCTCAGCAGGTAGACAATGCGCTGGGCCATTTCACCGCTGTAACCCAGCTGTTCCAGGAGCGCTTCGTCCACCGGATCGTCGGGTGCGCCCTGCCGGTCCGCCATCTGCATCCGGCTGCTCAGTTCCCGAAACTGCGCCATGGTCAAGGGGCTTGCCTGTTGATCGCCCAGGGCGCAGCACAGCAGCACCAGTCCCCGCTCCGCCGCCGTCATCAGCGATACCGCTTCCGGACCGGGGGCTTTTTCACCTCATAGGTGACCAGATTGCCCTCGTCATCGAATTTCATATTCTGAATGTTGAAATGGGAATATTTTGCGATTTCCTCCAGCTTGGCCTGCTCCGGGAAAGTACCCAAAATGGACCAGGCCATGCCCTTGCGTTTGGCACGGCCGGTACGGCCAATGCGGTGGATATAATATTCGTTCTCCTCGGGAACGTCGAAGTTAATGACGCAGTCCACGTCGTCCACATCGATGCCGCGGGAGGCCACATCGGTGGCAATCAGCACGGCTACCTTGCCGTCCCGGAATGCCTGCATGTTCTTTTCTCTCTGCTGCTGGCGGATGTCGCCGTGGATACACTCCGCGCTGACGCCGGCCCGCTTCAAATCATCGGACAAACGCTGACACATGGCCTTGGTGTTGCAGAAGATAATTGCCCGTTCACAGGCCACAGTCCGCAGCAGCCGCAGCGTCAGCTCCGTCTTGGCCAGGGGCGAACAGGTAATGGCGTACTGGTCAATATCAGGCTTGTTCTCCGCGTCGGGGCGGACGGTGATTTCCACCTCGTCCCGCTGGTACATCCAGCTGACGGTCATGACCTCCTGGGAGATGGTGGCCGAAAACAGGCCCATGTGCTTCTTGTTTTTGATCTTGTCGAGAATACCGGTGACATCCTTGAAAAAGCCCATATCCAGCATTCGGTCCGCTTCGTCCAGAATCACCGTGTGGATTTTGTCCAGCCGCAGATTGCGGTGACGGTAGTGGTCCATAAGCCGTCCCGGCGTGGCCACCACGATTTGGGGGTTCTTCTTGAGGGCCTTAATCTGGGTGTCGATCTTCTGCCCGCCGTAGACCACCGCCACGCGGATGTTCTTATAATAGGTCAGCAGGCTCCGCAGTTCGTCGCCGATTTGCAGGGCCAGCTCCCGGGTGGGGGCCAGAATCAATCCCTGGAGATCGTCGCTCTCCGCGTCGATATGCTCAATGAGAGGAATGCCGAAGGCAAAGGTTTTGCCGGTGCCCGTAGGTGCTTTTGCGATCACATCCTTCCACGTCAGCAGGGGCGGGATGGCTTCGGCCTGGATTTTGGTGGGATATCCATATCCCCGCTTCTCCAGAGCCTGCAGAATCTCGTCGGACAGGCCGAGATCCTGAAACGTCTGCATCTGTTCTTCCATAGCTAACTTCCTTTATCTAAAATCTATTGTATTATAGCAGTTGTTTGAATTTCTTGCAAGATAGACCAACGCCACAATCTGTGGTATACTAAGCCAAAACAACCATGGAGGTAACGCATGAGCAAAGCAGACGAACTTTACAGACAGACCTGCCGGCAAATTCTGGACCACGGTGTGTGGGACACGGACTACGACGTGCGCCCCCACTGGGAAGACGGCACACCGGCCCACACAGTCAAAGCCTTCGGCGTGGTGAACCGCTACAATCTGGCGGAGGAATTCCCCATTATGACGCTGCGGCGGACGGCTTTTAAATCCTGCATCGACGAATTGCTGTGGATTTGGCAGAAGAAATCCAACCGGGTTTCAGAGCTCAACAGCCATGTATGGGATTCCTGGACCGACGAAAACGGCACCATCGGCAAAGCCTACGGCTATCAGCTGGGCGTGAAGCACCAATATAAAGAAGGTATGTTCGATCAGGTGGACCGGGTTCTGTACGATTTGAAGCACAATCCCCACAGCCGCCGGATTTTGACCAATATCTACAATTTTGAGGATTTGCACGAAATGGGTCTGTATCCCTGTGCCTATTCCATGACGTTCAACGTGTCGGGCAACACCCTCAACGCCATTTTGAACCAGCGGTCTCAGGATATGCTGGCGGCCAACAACTGGAATGTGGTCCAGTACGCTGTGCTGACCCATATGATGGCCCAGGTGTCGGGCTTGCAGGTGGGCGAGCTGGTCCATGTCATTGCCGACTGCCATATCTACGACCGCCATGTGCCCATGGTGGAAAAGATGTTGCAAAATGAGAGCTTCCCGGCGCCCAAGTTCGTCATGGACCCGAGCATCGATAATTTCTATGACTTCACCGTGGACAGCTTCTCTCTGGAGGGGTATCAGTATTCTCCCTTCTCAGAGAAAATCCCCGTTGCCATTTGAGGTGTCTGTATGAATTGTATTGTCAACGTCACGGAAAACTGGGGCATCGGACTGGAAAATGAGCTGTTGGTCAGCATTTCCGCCGATTTGAAGCAGTTTCGCCAGCTGACCACCGGCCAGACGGTGATTTTGGGCCGCAAAACCCTGGCCACCTTTCCCGGTGGCAAGCCCCTGAAAAATCGGGACAATCTGGTGCTGAGCACCAACGCCGCGCTGGACATTCCCGGCGCGGTGGTATGCCATGATCTGGACAGCCTGTTGGACCGCTGCCGGGCAATTCCCCAGGAAAATCTGTGGGTGATCGGCGGCGCATCGATATACGAACTGCTCCTCCCCTACTGCCGGACAGCGGAGGTGACGAAAACCTTTGCCACTCCGACCGCCGACCGGTTCTTCCCCAATCTGGACCAGCTGCCCAACTGGCATGTCGTGAAGCAATCTGAGGTTTTCGAGGAAGACGGCGTCCGTTTCCAGTATGTCACCTATGAAAACAGCACCCCCAAAGGACTGTAACACCATAAGTCATATTATTATATAGTAGCGCATGATACAGAGGGCGTGACACATTACCGGTGTCATGCCCTCTGTCGATTCTTATCTTTCCTGATCCGCAAGCAGACGCCGGGCCCCGGTCCATCCGACAAATCGGAGGAACCCGAGGCCCGGCGCCTGTTATATGTATGGAATTGGAAGGCTCATACGGTTCAGGGCTATGAAACCAGTCCCAAGGCCCGCGGCAGCGCCATGGAGATTCCCTCCACATACGTTACCAGTAAGAGCAGCACAATCATAACGACAATCCATGGCCAAATTTTCTTTACCAGATTGTCAAAGGAGATGGAGCCCACCTGGCAGGCCATAAAGAGGTTGGCGCCCAGGGGCGGCGTGATAAAGCCGATGGACAGATTCATAACCACGATAACGCCGAAGTGGATGGGGTTCACACCCATGGCCGTGACAATGGGCAGCAGGATAGGCGTCAGGATGATGATGGCGGCGTTGGTCTCCATAAAGGTACCGACAATCAGCAGCAGCACATTGATGAGCAGCAGCACCAAATACTTGCTGGAGGTCAGGCTCAGGATGGCTTCCGCGATCTGACTGGGAATCTGGGCAATGGTGAGAATACGGCCAAAGCCCGTAGACAGGCCGATGATGATGAGCACCGGCGCGCACAGCAGCACCGAACGATACATGATATGGAACAGGTCCGACCATTTGATTTCCTTATAGACCAGAACACCGACAAACACACCGTAGACACCGGCCACCGCGGCGGCTTCAGTGGGGGTGAAATGTCCGCCGTAGATTCCGCCCAGAATGATGACCGGAATCAGCAGGCCGGGCACAGCATCCAGAAAAATCTTCAGGATTTCCCGACCGGTGTACCGTTTTTCATCGCCCCGGTAACCATTTTTTCTGGAAGAGAAGTACGCATAGAGAATCAATCCCAGGCCGATGACCAGACCCGGCACCACACCGGCCATAAACAGGCCGTTGATGGAAGCACCGGCAGCCACGGCGTAGACCACCATGCACACACTGGGCGGGATGATGACGCCGACGGTACCAGCGGTGGCCACCAATGCGCTGGCATAGCCCTTGTCATATCCATGGCGGACCATGGTGGGAATCATAATGATGCCGATGGCCGCCACAGCCGCCGAACCGGTACCGGCGATGGCTGCGAAAAACAGGGATGTAATGATGGTCACAATGCCCAGTCCGCCGGTACAGCGGCCGGACACCACCTTGGCGGCATTGATCAGCCGGGCGGAGATGCCGCCCTTGCCCATGACCTCACCGGCAAAGGTGAACAGCGGCACGGCCATCAAGGGAAAAGAGTTAAGACCCTGCATCATGGACTGGACAAAGGTCTCATTGCTGATGGGCGCACACAGGCCGATGGTGGACAGGGCCGCCATACCGATGCTGATGCCGATGGGCAGCGAGAGCACCAGAAACACGACCAATGAACTAAACAAAACGGCTGATACCATATTTCAATCCCCCATCTCCAGTTTTTCTTCCGCCACCCGTTCCAGCTGTTCCAATGTATCCAGCTCCTTGGGTGCAAAGCAGATTTTTGCATTGCGATAATAGACGCCGTCATAATTCTCAAACCGTGCCATGGATTCTTTCCGGTTGCGCAGCCGCCACACCAGCACCTGCACATTCCGAATTGCCATCATCAGGAATCCCAGGACGCCCGCAAAATAGAGTACGCTGTAATTCCAGGGGATAGCAGTCAGTTCATCGCCAAACCGGATGGCGTCCATGCACAGAGACCAGCTGGACCGGAGCCCCACCACGGAGAACACCAGAAACAGCACGTCACACAGCACCAGGACCACCTTTTGTGCCGATTCCGGCAGCTTACCGGTGAAAAAGCCCACACGAACATGGCGGCCATTGCGGGTCAGGTAGCCGAAGCTGGAAAAGGCCATCCACACAAAAAGGATTCTGGCCACTTCCTCGCCCCAGGAAAAACCGTTTTCAAAGAGGAACCGCAGAATCACCTGCACCATAACCAAAAGGATCATCAGTGCAAAATTGGTGCTGTGGATGGAGCAGGAGTGGCCCGCGCCGGAAATGGCGTGGATACGGTTGACCAGATCGATGGCATCATCCACATCCTTGACCTTCCACACGGCGATAACAGGAGACAGCTTCTCCTCCACCATCATGTGCTCATGGTCGCAGACAGACTCCTCGGCCATGAGGAAGGTGCAGTCGTCGGGCACGGGGAAACCGGCCAGCTTGGCAATCTGCTGAGGCGTATGGATGATGGCTTCCACATTGAGCTTTCCGTTCTTCCAAATGGTATTGATGAGCTTTTCCTTCTCCTCGGCATTGCAGAGGTAGCCGCCTTCCTTCTTGAGGCACTCGATCATCTGATCGTAGACAGCCTCGTGGATCATGACGGAGTTTTCCGTGGAGCAGCCGGAACCCCAGTCGTTCATCTCGGCCATACGGATGCCCTCGGCGGTCTTGGCCAGATCGGCAGTATCGTCCACAAAGGAGCAGGAGTTGCCCGCACCGACGCCGAAGGCAGGCGTGCCGGAGGAATAGGCGGCCTTGACCATGGCCGCACCGCCGGTGGCGATGACAAAGTCAGCCTTTTCCATGACCAGATCGGTCATGGCCAGGGAGGGCTTTTCAATGCACTGCAGCAGGTCCTTGGGATAGCCCATGCGGTCCAGCAGCTCCCGCAGGTCGTTAACCACGAAGTTGGTCACCTGCTTGGTGCGGGGATGGGGGGAGAAAATCATGGCGTTCTTGGACATCAGGCCGAAAATGGTCTGACAGGCCACGAGACCCGTGGGGACGGTCATGGGAACCAGGGACGCAATGACGCCCAGAGGCTTAGCAATCTTCACCAGATAGCCGTCGGGGTCCTCTTCAATGACGCCCACAGTCTTGACGCCGTCCACCTGGGCGGCCAGACCCAGTGGCCGGGAGGTCAGCTGGGCAATTTTGCTTTCCAGACGACCGCTGCCGCCGTTTTCTGTAAACAGGGCGTTGGACCAGACCTCGGCCCGCTCATAGGACAGCTTGGCCACAGCCTTGGCAATACGGCGCACATCCTCCTGGGTCAAGTCCTCAATCTGTGCCATGGCGGCTCTGGCTCTCTGCACGAGACCGTCGATATACTGTACCTGCTCGTTGGTGTATTCCATTGTTCTCGCTCCTTTATTTATGCCGGTTGGGAACCGACAGCCGCCTGAATCCGGGCTGCCTTTTCCACGATTTTTCTGGCCCGCTCCGCCACGGGGGCGTCCACCATTTTATTTTCATACATACAAGCGCCCTTGCCCTCGGCCACGGCGGCTTCCATGGCCGCCACAATGCCCTGGGCCCGCCGCACCTCTTCCTCCGTGGGCGTAAATGCCCGGTGGATGGCCTCGATGTGGCTGGGGTGGATGCACGTCTTGCCTGTGAAGCCCATGGCCTTGGCCTGGGCCACATCCCGTTCCAATGCTTCCAGATTCTTTACGTCTGTAAAGGGCGTATCCAGAGAATCCACGCCGTTGGCACGGGCCGCAAAGATCAGCTGTTCCCGGGCATACCGGATTTCCTCGCCGCCCAGGGTCCGGGGAATTTCCATCTCCTTGGTCAAATCCTCTGCGCCGAACTGGACGCCGTCGATGCGGCGGCACAGTCCCAGCAGCTCCGCGCCGTGGACAATGGCGTCGGTAGTTTCAAACAGCGGAATCATGGAGATGGAATTGGGTTCCAGGCCGTGCTGCTTATGACCGGCGGATACATCGCCGAAGTTGCGGCACAGATTGTACCGTCCGGCCTGACAGTTTTCGCAGTAGCCGCAGCCCAGATGGGATTCCACCGCTACCCTGTCGCCGACGGCAAAGCCTTTCACATCCTTGCCGCACTGGACGATGATGCCAGCGCCCTCATGGCCCGCAATATGGGGCAGGCTTCCCGGCAGCCCGTCGCTGAGGCTGCCGCCGGCCAGCAGCACCGGGTCGGAACCGCAGATGGCCACGGCCTTGACCTGGACCAGCACCTCCCGGTCGCCGCAGACGGGCTTGGGGACCTCCTCTATGCCGAACTGCCCCGGCCCCCGCATTACCAACGCTTTCATAAGTAACTCCTCCCTGTTCCGCTCATTTTTATAATGCATTCGTATGCACAAACCGTAAAAAAATAATGTCCCGTTCCGGGGACCGGAGAAATTTTGCTCCTTTATGCATACGTAGTCATTTTGTTGCTTTGAACACCCCTCCCAGCGGGAGGGGATTCTTTTTTCGTTTGATACTGCCGGTTATTCCGGCTGCAATGATTGAACCGAGCCGCGCTCCACCAACCGGCAGGCATGGAGCGAACGGACCACACCGCTGCCTTTGCCTTCAATCCGTCGGACCAGCAGTTGACAGGCTGTTTCCACCAATTCCTCATAGGGCTGCCGCATGGTGGTCAAATTGTAAGACGCCCAGGCCGTCTCTGCCGTGTCGTCAAAGCCCATGACGGAGATATCCTCCGGAACCCGTAGCCCCAGCTCATAGCGCAGCACGTCCATGGCTCCAAAGGCGATGATATCACCGGAACAGAAGATGGCGTCGGGCCGCTTGCCGTCGGCCAGCAGTTTCCGGCACATCTCCCGGCCGCTTTCATAGGAATAGCTGCCGTACTCCACCCAATCGATGGAGACGTTTCGCTCCTCCGCCTTGGACCGGAGTCCCGCGAGACGGTCCCGCGTGGTGGAAGCCGCCGCATCACCCATGAGACAGGCGATGGAGCGATGGCCCTTGTCCAGCAGGTATTGGGCTGCCAGACTGCCTGCTTCCAGATTGTCACAGCAAACGGAATCCACACCGGCCCCGGCGATATAGCGGTTCAGCAGCACCAGGGGCACGCTGGACTGGCGGCAGATTTCACTGGCGCTTTCAGAGTCCTCAATGGCGGTCACCACAATGCCGTCCACCCGATAATCCAGGGCGCGGGTCACCGCATCGATGCCCTGCTCCCCCGGCGTCTGGCGGATGACCATGGAACAGAAGCCGAACTTCCTGCAAGCGGTGATCATCAAATTGGTCAGCGTTGCGTAGAAGGGGCTCTCGTTGTTCATCACAATGATGCCGATGATATTGGTGCGGTTGGACACGAGGCTTCGGGCGATCTTGTTGGGCCGATAGCCCAGCTGCTTGGCCGCCTCCAAAACCCGTTTCCGGGTTTCATCGGACAGCTTGCAGGTATCGCTGAACACCCGGGAGACCGTGGACTGGGATACATTAGCCAGTCGGGCCACATCGGAGGAAGTGGCCGGGCGATTGCCGGTACTCTCCGCAGATTTCTTGCTGCCAGCCATGTGTCTCCCTCCATCTCGTGCATTCGTATGCATTTCTTATGGCCCTATCATACTAAGCATCCATCCGTTTGTCAATCGCCATTTTGCTGTAATTTGACGCTGTATTTTGTCTATTCTGTCCAAATTGCGTTGGACACCATGCATTTGCAGTTCATGCTCCGTGTGCATACTGCAGTTTGTCCCGTGCATACCTGCGGTGTGTTATCCTGAAATGGCCTTAGTATACCGCATGAGATCGGTCAAAGCCCGTCGGTAGTCGTCCTCTCCCCGCTCCCGGACCGCCGCAAAGGGCAGCGCCTGCCGATTGGTCGAAAAGACAGCTGTGATCCCTTCGTCATAGACTGGTTCCACGCCCGGGCCGGTCACACCGACGATGGCTACCACCGGCACCTGCTTTTTCTTGGCGCGGCGAGATACGCCGATGGGCACTTTACCACCCAGGCTTTGCCCATCCATGCGGCCTTCGCCGGTCAATACGAGATCGCAGCCGTCCAGCTGTTCCTCAAAGCGAACCAGGTCCAGAACCACTTCAATGCCTGGCCGTAATTTGGCATCAAAAAAGGCAGCTGCTCCAGCGCCAAAGCCGCCAGCAGCTCCGGCACCGGGCAATTGCGATACTGCAATGCCCAAATCCGTTTCGATACACCGGGCCAAGTGTCCCAGATTGCGGTCCAGCTGTTGAATCATAGGAGCATCTGCCCCCTTTTGGGGGCCAAAGATGGCCGCTGCGCCCTGGGGACCGCACAAAGGATTGTCGATATCGCACATCACCTCTACCATGACGCCTTCCAGCAGCGCACGTGCCGCGGTACAGTCAATGGATGCAATTTTTCCCAAGGTCTCCCCTACGGGCACAAAGGATTGCCCGTTTTTGTCGCGGAACACCACGCCCATAGCGGCAGCCGCACCGCAGCCGCCGTCGTTGGTGGCGCTGCCTCCCAGCCCCAGAATCAAATGCGTGGCCCCATGCTCCACCGCATGATGCAGCAGCTGGCCGACGCCGTAGGTGGTGGTTTTCGAGGGGTCCAGCCGGTTCCCTACCATGGGCAGCCCAGCAGCCGCGGCCATTTCCACCACCGCGGTATCGCCAATTCGCCCATAACATGCTTCCACCGGTTCCCCCCAGGGGCCGGTGACGGAAACCGCAATCCGTTCTCCGCCTACGGCTTCCAGAAAGCAGTCCACGGTCCCCTCACCGCCATCGGCCACCGGCAGTCCGATTACCTGACACTGCGGATAAAAGGCGTGTATGACTTCCGTGGCCGTCCGGGCAATGGCGCTGCTGCTGAGAGAGCCTTTAAAGGAATCGGAAATGACGATGACTTTTTTCATAGGCTCAGTTCACCACGTTGACCGGTGCGCCGTTTTGATAGGCCTGCAAATTGGAAACAGCGCAATCCATAATCCGCTGGCGACTCTCCTTGGGAGCCCAGGAAATATGGGGCGTAATGATGCAGTTTTTGGCCTGAAGCAGCGGGTTATCTCCGCGGATGGGCTCTGTGGATACCACGTCCAGACCAGCAGCATAAACCTTGCCGCTGTTGAGTGCGTCGGCCAAATCCTGCTCCACAATCAGCGGGCCACGGCTGTTATTGAGAAGAATGACCCCATCCTTCATTTTGGCAATGGTCTCCCGGTTAATGATGCCCTGGGTTTCCGGGAACAGCGGGCAATGGAGAGCGATGACATCCGATTGGGAAAGCAGCGTGTCCAGGTCCACATATGTACCGATGGCCCGGCCGCTGTCGTTCTCGAAGCTGTCATAGGCCAGAATCTGCATACCCATGGCCTTGGCAATACGGCCTGTCTGCTGGCCGATCCGGCCAAATCCGATGATACCCATGGTCTTGTCAGCCAGCTCAATGAGGGGATAGTCCCAGAAGCACCAGTCGGCATTGGATTCCCAGCGGCCCTGGTGCACCGCGTCGGAATGGTGGGCCACATGGTGGCAGATTTCCAGCAGCATGGCAATGGCAAACTGTCCCACCGCCGCCGTGCCATAGGTGGGAATATTGCACACGGGGAGGTTCTTTTCTCTGGCATAGACGTAGTCTACCACGTTGTATCCCGTCGCCAGAACGCCAATAAAGCCCATCTTGGGGCATGCGTCGATCACCCGCCGGGTAATGGGCGTCTTGTTGGTATAGACCGCCTCGGCATCGCCAATGCGTTCAATGATTTCCGCCTCGTCGGTCAGAGAGGTACGGTCATACACGGTCAATTCTCCCAGGGCTTCCAGCGCACCCCAACTGAGATCGCCGGGGTTCTCCGTATACCCGTCCAGAACTACGATTTTCATTTGCAGATCCTCCTTTGAAATCCAGGTGTGAATACGTATGCATTACGTTGCTATAACCATACTCCTCCTTCTGCAAAATGTCAACCGCATGGATTCCACAAAAGTTTCTTTGAATTTTCTGTGATAACGCATAGTTTTTTACAGCAGCGTTCCTACACACGGCAACACCCCCGGTACAGATTCCGTACCGGGGGCGTTGATTGGATATTCTTTTGGAATCACACTGCGCACAGTCAGACCGCAAACTCAGCGGACACCGGCCTGGACATGGCGGGAATAGGGCGCCAGGAAGTCCCGCTCAAAATCCTCTATGGTCAGCGGACGGCTGTAGTAGTAGCCCTGGCCGTAATTGCAGCAGAGCTGTACCATCATCTGTTCGTTTTCCTGGGTCTCTACACCCTCTGCCACAGTGCTGATATGCAGCTGTTTGGCCAGCTCCAGAATACAGGCCATAATCTTGCGCTGGCTGCCATCTGTATCCTTGGCCGCTCCCATAAGGAACAGCCGGTCCAGCTTCAATTCATCGATTTTCAGCCGTCCCAGGGTATTCAGTGAGGAGTAACCGCTGCCGAAATCGTCCATGGAAATCCGGAACCCAGCTGCACGCAGCTCTTCAATACAGGCGTTGATGTGGTCCACATGGTCCAGAACCAGGCTTTCCAGAATCTCCAGCGTGATATATTGCGGCGAAACATCGTATTTTTCCGTGATGGCCAGGAGCTTTTTCACATAACCCTCACTGGCAAACAGCAGGCGTGTCTGATTGACGGAGATATTGGTGGGGGCCATGCCCTCGTCCATCCAGCGCCGCAGCTGCTTACAGGCCTGCTCTACCATATAGAGGTCCAGCTGGACGCAGAATCCGTTTTCTTCAAACAGGGGGATAAACTGGTCGGGGAACAGCATTCCCCGGTCGTGGGTCTGCCAGCGAACCAATGCTTCAGCGCCAATGAGCAAACCGGTGCTGAGATCAATTTTCGGCTGCAAATACAACTTGAACTCCTCCTGCTCCAGGGCGCGGTGCATATTGCTTTCCGCATAGAGACGGACCTGCTCGATCTTATGGAGCTCCTGATCATACACGCATACGTTCTCTTTCTTGCTCTTCTTGGCCTGGGCCAGGGCAGCCATCATGTAGTTATGTTTAGCCGAAGCGGAGAACGGCTCCGGCGCCGTCGCCGTTTGGACAATACCGCAGTAAATGGAAACGGGATATTGGCCCAACAGCGTGGTTGCCGTCTGCTGAATCCGGTCTCGCAGCGTCTCAATCCGAGCCATGGCCTGCTCCGGCTCTGTCTCCCGCAGCGCAAGGTAGAATACATCCGCCGATTGCCGGCAGAAAAACTCGCCGGGCTGCTGGATGCTGTCCAGACAGCGCTTGATCCCGCATAGGAACTTGTCCGCCGTGGTCAAGCCATACGTCTCGTTGATGTATTTAAAGTTCCGCAGATTCAGTGCCACCAGCACCATTGGAATCTTCTGTTTACAGGCCAAACCCAACAAGCTGCGGAATTCTCCGCCATTGTACGCGCCGGTGAGCGCATCATAACGGGACAGCTGTTCCAGCTGCTGCTGGGTCAGCGCCATTTCGTGCTGCGCCTTCTTGCCGTTGCGGTAGAGCAGATAGAGACATACCGCCAGCCCCAGCACCACAACGGCTCCAATCAGATAGACCTTATACACGTACAGCCACTCGGCAGGGGTATATTCCACCTTCTCCGACATGGCACGGTAGAACATGCTCTGACTTTCCACATCGGTAATGGTGCTGATATAGTGGTTGAAAATCGTCAGCAATTCACTGGGGACCTGACTGGTGATGCCCACACAGTAGGAGACATTTTTGCTGCTGGACCAATCCACGTTCAGTTCATCATACAGAACCTTTTTCTGCAGATAATAGTTGACAGAATAGGCGTCCAGACGCGCATATCCCATCTCGTTCTTACGCAGACTGTTGAGGACCCGCTGCGTATTGGTATAGAACCGCTGGGTGTCGTAGTCCGCCGGGTCCGTAGCCGTAGGCGAGGAAACCAGCAGACTGCTGCCGCTGAAATACGACAGAGAGAACTGAATACCGTCCACGGCGATATAACTGGAGGTGCTGGCCGCACAGGCGATGATATCCACTTCTCCGGCCTCAATCAATTCGATGCCATGGGCGCACGAATCCACGATCACCGGTTCATATTGCAGCCCTGTGGCGTCCGCAAAGTTCTCAAAGAACATGGCGGCCATGCCGCCCACTTCCCCGTTTTTGACGTATTGGAGCGGCGCGTTGCCGTCGCAGAACGCCACCTTCAATGTGCCCAGGTCCGCAATGTGCCGTTTGTCATCCTCCGACAGCATAAAGCGGTCATAGGAATAAAAATACTCGTCGTACAGCTCCGTTTGCAGATGGGGATAGGCGCGATTCATGTTATACAACGCTGTATTGAGCGTTTGCAGCAGCTGGTAATTCTCCTGGTACAGCGCGAAATAGTACGGCGTGGGAGAGAACCGGGCGATGCTGCGGAAGTTGTCCATGATCGCAATATCCACTTGCAGCGTAGCGTCGGCTTCGCCCTTGCACACGCCCTCCAGCGCCTCCGCAATGGTATCGTATTCCACTGTCTCATAGGTAAAGTCGTTGAGCTGGGCATACTGCTCCAACTGGTCCATACGCTGGGTCTGCTCCCGGGAGGTGGCGATTTTCATACCATTCCAGTTGGAGTAATCGTCTTCCACCCACGCGGAATCCTCCCGGACCGTCAGCGCCGTATAGGTGGTGCCATAGCTGTAGCTGGGATACAGGAACATCTCTTCCAGCTGGGGGCTGCGGTTCATGGTGCCCATCATGTCGATCTCGCCGTTCATCAGCATTTCCATGAGGGTCAGAATCTGGGTATTCAGGTCCCCGTCCACCATGACGTATTCATAGTCCCAGTTGGTATACAGGCTCAGCTGCTCCAGATAGTCTACCATATATCCGGCGTAATTGCCGTTCTCATCCAGATAGGAGATACCATATTGGATGGGGAATCCCACACGAACCACAGTCTTCTGTCCCCGTCTGGCCTGTACCGCCACGGTGCTGGAAATGCATACGCACGCAATCAGGACAAGCCCCAGAATTTGTTTGATTCGTCTCACGGTATCACCCCTTCTCTTTTCCTGTATGACAGGAATTGCTTCCCTCCGCCGGGGAAGCAATGTAACGCGCTTTGTGTTTCTTTCAAATTATACCAGACCAGAGACAAAAACGCAAATCCCATCTGGAAAAACTGAAAAAATTATATGGTTTTTTTGCACGGAAATCATTTGACTATACCGCGCCGGTACACGGCGCACCGTTTCGCTTTTCCCTGGTCCGCGGCTGTTTTGGATGAATCGTACAGAAAAAGCATAGAATTGGTCGAAAAATCTTTGTATGATTCCCCAAAAATTCCTTTCTTTTCTTTACCCTATTGCATTACTGGAAATACAGAAGCATTAAATTCCGGCACGGCGAAAAATACCTTTTTCCGGAAAAAAGGTGCAGGAACGGACACCGTCTGCCCATGCAGATGGCGTTCGTTCCTGCGAATTCCGTTTTCGATTGTGTTCAGGTCACTCCATCGATGCCATAATTGCAAAACGGTATAGATGCCACTGGCGAAAAGCCAGTGGCATCAACCGTTTCCGGGCTTTTTTCGGTTCGTATTTTTTTAAGTTGTTCCATAGATGCCAACCACCTTTTTAAAGCGACTGGCGGGACCCGAACCCCCAATTTGCTGGTGATTGGCGAAAAACAGAGTATCCAGCGCCCTTTTTGAAGCAGCAATTTTCAAAAAGGGCGCTATTTTTTACCAATAGAATACACAATGTTTTAGGCGTCAATTTGTTGGTCGTAACGAACCAACAGATTGGCGCCTTTTTTGCTTTCAGACAAATCAAAAAGGGCACCAAACATAGGAGGAAAGCAATATGAATAGAGAACAGTATTTTGAGGAGCTTGGCATTGCACTCCGACGGGAAGGATTTTCCGTGCTGCCAGAGCAGGGTGGCCTGCTCCCGGTGGAATGGGATGGCGCACCGCTCTGCCGGGTCACTGAGGGTGCCGGCGTCCGCTATGCCCAGGAGGACACTGCCACCGCTGAACGTGAGCAGGCTTGCAAACGGGTCTCAAAGCTCGCTGGCACAGTAATGGAATATCTGCAGCGAATGGAGCAGGCGCCTCAGCTGAAAGCGCAGAGCCTGACCGGGGACTACCGGACACTGGCCGAGTTCAATGGAACCGTATTGGCCGGACATCCGACCGGGAATGGCGTTGTATTCGTCACCTGGGACTGGAGCTGCGATCACACGGGCTTGAACAACGGGCACTACTATCAGGAGAATTATGAGGGGGCAAAGCAGGACTTTGCCGTGCGGTCCGGCCTAATCGACGGGCGGCAGTTGTTCGACCACCAGCAGCTTACGGAAATCTACCGGTGCTGTGCGGATACCTTGGATAACGGGTATGATCTGACCAGGGAACAGGAGTTGTGTATCAGAAGCGTTCAGGATCAGATCGAGAGCAGAATGCCTGACATTGTCAATCAGCTCGGAGAGCAGAGGCAGAACACGACAAATTCATACAGCCAGGAGCTGACTATGTAATCCACCCGGCGCCGGAGTTTTTAGAAATAAAACTCCGGCGCTTTTTTTATTTCACCTTGGAAAGGATGGTATGGAAACACATGATAGAAGCAATTCTGAGTAATCCGGGCCACCCCGAGTACGGTGTGGCGACAATCCCGTTTCCCATTCCAAGAGAACAGTATGACCACTGCGTTGCGCTGCTGGAAGCACTGGAGATTGGAGACGTTTCCGCATCCGATTGTTATGTGGACGAGCTCCAAAGCAAGTGGCCTGTTCTGGACCGGCTGCTCCACACCCGGATCAACCTGGATGAACTGGACTATTTGGCCAAGCGGCTGGATAGTTTCGACCATGAAGAATTTCTGCAATTTCATGCCATGGCAGACAAGCTGGAACTGACCAGTATGAAAGACCTGATCAATCTGACATTCTGCTGCCAGCAGGTAACCGTGATTCAGGATTTTTGTAATCTGGAGGCTGTCGGCCGAAGTCACTACCTCAATACGCATGGCGGATGTGCCGACATCGAGGAACTGAAAAATCTGGATGGTGAGGAAACAGCGCTTCTCTTGATCGAGGGCGGGGAAGGGACTGTTACACGTTATGGCGTTGTCTATGACAACGGCATGAAGCTGGAACCGCTCTATGACGGTAAACAGTTTCCCGCGTATCACTATGAAGCGGATTCGATTCTGGTTGGACTGAGCTCCAGACAGGAGCCGGAAGATACCACAAATATCACCTGGCTTTGCCTGCCAGCTTCCAGATGCCAGATCGAACGGGCGGCCCGCCGCTCCGGTATCATGGACTGGAACGATGTACGCATTCAGATTGAAGAAAACGCTTTTCCGGCGGAGGTTCATGCGGTACTGGATCTCCCGAACGAGGACATTTTCGATCTCAATGAACTGACGCTTGCTGTAAGCCGTCTCTCTGAATTCAACCGCAGAAAGTTGGGCGCGGTAATTCATGCGACTGCGCCGGAGAGTGCCGGCCAGATTTGCCTTCTTGTGGATCAGCTGGGGCTGTTTTCGTTTGCTCCCGGTGTACAAACCCCGGAAGAGTACGGAAAATATCAGATCCGGGAATCAGGGCGCTTTGCATATGATCCCGATCTGGAGGAGTTCTACGACTATGAAAAGTATGGACGGCAGCACATGGCACAGGAGAACGGCGTATTTACCGACCTGGGCTACCTGGCCTATCACGGCAGCCTGGGACTGGAGGAGCTGATGATGGGTGATCTTGAGGAAGCACGGGAACCGGATCAGCAGATGGGAGGGCTTTCTTGACGCATTTGCTGCACCACCGGACAGCCTATCCATCTTGCCCGGATGCAGGGGCGGTTTTTCGTTGGTTTCTGTGAATGGCTATTTCGGCAGCACCCCAGTATGCTTTGCTTACATCCCAAACTCGAAAGGAGACATCAGATGCGTTTCCTCCCGTGATGGTGCGAAACCGTGGTGAAAAGGAAATGTATTATGCCGAGGCAACACACCCAGCAATTATCACGAAAGAAGAATTTGACGCAGTTCAGATGCTCCTTGGGCAACGCGCAAAACGAGAAGTATGCCCCGAAAATAGATCCCCCTTCGATCAAAAAGTATTCTGTGGTCAGTGCGGAACATCCTTTCGAAAGAAAGTCAGCCATGGGAAAGTTTTTTGGAGCTGCAGGAAGCACAATGAGGACATCCAGAGCTGCCCTGTTACGCAAGTGCCTGATGCAGAAATTCGCAGGGCATTCCTTCGACTGCATTACAATCTCAAGATACACGGTGAAGCTATCCTCACCCAAATGCTCAACTTACTCCAGGCAATCCGCAACCGTCGAATGCTATGGAGTCTGGATGTCATTGAACTCAACAAACAAATATCTGAATTAACAAGTCAGAATCAAATGCTGGCCGCGCTGAAAGAGCAAGGACTCATTGATCCTGACTTTTTTATATCCCAAAACAACGAGCTGACCGAACAGCTCCGTACCGCAAAGCTGAAAAAGGAACGCCTGCTGGTCGCCGATGGCGATAGCACCATCGCCCAAACGCGGGAACTGATGGAAATACTGGATGCAGGGCCGGACTTCCTTAATGACTTCGATGCGGAGCTGTTCGGTGAACTCATTGACAGAATCATCGTAGACAGCAGCGAACAGCTCCGCTTCCGCCTGAAAAACGGATTGGAGCTGCTCGAGATCATAGAGAGGACGGTGCGGTAATGGGCATTCGAAAGCAGCCCTTTGGTTACCAAGTGAAAATGGGGGAAATTGTTCTCCACGCCCAAGAAGCAAAACTGGTGGAGTATATCTTCCAACAGTACCTATCCGGTGCCTCCTTCAACATATTGGTAGCCCAGCTGAGGGAGCAGCCGATTCCCTATGATGAGGGAAAGTTATGGAATAAAAACATGGTCGCCCGAATTTTAGAAGATCGTCGCTACACCGGGGAGAGTGATTATCCGGCCATCATCGACCAGAAAACACTGAGCAGAGTCCTCGAAAAGCGAAGCGCAAAACAGGCTCCCACACAAAAAACGGAAACACAAAAGCTCCTGCGCCGGCTGAGCGGCCATACCGCCACAGAGCAGATGGAACAGCAGGTTCGCAACCTACTCAACGGTCTGATTGCATCACCGGAACACATCACTCTACCAACACCGGAACATCTGCCATATACCCCCGAGCAGATGTTACAAAAGGAACTGGATGCCGTGATGGAGCAACAGCCAATCGATGAGGATGCAGCTCAGAATCTCATTCTGGCCATCGCCGCAGCACAATACAGTGCCATAGATCCAAACCAGTATGAAACCATCCGACTCCGCAGGCTGTTCTCCAGGCATGAGCTTATGGCTGAGCTGGATGATGAACTGCTGCAAAGTTCCGTCTCCGCTATCCTGTGCTACAAAGATGGAACCATAGATATTCGATTAAAAAATCATCAAATAATAGGAAGAAGTGAAACAGTATGAGAGAAAGCCCGCCTAAAGTCATTACCATCCCCGCCAAGCCGGAGGCTGCAGCCCAGCAAACTATTAAGCGACAGCTCCGAGTGGCAGCCTACTGCCGTGTTTCCACCGACGATGAGGAACAGCTCACCAGCTATGAAGCCCAGCAGAATTACTACACCGACAAGATCATGACCAACCGTGACTGGACCATGGCTGGAATCTTTGCTGACGAGGGCATCACAGGTACTTCAGCCCGCAAGCGCCCTGAATTCCTGAAGATGATCCGGATGTGCAAGCAAAAGAAGATCGACATTGTCCTGACCAAATCCATCTCCCGCTTCGCCAGAAATACGGTGGACTGCCTGAACTACATTCGCGCCCT
>CALWWW010000002.1 GCA_944385365.1 uncultured Oscillospiraceae bacterium | reverse complement strand
CTGGGCATATCCGTCACCCCCACTAGTATTTTACCTCATAACTCTATATTTGTCAGGTTTTGTTAGGCACTCTTATTTGGCTGCTGAGAAGACACAGGAAAGACGGTTCCAAACTCCTTTGGGGGCTGCTGCTTTGCTCTGTGCTTGACGCCATCGCGGCGGCCAGCGTACCGGCATTGATGGGGCCATATAAGTTGACCCTGGGAGCGGGCGTTGTCAATCAGTATATGCTTTTTCTTGTAATCGACCTGCTGTTCTTCCTTTGTGCGTTGATTTACCTGATCAGCAGCCTTCTGATGTGGTGGAAAGAAAGTAACCCTAAACACCGATACAAAGGGGAAAGACTGTTTTTCTTTGGTCAAATTCTTTCCAAATTGCATACAACCAGTAAAACCATGGCGTTGACCAGTGCAACTCTGGTGCTTGCTATGGTTCTGTTCCTCGCGGCCCCCATTTTAGTAGGATGGGCGTCCGGATATCTGGATGTTCGGGCTCTGTATGATGTGCAGATTTTCACACGCTACAATGATGTATCCGAAGAGAAAAACCTGCCCAAGGACAACTATGCTATGGTTACAGAATACCTTGCATCACACAATATTGAAATTGATTATGATTGCACGTTCAGCCTGTATCTGCCCGAGAAAACAGACTTTCACAGCCGGTATAAATCGGATTTTCCCATTGTGGCCATCTCCTTGAGTGACTATAATACCATCCGGGAAATGCTGGGCTATCCGCCGATTGCCTTGGCAGATCATGAGTTTACAACACAGTGGCAGTCCATCGCCACAGAGGAAGAGCGGAACCACTTCTTGGAGATGCACACCAGTTTAATAACAGACGCCGGGCCGTTATCTTTGGCGGAAGTACCGGCCCATACGGAGACCATTGGAGAAACGGTATATAATTCCTATACGAATGTGCTCTATATCTTCCCGGACGCGGTCTGTAAAACCCTGCTGCCGGTCATGCGGAACCGCTACCTTATCACAGCCGAGCCCATGTCCTATGAGCATGCCAGCGCATTGGAAAAATCGTTTGCGGCGGCGTATCCCAACCCGTCCGATACCGGTGTGGAGTATGCCATTCGGCTGCGTACCCTGCAACTCAGCGATACAAAGGCGAGTATGTTTGTGCTGCAAGCGGCGATGCTGTATGGGGCGGTTGTTCTGATGGTCATTTGCCTTACAGTTCTGTCATTGCAGCAGCTGTTGGATGCCGGACAGTATCGTTACCGCTTTTCCGTGCTCCGCAAACTGGGTGTGGAGGAACGGCGTATCGGGGTCTTGGTGTTGCAGCAGCTGGGCGTTTGGTTCGGGCTTCCCGTTGGAACCACCATCTTGGCCACTACGGCGGTCATCCTTTATTTTATGAAGACGGTTTCTGCGGAAATCTCAGCTTATATCGGATTCGGTACATTGACAGCACAAATCGGCGCAACGGGAGGAATCCTGCTGCTGTTGCTGCTCAGCTATTTTTTATGTACCTGGATGCTGTTTCAACGGTCCATTGAGGAAGGGACCCATACGAACCCTTGACAAGTAGCTTCTACAGTTGTAGTATTATAATATACTACAACTGTAGAAAGCAGGTGAGACCATGAAAGAAACCATTCGCCGTTTGCCGGACGCGGAATTGGAGGTCATGCAGGCGGTGTGGGCCTGTGAACCGCCGGTGGGACGCAGCGATATCGAGGCGATTGTGGACCAGTCCCATCCCATGGCGGTGACGACGCTGCTGACACTCTTGACCCGGCTGGTGGAAAAGAAGTTTCTCTCTGTAAAAAAGGAGGGGAGACGGAGCCTGTATACGCCGCTGGTGACGCGGCATGACTATCTGGCCAGTCAGAGCCGCCGGTTCATCGATAAAGTGTGCGGTGGGAGCCTTTCCGCCTTTGCGTCGGCGCTGTGCGACAGCGGCCTGGAAGAGGAGGAGCTGCGGCAGCTGCGGGACCTGCTGGAAAGGGGGCAGCTATGAGCTTTCCAACCATCCTGCGGACTGTGGTTGCCCTGATTATGACAGCAGCATTGGCCTGGGGCCTGTATTTACATGGTGAGCGGGAAAGCGACCCGGAAATACAACCTGAAAAGCTGCGCTATACACCGTTTCTCCCGGTGAGCCTGCTGCCGGCCATGATGGGAGTTTGGGCGCTGCTGTTCTGGTGCATGTTTGGGCTGCGGGGCATGGCGGAAAATCTGCTTGCCATCAGCTTTACGATTTTGCTCCAACTGAGTTTGTATACGGCGTGCCTGATGGCGCTTCTGCCCCTGCTGCGCCGCCGCCTGCGGCCATCGGTCTGCGCCATTCTGTGGATGCTGCCAAATTATTTGCATCTCTGTTTCGATGGTGCCTTTCACATCGGAATGCCCCGCGTGGTTTTAAAGCTGCCGGGGCGGTGGTTTGTGAGATTGGGAATCGTCTGGTTTGCGGGTTTTGCGGCGGTCATGCTGTGGGGGATTGGTACCCATTTGCGATTCCGCCATGCGGTGCTTTCCCAGGCCCAACCGGTGACGGAGCCGGATATTCTGAACCTGTTGGAACGGGAGCGGGACCATGCGGGGCAGCGAAAAAAGCGTTACCGGCTGGTACGGTCGTCCGCAGTGCAGACGCCTATGACCATCGGCCTGTTTTCACGCAGTACCCGCATTGTTTTACCGGAGCGCCCATACACCATGGAGGAATTGCAGCTGATTTTCCGCCACGAAATGGTCCATATCGGCAGGGGAGACAGTGAAGCGAAATTTTATCTGCTGTTCTGCACGGCTTTGGGCTGGTGGAATCCGCTTATGTGGCTGGCCCGGCGGCGCAGCGCCGACGACCTGGAATTGAGCTGTGACGAAACGGTGTTGAATTCCATGGATGGGGATCGCCGCCGTCCCTATGCGGAACTGCTGCTGCGGACCGCCGGAGACCAGCGGGGCTTCACCACCTGTCTGTCGGCCACGGCCGGGGCTTTGCGCTACCGGCTGCGGCAAGTAATGAACCCCGGCAAGCGGACCAGCGGCTTGGTGGTGACAGCGGTGGCGTTTACGCTGCTGCTGACTACCATGGGCAGTATCACCATCGGCTATTTGCCGGAGCGGTGTTCCACGCTGCTGCTGGATGGCGCTGCTGCAGATACCATCACAGTGGAGGAAGCCTATACCCTGACGGATTCCGGCATGGACAGAATTCCTTACCGTGTTACCAATGAAACGGCCCTTTGGAACTATCTGCTGCAGCATGAGGCATACCGTGTCAATCAGCTTTTGTATGACTTTGAACTGGGACTGCAAGATCCATTTATCACATTGTGGTACCGGAGTGGAGAAGAGCAGCGGGCGGTTACGCTGTACCAGGACTACATTCAGAGTATGCACTGGCTGGGACCGGAGAAGCCGCGATATTATTACTGCCCCGGCATTCTCACGGAACTGCTGGACAGTGGCATTCTTGTGCAGGATAACAGTGGTACAGAACCATAACAACGAATGTTCAGAGCCCCAACGCCGCCGCATCGGCTATCCGGTGCGGCGGCGTTTTTTCCAGACGAATCCACAAAATTTTCCCGTTCCCTACGAAATTTTATTGACTTGTCACGGGAATGGGCGTATGTTATAAATGCATATGCACATGATGAAGGGTGACAGTAAGCCTGAAACAAGCGCTTGGAGGTCGTGTTTTGAGGGAAAAAATACTGCATTTTCTCATGAGTCGCGGGAAAAAATCGTATAAAATTCGGACAGAGCAGTATATTGTCCTGTCCTTTTTTGCCGTGATTCTGTTGGGTACGCTGCTGTTGATGCTGCCCATCTCTTCCCGCAGCGGCGAGAGCTGCGGATTTTTGACAGCGTGGTTCACCGCCACATCCGCCACCTGTGTGACGGGCCTGGTACTGGTGGACACCTATACCCAGTGGACAGGCTTTGGCCAGATTGTGATTTTGTGCCTGATTCAGATTGGCGGCCTGGGTTTTATGACGGTGATTTCCGTCTTCTTCTTCCTGCTGCACCGGAAAATCGGTTTGCAGCAGCGATTGATTATGGCCCAGGGCTTCAGTCTCAACAATGTGGACGGCGTCGTGCATCTGGTGCGCACGGTTCTGATTTGGACCATCTTCTTTGAAGGCGCCGGGGCCTTGATTCTGACCATCCGGTTCCTGGGAGAGTACGGATTGTGGCAGGCGCTGCGATTCGGCATTTTCCACGCCGTATCGGCATTCTGTAACGCGGGCTTTGATATCTTCGGCGTTTTGCAGCCCGACAGCAGCGTGTCCCTGTTCGTCCATGATCCGGTGGTCAATCTGGTGATTATGACACTGATTGTGGCCGGCGGTCTGGGCTTTTACGTCTGGGCCGATCTGTCCCGGTTCCACCAGCGGGGCCGCCAGCTGGCTGTGCACACCCGGCTGGTGCTGGTCATCAGCGGTACGCTCATTGTGGGCGGTGCGGCGATGTTTGCGCTGCTGGAATGGAACAACCCGGAAACCATCGGAACGTATACGGTATGGGAAAAAATTCTGGCCTGTTTCTTCCAGTCGGTGACCTGCCGGACGGCGGGGTTTGCCTCCATCTCCCAGGGCGGGCTGACAGAGCCGTCTCAGGCGGTGTCGTCGCTGCTGATGCTCATCGGCGGTTCCGCCGGTTCCACCGCAGGCGGTATCAAGACCGTCACAGTCGGTATTTTGATTCTGTCGACCCTCAGCGCTGCCCGGGGCCGTTCCCGGGTGACGGTGTTCCACCGGACCATTTCCCAGGAACAGATCCGGCAGGCCATGACGGTGATGCTGCTGATGGTGGCGCTGGCATTCGGCGGGGCCGTCTATCTCAGCGCTTGCAGCGGATTCACCTTTACCCAGTGTTTCTATGAGACGGCGTCGGCCCTGGGTACTGTGGGATTGACCACGGGAATTACACCCCTGCTGGACGTGGGTCCCAAGATTGTGCTCATTATATTTATGTTCTTCGGACGGGTGGGCATTACCACCATCAGCCTGGGCTTCCTGATGAGCAGCCAGGTGCAGGAACGATACCATTTCGCGGAGACGAAAGTGCTCATTGGATAGGAGAGACCATATGAAAACGTATATTGTCATCGGCCTGGGCCGGTTCGGCACCTCCGTGGCCACGCGGCTCTATGAGCTGGGCAATGAGGTCCTGGCCATTGATGCCAAAGAGGAAAACATTCAGCAGATTTCCGACCGGGTGACCCACGCCGCCGTGGGCGACGCCCGGGACGAAGCGGTGCTGCGGGCCCTGGGCGTGCGGAATTTCGAGTGCGCCATTGTGGCCATCGGCGAGGATTTGGCCGCCAGCATTCTCATTACACTGACCTTGAAGGAGCTGGGCGTTCCGGCGGTCATCTGCAAGGCCAGCAATGAAGCGTACAAGCGGGCGCTGGAAAAGGTGGGCGCCGACCGGGTTGTGATTCCCGAACGGGAAATGGCGGCCAAACTGGCACAGAACCTGTCCTGCTCCAATATTCTGGACTTTATCGAGCTGTCCGACACCTACGGCATCGCCGATGTGGCCGTGCCGGAGAGCTGGGTGGGAAAATCCATCCGGGAGCTCAACGTCCGGGCCAAATACGGCATCAACGTTCTGGCCGTCAAAGTCAACGGCAAGCTCCAGGTCATGCCCAGCGCCGACGCCCATATGGAGCCCGGCACTGTGCTGGTGGCTATGGGCACCAATGAGCAGCTGGCCAAGCTGCAAAAGCGATGAGGGAAGAGCGGATCACCAGCCGTCAGAACCCCCTGCTGCGGCATGTGAAAAAACTGCTGACTTCCCGCAGCTACCGGCAGCAGTGTGGGGAATACGCCGGAGACGGTACGAAGCTGTTGGAAGAGGCGCTGCGCTGGGATGCCGGTGTAAAAACCATCGTTGCCGCGGAGCATGTAACGCTGCCGCCGGTACCGGATACGGTACGGGTGGTGCGGGTACCCATGGACGTTATGGAGAGCGTTTCCCAGATGCAGACGCCCCAGGGGGCCATATTCCTCTGTGCTTTGCCCCAGTCGGAGCTGCTGCATCTCACCGGCAGCTGCCTGATTCTCGACGGCATTCAGGACCCGGGCAATGTGGGGACCATTCTGCGGACTGCCGACGCCATGGAGGTGCCAGTAGTGCTGGCCGAAGGGTGCGCCGACCCGTATAGTCCCAAAACAGTCCGGGCCACCATGGGGGCCATTTTCCGGACCCGGCCCCAAATGGCCGGGCGGGAGGAGATTGCCGCCGCCTGCCGGGCGGCGGAGATTCCGCTGATTGCCACGGCCCTGTCGGAGCGGTCCGTGGACATTCGGACGCTGCCTTTGGAGCGGGCGGCGGTGGTCATCGGCAGCGAAGGCCGGGGCGTCAGCCCGGAGCTGCTGGCCCTGTCCCAGCAGCAGGCCATTATCCCCATGAATCCCCGCTGTGAATCCCTCAATGCCGCTGTGGCGGCCACCATTGTACTGTGGCAGATGCGGGGAACGCGATAAGAGAGAGAAGAAGGAGGGGCGGCCATGCTCTATTGGATTTGGCTGACAACCCGAAAAGGCATTGGAAACCGGACCATTCAGAAAATTCTTTCCTATTTTGAGACGGCGCAGGACGTCTTTCACGCCGGTGAGGCCGAGTACCGGCGGGCCGGACTGACGCCGAAAGAGATCGAGGCGCTGCTGGACAAATCCCTGGAGGAACCGCGGCAGATTCTGCGCTCCTGTGCCCGGAAGGAAATCCACATTCTCACCTTGCAGGATGTGGCCTACCCCCAGCGGCTGCGCAATATCGAGGACCCGCCGGCAGTCCTGTACTATACCGGCGTCCTACCGGCGTTGGATGATGAACCGGTCATTGCCATCGTCGGTTCCCGCCACTGTTCGCCCTATGCCATGGCCTGCGCCAAGCGGCTGGGCTATCAGATTGCCATGAGCGGCGGTATTGTCGTCTCCGGCATGGCCCACGGCGCGGACGCCATGGCCATGACCGGGGCCATTCCCACGGGACGCATGGTCATCGGTGTGCTGGGCTGTGGACTGGATATTGTCTATCCGGCCAAGAACCGGCAGATTTATAATGATCTCCGGGCTCACGGCTGCCTGATCAGCGAATACCCGCCCGGTACGCCGCCGCGGGGCAGTAATTTTCCCGTCCGTAACCGAATTATCAGCGGCCTTTCCTGCGGCGTGGTCATTGTGGAAGCGCCGGCCAAAAGCGGCGCGCTGATCACGGCCCAACATGCCCTGGACCAGGGGCGGGACGTCTTTGTGGTACCCGGCAACGCCGGTGTCACCACCTGTGCCGGAAGCAATCGCCTGCTGAAGGAGGGTGCGGCCTTGGTGGAGGACGGCTGGGACGTCATGCAGGAATATGAACACCTCTATCCCAACCGGATTCGCCGGTACAGCGCCAAATCCACGTTTGCAGGAGCCAAGGAAGCGCCGCGGCAATATCTGCGGGAGGAGAACGAGGAAGAAGACACGTTTTTCCCGCCGTCGGAACCGGCCCCAATCCGGGAAGCGCCTGCTGTCACAGAACAGCAGACCGTAGCCAGTCCCACCGCCGGAAAGAGGCGGTCCGACAAAAAATCCGTTGACAAGGAAAAATCGGGCGGGTATATTGACGTACAAGCCATCCTTGACCGGGTGACACCCGACGAAAAGAAAATTTTGCTGCAGTTGCAGCGGCCATTGTGTTTGGATGAGTTGGCCGCCGCCTGCGGTATGGATACCAGCGCCGTCCTGGCGTCGCTGACCATGTTGGAGATCAAGCAGTATATCCGGCGGCTGCCCGGCAGCCGCTACGAGCTGGCCAGGGACCAGTCATAAACAATAATCCTGCCGGTGGATACCGGCAAGTTGGAGGAACGTACATGGCGAGCGAACAGACGAATCTTGTGATCGTGGAGTCTCCGTCCAAGGCCAAAACCATTGGCAAGTATCTGGGGCCCAAGTATCAGGTCAAGGCCTGCATGGGTCACCTGCGGGACCTGCCCAAAAGCAAGATGGGCGTCGATTTTGAAAATAATTTTGAACCCCACTATATCCCCATGAAGGGCAAGGAAGCGGTCATTGCCGATTTGAAAAAAGCGGCCAAGGGCAGCGAGAACATCTATCTGGCAACCGACCCGGACCGGGAAGGCGAGGCCATTTCCTGGCATCTGAAAACTCTGCTGAACATCCCCGACGAGAAGACGCTGCGGGTGACGTTCAATGAGATTACGAAAAACGTGGTCACCAAGGCCATTGAATCGCCCCGGGGCATTGATTACGATTTGGTGGACGCCCAGCAGGCCCGGCGGATTCTGGACCGTATTGTGGGCTATCAGCTGAGCCCCCTGCTTTGGAAGAAGGTTCGCCGGGGCCTGTCGGCTGGACGGGTCCAGTCGGTGGCCACCCGCATGGTGGTGGACCGGGAGAACGAAATCCGTGCCTTTGAGCCCCAGGAGTATTGGACGCTGGACGTGGTGCTGGAGCGGATGGGCAAGCCCGGCAAGTTCCAGGCCCGATTCTACGGCGACCCCAAAAAGCGGGAATTGAAGAATATCGAGGAAGTCCAGTCGGTGGTGTCCTCTCTGGAGCAGGGCAGTTTCACCGTGTCCAGCGTCAAGCGGACTGAAAAGAAGCGTTCCCCCGCGCCGCCGTTCATTACTTCCACCCTCCAGCAGGAGGCGTCCCGGAAGCTGAATATGACCCCCAAACGCACCATGGCCATTGCCCAGCAGCTGTATGAGGGCATCGACATCACCGGCGAGGGTACGTTGGGTCTGATTACCTATATGCGTACCGACTCCACCCGTCTGTCCGACGACGCGTTGGAGGCAGCCCAGGAGTTTATCACCAGCCGTTACGGCGCGGCCTATCACAACGGCGCGCACCGGCAGTTCAAGACGAAAAATGCCGCCCAGGACGCCCACGAAGCCATCCGCCCCAGTAATGTGCGCCTGGACCCGGAGACCATTGCCGGAGATTTGACCAAGGACCAGTACCGGCTCTATAAGCTGATCTGGAGCCGGTTTGTGGCCTGCCAGATGGCCAACGCCCTCTATGACGCCATTGCCATCGAGGCCACCTGCGGCGACAACGTGTTCCGGGCCAACCACCAGAGCCTGAAATTCGCCGGCTTTACCGCCGTCTATGAAGAGGGAAAAGACGATGAAGCCGAGGAAGTTCAGTCCCCGCTGCCGGATTTGACCGAGGGCGAGCCCCTGAAGCGGGTGGACACCATGCAGGACCAGCATTTCACCCAGCCCCCGGCCCGGTACACCGAGGCCACCCTGGTCCGTGCCATGGAGGAAAAGGGCGTGGGCCGTCCGTCCACCTACGCCACCATCATTTCCACCATCGAGGACCGGGAGTACGTCATCAAGCAGGATAAGCGCCTGTCGCCCACACCTTTGGGCGAGGTGGTCAACGGCCTGATGGTGGAGCGGTTCAATGACATTGTGGACGTGGAATTCACCGCCGGTATGGAACAGAAGCTGGACCAGGTGGAAGAGGGCAAACTGCCCTGGAAGCAGGTCCTGTCCGATTTCTACACGGATTTCAGCAAGGAGCTGGCCGATGCCGAGGAAGCGCTGAAGGATGTGCGTCTCAAGGTGCCGGAGGAGGTCACCGACGAGATCTGCGAGGTCTGCGGCCGGAACATGGTGGTCAAGACGGGCCGCTTCGGCCGGTTCCTGGCCTGCCCCGGTTATCCGGAGTGCAAAAATACGAAGCCCATCGTGGAGCGGATGCCGGGCCGCTGCCCCAAATGCGGCAGCGGTATGCTCAAGCGCAAGTCCAAGAAGGGCTATGCCTATTACGCCTGTGAGCAGGGCGCGGAGTGCGGCTTTATGTCCTGGGATGTGCCCACGGAGCTGGATTGCCCCGTCTGCGGCCAGACCATGTTCAAGAAATCGGGCCGCGGCCATATGAAGCCCTTCTGCATCAATGAGAAGTGCGAGAACTTCCTGCCGGAGGACCAGCGCGGCTATCGGAAGAAGCCGGGACAGGCAGCCGCCGAAGCTGAAAATCAGGCGGAGGGCGAAACCGCCACCGCTGAGACTGAGGAAGCACCCGCCAAGAAGACAACGGCCAAGAAATCCACCGCCAAAAAGACAGCGGCGGCCAAGAAGACCGACGAAAAGAAGAGCACTGCCGCCAAGAAAGCGACAACCACCAAAAAGACAACGGCCACGAAAAAGACGGCCAAGAAGCAGGAAGAGGACGGCGAGAAGGGAGAGACCGCATGAAAACTGTGACCGTAGTGGGCGCGGGCCTTGCCGGATGTGAGGCCGCGTGGCAGCTGGCCCAGCGGGGCATCGATGTGGAATTGGTGGAAATGAAGCCCCACAAGATGACGCCGGCCCATCACAGCGCGGACTTTGCTGAGCTGGTCTGCTCCAACTCTCTGCGCGGCGACCGCTTGGAAAACGCCGTGGGCCTGTTGAAGGAGGAGCTGCGCCGCTGCGGCAGCCTGATTCTCCGGTGCGCCGAGGAAACCCGCGTGGAGGCCGGCGGTGCGTTGGCGGTGGACCGCCACGGCTTTTCAGCCCTGGTGACAGAGCGGATCCGCAGCCATCCCCATATCCATGTGACGGAGGCCGAGGTGACGGAGGTGCCGGAAGGGCCTGTCATCATCGCCACAGGTCCGCTGACCAGCGACGCCCTCAGCGAAGCCATCCACCGCTATTTCGGCGGCGCGGAGTATATGAATTTCTTTGATGCCGCCGCACCTCTGGTGGCTGCCGAGTCCATCGATATGGAACAGGCCTGGTTTGCCTCCCGGTACGACCGGGGCACCGCCGATTATATCAACTGCGCCATGGATCAGGAGCAGTATCTGGCCTTTGTGGAAGCGCTGAAAACGGCGGAGGAGGCCGAGGTCCACGGCTTCGAGGATAAAATGGTTTTTGAAGGCTGTATGCCTGTGGAGGTCATGGCCCGCCGGGGCGTGGATACACTGCGGTACGGACCGTTAAAGCCGGTGGGCTTGAAAAACCCCGCCACCGGTACGGAACCCTATGCTGTGGTGCAGCTGCGCAAGGACAACGCCGCCGGTACGGTCTATAACCTGGTGGGCTTCCAGACCCATCTGCGATTCCCGGAGCAAAAGCGGGTGTTTTCCATGATTCCGGCCTTACGCAACGCGGAGTTTGTCCGGTACGGCGTCATGCACCGCAATACGTTCCTCAATTCGCCCCAGCTGCTGGACCGGTACTATGCCGACCGGCGGAATCCTCTGGTGGCGTTCGCCGGACAGATGACCGGCGTGGAGGGCTATGTGGAGTCCACGGCGTCCGGGTTCCTGGCGGCTCTGGCCATGACGGCCAAGGTCCAGGAGAAGCCCTTGCCGGACTTTTCCAAAGAGACGGCCATTGGCGCACTGGCCTGGTACATCAGCGAGGGCAGCGTAGGCGAGTTCCAGCCCATGAATGTGAATTTCGGCATCATCGAACCCCTGGGCTACCGGGTTAAGGGCAAGGCCAACAAGAATCTGGCCATTGCTAACCGGGCCCTGGAGCGGATCGACGCCATGTTACCAACACTGTGAGAAAGGAGCGCGGTCATGAGAATCATCATTGATGCCATGGGCGGCGATAACGCCCCCAACGCCATCGTTGCCGGCGCTGTACGCGCAGCCCGGGAGCTGAACACCGAAGTGGTCCTGGTGGGCCGCGGCGCGGACATCCTCAAGGCGCTGGAGCAGCAGGACATTACCAACCTGCCCAAGGGCGTGGAAGTGGCCAATGCCGAGGACGTGGTGGATATGCACGATGACCCGTCCACGGTGGTCCGCAAGCGCCGCGACTCCTCCATGGTGGTGGGCCTGCGAATGCTGTCGGAGGGCAAGGGCGACGCCTTCATCTCCGCCGGCAGCACCGGCGCAGTCCTGACGGCGGCTACCCTCATCGTCAAGCGGATTCCCGGCATTCGCCGGGCGGCCATGGCGCCCATTCTGCCCACGGCTACAGGCCGCTGCGTCCTTATCGACTGCGGCGCCAACGCCGAGTGTACGCCGGAATTTCTCCTGCAATTTGCCTGTATGGGTTCCTTTTATGCCAAGGCCACGCTGGGCATCGACAATCCCCGGGTGGGTTTGCTGAATATCGGCGCGGAGGACTCCAAGGGAACCGAATTGCAGCGACAGACCTACAGCTTGTTACAGCGGCTGTCGGAGGCGGGAGCCATTCAGTTTATCGGCAACGTGGAGGCACGGGATGTGCCCCTGGGCGGCGCGGATGTGGTGGTGGCCGACGGCTTCTCCGGCAATATCCTCCTGAAAACCATGGAGGGCACGGCCAAGCTGGTCACCGGCGAAATGAAAAAGGTGTTTCTCCAGAACGGCCTGACCAAACTGGCCGCCCTGGTCTGCAAAAAGGGACTGGGAGAACTGAAACAGAAAATGGACTACCGGGAAGTGGGCGGCACGCCGTTCCTGGGGGTCACCAAGCCCGTCATCAAGGCCCACGGCTCCTCCGACGAACTGGCCGTGTTCCATGCGGTGCGGCAGGCCGTGGAGACGGTCCAGAGTGATCTGGTGGGGGCCATCGAGGCCAATATGGAGTATCTGACCGTTCCAAAGGAGTTGGACCATGCTGAGTGAATTGGAAAAGGCGTTGGGCTATACATTCCGGGACCGGCGGCTGCTGGAAAATGCCCTGGCCCACAGCTCCTACGCCAATGAGAAGTGGAAAAACAGTCTGGCCAGCAATGAGCGGCTGGAATTTTTGGGAGATTCCATCCTGGGCTTTGTGGTGGCGGAGTATCTGTACCGCAAGTGTCCCGACCATCCCGAAGGCGATCTGACCCGGATGCGGGCCGACCTGGTTTGCGAGGTAAGTCTGGCCCAGGTGGCGGCCAAGCTGGGCCTGGGCAAGCATTTGCTGCTGGGTCACGGTGAAGAGCAGGGCGGCGGCCGTACCCGTAACAGCATCAATGCCGACGCGGTGGAGTCCGTCATTGCGGCGGCCTATCTGGACGGCGGGTTCCAGGCGGCCAAGGGCATCATTGACCGGCTGATTCTGACGGATGTTCCCAAAGGAAAACCCCGGAACTGCGACTATAAGACCGCTTTGCAGGAGCTGGTCCAGCGGAAAAAGAACCAGGTTTTGGCCTATACGCTGCTGACGGAGTCTGGTCCCGACCATGACAAGACCTTCCGGGTGGAGGTCACCCTCAACGGGGAAGTGGTGGGCATCGGCAGCGGTTCCAGCAAGAAGCGGGCCGAACAGGCGGCGGCGGAGCAGGCCATTGAAAAGCTGTATCCCAATGAATGAATCGACTACGGGCGCAGAGACAACTCTGCGCCCTTTTTGGAGGAACCATGGCGCGTAATCATATTCTTCCCATTTTTGTGCCCCACCGGGGCTGTCCCCATCAGTGCGTCTTCTGTGATCAGCGGACCATTTCCGGCTGTCACCGTCCGGTGACGGCGGCGGATGTAACACGGATGCTGACCGAAGCCCTGCCCCTGGCCGGACAGGGCGCGGAGGCGGCCTTTTACGGCGGCAGCTTTACGGCCATTCCCGCGGAACAGCAGCAGGAGCTGCTGGACGCCGTCTGGCCGTTTCTCCAGACGGGAGCCGTTGCGTCAGTCCGGGTCTCCACCCGGCCCGACGCCATTACGCCGGAGGCATTGGAGCGTCTGCGGCGGGGCGGCGTCTGCACGGTGGAACTGGGGTGCCAGTCCATGGACGATGCGGTATTGAACGCGTCCGGACGAGGACACGGCAGGGAAGTGGTGGCACCGGCGGTGGCGCTGCTGCGGCAGTACGGCTTTGCCGTCGTCTTGCAGATGATGACCGGTTTACCGGAACAGACCGACGAAAGCGCGTTGGAGACAGCCAGAGTCCTGGCGGCGCTGCAACCGGACGGCGTCCGGCTCTATCCCACCGTGGTGGTCTGGGGCACGGCCCTGGCGGAACGGTATGCGGACGGGGCCTATCGTCCCCAGACGCTGGAGGAGGCGACGGCCCTGGGGGCGAAAATCCTGGAACTGTTCCTCCGCAGCGATATCCCCGTGCTGCGTATTGGCTTGCAGCCGTCGGAGGAGCTGGCACAATCGGTGGTGGCCGGACCGTATCACCCAGCGCTGGGGGAGCTGGTCAAGAGCCGCGTCTATCGCAACCGGGCCCAGGCGCTGCTGGAGACGGTAAAGCCGGGCAGCGACGCGGTATTGGCCGTTGCCCCCAACCGCGTAAGCCTGATGACGGGACAGAAACGGTGCAACGTCCATTGGCTGCGGCAGCAGTATGACCTTCACAGTCTGCGGATCGTCCCGGAACCCATGGAAGATTGGGAAATCCGCTTGCAATCGTCGGAAAGTCTTGATAAAATAAACAGATAAAACCGTGGAAAGGGGATGGACGCACCGTGTACTTAAAATCGTTGGAGATGCAGGGCTTCAAGTCCTTCCCCGACAAGACCGTCGTGCAGTTCGGCCACGATATCACCGCCATTGTGGGCCCCAACGGCAGCGGCAAGTCCAACATCTCCGACGCCGTCAGCTGGGTTCTGGGCGAACAGAGCTCCCGCAGTCTCCGGGGCGCCAAAATGGAGGATGTCATCTTCGGCGGCACGGCCAAGCGGGCCCAGGTGGGCTTTGCCGAAGCGTCGCTGCTGCTGGATAACGGCGATGGGTCCTTGCGGGTGGATGCGCCGGAGGTTATGATCACCCGCCGGTATTACCGCAGCGGCGAGAGCGAGTACTATATCAACCGGCAGTCGGCCCGTCTGCGGGATATCCATGAACTGTTGATGGACACAGGCCTGGGCCGGGAGGGCTACTCCAATATCGGCCAGGGCCGCATTGATGAAATTTTGGCGGTCAAGAGCACGGAACGCCGGGAGATTTTTGAGGAAGCGGCGGGCATTTCCAAGTACCGCCACCGCAAAGAGGAAACGGAACGCCGTCTGGCGGGGACCGAGGACAATCTGCTGCGCATCGGTGATAAAATCGCGGAGCTGGAATTGCAGCTGGAACCGCTGCGCCGGCAGGCGGAACAGGCCCGGACGTATCTGGAATTGCGGCAATCGCTGAAAGAACAGGAGACGGCCCTGTGGCTGGCCCAGCTGGCGCGGCTGGGGGAGGCGGCCCGCAAGGCACGGGATGATCACGCAGCCGCCGCGGACCAGCTGCAGCAGGCCCATGAAGGGCTGGAAACCCTGTATCAGACGGCGGAAGCCCTGGGCCAGGAACTGCGGGAGCAGGACCAGCGCACAGATGGTCTGCGCAGTTCCATCGACGGCCTGGAGAATACACTCCACCGTTATGACAGTGAACAGGCGGTTTTGACGACCAATCAGGCCAACCGCCAGGAGACATTGGAACAGATTGGCCGGGAGCTGGCCCAGCAGGCGGACCGTTCCGGTGGCCTGCGCAGTCAGATGGCGGAGCGGGAAAAGCAGCTGGCTGAATTGCGGCAGCGGCGAAGCCAATGCGCCCTGGAACTGGCAGCCATGGAGGAAACCCTGTCCCACTGGGAACGGCAGGCGCAGGCGTCCCAAGAGCATTTGCACCAGCTGCAACTGGAGCAAACGGCGGTGACGGCACGGCTGGACAGCTGCCGCCGGGAACAGGAAACGCTGGAACAGTCTTTGACGGAGCAGGAGAGCCGTAAGAGCGATCTGGTCCGACAGACAGCGGAAGCGGAGACCAAGCTGGCCGACGCGGTGGAACAGCGAACCCAGGCCCAGGAACAACTGGAAGCGGCCCGGCAGACGGCGACCGAGGCAGCAAACGCTGTGGCAGGTCACAGACTGCGGGCGGACAACCGCCGGACCGCCTTGGAAACGGTACAGCAAAAGCGGAACGAATCGGGCAAGGTTCTGGATGCCGCCATGGCAAAGCTGCGGATGCTGCGGGAGTTGGAGCAGGAATACGAGGGCTTTTCCAAGGCGGTGCGTATTGTTATGCAAGAGGCGGAACGGGGACGGCTGGCCCATGTCCACGGCCCGGTATCCAAGCTGCTGCATACGGAGGAAGCGTATACCGTGGCCATGGAGACGGCCCTGGGTCCGGCCATGCAGCAAATTGTGGTCACGGCGGAGGAGGATGGCAAGGCCGCCATTGCACTGCTGAAGCGGCGCGACGGCGGACGGGCCACCTTCCTGCCCCTGGAAACCATCCGGGGCCGCCGGTTGCAGGAGCGGGGCCTGGAACAGTGCCGCGGCTTTGTGGGCGTCGCTGTGGACCTGCTGACCTGCGACGGCCGGTACGGGGAGATTTTCTCCAATCTCCTGGGGAAAACCGTCATTGTGGAGACCATGGATGACGCCATCGCCATGGCCCGTGCCTACGGTCATCGGTTCCGCATCGTCACCCTGGACGGCCAGGTGCTCCACGCCGGCGGTTCCATGACCGGCGGCTCCACAGTACGCAATGTGGGTATTCTCTCCCGTGCCAATCAGTTACAGCGGTTGGAGAATGAGACGGCGGAGCTGCGCCGGGAGCAGGAGCGGCTGGACCGGGAACTGCGGCAGGCCCAGGCGGCCCAATGCGAGGCCGACAATCAGCTGGCCCAGTCGGAAACCCAGCTGCGAGCGGCGGAAGATCAGGTCCTTCGCCTGGAAGGCGAGGTGCGCCAGCGGCAGCTGGTGGCCGAGAATGCCGCCGAGCAGCTGGAGCAGCGCCGCCGGGAAGAGGCGGCAGCCGACCAGGGACAGGCCGGAACGGCCCAACGGCGGCAGGAGCTGGCGGAGCAGCTGGCAGAGCTGACCCAATGCCGGGAGCGGCTGCAACAACAGATTGCGGATGCGGAAACGGCCCACCAAGAGACAACCGCCCAATACGCTGCCGCCCAGGAACAGCACACGGCGCTGCGGCTGGAATCTGCGGCACTGGAGACGGGAGAGACCACGGCCCGTGATGCACTGGAACAGCTGACGGCCCTGCAAGACCAGCTGGAGGACCAGCGAGACGCCAAGTTGCTGCTACAAGAGCAGCAGCAGCGGGAATTGCAGGCGTTTGCCGATCAGGCCCAGGCCATTGCCGCCCGACGGGAAGGCGTGGTACAAACGCTGGAGCAGAAGCGGGAGCAGCTGCGGCAGGCGCTGTCGGACCGGATGCAGCTGGAAGCCCGAAAAACCCGGACGGAGAAAGCCGCCCAGGAGCGGAATAAAGACATTCTGCTGCTGGAGCGGGAATGTGCCCGCCTGGAACAGAAGCGGACCACGGCGGAACTGGAGGAAAAACAGATCATTGACCGTCTGTGGGACACGTATGAGCTGACGCCCACCACGGCGGCAGCGGTTGCCGCACCCATCCAGAGCGACGCCGAGACCGGCCGGGAAATTCAGACCCTCAAGCGGAAACTCAGCGCCTTGGGCACTCCCAATCTGGGAGCCATTGAGGAATATGACCGGGTTTCCGAACGGCACGCGTTTCTGGATGGCCAGCGGCAGGACGTGCTGCAGGCCAGAGGAGAGCTGACGGAGATCATCGACTCCCTGACCCGAGAGATGACGGAAATTTTTGTCCGGGAGTTTGGCCGGATCAATGCACATTTCGCCGAGACGTTCCGCGAGATGTTCGGCGGCGGCAAGGCGTCCCTGGAATTGGAAGACCCCCAGGACCCGCTGGGCTGCGGCATCGAAATCCAGGTGCAGCCGCCGGGAAAGCAGCTGAAAACCCTGACGCTGTTGTCGGGCGGCGAGAAAGCCTTTGTGGCCATTGCGTTATACTTCGCCATTTTGCAGGTGCGGCCCACACCGTTCTGCCTGCTGGACGAAATCGACGCGGCTCTGGACGACAGCAACGTCCATCGGTTTGCCACCTATTTGCGCAATCTGTGCCGGGAGACACAGTTTATTGTAATCACCCACCGGCGGGGCACCATGGAGGCGGCGGATGTTCTCTACGGCGTCACCATGCAGGAACAGGGTGTCTCCACAATCCTCCATATTGACATGGAGCAAATGACAAAAGAGCTGGGCATTTGACCGGCGGAAAAGGTAGGATACCATGGGATTTTTTGACAAAATCAAAACAGGACTCACCAAGACCCGCAAGGCCATGGAGTCGTCTCTCGGCGAGATTTTCTCCGGCTTTGCCACCATCGACGAGGAGTTCTATGAGGAACTGGAAGAAAGCTTGATTCTGGCGGACCTGGGCGTGGAGACCTCCACCAAGGCCGTGGAGCAGCTGCGCCGTCGGGTCAAGGAACAGAAGCTCAAGGACAACGACGCCGTCCGCAGCGCCCTCAAGGACATTCTGGTGGAGATGCTGCAAGTGGGGGATACGGCCCTGAAAGCCACCACCAAACCGTCGGTGGTCCTGGTCATCGGCGTCAACGGCGTGGGCAAAACCACCACCATCGGCAAAATGGCCAACCATTTGCGGGAAGAGGGAAAAAAGGTCCTGCTGTGCGCCGCCGACACCTTCCGGGCCGCCGCTGCCGACCAGCTGGAAATCTGGGCGGAGCGCAGCGGCGTGGAGATTGTCCGCCAGCACGAGGGCGCGGACCCGGCTTCGGTGGTCTATGACGCCATCGCCGCCGCCCGGGCTAGAGGGACGGATATCATCCTCTGTGATACGGCGGGGCGGCTCCACAACAAGCAGAACCTGATGAACGAGCTGGGCAAGATCGCCCGCATTCTGGAGCGGGAGCTGCCGGAGGCCGACAAGGAAGTGCTGCTGGTGCTGGACGGCACCACAGGACAGAACGGTCTCATTCAGGCCAAACAGTTCCAGGAGATTGCCGGCGTCACCGGCATGGTCCTGACGAAGCTGGACGGTACGGCAAAGGGCGGCATTGTTATCGCCGTGGCCGATGTGCTGCAGATTCCCGTGAAGTATATCGGCGTCGGCGAGCAGATCGATGATCTCATGCCCTTTGACGCCCGCGCGTTTGTAGACGCACTGATTTAAAGGAGGGTCACCATGCGAATCGACGGAAGAACCAACGATGCCATCCGGCCGGTGAAGCTGACCACGGGCTTTTCCAAATTTGCCGAGGGCAGCTGTCTCATTGAGATGGGCAATACCATGGTTTTGTGCTGCGCTTCGGTGGAAGAGCGGGTGCCGCCCCATGTCCAGTCCGGCGGCTGGATTACGGCGGAGTATTCCATGCTGCCCCGTGCCAACCGGGAGCGGACCAAGCGGGACGTCAGCAAATTGAAGCTGGCCCCCAGAAGTGCTGAGATTCAGAGATTGATCGGCCGCGCACTCCGCAGCGCCGTGGACCTGGAATTGCTGGGAGAACATACCATCACCATCGACTGCGACGTGCTTCAGGGCGACGGCGGTACCCGCACCGCCTCCGTCACCGGCGGCTTTGTGGCGCTGGCCTTGGCCTGCCGAAAGCTGCTGGAAGAGGGAAAAATTGAGGCCATGCCCCTGAAAGGTTATGTTGCGGGCGTGTCTGCCGGTATCGTCCACGATGAACTGCTGCTGGACCTGTGCTACGAGGAAGACTCCAACGCCATGGTGGATTTGAACTGTGTTATGAGCGACGATGGCCGAATCATTGAATTGCAGGGAACCGGCGAGGAACGGCCCTTTACCTTGGAGGAGCAGCAGGCCCTGGTGCGCCTGTGTGCCAAGGGCAACGCTGAGCTTCACGCCATGCAAAAGGCGGTGCTGGGGGAACTGGTATGAAACTGGTATTGGCAAGTAAAAATAAAGGCAAGCTGCGGGAATTGCAGGCCATGCTGCGGGACACGCCGGTGGAGGTGCTGCTGGAGTCCCAGGTGGGTATCGACCTGGAAGTGGAAGAGACGGGCACAACCTTTGAGGAGAACTCACGCATCAAGGCCATGGCGGTGATGCAGGCCAGCGGCCTGCCGGCCATTGCCGATGACAGCGGCCTGGTGGTGGACGCGCTGGACGGTGCGCCCGGTGTCTACTCGGCCCGATACGGCGGCCTGGACAGCGATGCGGCTCGGACAGCCTATTTGCTGAAAAATATGGAGCAGGTGCCCGACGACCGGCGGACCGCCCGGTTCGTCAGTGTCATTACCGCCTGCTTCCCGGACGGGCGGGAAATCCAGGTCCGCGGCGAATGCGAGGGCGTGATCACCCGGGAAGTCCGGGGTGAAGGCGGCTTCGGCTATGACCCCGTCTTTATGGTGCCGTCTCTGGGGCAGACCTTCGGAGAGCTGCCCGCAGAAGAAAAAAATCGAATTTCGCACAGGGCCAAGGCTCTGGAGCGGTTTACAGAACAGTTGAACAAGGAGTTACAATATGCTGACAAGTAAGGAACGGGCGGAGCTGCGCTCCAAGGCCAATACGCTGGACACGGTTTTGATGGTGGGCAAAGGCGGCGTGACGGAAAACGTCATTGCCCAGGCCGAAACGCTGCTGGATGCCCGGGAACTGATCAAAGGCCGGGTTTTGGAGACGGCCATGATGAGTGCTCGGGAGGTGTCCGACGCCATCTGTGAGGCCACCGGCGCCGACGGTATCCAGTGCGTGGGCTCCAAATTTGTCATCTACCGGTTTTCCAAGAAGCTGGAGGCCCAGCGGCAGGCGGAACGGGCCAAGGAGAAAGCCAAAGCCAAGGCGGCTAAGAAGGTCAACCCTGTCCGGGCCGGCGTCCAGGCCCGCCGCAAGAAGGCCCGGGAAGAGCGGGAGAAGCGCAACGCCTATTTCAAGGAGGCCGCCATTGCCGCGGCCAAGGAACGCAGAAAATAAGGAAACCGCCGGAGGCGGTACGAAATTTTAAGAATTGGGGGCGTGTGGTATGGGAAGAATCGGAATATATGGCGGCAGCTTTAATCCGCCCCATGTGGGCCATACACTGGCCATGCGGGAAATGGTGCGGACGCTGGACCTGGATCGGCTGATCCTGATCCCGGCCCTGGCGCCGCCCCACAAGAAACTGGAGTCCGGCTCGCCCGACGCCGAGACACGGCTGGAAATGCTGCGTCTGGCAACAGAGGGGATGGAACGGGTGGTCATCGACGACCAGGAATTGCGGCGGGACGGACCCAGCTATACATCGGATACGGTGCATGCACTGCACAAGCGATATCCCGACGACAAGCTGTATTTGCTCATGGGCACCGACATGTTTTTGTCCTTTGACAACTGGCACAAGCCGGAGAAAATCTGCCGTCACGCGGTGCTGGCCGTGGTCCATCGGGAAACGGCGGACCCGGCTCTGACGGCCAAAATCCAGGAGCAGGCTGAGAAACTCCGCAAGCAGTTCGATGCCGAAGTGGTGGTACTGGACAATCAGGTGGAGGACATGTCCTCCACGGAAACGCGGCGAATGCTGCACTTCCAGTGCGCCGACACCTATCTGGCGCCGCGGCTGCTGGAGTATATCCGGCAGAAGGGGCTCTATGGAACGGCGGAAAACTGGAAGAATCTTCCCTTTGAGCAGCTGCGGAAAATCAGTCTGTCGCTCCATGACCCCAAGCGGGTTCCCCATGTGATCGGCTGCTGTGAGACGGCGGCCCGGCTGGCCCGGCGCTGGGGCGCCGACGAGGCCATTGCGGCCCGCTGCGGCATTCTGCACGATGTGACCAAGGCCCTTGGCAAAAGAGCACAGTTGCTATTGTGTGAAAAATATGGTATTATGACTAACGCATTTGAGCGCGAAAACTATAAATTGCTCCATTCCAGGACCGGCGCTGCGGTGGCCCGGCACATTTTCGGCGAGTGCGACGAGGTGTACGACGCCATTTACTGGCACACCACCGGCAAGGCGGATATGACCCTGATGGAGAAAATCCTCTACATTTCGGACTACATGGAACCCCAGCGGAGCTTCGACGGCGTGGAGACCCTCCGGGAATTGACGGAGCGGGACCTGGACGCGGCGCTGCTGTGTGGGTTCGAGATGTCCATCGCGCTGCTGGAAAGTGAAGGCAAAGCCCTGGACCGTTATACGGTCGAGGCGCGGGACTATTTACAGAGCGAAAGGACAAAAGAATGAAGCTTTTCGGAGGAAAACACACAACCAAACAGACCGGCGGCCAACGGACCGGCAAGAGCAGCCCGTCGCCGTCCAAGGCGCAACAGAAGACGGCCGCTCCCCAGAAGACGGCAGCCGCCCAGAATACTGCGCCCAAGGCGCAGCAGAAACCGGCTGCACAGGGTACTTCCGGCAAGCAGCACCGGCTCAACGGCACCCAGCGGGGATTGATTCTGCTGGGTGTGGCGGTGGTAGTGCTGGCAGCCGTGATTTTCGGCGTGGCCAAAGCGGTTATCAAGCCGCCGGAGCGGCCTGGCACCAACCAGGCTGCCAGCCTTTCCAAGGATAAGGACCAGAAAAAACCGGCCTTTACCTATGTCAATGACGATGGGGAAGAGGTGGAAGCCCAATTTGAAGCACCGGGCAGTCTGGTGGACGGCGTCTATAACATTCTGGTGGTGGGCACCGATAAGGGCAGTTTTTTGACCGATACCATTATGATCGCCCATATGGACACCGTGGAGCATACGGTGGCGCTGATGAGCGTGCCCCGTGATACGCTGGTTTACGGCAACTATTCCGTTCCCAAGATCAACTCCGTCTACGGCGGCGCCGGCGGTGGGGAAGATGGCATTGAAGCATTGCGCCAGATGCTGGCCTCCATGCTGGGCTTCGAGGTGGACGGCTACGTGGAAGTGAACCTGGAAGCCTTTGTGGAGGTCATCGATCTCATGGGCGGCGTTACTTTCGATGTACCCCAGAGAATGTACTATTCCGACCCGTCCCAGAATCTCTATATCGATCTCTATCCCGGTGAACAGACGCTGACCGGCGATCAGGCCATCGGCGTGGTTCGTTACCGTTCCGGCTATGCCGCCGGTGATATCCGCCGGACGGAGGTACAACGGGACTTTGTGAAAGCGGCAGCAGAGCAGCTGTTCTCACTGAAGACATTGGCCAATATTCAGCCTATCATTGAATCCGCCATTGAACATGTGAAGACAGACCTGACCCTGGGCAATATGCTGTATTTTGCCCAGGAGGCGTTGAAGTGTGATATGTCCAAAATGGAGACGTTCACGCTGCCCGGTGCCGGCGTGTATATCAACGGCGGCTCCTACTATTCCTTGTATCCCAGTCAGGTGCTGGAGATTGTCAATGAATACTTCAATCCCTATGATGCGGATATTTCCCTGAGTAGTCTGCATATCCGCACCAGCGGCAATTCTTCCGGCGGCGGTTCCTATTCCGGCGGCAGCTCTTCCAGCAGCTCCGGCAGCAGTTCCTCCAGCGGCTCAGGCAGTAGTTCTTCCGGCAGCAGTTCCACAGGCTCCAGCAGCTCCACAGGAGCAGAGACTGAGACACCCGACCAGGGGACCACCGGCCAGGGTACAGGGGATACTGGTACGAATGGTTCCGGTACCCTGACACCGCCGGAGGGTGGCGAGACGACAACACCGTCAGAGGGTGGCGAGACGACGACACCGCCGGAGGGCGGCGAGACAACGCCGCCGGATAATGGCGAGACGACAACACCGTCGGAGGGCGGCGAGACGACAACGCCGCCGGATAACGGCGGGACGACGACACCGCCGGAGGGTGGCGAGACAACAACACCGCCGGATAACGGCAATACGTCCACCGCCACACAGGACCCGGTGGAGCCCACCGAACCCGGCGGCGGTTCTTCCAGCGTCGACGTTCTGGAGAAGGCGCCCTGAGACAGGGAAGATAGAAACGCAAGATAAAAACATCGGAAGGATGATGGAATTGTTAACACCGAAAGAGGTCGCTCTGGCGGCCGCCAAGGCATTGGATGATAAGAAAGGCATTGATATCCGACTGCTGGCCATTACGGATGTCTCCACCCTGGCCGATCACTTTTTGATCTGCACCGGCAGCTCCAATACCCATGTCAAGACCCTCTGCGACGCTGTGGAGGAGTCTTTGGACAAGCTGGGTGAGCCGGTTCTCCGCCGGGAAGGCCACCGCAGCGGCACCTGGGTGCTGCTGGATTTCGGCTGTCTGGTGGTCCATGTGTTCACCGACGAGACCCGGAAGTTTTACGATCTGGAACGGCTGTGGAACGACGCAACGCCGGTTCCGCTGGACGGCGTGATTACGGAATAAGTAAGGAAGAAGAGAGACCATGAAGTACGATTTTACAGCCATTGAGAAGAAGTGGCAGGCCAAGTGGATGGAGACCAAGCCCTTTGCGGCGGTGACCGGCGGCGACAAACCCAAGTTCTACGCCCTCATCGAGTTCCCGTATCCCTCCGGCCAGGGCCTCCATGTGGGCCATGCCAGACCGTATACGGCCATGGATGTGGTGGCCCGCAAGAAGCGCATGGAGGGCTATAATGTCCTGTTCCCCATGGGCTACGACGCGTTCGGTCTGCCCACGGAGAACTACGCCATTAAGAACCACATCCACCCGGCCAAGGTGACCCACGACAACATTCTGAACTTCCGCAGCCAGCTGCAAATGCTGGGCTATTCCTTCGACTGGGACCGGGAGATCAACACCACCGACCCCAGCTACTACAAGTGGACCCAGTGGATTTTCCTGCAGCTGTGGAAGCACGGCCTGGCCTATAAGACCACCATGCCCGTCAACTGGTGTACTTCCTGCAAGTGCGTCCTGGCCAATGAGGAAGTGGTGGACGGCGTCTGCGAGCGCTGCGGCGCGCCCGTGGTCCGCAAGGAGAAGAGCCAGTGGATGCTCCGTATCACCAAGTATGCCCAGCGGCTCATTGACGATCTGGACGATCTGGACTTTATCGAGCGGGTCAAGACCCAGCAGAAGAACTGGATTGGCCGTTCCACCGGCGCAGAGGTGACCTTCAAGGCCACCACCGGCGACGAGATTGTGGTGTTCACCACCCGGCCCGACACCCTGTTCGGCGCCACCTATATGGTGCTTTCTCCCGAACATGAGCTGGTGAAGCGCTGGCTGGAGAGCGGCAAGCTGCACAATGCCGACGATGTCAAGGCGTATCAGGCTGCCGCCGCTTCCAAGTCCGACCTGGAGCGGACCGAACTGAACAAGGAAAAAACCGGCGTCTGTCTGGACGGCGTCAAGGGTATCAACCCTGTCAACGGCAAGGAGATCCCCATTTTTATTTCCGATTACGTTCTGGCCACCTATGGTACTGGTGCCATCATGGCCGTGCCTGCCCATGATGACCGTGACTGGGAGTTTGCCAAGAAGTTCGGCTGTGAGATCATCGAGGTGGTTTCCGGCGGCGAGGATGTCCAGAAGGCGGCCTTTACCGCCAAGGACGAGACCGGCATTCTGGTCAATTCCGAGTTCCTCAACGGCCTGACCGTCAAGGACGCCATTCCCGTCATCACCAAGTGGCTGGAGGAGAAGGGCATCGGCGAGGCCAAGGTCAACTATAAGCTCCGCGACTGGGTGTTCTCCCGTCAGCGGTATTGGGGCGAACCCATCCCCATGGTCTACTGCGAGAAGTGCGGCTGGCAGCCCCTGAGCGAGGACCAGCTGCCCCTGCTGCTGCCGGACGTGGAGAGCTATGAGCCCACCGACGACGGTGAATCACCTCTGTCCAAGATGACCGATTGGGTTAATACCACCTGCCCTTGCTGCGGCGGTCCGGCCAAGCGGGAAACCGACACCATGCCCCAGTGGGCCGGCTCCAGCTGGTACTTCCTGCGGTATATGGACCCCCACAACGACAAGGCGCTGGCTTCCAAGGAAGCGCTGGAATACTGGTCTCCCGTGGACTGGTACAACGGCGGCATGGAGCATACGACGCTGCACCTGCTGTACAGCCGGTTCTGGCATAAGTTCCTCTACGATATCGGCGTGGTGCCCACCAAGGAGCCGTACAAGAAGCGTACCAGCCATGGTATGATTCTGGGCGAGGGCGGCGAAAAGATGTCCAAGTCCCGCGGCAATGTGGTCAACCCCAACGACGTGGTGGAGCAGTACGGCGCCGATACCATGCGCACCTATATCATGTTCATCGGCGACTTTGAGAAGGCTGCCGCCTGGTCCAACGAGGCGGTTAAGGGCTCCAAGCGGTTCCTGGACCGCGTCTGGAATCTGGCGGAGAGCTGCTCCGACAGCGAGGCTATCACGCCGGCCAATGAGTCCGCCATCCATAAGACCATTAAGAAGGTCACCGCCGATATCGATGATCTGAAGATGAACACGGCCATTGCCGCCATGATGACCCTGGTCAATACCTTCTCGGCCAACGGCTGCTCCAAGGGCGACATTCGCGCACTGTTGCTGCTCCTGAGCCCCTTTGCACCCCATATGGTGGAGGAGCTGTGGGAGATGAAGGGCTTTGCGGCGGAGACCGGCAAAATGGCTTGCCAGGCCGATTGGCCCCAGTACGATGAGAGCAAGACCGTGGACGCCACGGTGGAGATGGCCATCCAGATCAACGGCAAGCTCCGCGGCACCATGCAGGCGGCCACCGATCTGGACAACGACGCGGTCATTGCCCAGGCCCACGCCACCGATGTGGTCCAGCGGCAGCTGGAAAAGCTGGGCGGTAAGATTGTCAAGACCATCGTGGTCAAGAACAAGCTGGTCAACGTCATCATCAAATAAATTCAGAAAAAGTGCTTGACATTATAGGTGATTTTGCGTATAATATTCAAGCCATGGATATGGCCCTGAAAGTGTCCTGGATTGAACCGGACGCGTCGGAGGGAGGGAAATCAATGTCTGAAATTCACGTCAAAGAGAATGAATCTCTGGAGAGTGCTCTGAAGCGGTTCAAGAGAAGCTGCGCCAAGGCCGGCGTTATCGCTGAGGTCAAGAAGAGAGAGCATTACGTGAGCCCCAGCCTGAAGCGTAAGCAGAAGTCTGAAGCTGCTCGGAAGAACAAGAGAAAGTTCTATTGATCCCCTCTGTGATACAGTAGGCCAAGCGCCCTGCCAAGCGGCAGGGCGCTTTTCCTATGTCTGGGCAGGCGTGGGGGCGGGTGCCATGGGAAACAGCGCCGCCTCTTGCAGCAGGCCCACGGCGGCAGCAAATCCGGCCGCTTCCGCGTCCTGTACTTTTTCGGCCATGGTCTCCGATGTATCGAACAGCAGCAGGGATGGACCGCTGTCCTCCCATACCAGTTTGTACATGCAGCGCAGGGGCTCCCAGGGATAGATGCCGCCGGGGTCCCGATGGAGAAACGCTTGCAGGTCCTGGGGAGACAGGAGGATTTCACTGCCAACGGGACAGGGGAGCGGCATCCGGCAGCGCAGGGGCCGCAGCTCCAGCACACAGCGGCCCGGCCAGCGGGCGGCTGCCTGAGCCAGATGGTCTCCATACCGGCCGCTCACACAGGGGGATGGCACCAGGACGGCGCTGTGGGGCGCCGCGTCGGCACAGGCAATGGTAGTCCACATGGACAGTTTTGCCTCTTCGGCGGCGCGGTCCAGCTGGGTTACCATTTGCAGCCAGAATTCTGTGGGCTTGCCGGAGACGTCACAGAGGAGCCCGGTGTGGCGGGCGGCGGCGTATTGAACAATCATCTGTACCAGTTCCGGCGTGGGCTCGTAGGCCGGTTGGGTGCTGTCCTGGAGCAGCAGCATGCAGGGAAACTCCGGCGCGTCGCTGGGGGCCAGCAGGGCCGGGGTGTCCGGGGCCAGCTGATAGCCCATGCAGGCCAGATGGGCGGAGGCCGCTGCGGCCTCCGCCGCTTCCTCGGGAGAAAATGCCAGGTAGATGGGGATGGACAATTTACAAACCTCCTATGCCATGGTATAATAACCGCATAACGGCGATGATACTTTGATTTTTCAGCCGTTTTTTTCGCCCCTGACGGGGCAGCCGAAAAACAGAGCGGTACACCACTCCGGCGGTACTGGATTGGTGTGCGTCTCCTGATCCGTGTCGGTATTCGGCACTCTACTCTTATGAAAAAGTTGGTTGAAGTATGCCTGCATCTCTTTTGCCGCGATTGATCGTGGACCATCTGACTGACCTGACGCCGGAACTCCTGGGGGAGTACGGCATCCGGTCGCTGTTTATGGATTTTGACAACACCATTGTACCGTATACCACCGACGTGCCCACCGAGGCCATGGACCGTTGGCTCACGGCCATGCAGGAATCGGAGATTTTCCTGTGTGTCGTATCCAACAGCCGCAATCAGCGGGTGGTGCGCTTCTGCAATGCCCACGGGCTTCACTGTGTGACCCACTCCAGAAAACCGTTCCAGAAAGGCATCCGGGAGGCGCTGACCCGTTACCGCCTGGACCCCAAAACGACAGCGCTGGTGGGCGATCAGATTTTTACCGACGTGCTGGGCGCCAACTGCGGCGGTCTGACCTCTATCCTCGTCACGCCCATTCGCTTGCATAACATCTGGCTGAAGCTGCGGAATGTGGCCGAACAGCCCTTTATCTTCCTGGCCCGGGGCCGCCGCCGTTGAATTGGATATTTTTTGCGCCATTGGCGGGAATGGGCTTGCTTTTTTAAAGAAAATGGGATATCATATCATTAGCTATGTATGTTTGTAATTCAAACAGCCATGAACAGTGGCAGCAAGATTTAGGAGGAACATCAAAGTATGATTTCTGTCAGCGATTTTAGAAACGGCGTCACCTTCGAGATGGAAGGCAAGGTCATGCAGATCGTGGAATTCCAGCACGTGAAGCCCGGCAAGGGCGCTGCCTTTGTCCGCGTCAAGATGAGAAACGTCATCACCGGCGGCGTGACTGAGACCACCTTCAACCCCAACGACAAGTACCCCACCGCTTTCGTCGAGAGAAAGAAGATGGAGTACTCCTACTCCGACGGCGACCTGTACTACTTCATGGACATGGAGACCTTCGACATGATCCCCATCGACAAGAACGTGCTGGACGACAGCTTCCGTTTTGTCAAGGAAAACGACACCTGCACCGTTCTGTCCTACAAGGGCAACGTGTTCGGTGTGGAAGCTCCCAACTTTGTCGATCTGGTTGTCACTGAGACCGAGCCCGGTCTGGCTGGCAATACTGCCACCAACACCCTGAAGCCCGCCACCGTGGAGACCGGCGCTGAAGTCCGCGTGCCCCTGTTCATCAACGAGGGCGACAAGATCACCATTGACACCCGTACCGGTGAGTATCTGAGCCGCGCCAAGGCCTGATTTGTATCATCCTATGTAAGCGAAAGGAGAAACTACCATGACGCTTTCTGAAAAATCCGCATATCTCAGAGGTCTGATGGAAGGCCTCAAGATCGACACCGACAAGGGCGAGGGCAAGCTGCTGTCCGCCATTGTGGATATGCTGGAGGACGTTTCCTACGCCATTTCCGATATCGAGGCTGATGCCCAGGCCGTCTCTGACGAGCTGGACCAGATCGAGGAAGAGCTGGACGCCATCGAGGAGTACCTGGACGGCGAAGAGGACGAGGATGACGACTGCTGCTGCTGTGACGACGATGCGGATGAGGACGACGAGGATGTGGACTTCGACTACGATGACGATGTCCTGTATGAAGTGAAGTGCCCCGTCTGCAATGAGATCATCACCATCGATGAGGACACCATTGCGCAGGGCTCCGTCTCCTGCCCCAAGTGCAACGAGACCCTGGAGTTCGAGGTGGACGAGGAAGAGTCTGAGGACTCCTGCTGCTGATTGCCCAACCGCATAAGATGATAGAACAAACGCCGGAGCATTTGCTCCGGCGTTTTTGCGCGATATGCGAGATCATTCTAAGGGGCAAGAAGTGCTCAGGAGCTCTTTTTTTCCGCCAGCTTGGCACAGGCGGCGGTCAGGGCCTGGGACAGCTGATCGGGGCAGGATGTCTCCTTGAAACCGCAGCGAATCCCCTGAAGACGGCGGATGACCTCGTCCACTTCCATGCCCTCCACCAGAGCGCCGATGCCCTGCAAATTGCCGTTGCAGCCGCCGGTGAATTCCACATTGCGGACCGTGTTGCCGTCCAGATCAAAGTGAATCATCCGGGAACAGGTGCCCTTGGTCTTAAATTCAAACGTCATTGGTAGGTTCCTCCCATTGTATAGTCTGTTATTCTGTCAGATCACAGTATGTGGCCGAACGGTATTGGCACAAATCGTCAGGGGAGAGGATGATCTGTACTCCACGCTGACCGGCAGATACGGCGATTTCGTCGCAGAGTTGGGCCGTTTCCTCCAGAAAGGTGGGAAAATCCTTCTTCATGCCGATGGGACTGCATCCGCCACGGATATACCCCGTCAGACCCAGCAGTTCCTTTACCGGCACCAAATCCACCTTTTTTTCACCGGCTGCCCGGGCGGCCTTTTTCAGATCGAGGGAGCAGCAGACAGGAATGCAGAAGACACAGCATCCATGCTTTTCTCCCCGGGCCACCAGGGTTTTGAATACGGTTTCCGGCTCCATGCCGATGCCCTCGGCGGCGTGCATACCGTTGAGGTCGTTTTCATCATAGTCATAGGATGCGGTACGATAGGGGATTTTCGCCTGATCCAGCAGCCGCATCACATTGGTTTTTGTCATAAACAGCACCTCAATTTTTAATAATACCACAATTTGTCCATGGGCGCAAGACGGGAAATGGTTTGTTCTGTGGTTACGCGCCGAACCAGCGGGCATACTACGGATGAACGCTGTATGGAGGTGTGACCACATGGAACAAGAGAAACAATGCCGTTCGGAAACGCAGCTGGCGGAGCTGGGCGGCACCACCACAAGAACGAATGGCGGCGCCATTTACACGCTGACCATCATCGGTCAGATCGAGGGCCATCAAGTGCTGCCCGATACGGTGAAGACCACAAAATATGAGCACGTGCTGCCCCTGCTGGCTTCCATCGAGGAGAGCGAAGAGATCGACGGATTGCTGCTGCTGCTCAACACCGTCGGCGGCGACATTGAGGCAGGACTGGCCATTGCCGAGCTGATTTCCGGCATGAAAAAACCCACTGTGTCCTTGGTGCTGGGCGGCGGCCATTCCATCGGTGTACCCTTGGCCGTATCGGCAAAAAAATGCCTGATTGCCCCGTCGGCGGGTATGACCATCCATCCGGTGCGGATTTCCGGCACGGTGGTGGGCGCACCGGCCACGTACCAGTATTTTAACCGGATTCAGGAACGGATTGTGGAGTTTGTCACGGCCAATTCCCGGATCAAGCGGGATAAATTTCTGGAGTATATGATGGCCACCGGCGAACTGGCATCCGATGTGGGTACGGTGATTTACGGCAAAGAGGCGGTGGACTGCGGCCTGATTGACCGCCTGGGCAGCCTGGGCGACGCGCTGGAGGTGCTGCACCATCAAATTGAAAAACAGGCCGGCAAGCAATCTGCAAAAAAATGACTTGGGAAAGTTGTGGAATTTCTCCTGTAGTTGTGATAAACTATACGATGAGTTTATAAACAACTACAGGAGGATATTTCATGAGTTACATCTCTGCCATCATTCTGGGTCTGGTGCAGGGCGTCGCGGAGTTCCTGCCCATCTCCAGCTCGGGACACCTGTCGCTGTTTCAGCATTTTTTTCAGCTGACCGATGTGGAGCATGACCACATGTTTTTCGACGTGCTGCTGCACCTGGGCACGCTGGTGGCCGTGTTCTTTGCGTACCGCAGGGATATTGGTGAGCTGCTGCGGGAGTTTTTCAGCATGATTCATCTGCGCAAGCTGCCCCAGGGCCAGACGCCGGATATTCCGGCTCGCCGTATGATTCTGATGATCATTGTGGCCACTTTGCCGCTGCTGCTGGTGTTCCCCATCAAGGACCGCGTGGAGCTGCTGTATCAGAACACCTTTTTTATCGCGTTTGCCCTGATGCTGACCGGTACGCTGCTGTTTGTGTCGGACCGGATGCCCAGAGGTCATAAGACGGCCGGAACGGCCACCATGACCGACGCTTTGCTGGTGGGTCTGGCCCAGGCGGTGGCCGTGGTGCCGGGCCTGTCCCGTTCCGGTACCACCATTTCCGCCGGTATGGCCAGAGGCTTTGACCGTACATATGCGGTAAAGTTTTCCTTCCTCATGTCCATTCCCGCCGTCCTGGGCGCCAATATTCTCAGCATCGTGGACGCGGTGAAGACGGGCATCGACCCGTCTCTGCTGCCCATGTATCTGGTGGGCGTGGTGGTGGCCATGGTCTCCGGCTATGCGTCCATCAGCCTGCTGCGGTTTATCGCCCGCAAGGGCCGGTTCGGCGGCTTTGCCTATTACTGCTGGGGCGCCGGTCTGGTGACACTGATTCTGTCTCTGATCGTGCCCTGATATCCTGAAGAAAGAGGAAGTATCATGGCTGAAACGAAAAAGAAACCTCGTTCTACCTCCGGCGGCAAATCGACCAAACAGTCGACAACCCGGCGGAGTTCGGCCCAGCGTTCCGCGGGGAAAAAGCCCATCCATCGGGAAGTGGGGGCGGTGGTCTGCCTGTTTTTGGGCTTTTTCCTGCTGCTGGGCTGCTTTGGCGTGGATGCGCTCTTTATCAAATTGCTGCGGGATGTGACCCGCGGCCTCATCGGCGGCGGCCTGTATCTGCTGCCGGTGATTCTGCTGCTGAGTTTCTGGATTCTTATGTTCCACCGGGGCCGTCCTGTGAAATTCCGTATGGTCTGCGCCTTTTTGCTGCCCATTGCCACCGGCGCATTGGGACAGCTGTTCGGTGGTATCAAACCCGAATGGACCGGCGCTGTGGTGGGCATTCTCTGGCGCGGCGGCATCAACGGCACCGCCGGCGGCCTGATCTCCGGTTTGTTGGCCATGCTGTTTTCCAGCCTGTTCAGCACCGTGGGCGCGGTGGTACTGTTCCTGGTGATCTTTGTCATTGGCTTGCTGGGCGCCCTGAACATGACCATCGTCAGCGTCATGCAGGCCATCCGCAACCGGCCTCGCTTGCCGGAGTATGAGCCGCCGGAGGAAGAGCCGGTGGACACGGCGGCAACCATCGTCAACCATGTGGCCAACCGGCACATTGAACGGGTGGAGCAGCGCCGGGAACGGAAGCAGGAGCAGCTGGCCAGACAGGCCCAACAGGCTCAGGAGCGTCAGGCCCGCAGCGCCGCTGACTTCGATTTGCCGGTGGACGAACCTCTGCTGCCGCCCCAGGAGCAGCATACGTCCAAGGTCACCCATGGACTGCGTTCTCCGGACCAGTATCTGTTGGAACAGCAGCAGATGGCGGCGGGAGAGCTGCCGTCGGAGGAACTGGAAGCGACACAGGAGGACGAGCAGGAGCCGGTCCGGGATGTGCTGGACGACGATCTGCTGGAGGTTTTCGACGCACCAGTTCGCCCCATGCCCAAGCCTATTGTTCCCGTGACCCCTGCGCCGACCGTCTCCGCGCCGAGCGTTTCTGCACCGGCCGCCCCCGAACCGGCTACACCAGCACCGGAACCGCCTGTGCAATCTTCGCCGCTGGTGGAAGAGGCACCCCAAAAGGTCAAGGCGTCCGACGCCCAGCAGTCCGCCGCGGAGATTTCCATGGAAATCGCAATGGGTGGGGGAGAGACAGGCGAATATGTCTTCCCGCCGGTCTCCCTGCTGCGTATGAGCCAGGGCGGCGACGTGGATGGCACCGAGGAAATGCGGGAAAACACTGAGCGTCTCAATGCCACGCTGGAGAGCTTCAACATTGAAGCCCATATTGTCAATGTGACCCGTGGCCCGTCGGTGACCAGGTATGAGCTGGAACTGGACCGTGGCGTCAAGCTGTCCAAGGTCACCAATCTGGCCGACGATATTGCCCTGTCTCTGGGTGCGTCCGGTGTGCGAATTTCCGCCATTCCCAACAAGATTTCCGTGGTGGGTATTGAGGTACCCAACCGGCTGGTCAGCACCGTTCTGGCCCGGGATGTGCTGGATTCCAAGGAGTTTGAGCAGAGCAAGTCGAAGATATCCTTTGCCGTGGGCAAGGACATCGGCGGCAACCGCATTATCGGCGATATTGCCAAGCTGCCCCACCTGCTGATTGCCGGTACCACTGGTTCCGGTAAGTCGGTCTGTATGAACTCCCTGATCATATCGCTGCTGTTCAAGGCCCGGCCCGACGAGGTCCGACTGATTATGGTGGACCCCAAAATGGTGGAATTGGGCATTTACAACGGCATTCCCCATCTGCTGATCCCCGTGGTCACGGACCCGAAAAAGGCGGCGGGCGCGCTGCAATGGGCCGTTACCGAAATGATGCGCCGCTATCGCGCCATGGCCGATGCCGGTGTCCGTGATCTGGACTCGTATAACAAGCTGGTCAAATCCATGGACGACGAGCGCAAGCCCATGGAGCAGGTGGTGGTGGTCATCGACGAGCTGGCTGACCTGATGCTGGTGGCCGCCAAGGAAGTGGAAGAATCCATCTGCCGCATTGCACAGATGGGCCGTGCTTCCGGCATCCACTTGGTTATCGCCACCCAGCGTCCGTCTGCTGACGTCATCACTGGCCTGATGAAAGCTAATATTCCTTCTCGTATCGCGTTCGCTGTAGCATCCGCTATGGAATCCCGCATCATTCTGGATACCCAGGGTGCGGAAAAACTGGTGGGTAAGGGCGACATGCTGTACGCGCCCCTGGGACAGGGTAAGCCCAAGCGTGTCCAGGGCTGCTTCATCACCGATGAAGAGGTCCAGGAGGTTGTCAGCTTTATCAAGCAGTCGTCGACTCCCAACTATTCCGACGAGGTTCAGGCCCAGATTGAGCAGAAAATGGAGCAGGGCGGAAAGGATAGCGGCGGCGGAGGCAATGCCGCAGCCGACAGCGGCGGCGAGGGCGACGAACTGCTGCCCGATGCCGTGGAGGTTATTCTGGAAACGGGACAGGCCTCTGTCTCTATGCTCCAGCGGCGTCTGAAGCTGGGCTATGCCCGGGCGGCCCGCATTGTGGATGAGATGGAGGACCGGGGCATTGTGGGCCCCTTTGAGGGCTCCAAACCCCGCCAGCTGCTCATTACCCGAGAGCAGTGGGAAGTGATGAAAAACGGCGGCACCGTCCAACCGGAACCGCCCGTAGAGGAAGAGATTCCGTAAAAAATCGCATGATACATCCCAAGCCGACTGGCTCTGCCGGTCGGCTTTTTTATGCCCTTCCAAGGGCATAGACCGGGCCGCAGCCACATAAGGTGAAGCGGAGGGAAGCGTATGTACCAACGAAAACTGCGTCAAGTCTGTTCTGTGCTGCCGCCCCAGCTGGCGGCCATGGTATCCCAGCTGCCGCCGGAACAGGAAGAACAGCTGGAAGAACTGCGGCTGCGATGCGGCAGTGAGATCACCATGGTTTGCGGTGGCCGGGAGCAGCCTTTGAGTTTGACCCGTCCCATGCTCTGCACCCGGGATTTATTGGAACATCTGGTGAATCTGGCGTCGTCCTATTCCACCTACGCGGTAGAAGAATGTCTGCGCCAGGGATATCTGCCCCTGGAAGGGGGGCACCGCCTGGGCCTTTGCGGTACCGCTGTGGTGCAAGATGGCCGCATTGCCACCATCAAGGATATCTCGTCGGTCAACTTGCGGGTGGCGGGGCAGCATTTGGGCTGTGCCACAGCGCTGTTGGATGCGCTGGGCCCCAATCCCGGCAATGTACTGCTGGTGGGACCTCCCGGCAGCGGCAAAACGACGCTGCTGCGGGATTTGATCCGCCAACTGTCGGACCGGCTGGACTGGCGGGTGGGTGTGGTGGACAGCCGCGGAGAGATTGCGGCAGCGGTCCGGGGACAGCCGCAGATGCAGGTGGGCCGCCGGACCGATGTGCTGACCGGTGTGCCCAAGGACCAGGGGCTGGAACTGCTGGTACGCACCATGAGCCCCCATTGGGTGGCGGTGGATGAAATCACGGCCAAGGCCGATATCCGGGCCATGGTCCGGGCCGGATATTGCGGCGTTCGCCTGTTGGCTACAGCTCACGCATTCGGGCGAGAGGACTGGCAGCGGCGGGCGCTGTACGAAAAGCTGCGCAAGCGGAAAATCTTTACCAATCTGGTGTTTCTCGATGGGAAACGCCGCTGGACGTTGGAAAGGGTGGAGGAAGGATGCTGAAAACCATGGGAATCCTGATGGTGCTGCTGGGGGCCGCTGGAACCGGTGGCTCCATGGCCTTGGCCGTGTACCGGTCCAATGTGCTGCTGCGGCAGCTGCTGGCGGCCATGGAACTGCTGCACAGCGAGCTCTCGTTCCGCCGGACGCCGTTGCCAGAGGCCATGGACGCCCTGGCCCATGGGAGCCAGGGAGCGGTGGCATTCTTTTTTCAGGCCATGGCCCGGGATTTGGCTTTGCGGCAGGAACGGTCGGTGGCCGTCATCATGCGGAAAAATCTTATGCAGTCCAACTTTACCCCCCAGGCCCGCCGGATTTTACAGCAGTTGGGTAATGGCCTGGGACAGTATGATCTGGACAGCCAGCTGCGGGCCGTCTCCCTGGCGGAGAAGCGGTTACAGGAACGGCTGGACGAGGCAAGGGCGCAGCAGGCCGGACGCATCCGCAGTTATTGTACTTTAGGCGTCTGCGCCGGGCTGGCCATTGCCATTCTGGCCTGGTAGGAGACATATGGGCCGGGAGACCGGCATAGACTGCACTATGGCGAGGGGGACAGGCCCCCAATCTGGAACAGAAGAGAGGCAGACCCATGGACATCGATCTGATCTTTAAAATTGCCGCCGTCGGTATTATTGTCTCCATCCTCAATCAGGTACTGGTGCGGTCGGGCCGGGAGGAGCAGGCCACCATGACCACGCTGGCGGGGCTGGTGGTGGTGCTGATGATTGTTGTGCAGCGCATCGCCGAGCTGTTTGACCTGGTCAAGGACCTGTTTCAATTCTGATGGAACAGTTTTTGAAGATTCTGGCCCTGGCCCTGGTGACGGTGCTGGCCATCCTGCTCCTGCGGAAACGGACGACGGAGTTTGCAATGGTTCTGTCTCTGGTGTGTATCAGCGCGTTGTGTTTCTACGCCGCCACCACATTGCAGCCGGTGATGGACATGCTGGAACGGCTGGAAACGCTGTCCGGCGTCCACGGCGCGGTCCTGGCGCCGGTGGTCAAGACGGCCCTCATTGGGATTCTGACCCATATCTGCGCCGGGATTTGCAGCGACGCCGGAGAAAGCGGCATCGCCCGTATGGTGGAGCTGTGCGGAACGGCCATGGCCTTATATTTGTCCACACCGCTGATTACGGCGGTGCTGGACCTGTTGGACACGCTGTTGGGAGGTGCTGCACCATGAGACGATGGCTGTTGAGTGTTTTGGCGGCCCTGCTGCTGGCGGTAACCGTGGGGGCCACGGATTTGGCGGAGGAACAGCGGCAGGCCATCGGCATCGACGGATTGCAGGAGGGCCTGACCGGAGAAACGGCGACGTTGGTGGAAGACCTGTCGCCGGTGGAGACCACTGATCTGAGCCATGGCCTGTCGTCCATCTGGCAGAAGCTGCTGCCACAGCTGGATACGGTCATTCTCGGCGGTGTCCGGACGGCTATTTCCCTGATGGCTGTGGTGATTCTCTGCTCCATGGTGACCCAAATGGAGACGAAGCTCTCAAAAAACGCCGTATTGATGGCGGGAACGCTGGCTATTACGCTGCTCAGTGCCGCTAATGTACATACCATGGTGGGACTGGGCCGGGAGACCTTACAGGAATTGCAGAGTTTCAGCGGCCTTCTGCTGCCGGTCATGGCGGCGGCCACAGCGGCCAGCGGCGGCGTCAACTCCGCCGGAGCGCTGTACGCCGCATCGGTGCTGGTGTCCAATATTTTAATGACCGTCATCAATTACATTCTTATCCCCATTCTCTATGCCTATCTGGCCGTGTCGGCGGCCAATGCCGTTCTGGGAAACCAGACGCTGGCCAGAGTGCGGGAGCTGGGACGATGGATTGTGACCAACGGCCTCAAACTGACGGTGTTTGCCTTTACCGGCTATCTGAGCTTGTCGGGCATCCTGTCCGGCGCCACGGACCAGTCGACATTGAAAGCCACAAAGTTGGCTATGGGCGCGGCGGTGCCGGTGGTGGGCAGCATGATTTCCGACGCGTCGGAGACGGTGCTGGTCAGCGCCGGAATCCTGCGCAGCTCGGCGGGCGTGTTCGGTATGCTGGTGGTCGTTGCCATCTGTCTGCTGCCGCTGATCCGGCTGGGCGTCCAGCATCTTTTATTGAAGCTGACGGCGGCGCTCAGCTCCACCGTGGGTGAAAAGCCCCTGGTGGACCTTATAGAGAGTGTGTCCGACGTTATGGGATTTCTGATGGGTATGACGGGGGCCAGCGCTTTTATGCTGCTGATCTCCTGCGTCTGTTCCCTAAAGGTGGTGAGTTCGTGAGCGACGCGGTGCGGCAATACCTTCTTTCTGTAGTGGCCATGGCTATGCTGGCCGGGGTCCTGCTGGCCCTGGTGCCCAAGGGGGCGGTTCACCGGTCCCTCAGTTTTCTGAGCGGTCTGGCTATGATTCTGGTGGCTCTGGGGGCGTTGGCTCGGGTGGATGTGGACGCACTGGCTCAGGCCATGTCCCGTGCCAAGATGCAGGCGGAGGAAGCAGCCTGGGGCGTTACCATCGACAACACCGAATGGGTGGCCGATATCATAAAGCGGGATGCGGAGGCATATATATGGGACAGGGCTGAGGAGTTGGATATCCGGCCCGAAGCCGTGGAGGTGACGGTGGCTGTCGGCGGAACCTATCCGTACCCCTACAGCGCCGCAATTACTGCCGCCGCCGACCCAACCCGGCAGAAGCAGCTGGAGCGGGCCATGGAGGCGGAACTGGCAATCCCGGCAGAACGACAGGAGTGGCACGAACCATGAAGGAAACCAACTGGAAAGCGGGCCTCAATCAAAAGTTGCAGGTCCTGGGAAAATTCAAATATCCTCTGGCCATTCTGCTGCTGGGGCTGGTGCTGCTGGCCTGGCCCACCAAGGAGCCGGAAGCGCCGGAGACCGCGGCGGCCCCGGCGGAGACGGTTCTGGTATCCGGCGACGGACCGGAGCAGCTGGAACAGCGGCTGGCGGCGCTGCTGAGCAACATGGAGGGAGCCGGGCGGGTGGAGGTGCTGCTGCAATACGCGGCGGGTCCCCGGACCGTCTACCAGACCGACAGCACTCAGGAGGTGACCGACGGCAGCGACGAAAAGACCACCGCCGTCACCATTGAAACGGTGCAGAGCGACGACGGGCCGGTGGTGGTCCAGACCATGGAGCCCACCTTTCTGGGGGCCATCATCGCCGCGGAGGGAGCGGACCAGGCTTCGGTCCGGCTGGATTTGGTGAACGCGGTTTCCAGTCTTACAGGGCTGGGGGCGGACCGTATCACAGTGATCAAATTAAAATAACCAGGAGGAATGGACAATGAAGAATTGGAAGCGGAATGCGGTGACAGCGGTGGTGCTGATGTTCGTCTGTGCGGGTGTGTATCTGAACTGGTCCTACAACCAGCAGAATACCACCAATCTGGCGGACACGCTGGATGCCCAAAAGGTTATGGGAGAAAATCTGGTGCTGTCTGATGACGGCGCGGTGACGGAAACCGGCGGCGAAGAGGGCGGCAGCGTGGTCAATGATTACTTTGCCGAAGTGCGGCTCAGCCGTCAGACGGCTCGGGACAGCGCCGTGGAGACGCTGCAGGAGACCATCTCCTACGCCGGGGAGGAGGAGGACGTGTCGGAGGTATCCGGCCAGCTCAACAGCATCGTCAACGATGCCCTGGCCGAGTCCCAGATTGAAAGTCTGGTGGTGGCCAAGGGCTACGAGGAGTGCGTGGCGTACATGAATGAGGACAACATCTCCATTGCGGTTTCCGCGCCGGCGGAGGGGCTCACCGCTACCGATGTGGCCCTGATCTCCGACATCGTCACGTCCCAGTCGGACTACACCCTGTCCCAGATTCGGGTGATTGAGGTCAAGTAAAAGAATCTCCTTGTAATTTTCCTGAATTGTGGTAAAATGGTACCATCAAGGAGGGATTCCCCATGGGTGAAAACAAGGAATATCTGTCTGCCACGCAGGAGAACGGCTCCATCCACATCTCTCAGGAGGTCATCGCTTCCATTGCGGCCCTGGCGGCCAGCGAGGTGGAAGGCGTCTGCGGCCTCAGCGCCAACCTCGGCTCTGACATTGCCGAGCTGCTGGGCCGGAAGAACCTGGGCCGCGGCGTGAAGATCACCATCCACGATGACTCCATTGCCATCGACTGCTATGTGGTGGCCCTGTTCGGCTACTCCGTCATCGACATTGCCAAGAATGTCCAGGAGCGGGTGGTCACGGCGGTGGAATCCATGACCGGCGCCACGGTGCGCAGCGTCAATGTGGACATCTGCGGCATCACGTTGCCTAAGGAGACAAAAAAATAATTTCCGAAAAATAAACCCTTTGTGAAAACAGAGGGTTTATTTTTTTGATTTTTTTCGCTATAATGTATCTACTATAACATGGGGGAATCAAGAGTATGACTAGAACCAACGCCCGCGAGATTGTGGTACATCTGATCTACGGCATCAATTATACAAAGGAAACCGCCGACGAGGCCATGGTCTCCCGCTTTGCCCAGGACTACTACGAGACGCTGCAGGAGGAGAACGACATTTACGCCGAGCGTCCCAACCAGAAGCAGCTGGCTTACATTGCCCAGGTGGTCAACGGCATCGAACAGAAGCAGGAGGAGCTCAACGGCTATATCACCAAGTACGCCATCGGCTGGAATCTGGACCGGATTTCCCGGCTGGCCCGGTCCATTATGCAGCTGGCCATGTACGAGTCCCTCTATGTGGAGGACGTGCCCACGTCTGCGGCCATCAGTGAGGCCGTGGAGTTGACCCGCAAGTATGAGGACGAGGATGTGGTGTCCTTTGTCAACGGTATTCTGGGAACCTTTGCCCGTGAGGTTGCCCAATGAGCTGCCTCGGTTTCGATACCAGCAACTATACAACTTCGGTGGCTTGTTTTGACGGCAAGGACGGTCTCAACTGCTCCCGGCTTCTCGATGTGAAGCCGGGGGAGCTGGGTCTGCGCCAGAGCGACGCGCTCTTTGCCCATGTAAAACGGCTGCCGGAGTTGTTTGCGCTTTTGAAGGAGCAGCGGGACCTGGGGACGGTGACCGCCGTGGGTGTCAGCACCCGGCCCCGGCCTGTGGAGGGCTCCTATATGCCCTGCTTCCTGGCCGGAGAATCCCAGGCCACGGTGCTGGCGGCGGCGCTGGATGTGCCGTTGTATCGCTTTTCCCACCAGGAGGGCCACATTGCAGCGTCCCTCTGGTCGTCAAACCGCCTGGAACTGCTGGAACAGCCCCACCTGGCCTGGCATCTGTCCGGCGGCACCACGGAACTGCTGCTGGTGGAGCCCTGGGGAAAATCGGCCAGGGGCACCAAAATCGGCGGTACCACGGACATTTCCGCCGGCCAGCTCATTGACCGCACCGGCAAGCTGCTGGGCTTGCAGTTTCCGGCGGGCAAGGCCATCGATGCCTTATCCCAGGAGACAGACGCCAAAGACTGCTTTCGGGTTAAATGCAAAGACTTGACCTTTTCCCTGTCCGGCGTGGAAAATAAAGTGATGCAGTATGCCGAGGGCCACAGCCCCGCCGAGACGGCCGCTTATGCCTTGCGCAGCGTCATCGGGGCGGTGCTGACGGCTACGGACCACGCCCGAAAGGCGTATCCCGGTCTTCCGGTGGTGTTCTCCGGCGGTGTGGCGTCCAACAGCCTGCTGCGTCAGCAGGCCACGGGTTTCGATGCCGTGTTCTGCCCGCCCCAGTATGCTACCGACAACGCCATGGGCATTGCGGTGCTGACGTGGTTACAGGAGGACGCATAGTATGGAGTATCCCGTCTATGAAGTGTCGCAGATCAACGCCTATCTGAAAGATAAATTTGACAGCGACCCGTTTCTGAGCGGCATCTGTATCCGCGGCGAACTGAGCAACTACAAGGTCTATCCGTCAGGGCACCATTATTTTACACTGAAAGACAGCGAGGGAGCACTGCGGGCCGTTCTGTTCCGCAACAGCGCTATACGCCTGCGGTTTCAGCCCCAAAACGGTATGAAAGTGCTGGCGGTGGGCCGGATTACTGTCTACCCACGGGACGGCGGCTATCAGCTGTACTGTGAAAGCATGATGGTGGACGGTGTGGGAGACCTTCATGTGGCCTATGAGCAGTTGAAAGAGCGGCTCCAGGCCGAGGGCCTGTTTGCTCTGGAGCATAAAAAGCCCTTGCCGCCCTATCCCCACCGAATTGCCGTTATTACCTCCGGCGCCGGTGCGGCCATCCACGACATTCTGCGGGTGCTGCGCAAGCGGTATCCTCTGAGCAAGGTCCTGTTGCTGCCGGTGCGGGTCCAGGGCGAGGAGGCCCCGCGGGAGATTGTCGGGGCCATCCGGTACGCTAACCGCTGGCAGCTGGGCGATGTGATTTTGACAGGCCGGGGCGGCGGCTCCATGGAAGACCTGTGGGCGTTCAACGACGAACGGGTGGCACGGGCCATCTATGAATCGGAAATTCCGGTGGTGTCGGCGGTGGGCCATGAACCTGACGTCACCATTGCGGACTTTGTAGCCGACGTCCGGGCGGCTACGCCGTCCAACGGTGCGGAGCTGATTGCCCCTGACCAGACGGAACTGCGGCAGCGTCTGGCGGCCTGTGAAAAGCGGCTGTGCGCCGCCATGGAGCGGCGATTGAAACTGTCGCGGCAGCAGCTGGACGCGCTGAGCAGCCGCCGGGTGCTCCAAAGTCCCATGCACTACATTGAAGACCGGCGGCTGATGCTGGACCGGGCGCAGGAGCGGCTGATTCTGGCAGCCCAACACCATCTGGAGCGGAAGCGGCGGAATTTTTCTGCTTTGGCCGCAGCCCTGGACGCCATGAGCCCCTTGAAAGTTCTGGCACGGGGCTACTCCGTGGTGAAGCAGCAGGGCCATGTGGTAAAATCAATGGCACAGCTGTCTGTGGGCCAGCAGGTGCAGCTTTGCCTGTCCGACGGCAGCGCCCTGGCACGGATTGAGGAATTAAAAAAGGAGGACACGTCCCATGGAACAGTCCAAAACCTTTGAAGCGTCGGTACAGCGTCTCGAGGAGATTGTGCGGCGTATGGAGAGCGGAGAATTGCCGCTGGAAGAGGCCCTGTCCCTGTTTGAAGAGGGAACGGCCCTGGTCAAATCGGCCAACGCTCTGCTGGATGCGGCGGAGCTGTCGGTGGTCAAACTGAAAAAGGGCGCCGATGGTGCGCCGGAGGAAATGGAGTTTGAGAGCCATGAGTGAGTTTCAAGAGCAACTGCAACAATATGTGGACGCGGCGGAGAATTTTCTGAACCAGCAGTTTGTCTGGGAGCCCGCGCCCCAGAAGACGCTGCTGGAGTCCATGCGCTATAGCCTGCTGGCCGGCGGCAAGCGGCTGCGGCCGGTGCTGACCATGGAGTTCTGCCGGGCCGCAGGGGGCGACTGGCAGAAGGCAGTTCCCTTTGGCTGCGCCCTGGAGATGATTCACACCTACAGCCTGATCCATGACGATCTGCCCTGCATGGACAATGACGATTTCCGCCGGGGCCGTCCCACCAACCATAAGGTCTACGGGGAAGCCATGGCGGTGCTGGCCGGTGACGCTTTGCTGACGGCGGCTTTTGAGACGGCGGCGGCTGCCGATGCCGCACCGGCGATCATTGCCAAAAATGTAGCCATTCTGGCGGGCTGCGCCGGTGCCCGCGGCATGGTGGGCGGTCAGGTTCTGGATCTGGAAGGGGAGAACCGGCCGCTGGAAGCCGACTATATCCACCAGCTCCAGCAGATGAAGACAGGCGCATTGCTGCGGGCCGCCTGTCTGATGGGTGTCACCACTGCCGGTGGCAGTCCGGAGATGGTGCAGGCGGCGGCGGAATACGCCGACGGCGTCGGATTGGCGTTCCAGATTCGGGACGATATTCTGGATGTCATCGGCGATGCCCAAAAGCTGGGCAAGGCCACGGGCATGGATGAGCATAAAAACACCTTTGTCCGGCTCTACGGCGTGGACTGCTGCCAGAAGATGGTGGAGGAAGAGACGGACCGGGCCGTTGCGGCGCTGTCGGCATTCCAGACGCCGGAATTTCTGCGGGACCTGGCCCACTGGCTGGTCCGGCGCGATCACTGAATTTCTTGTGCCGCACGACACCGTGCGGCATTTTTTTCGCCTTGTTCATGAATATTATCTTGTATATACATTCATTGTATGGTACACTACTAAATAGGGACGGATGCTTTTTTGCTTTCTGAACACGATAGAATGGTTGTGACGTTTTGACACTGCTGAATACGATCCACTCCCGAGAGGCGCTGCTGCAGCTGACACCGGAGCAGCAGAAGCAGCTCTGTCGGGAGATTCGGGAGTTCCTGGTGGAACACATCTCCCGTACCGGCGGCCATCTGGCCTCCAACCTGGGTGTAGTGGAGTTGACGCTGGCGCTGCATCTGGTATTTGATACAGCCCAAGACCGCATTGTCTTTGATGTGGGCCATCAGGCCTATGTCCATAAGATTCTGACGGGGCGGCAGGAGCAGTTCCGGCAGCTGCGGACCTTCGGCGGCATCGCCGGATTCCCCAAACCGTCAGAGAGCGTGCACGACGCCTTTATTGCGGGCCACGCTTCCAATGCGGTCTCCGTGGCGCTGGGCATGGCACGGGCCAGAACGCTGCAAAAGCAGGATTACAGCGTCATTGCCCTGCTGGGCGACGGTGCGCTCACCGGCGGTCTGGCTTACGAGGGTCTCAACGACGCCGGAGCCAGTGGGGAACCGCTGATTGTGATTCTCAACGACAACGGCATGTCCATCACCCCCAATGTCGGCGGCATTTCCCGCCATTTGAAGCTGATTCGCACGAAACCGGGCTATCTGGGCATCAAAATGGCGTACCGTAAGTTCACCAGAGCCATCCCCGGCGGCAATGCCCTCTATCGGGCCACCCACCGGCTCAAGGCGTTCCTCAAACGCCATTTGATCGGCATTACGCTGTTTGAGGATATGGGCTTCAATTACATCGGCCCCGTGGACGGCAGTAATGTCGGCCGTCTGACGGAACTGCTGCGCTATGCCAGGGAAATGCAGGAACCGGTGCTGCTCCATGTGATTACCAAAAAGGGCTCCGGCTATGGACCTGCCGAGGAGAAGCCCGACCAGTTCCACGGTGTCGGTGCCTTTGACACCGCTTCCGGCGCTACTCAGCCGTCCAAATCCGTGACGTTCTCTACCACCTTCGGCAATACCATGCAGGAGCTGGCAGCGGAGGACCCGCGTATCTGCGCCATTACGGCGGCCATGAAGCCCGGCACGGGACTGGATGGCTTTGCCGCCGCCTATCCCGACCGCTTTTATGATGTGGGCATTGCCGAAGGCCATGCTGTGGCCATGGCGGCAGGCCTGGCCAAGCAGGGCATGATTCCGGTGGCGGCCATTTACTCCACATTCTTGCAGCGGGCCTTTGATATGATGCTCCACGATGTGGGCTTGCTGAACCTCCATGTGATTTTTGCCGTGGACCGGGCCGGTCTGGTGGGCGAGGACGGCGAGACTCACCACGGCGTCTTCGATATCGGCTATCTCCAGCAGGTTCCCGGTATGCAGATTCTGTGCCCGGCCAATCAGGCGGAGCTGCGGACGCTGCTGCGAAAAGCTGCTTTGGAGATGGACGGGCCGGTAGCCATTCGCTATCCCCGCGGGGGAGACGGATTCCTGAAATCCGTCTGTGCCGACCCGATTCTGCGGGAGGGGACGGATATTACATTGGTATCCTACGGTACCATGATCAATACGGTGCTGGAGGCGGCGGTATCGCTGAAACAGCAGGGCATCCATGCGGAAGTGGTCAAGCTGACCCAGATCAAGCCCTTGGACATGACGCCGGTGCTGGAATCGGTGCGCAAAACGGGCAGACTCTTTGTAGCGGAGGAGACGGTGGACGCCGGATGTCTGGCCAACCAGCTGTTTGCCCGGCTGGAACAGGAGGGCATTGCCGCTGCGGTCGGCAAGAGAAATTTTGGAGATTCCTATGTGACCCACGGCGCTGTGGCCAAGCTGTACGAAGCCACGGGCATGGACTGTGCGGGTCTGCTGGCAGGAATCCGGGAGGTACTGGACCATGAAGCATAAAGAGAGACTGGACGTGCTGCTGGTGTCCCGGGGCTTGGCGGAGACGCGGACCAAGGCCCAGGCCATCATTATGAGCGGCGACGTCTATGTAGGCGGCCAGAAGGCCGATAAGCCGGGTATGTCCTATGAAGATACTGTGGATATCGAGGTGCGGGGACAGGCCTGCCCCTATGTGAGCCGCGGCGGGTTGAAGCTGGAAAAGGCGCTGCGGGACTTCGGCGTGGACCCCACCGGCTACGTTTGCAGCGATTCCGGCGCTTCCACCGGTGGCTTTACGGATTGTCTGTTGCAACAGGGCGCGGCCAAGGTGTTCGCCATTGACGTGGGCTATGGCCAGCTGGCTTGGAAAATTCGCCAGGACCCCAGGGTGGTCTGTATGGAGCGGACCAATATCCGCTATGTGCAGCCGGAGGATTTGGGCGAACCTCTGGACTTGTCGGTGGTGGATGTTTCCTTTATTTCCCTGAAAATCGTTCTGCCGGCCATTGCCCGTTTGCTGAAGCCCACGGGACAGGTTTTGTGCCTGATCAAGCCCCAGTTTGAGGCCGGCAAGGAGAAGGTGGGGAAAAAGGGCGTGGTTCGGGACCCGGCGGTGCACCAGGAGGTGCTGGAGCACTTTGTGGCCCTGGCCGATGAACTGGGGTTCACCATCCGCAATCTGACCTTCTCACCGGTCAAGGGGCCGGAGGGCAATATTGAATTCCTGGGCCATCTGAGCCGGGAGGCCGGAACGCGGAACGTTCCCGATTTGGCGGCCCTGGTGGCCGAAGCCCACGAAACATTGAAGGGATAAACCGTATGAAAGTAGTCATGACCCCCAATCCCTACCGGGATCGGAATTTTAAATATGCCGACCAGGCCGAGCAGATTCTGCGTGCTGCCGGTGTGGAGACGCGGCTGTGTCTGCCCTTCGGCGTGGACAAAAATTTTGAATTGCCCGCCAATAAGACCTTCTGTAATCTCAATGAGGAATTGAAGTCGGCGGATATGCTGCTCTGCTTCGGCGGCGACGGGACCATTCTCCATTCCTCCAAGGCTGCTACCTACCATGGGATTCCCGTGTTGGGCGTCAATATCGGCACCATGGGCTTTATGGCGGAATTGGAGGCCGGAGAGCTGAACCAGCTGTCCCGGCTGGCATCGGGCCAGTATTCCATTGAGAAGCGCATGATGCTGTCGGTGGAGGTCCAGCATGAGGGCCAGATCATCTATACGGATACGGCCCTGAACGATATCGCCATTACAAAAGGCGCGGTGGCGCGGGTTATCCAGATGGAGGTCCTGTGCGACGGCGTCCAGGCGTACAGTTTTGCCGGAGACGGCGTTCTGATCTGTACGCCCACAGGCTCCACAGCCTATTCCATGTCGGCAGGCGGCCCGCTGGTGGAGCCTACAGCGAGAAATATTATCGTCACGCCCATTTGTGCCCATACGGTCCAGGCCCGGGCGTTCGTCACGTCCAAGGACCGGGAAATCACCGTGCGTATCGGCAAGACCGGACGGAAAAACGCGTTTCTGTCCACCGATGGGGGCCGGGCTATCCGGCTGAACCTGGGCGATATCGTCCGTGTCCGGCGTTCCCGCTATGAGACGCGGCTGGTCCGTCTGAAACGCACCAGTTTTTTTGAGATCATCAACAACAAGTTCTTTGACAGGTGAGGTGTCGTATGAAAACCCAAAGACAAGCGAAGATCATGGAGATCATCACCAGCCGAAACATCGAAACCCAGGAGCAGCTGCTGGAGGCGCTGCAGCAGAGCGGCTACCAGAGTACCCAGGCCACCATTTCCCGGGACATTAAAGAGTTGCGCATTGTCAAAGAACTGACGCCCATGGGCAGCTACCGGTATACGGCGGCCACGGCGGAAAAAACCGGCACCTTTTCCAACCGGCTCAATACCATTTTCCGCGAGTGCGTCACCCATTACGATTACGCCCAAAACATGGTGGTGATCAAGACCATGCCGGGGCTGGCCAACGCCGCCTGTGCCGCCATTGACGCCATGGATATGTCGGTGGTGGTGGGCACCCTGGCCGGTGACGATACGGCTTTTCTCGTTATGCGGGATACGGCCGCCGCCGCCGCGTTCTGTTCTGAGATCAAGAAACTCCTGGAGTAAAAGAGGAACCGCCATGCTTTCCGTGCTGCATATTGAAAATATTGCCGTCATTGAACAGGCGGATATCACCTTTGACGCGGGGTTCAACGTGCTCACCGGCGAAACCGGCGCCGGTAAATCCATTGTCATCGACGCCATCAGCGCCATTCTGGGCGAGCGGGCCTACCGGGACGTGATTCGTACCGGTTGCGACAAGGCCTTTGTCAGCGCCGTGTTTACCGGAATCGGCCCTTTGGACTGGTTTGCAGAAAACCAGGTGGAGTACCAGCCGGAGGAATTGCTGATTCAGCGGGAAATCTGGCTGGACGGCAAAAATGTCTGCCGGGTCAATGGCCGTCCCGTCACCGTGGCCCTGCTGAAAAAGCTGGGTATTCAGCTGATCAACATCCACGGCCAGCACGATTCCCAGCAGCTGTTCGACGAGGCGAACCATTTGCGGTATCTGGATTTGTTTGCCAAGGACGAAGCCGAACTGGCCGCCTATACGGCGGCCTTTGAAACGGTGCAGCAGACGCGGGCGGAAATCCGCCGTCTGTCCATGGACGAAAGCGAAAAGCTGCGGCGGGTGGAAACGCTGCGCTATCAGATCGAGGAAATCGAAAGCGCCAAGCTGAAACCCGGCGAAGACGAACAGCTGGAAGCGCTGCGCAAACGGCTGCAAAACTCGGAGAAGATGAAAAGCGGCCTGTGTGCAGCGGTCAACGCACTATATGGCGGCGAGGACAGCGACGGCGCGTGCAGCCTGCTGACCGACGCCGAGCGCTCCCTGGGCAGTCTCTGCCGGTTTGATGAAAGCCTGGAGCCGCTGCAAACCCGCCTGACTGATGCCGCCTACCTGATTCGGGATATCACCGAGGAACTGCGGGACCTCCGCGACAGTCTTTCCTTTTCGGAGGGAGAGCTGGAACAGCTGGAGGAGCGGCTGGACGTCATTCATAAACTGCGGCGCAAATACGGTGCTACCTGTGTGGACATTCTGGAATTTCTGGAGAAATGCCGCCGGGAACTGGATGAAATCGAGTTTTCCAGCGACCGGCTGGAACAGCTGCAAAAGGATTTGGATAAGCAGGAGGCCAAGGCGAAAAGGGCGGGCCTTGCGTTGCGAAAAATCCGGAAAACCGCGGCGGACGCTTTGGCAGAACGTATTTTGTCGGAGCTGGCCCAGCTGGATATGCCTAAAGTACAGTTTGTCTGCCAGTTTGAAGAACTGGAACTGACAGCCACGGGTATGGACGAGGTGCGATTCCTCATGTCTGCCAACGTGGGCGAGGATTTGAAGCCTATGAGCAAGGTGGCGTCCGGCGGCGAGCTGGCCCGCATTATGCTGGCACTGAAAAATGTCCTGGCGGAGCAGGACCACGTGCCGACGCTGATTTTTGACGAAGTGGACGCCGGTGTCAGCGGACAAGCTGCGCAGAAGGTGGCGGAAAAACTCTGCCAGGTGGCCCGGACGAAGCAAATCCTCTGTGTAACCCATCTGGCGCAGCTGGCAGCTATGGCCCATACCCATCTGTATATCTCCAAGGCGGTCCGGAAGGGGAGAACGTATACCTCTGTGACGCCCCTGGACATGGAGGGCCGCAAACAGGAGATTGCCCGCATCATTGGCGGCGCGGTTATCACTGATACGACGCTGAAAAGTGCGGAAGAGATGCTGCGCCATTGACAAGCGAAATTTTTTGTGGTATATTGCAAACTGTTAAATGCGTAGAAGGGAAATAGTAGCGTCGTCAAACCCTCAAAGAGAGCCGGTGGTTGGTGGAAACCGGCAGGGAAGCGGCGGGAATACCTCCCGGAGCGGCGGCCTGAAACGAAAGGGAGTAGGGTTCGACGGGCGCGCCCGTTACAGCGCCGGAGTATGTTTGTACTCCATGAGGCTGCCTTTGCGAGAAGGCGGCGAACAGAGGTGGTACCGCGTAGTTTACGCCCTCTGCTCCACAGGAGCAGGGGGCTTTTCTGTTGCCTGTGGCGATTTTTAACAATCAGAAAAGGAGATATCACCAAATGAAAGTCTATGATGAACTGGTGGCCCGCGGCCTGATCGCCCAGGTCACCAATGAAGAAGAAATCCGCGAGATGATCGACAACGGCAAGGCCACCTTCTATATTGGCTTTGACCCCACGGCCGACAGCCTCCATGTGGGCCACTTTATGGCCCTGTGCCTGATGAAGCGGCTGCAAATGGCCGGCAACCGTCCCATTGCCCTCATCGGCGGCGGCACGGCCATGATCGGCGACCCCTCGGGCCGTACCGATATGCGCTCCATGATGACCCAGGAGACCATCCAGCACAACTGCGACTGCTTCAAAAAGCAGATGGAGCGGTTTATTGAGTTCGGCGAGGGCAAGGCCCAGATGGTAAATAATGCCGATTGGCTCCTGAAACTCAACTATGTGGATTTCATCCGGGAGATTGGCGCTTGCTTCTCCGTCAATAACATGCTGCGGGCCGAGTGCTTCAAGCAGCGTATGGAGAAGGGCCTGAGCTTCCTGGAGTTCAACTACATGCCCATGCAGTCCTACGACTTCTACTACCTGTTCCAGCATTACGGCTGCAACATGCAGTTCGGCGGCAACGACCAGTGGAGCAACATGCTGGGCGGCACCGAACTGATTCGCCGCAAGCTGGGCAAGGACGCCCATGCTATGACCATCACCCTGTTGCTGAATTCCGAAGGCAAGAAGATGGGTAAGACGGCGTCCGGCGCCGTGTGGCTGGACCCCAACAAGACCAGCCCCTTCGAGTTCTTCCAGTATTGGCGCAACGTGGGCGATGAAGATGTCCTCAAGTGCATCCGGATGCTGACGTTCCTGCCCCTGGAGCAGATCGACGAGATGGACAAGTGGGAGGGCAGCCAGCTCAACGAGGCCAAGGAGATTCTGGCCTATGAGCTGACAAAGCTGGTCCACGGTGAAGAGGAGGCCGAAAAGGCCAAGACGGCAGCACATGCGTTGTTTGCCGGCGGCGGGGATGATTCCAACATGCCCACCACTGAATTGACCGCCGACCAGCTCACCGACGGCGGCATCGGCATTCTGAGTCTGCTGACGGCCTGCGGTCTGACCAAGAGCAACGGCGAAGCCCGCCGTCTGGTCCAGCAGGGCGGTATCTTTATGGAAGAGGAAAAGGTCACTGCCATCGACTTGACCGTTTCTGAGGCACAGCTCCGCGACGGTGTGAAGATCCGCAAGGGTAAAAAGGTCTACCACAAGGCCATTCTGAAATAAGATGCGGTATTTTCGTAAAGATGGCGTCACGACCGGCGATACCTATGAGATTGCCTGTGCCCATCTGTATCCGGGAATGCACTGGTCGGAGGAATATCTCTATTTTCCCGATGAAGAGGACGGAATCGGCACGCTTATTCCGTATCTTTCACAGGTATTCGACGTTTTTAACTACTATGGTCCCGAAAAAGTCACTCTGGAACAGTGGAGCAAGGTCCGGCATCTGTGTCTGGCGGACCATCCCGATTCTGTGGACTTTTTTGATGCAGTGGACGCATGGCAGAAGAAGGAAAACCGCAATGCTCCCTATTTCTGGATTCTGGGCCCCTGAAACGATTGCTCCCGGTGTGCTTTTGCATACCGGGAGTACGTTTTCTCTGCAAAAAGGGCGATACCCGCTGGGGTATCGCCCAAATTTTGTGATTATTTGACGTGGTCGATGTAGCCTTCGGCACACAGCAGTTCGGCCAGCAGCACCGCGCCGCCGGCAGCGCCGCGGAGGGTGTTATGGCTCAGGCAGACGAACTTGTAGTCGTACTGGGTGTCGGGACGCAGACGGCCGATGGAAACGGCCATACCGTTCTCCAGATTCCGGTCCAGCTTCGTCTGAGGACGGTTGTCCTCCTCAAAGTAGTGGAGGAACTGCTTGGGGGCGGAGGGCAGGTTCAGCTCCTGGGCACGGCCGGAGAACGCAGCCCAGTCGGCCTTGATCTGCTCCATGGAGGGCTTCTCCTTGAAGCTCATAAAGCAGGCGGCCATATGACCGTTGGAGACGGGGACGCGAAGGCACTGGGCCGTGATGGCGGGACCCTCGGCGTTGGCGATGTGATCGCCGTCCACATGACCCCACAGCTTCAGGGGCTCCTGCTCGGACTTCTCTTCCTCGCCGCCGATGTAGGGAATGACGTTGTCCACCATTTCGGGCCACGTCTCAAAGGTCTTGCCGGCGCCGGAAATGGCCTGATAGGTGCAGACCAGAGCCTTCTCAACGCCATATTTCAGCAGGGGATGGAGGGCGGGAACGTAGCTTTGCAGAGAGCAGTTGGACTTGACCGCTACGAAGCCGCGCTTGGTGCCCAGACGCTTGCGCTGGGCGTCAATGACCTTGATGTGGTCGGCATTGATCTCCGGCACCACCATGGGCACGTCGGGGGTCCAGCGGTGGGCGGAGTTGTTGGAGACCACCGGGCACTCGGCCTTGGCATACCGGTCCTCCAGAGCCTTGATCTCCTCTTTTTTCATATCCACGGCGCAGAACACGAAGTCCACCATGGAGGCAATCTTCTCCACATCGGCTTCGGCGTCCATGACTACCATCTCCTTGGCCCAGGCGGGCATCTCGGACTCCATGGCCCAGCGGCTACCCACGGCCTCGGCATAGGTCTTGCCGGCGCTGCGGCTGCTGGCTGCCAGGACAACGGTCTCAAACCAGGGGTGGTTGTCGGTGAGGGTGATAAAGCGCTGACCGACCATACCGGTGGCGCCGATGATACCCACTTTGTATTTCTGTTCCATTTTCCATTCTCCTTTATGATACCGCCGGTCGAAATTGGTCCCGGAGGAAAGAAAATTCCGGCCTTAGGTTGAATAAAAACACGTTTTGCGGTATAATAACCTTTGCCTATGGCACGGGTGACCGTGAGGCAGAGACTCTTGTCTTTCATCATCATATCACATTGCTAATGTGGAGTCAATGCACGCATTGGCTACTTTTTCTGTTTTATTTTCCAAAATGGAGGTCAATATGACGCAAAAAATCAGACAATTTGCCAGATTGGGCCTGATGTTTTTGACATGTGTACTTTTTGCTGCCTATATTCCGCCCCAGGCTGACGCGTCGTTCTCTGACCGGACCATTCGTGTGGGCCTGTATTACGGCAGCAACGCGCTGCCTTCGGCCAACCTGGCCAATGAAGTGGGCAGCGGATACCAGTTCGGTACATATAACAGCAGCGGCACGTTTACCCCCCTGGGCAGTACAACCCAGGAAAAAATCACCGTCTGCAAGGATGCCAATCTCTATCTGTCCGGCGGCAGCTTTTATGAGACTCCTACGGCGGCGGACTATCAGCTCATCGGTGCTTACCATATTCAGATGCCCGATACCTATGCGACGTATGAAGCGGCAGCCCAGGCGGCGGCAGCTTACCCCTACGGCTTCCCGGCTTACGTCAATGGAAAATATGTGGTCCGCTTCGAGTTTTATTCCGCTGCGGCCAACGCCGAAGCCGAGGCCGCAGCCTATAACGGCGCCCAGGTGGTGGGCGGCAGCAAGACGTGTTACACCGTCGTCAATACGGCCACGGGACAGATTTTATTTGAGTTTGACAACGGCGGCGACTATCTGGGCATTCAGCCCATGAGCAGCGGCCAGCGGGCACAGACCTGGTTCAAAGGCTACCGGTACTACGGCGGCTTTCAGTATATGCGCCGCAGCGGCAACGATATCTCTGTCATCAACTTTGTAAATGAGGACCTGTATGTGTCCGGCGTGTTGCCCTATGAGTTTGTGGTCGACAACGACCTGGAATCCCTGAAAGCCGGTGCCGTGGCTATTCGGACCTTCTCCAGAGCTTCCACCAAGCACAGTGCCCTGGGGTTTGATATCTGCAATACCACCGACTGTCAGGTGTACCGCGGCGTTTATACAGGCACGGGAGCCCAGATGGTCCTGGATGCCGTGGAGCAGACCGGCGGCCAGTGCGCCTACTATGACGGAAAGCTGATTGAGGCATTGTACTTCTCCTCCGACGGCGGCGCAACGGAAGACGCGGTCAACGCCTGGGGCAGTAATGTGCCGTATCTGAAAGGAAAACTCGATCCCTATGAGGACACCATTTCCTTTAACGGAAAAAGCTGGAGCTATACGGTGACGCCGTCCCAGATTCAAAGCCTGATGCAGAGCAAGGGATACAACTGCGGTACGGTTACAGGGCTGGAAGTGACGGAGACCACGCCCATGGGCAATGTCAATGAACTGACCATCACAGACAGCAGCGGTAAGAAATTTACCTTTACCGGGGATAATGTCCGGGTATTGCAAACGCTGCCCGGCGTTACCTATATGAGCCGCCGGTTTCAGATTACGCCCATCGGCAGCCAGCCGTCGGGAAACACATCGACCAGCACTGCCGGAGACACCAACTTTTCGGTCTATGACGGCAATACCACTGTCAAATCCGACACCATTACCGTTATCACCGGCAGCGGCACCCAGCAGGTGACAGCGCCCGCGACTGTCATTACCGGCAGCGGAACTGTCACCGTCGGAGAGAGCGACAGTTCCGGCGGTGCACAAACTGGCGGCACGCAGACCGGCGGCAGCGGCCAGGGCTGGACCATCACCGGAGGCGGCTTCGGCCACAATATCGGCATGAGCCAATGGGGCGCCTATGCCATGGGCCGGCAGGGATACTCCTATGAGGATATCTTGAAATTCTACTACACTGGCATCACAATCCAGTGAGAAAATGGAGATGCGACTTTGAAAACCAACGATTTTTACTACAAACTGCCGGAGGAACTCGTTGCACAGACACCTCTGGAACACCGGGACCATTCCCGGCTGCTGACGTTGAACCGAGAGACGGGAAAAACGGGCCACCATCATTTCTATGAACTGCCCGAGTTTCTCAAACCCGGCGACTGCCTGGTGCTGAACAATTCCCGCGTCATTCCCGCCCGGCTGTTGGGCCACCGGGAGCCCACCGGCGGCGCGGTGGAGCTGCTGCTGTTGAAGGACCTGGGGGATAACACCTGGGAGTGTCTGGCCAAGCCCGGCCGCAAGTGCCGCATTGGAACAGAGTTGTCCTTTGGCGACGGCCGCCTGACGGCCAAGGTGGTGGGCGACGGCGACGATGGCAAAAAACTGGTGCAGTTCTCATTCACCGGTATTTTCCTGGAGGTGCTGGCGGAGTTGGGGAAAATGCCCCTGCCGCCCTATATCCGGGAGGAGTTGGAGGACGGCGAGCGGTATCAGACGGTCTATTCCAAGATCAACGGCTCGGCGGCAGCTCCCACGGCAGGATTGCACTTTACGCCGGAACTGTTACAGCAGATTGAAGAGAAAGGCGTCCGGCTGGCCTATGTGACGCTCCATGTGGGTCTGGGCACGTTCCGGCCGGTCAAAGCCGATGAAATCACCGACCACCATATGCACAGCGAATTCTGTGAGATTTCCCAGGAGACGGCGGACATTCTCAATGAGACGCGCCGGCAGGGGGGACGAATTGTGTGCGTCGGCACCACCTCTTGCCGGACCATTGAATCTCTGGCCAACGACGACGGCACCTTTGCAGAGCGGTCCGGCTGGACGGAAATCTTTATCTATCCCGGCTACCGGTTCAAGGCCATGGATGCCCTGGTGACCAATTTCCATTTGCCGGAGAGCACCCTGGTGATGCTGGTGTCGGCCTTTGCCGGGCGGGAGCATGTGCTGGCGGCTTATGCGGAGGCGGTAAAAGAGCGCTACCGCTTTTTCTCCTTCGGCGACGCCATGTTTATCGCCAATGATATCTGACTGAGAAAGTAGGAACGACGTTGTTTCAAGTAAAAAAGAAAAACGGCGCTGCCCGTCGGGGCGAGTTCACCTGTCCCCACGGCACAGTACAGACGCCGGTCTTTATGAATGTGGGTACCCAGGGCGCGATCAAAGGCGCCCTCAGCGCCGCCGATTTGAAAAACATCGGCTGTCAGGTGGAATTGTCCAATACCTACCACCTCCACGTGCGGCCCGGTGATCAGCTGATTCACGATTTGGGCGGCCTGCATAAGTTCATGACCTGGGACGGTCCCATGCTCACCGATTCCGGCGGATTCCAGGTATTTTCCCTGGCCAGCCTGCGGAAGATCAAGGAAGAGGGCGTCCATTTTGCCTCCCATGTGGATGGCCGGAAGATTTTCATGGGCCCTGAAGAAAGTATGCAGATTCAGTCCAACCTGGGCTCCGACATTGCCATGGCCTTTGACGAGTGCATTGAAAATCCCGCGCCCTATGACTATGTCAAGCGGTCCTGTGAGCGGACATATCGCTGGCTGGTGCGCTGCAAAAACGAGCTGGACCGGCTCAATGGGCTGCCCGACACGGTGAATCCCGGACAGGTGCTGTTCGGCATCAACCAGGGCGGCACCTATGATGATCTGCGGGTGTGGCATATGAAAGAGATCGCCAAGCTGGATTTGGCCGGTTATGCCATTGGTGGCCTGGCGGTGGGCGAGCCTACGGAGGTTATGTACCATATCATTGAAGCTGTGGAGCCCTGGATGCCCGCAGACCGCCCCAGATATCTCATGGGCGTCGGTACCCCGTCCAATATTATTGAGGCCGTAGCGCGTGGCGTGGACTTCTTCGACTGCGTTATGCCGGCCCGTAATGCCCGCCATGCGAAGCTCTTTACCTGGAGCGGCTCCATCAATTTGAAGAATGCCAAGTATGAGCGGGACGAGGACCCCATCGATCCCCAGTGCGACTGCCCGGTGTGCAGACGCTATTCCCGCGCCTATCTTCGCCACCTGTTCAAGGCCGAGGAGATGCTGGCCATGCGGCTGTCCGTCATGCATAATCTGTATTTCTATAACCAGCTGATGCAGAAGATCCGCGACGCGCTGGATACCGATCAATTTGACGCGTTCCGCGGGGAGTACTCGGAAAAACTGGCACAGAAAATTTAAAATTCCCCTTGAAAACAGTGGTAATATTGGCTATAATAAAGCAAATGCCCGAATGGAGGTAACAAAATGGGTGCAGAAGCAATGTCGACCATCATGATGTTTGCCGTCGTGATCCTGGTGTTCTACTTCTTTGTGATTCGTCCCGAAAACAAGAAGAAGAAAGCCATGCAGGAAATGCGCGACGCGCTGAAGGTTGGCGACAAGATCATCACCATCGGCGGTATCGTCGGTGAAGTGGTGCACATCAAGGACGAGAACATCGTCATTGAGACCAGTGCCGACCGCGTCCGCATGGAGCTGGCCAAGTGGGCCATTTCCAGCAACGAGACAGCGGAAAAGGCTGCTGCCAAGGCCAGAGAAGAGGCCAGAACCGAGAAGAAGAAAAAGAAGTAAAATGGAAAACGGTACCGCATGGAACGCGGTACCGTTTTTTTAGTTGTCCGGCAGGGGACATGGGACAAAAAACTCCGACAGTTCAAGGACTGTCGGAGCTTTTATATCAGGCAATTCTTCTGGCGCCGATGTAGCGGCTGGCGTAGTAGCTGTCGCTGAGGCTGGTGACCTTGACACCGCCGGAAGCGGCATGCACAAACTGGTTGTTGCCGATGTAGATACCTACATGGGAAGCAGCGGCGCTGGTGGCGTAGGTATTCTCAAAGAACACCAGATCGCCGGGCTGCAAGCTGCTGACCGCGTAACCATTGCCCAGCTGCTGGCCAGCGGTACGGTTGAGGGTGTAACCCAGCTGCTTGTAGACGTAGCGGGTAAAGCCGGAGCAATCAAAGCCGGAAGGTGTGGTGCCGCCCCAGACATAGGGAGTGCCGAGATACTGCATACCCAAATCGGCGGCCTGCTGGCCAACGCTGACCGAGGAACCGGAGGAGGAGTTGTAGATGGGCTTCTCCGTCAGCTCCATGAGATCGCTTCTGACATAGCCGGTTTGTCCCTCAAACTGGACCTTGTACCATCCGCAGTTGAAACCGATGATGTAAGCCTCATCGCCGTACTGCATCTGGCAGATCAGATCGCTGGAGGAGGAGGGCTGAGACCGCAGGTTGACGCTGGAGGTGTTGATTCGGCCGTCACCGAGCTCCACGTTTTCCCGTTCCTTGAAGGTTATGTAATCCGCGCTCATGTAGCCGATATCCAGGTTGTAATCCACCAGATACCAGCCGTCGACCTCGCGGATGATGACCACGTTGTCGCCGGGGGAGGCGATGGAAATGGTGTCGGCGCTGGTGGAGGCGGATTCCCGCAGGCGCAGGCTGCTCTCAACAACACCGATGCCGGTTTTCAGCTCCGTAGCGGAAGCGCTGATAGAAATAGCGGCTGTGGCGGCAACTGCCATCGTGGACAGGATCAACAGACGTTTTGCTCGGTTCATTCTACTTCGATACCTCTCTCATTTGCAGATTCCTTGATACTTACTTGGCGGCAAGGGCCCGATCGAGCCACACACAGCCCACATCCAATGCCGTGTAAAAACCGTCTTTTTCACTCTTCTTAACGATGCGCTCCCGAGGTTTGGCGTCGGGGTCCGTCAGCTGCAGCTGGACAGAAACCTTGGTGGCCAGCTCCAGATCGCCGTCCTTCTTGGTCTCGAGGATCTGCAGCATCACAATATGGGAGTCGCTCATATTGCCGTAATAAACAACATTGTCCTTCCGCAGCAGGGGACGGCCCTTGTACTTCAGGACTGCATTTTTCTCAGACATTGTTACCCTCCTGATTAAAATGTAACCAAATTGTAACACATTGTATCCCTGTTGTCAATAGGTAATTGACATAACATTACGCTTTGGCCCAATTATTTTTGAAATATTTGATAAAAAAGGAAATAGATGTGGCCGCTTGGGGAGAATCTGCATGGAAAGGTTACAAACAGAAAACAAGAAGGGGAACCGAGGTTCCCCTTCTTCGACGCCGGCCGGCGGTCAGTCGAACAGATAGTGACGGACCAGCTCCTGCAGCAGATCATCCCGATCCAGCTTGCAGATGAGACTGCGGGCGTTGTTGAAGTTGGTGATATACGTCGGGTCCTCAGAGAGCAGATACCCCACAATCTGATTGATGGGATTATAGCCCTTTTCACTGAGAGAACGGTAAACAGACGTCAGGATCTGCTTCATCTCCGCCGTAGATTCATCGGGGACCACAAACTTGATCGTATTATCATCCATACGGTCTGCCTCCTTACCTGGAATAGTCCTATCATATAATAGAAATGATGCGTTGTAAAGGAAAACTTCCACCGACGCCGCCGGAAAGCCTGTCCAATCTCAGCGGAGCACCGCGTGCAGCTGCTCTTCCAGAGCGTTGAGGACCTTGGAAAGGACGGGGGCGATGTCCTCGTCGCTGAGGGTTTTGTCATCGGCCCGCAGCTCCAGGGAGAAGGCCACGGATTTTTTGCCCTCGTCGATGCCTTTGCCGCGGTACACATCAAAGAAGGTGACCTTGCGCAGCAGCTTGCCGCCGTTGGCGGTGATGCAGTTCTCCAGCGCGCCCACGGTGACGGCTTCATCACAGACCAGCGCCAGATCACGGGTGACGGCGGGGAACTTGGGCAGGGGAACGTACTCCGGATTAGCGCCCTGGGCATCCATCAGCTGGGAGAAGTCCAGCTCAGCACAATAGAACTCAGCGTCCACGCCGTAATTCTGTGCCACCAGAGGATGAACCTGTCCCAGTACACCGACGCGACAGCCGCCCACAAAGACCTCGGCGCAGCGGCCGGGATGATAGGAGGGATTGGGAACGGCGGGAGCGGCAAACTGCACGTTTTCAGCCCGCAGATCGTCGAGGATGGCTTCCACAGCGCCCTTGAGGGCATAGAAGTCCATATCGCTGCCGTAAGCACCCATGGAGAGAACCTTCTGCTCGTTGGCCAGACCATCTTCACCGCCGGGCAGATAGATGCGGCCCACCTCATAGAGCTTTACGTTCTGATTGCGGTAGTTGTAATTCCGGGTCAGAATGTCCAGCATGGAGGGCAGCACCGTGGTCCGCATGATGGAGGTGTCCTCGCCCAGGGGGTTGAGGATTTTGAAGGACTGACGGCGGGCGTCATCCTGGGGCCAGCGGATTTTGTCGTAGCAGGTGGGGGAGATGAAAGAATAGGTGATGATTTCATCATAGCCCATGGCGCGGCACAGGCTGCCCAGACGGCGCTCCAGCGTTTCCTCAGGAGAATAGCCGCCCAAGGTGGTCTGACCCCGCATCAGCGTGCAGGGAATGTTGTTATAGCCGTAGAACCGTGCCACCTCTTCGGCCAGATCGGCAATGCCCACCACATCGGCACGCCAGGAGGGAATCACCACATCGGCGGGGCCGTTGGGGAAATCCTTCTCCTTGGTGACAATGTTCACCCGCTCCAGATACTGGTACATATCCACGGCAGGAATGTCGGTGCCAAGCAGGGCGTTGACCAGGTCGGGATCCATGCGGATAATGTGCTCCTGGGGTACATAGTTGAGAATGTCAATGACGCCGTCCAGCACTTCACCGGCGCCCAGCAGCTCCACCAGTTCACAGGCACGGTCCACGGCGGGCAGGGTGTTCATGGGGTCCAGACCCTTTTCAAACTTGGCGCTGGCTTCGGTGCGCATACCCAGGGCCAGAGCGGCCTTGCGAATGGCAGTGCCGTTGAAGTTGGCGGACTCAAAGACCACATCCACGGTGTCGTCGACGATTTCGCTGTTTTCACCGCCCATGATGCCGGCCAGACCCACGGCCCGCTCGTCGTCGGCAATGACCAGCATGGAGGAGTTGAGCTTGCGGACATTGCCGTCCAGGGTGGTCAATTCCTCGCCGTCCTTGGCCCGGCGGACAATGATTTTGCCGCCCTTGACGTAGCGGTAATCAAAGGCATGCATAGGCTGGCCGTACTCCAACATGACGTAGTTGGTGATATCCACGATGTTGTTGATGGGACGGACGCCCATGGAGCGGAGCCGCTCTCGCATCCACTTGGGGGAGGGACCGATTTTAACATTGCGGACCATACGGGCCGTGTACCGGGGGCACAGTTCCGGGTCGGGGGTTTCCACGTCCAGCAGCTCCATCAGATTTCCATTGCCGCCGCCCTGGACCACAGAGGTGTGGAGGTTGATGGGCGTGTCATAGGTGGCGGACACCTCACGGGCCAGACCGATGACGGAAAGGCAGTCGGGACGGTTGGGGGTGATTTCAAACTCCACCACGTGGTCATCTGCGCCAATGATGGGCTTGATGTCGTCACCGGGGGCAATGCCCTCCTCCCGCAGCACAAAAATGCCGTCGGGGATGCAATGGGGGAACTCCGCCTGTTGGGCGTGGAGGTCCGTCAGCGTGCAGATGGCGTTGTCCTTGGTGTTGTAGGCCACCAGATCTCCGGCGTGGACGTTGGGGCAGATGGTGTCGGTCTCAGCCGTGGTACCGCCCAAGTCCACAGCGGCATGGAACGTACCGTTGCCCAGGGGCTTGCACTCCACAACCTTGGCGGCCACCACAGGGCCGTAAATCTTGTGGCCCGGCTGAATGTCGGCAGGAATGGAAGGCTTGTCCTTATCCAAGGGCTTGTAGTCGCCAAGAATGGCGGCGGGGGTGATGGCGGCGTAGGGGAAATCCCGCTCGTCCAGCCCCAGCTCAGAGAGGCCGCAGAACATGCCGTTGGACACGACGCCGCGCAGCTTGCCCTTCTGGATTTTCACGCCGCCGGGCAGGGTGGATTTGTGCAGAGCCACGGGCATCAAATCGCCGGGATGGATATTCCATGCACCGGTGACGATCTGGATGGGCTCACTCTGGCCCACCTCCACCTGGCAGACCCACATGTGGTCGGAGTCGGGATGGCGCTCCATGGACAGGAGACGGCCCACAACGACATTGGAAATTTCCGCGCCCAGGTCCTCGGTGGTCTCCAGCTTGGAACCGGAGAGGGTCATGGTTTCAGCGAAGTCTTTATCATCAGCATCCACGGAGACAAACTCGCGGAGCCATTTTCTGCTCAGATTCATGTTTCCTACGCTCCCTTCTTAAAACTGCTCCAGGAACCGCACGTCGTTCTCGAAAATCAGACGCAGGTCGGCGATCTTGAAGCGGCGCATGGCGGTGCGCTCCAGGCCGATGCCGAAGGCCCAGCCGGAATACTCGTTGGGGTCGATGCCGCTCATCTCCAGCACTCTGGGGTGGATCATACCGGCGCCCAGGAGCTCAATCCAGCCCTCGCCCTTACAGGTGGGGCAGCCCACGCCGCCGCACTTGTGGCACTGGACGTCCATCTCACAGGAGGGCTCGGTAAAGGGGAAGTGGTGGGGACGGAAGCGGGTTTTGGTGCCCTTGCCGTAGAGCTGCTCCACAACGGTGTTGAGGGTGCCTTTCAGATCGGCCATGGTGACGTTCTTGTCGATGACCATGCCCTCCACCTGGTGGAACATGGGGGAGTGGGTGGCGTCCACCTCGTCCTTGCGGTAGACGCGGCCGGGGGCAATGATGCGGATGGGCAAGTCCATGGTGTCCATGGCCCGGACCTGCATGGGGCTGGTCTGGGACCGCAGCATCACGCGGCTGTCGGTATCAAAATAGAAGGTGTCGGACCAGTCACGGGAGGGATGGCCCTCTTCGGCGTTGAGGCGGTCGAAGTTCAGCTCGGCCAGTTCCACCTCGGGGCCGTCCAGCACCGTGAAGCCCATGCCGATAAAGATTTCCTTGATCTCATCCAGGGCGATATACATGGGATGCCGGTGGCCGATTTTGGCTTCGGTGCCGGGAACCGTCACATCCAAAGCCTCGTCCAGAAGCCGCTGTTCCAACGCCTTGGCTACCAACTCCTTTTTGGCGGTCTCCATGGCGGACTCAATGGCGGCGCGGACATCGTTGGCAATCTGACCCATGACGGGGCGCTCCTCTGCGGAGAGCTTGCCCATCTGCTTTAAAACGGCGGTCAGTTCACCCTTTTTGCCGAGAAAGCGGACCCGCAGTTCTTCCAGCTGGGCCGGATCGGCAGCCGCGGCCACTGCGTCCAATGCTTGGCGACGGATCGATTCAAGCTGTTCTTTCATAGTCGTTCTCCTTATCATCAAACTGTGGCGGTCAAAGGCAATAAAAAGAGCCTCCGCCCCCATGGGGACGAAAGCTATGCTTCCGCGGTACCACCCGCAATTCGCCTGACAGCGCACTTGAAACCCTTAACGGAGTGACCCGGCCCGCTCTACCACCCGCGTGGGGCTTCAAGGGGCAGCTCCCGGGAGAAGGCCTTCCATCGAACAGGAGACCTTTCCAGCAGCCGGTCCTCTCTGTGCCTGTTCCGACGATGGGCGGCAGCCCGTTCATCGCTTTTTTCATATCAAATGGTATTTTAGCACAGGCTGTTAAAAGATGCAACCTCCAAAATGGAATAAACCGTGGACCTTCGCATAAATATCCTTGCAGATGGGACACGCTGTGTCCCCGGTGGATCAGCGGAGGTGAAAACCATGAAAAAAATCTGGAAAGGGGCTTTGGCGGCGGGGCTTTGCGTGACTTTGACGGCCTGCGGCGGCGAGGAGACGTCTCCGGTGCAGGAGGCGCTTTCGTTCCGCACCGATCTGTTGGCGGCGGACCAATGCAGCTTTACCGCTCAGGTGACGGCAGACTATGGGGAGCGGGCCTATACCTTTGGCCTGGACTGTGTCTACGAGCCCCGGAATGACCGGGCGGAACTGACGGTGACGGAACCGGAGTCCATCGCCGGTATTACGGCAACCATGGAAGGGACGGACGGCACGGTGGCCTTTGACGGCACGGCTTTGGAATTGGGCACCTTGGCCAGTGGTAAGACAGCGCCCATGGCGCTGCCACAGCTGCTGGGGCAGGCATGGACCAGCGGGTATATCGACTCTCAGACAGCGGCGGACAGCGGTTTTCTTGTCACCTACCAGGTGGGGTATGAGCAGGACGCGCTGACGGTGTACACGGCATTCGATGAAGCGGGCGTACCCCTGTGGGCCGAGGTCTATGACGAAGGAATTTGTGTATTGCAGGCGGAACTTTCCAATTTTGCCATGGCATAACAGGGTCCGACCGAATCGGACAGACATAGAATGATGCGGGAGCCGAGGAACGGTATAGATCCGGTCACTGCGTGGGAGAATATGGTTGACCACGTTACATACCACTTCACTGGGGTGTGTAACGCTGGGAACATTTTTTCGCGGAGTGTGAAGCCTATGGATACCAACGTGAAACGCGGCGACATTTTTTACGCCGACCTGAGCCCCGTGGTGGGCAGTGAGCAGGGCGGGACCCGCCCGGTGCTCATCGTGCAGAATGATATGGGAAACCGCCACTCACCGACGGTGATCGCGGCGGCCATCACCAGCCAGACGGGAAAAGCCAAGCTGCCGACGCACATCGATCTGGCGGGCCACAATGTGGGCCTGACCAAGGATTCGGTGGTGCTGCTGGAACAGATCCGGACCATTGACAAGCGACGGCTGCGGGAACATATGGGACGGCTGGACCCGGAACTGATGGATCGGGTGGACTCTGCCATCGCTGTCAGTTTTGGCTTGCGCAACTGAGGGATTTCCGCTATAATCAAACTATCGATACCGTAGTTTGAGAGGGAACCATCCATGAAACAACATCGTATCTGTCTGAAAATTTTCGGCATTGCCGTGGCTGTCACAGCGGCTGTGGGTCTGACCATGGCCGTCTCGGGCAATAATACCGCATCGGACCCCCTGGTGAGTCTCAGCTACCTGACGGGGACGTACCGGACCAATCTCCTCAAGGACGTGGAAGCCGATATCCAGGCGGAAAGTCAGAAATTGTCGTCCAGCTTTTCCCAGCAGGTTTCCGACCTGAAAGGCACCATGAATGGCCAGACGGTGACGGCAGAGAAGAATGACTTTTCCACCCAGTCATTGACGGCTGGCCAGCAGTTCACCGTCCGGACCGGCGGGGAAGTGCTGGTGCTCAGCGGTACGGTCAAAGCGGTGGGCAGCGGTCTTACCGATGTGACCACCGGCACTGCAGTCTCCGCCGGCGGCAGTCTGACGGCCAATCACCTGTATGTGGCCGGTGCCGACTGTGTCCTGGAGGCCACCGGCACGGCCAAGCTGTTGGCAAAGTAATGGAATATCCCGACACCTCCCGCATATCCATGGAACATGGAGAACGGGAGGTGTTTTGTATGGAACGAGAAATTCCCATGCGGTACGGCGGCGATACCGTTGGCCATGCCACTGTGACGAGGGAGGGCCTGTATCATCGGGTCCGCTGTGTCTGCGAGGCTGTATCCCCGGAGGTCCTGCGGGCCTACGGCACGGTGGACGGGCAGGATGTGCTCCTGGGCGTACTGATGCCGGAGGGGGGACAGCTGACGCTGGACCGGCGGTTCGCCTGCTCGGCCTGTCCGCTGGACCGCTTGGAGACAGTGACCGTCGGCGGGCCGCCCGGCGCGTGGCAGCCATGGCAGGGAGCTGTGGGACCGGTGACAGTGGCGGGCGGCCGTGCCAGACAGTCCAATGGAAAATTGCTTCTGGCGCTGCCGTATCACCACGGAGAGCCGGTGGACTATCTGCCGGTGCTGCGGTACTGTACGCCCACGGAGCTGGAGGGACGGACCTGGATGGTCCTGGACACCGATCAGTTGCCGGAGGAATGGCGGCCCAGACCGGGATCATCGTAAAAAAACGGATGCTGTACCGTGTGGGACAGCATCCGTTTTTTATGTTGAAGGTTAGTTGAGAATGCGGCGGGCGGCTGCAAAGTGGTTGTAATAGTAGCCAGACGTGATGGAATCCACGGTGACGCCGCGGGTGGTGTTGGCGGCGTGGACCATCTTGCCGTCGCCGATGTAAATACCCACGTGGGTAATCCAGGCGCTGGAGGAGTAGGTGTTGCTAAAGCAAATCAGGTCGCCGGGCTGCAGCTGGTTGAAGGACACAGAGACGCCGTTCTTTACCTGATCATTGGCCACACGGTTGATGGAGTAGCCGAAGTGCGCGTAGACGTACTTGGTAAAGCCGGAGCAGTCGAAGACCTTGGGGCCGTTGCCGCCGAAGACATAGTCGCAACCGACAAAGCCCAGGGCGTAGCTGACCAGCTGCGCGGCTTCGGAGGAAGCGGCTTCTTCCTTGGCGGCCTCTTCCAGCTTTTTGACCTCTTCTTCCGTCAGCCAGTCGGTGTTCAGAAAAGCCTGGGCGTTTTTGTAGCAGCGCAGGAACATGATAATGGCCTGCTGACGGGAGGTGGTGCTGGTGGGGTCCAGATAGGTGGCGTTTCCGGCGGTGGTGCCGCCGACGATGCCCAGACCGACAACTTCCTGCGCGGCGGACTCCGCCCAGGTGCCCACTTCATTGCGGTCGATAAAACCGGCCAGATAGTCCTTGGTCAAATGAATGGGCATGTTGACACAGCGGTTGAGGTTGGAAATGATGACGAAAAATTCCTGTCTCGTCAAAAGCTGATTGGGACGGAAGGTGCCGTCGGGATAACCGCCCACAATGCCGATTTCATAGGCGGCGCAGACTAGGGGGTCATTGGTGTCGGAAAAATAGTCGGTGCGGTTGGGGTGGGGGGTGTTGCCGGTGAGCTTTTCATAGGCCAGGGTGGCAATGTAGCACATCTCCATCCGGTTGATGTCAATGCTCATATCGGCAGTGGCCAGAGCGTCGGGCAGCAGGTCCAGCATTTGGGCCTCATTGAGGTCGGAAAGGGCCCAGTCACTGGCATTGGTGAAAGCCAGGGCGGGCACGGTCAGGGACAGAACGGCGGCCAGCGTCAGAAGCAGCGCTACGCCGCGGCGAAACAGGGTTTTGCTCATCACAGTGTATCCTCCTTGCATGTGATGCTGACAGGGCAGTGGTCGGAACCAAAAATATCGCTATGGATGGCGGCGTCAGTGACGGCGTCGGCCATACGGTTGGACACCAGGAAATAGTCAATACGCCATCCGGCGTTGTTCTTGCGGGCATTGAATCGGTAGCTCCACCAGGAATAGGCCCCGGTGGCGTCGGGGTGCAGATGGCGGAAGGTGTCGGTGAAACCGGCGGCCAGCAGCTCGGTGAACTTGGTGCGCTCCTCGTCGGAGAAACCGGCGTTGCCCCGGTTGGGACCGGGATTTTTCAGGTCGATCTCCTGATGGGCCACATTGAGGTCGCCGCAGGCGATGACGGGCTTTTTGGCGTCCAGGGCGGCCAGATAGGACCGGAAGGCATCGTCCCAGGCCATGCGGTGGTCAATGCGCTTGAGCCCGTCCTGGGCGTTGGGCGTGTAGCAGGTGACCAGATAAAACGGTTCAAATTCCAGGGTGATCAGCCGCCCTTCGGTGTCCAGCTCCGGGACACCCACGCCGTAGGTGACGGAAAGTGGTTCCGTTTTTGTAAAAACAGCGGTACCGGAATAGCCCTTTTTCTCGGCGTAATTCCAGTATTGATGATAACCGGGCAGCTCCAACTCCAGCTGACCCGCCTGCAGCTTCGTCTCCTGCAGACAGAAGCAGTCGGCGTCCAGCGCGGCAAACGAAGTGAGAAACTCCTTCTGCAAACACGCTCGGAGGCCGTTGACGTTCCACGATACGAAACGCATGGAATCCATTCCTCCAAATCGACAAAATATTTCATGCTGTTACAGATTGTAACAAATTCAATGCCGTTGTGCAACTGGATTTTTCGGCCATGGTCCCATGGTTGTAAACGGCGGGGATTCGTGTTATAATCCATACCATGAAAGTTTCTGTATTTTTTTCCATCCTATCCTGCAAACTGGCCCGGTTCGCCATTCGGCTCCTGGGCCGGGGCGGCACGGACTTTCCCGGCCGCGTTGCACTGAAGCTGTGTCCCCATCTGCTGGGCACGCTGGCAAAGGACGTGACGACGATTCTCGTCACGGGCACCAACGGCAAGACCACCACCTCCCGCATGATTGAACAGGCCTTGACCGATTCTGGAATTTCTTTCTTTGCCAACAAGTCCGGCGCCAATCTTCTCAGCGGCGTCACAGCGGAGTTTGCCATGCACTCGTCCCTGACGGGCAAGTGCCGGTATCCCTATGCCCTCATCGAAGCCGACGAGGCGGCGTTCAAGGCCATCAGCCGCTATGTGGACGCCAAGGTGGTGGTGGTGACCAATGTGTTCCGCGATCAGCTGGACCGCTACGGCGAGGTGACCCACACCCTGGACAATATCCGCATCGGTATCGGCAACAGCAAAAACGCCACGCTGTGTTTCAACGCCGATGACTCCCTTTCCCGGTCCCTTGCTGACGAGGTGGACAATCCGGTACTGTTCTACGGTGTGGATGTCCCCATTTACAAGGAGCGGGTGGCGGAGCTGTCCGACGCGCCGTACTGCATCCGCTGCAAGCATGAATACGTCTATGACTATGTGACCTACGGCCATTTGGGCGGCTATCGCTGTCCGGCCTGCGGCTACAGCCGCCCCAAGACCGATGTCTCGGTGACAGAGGTCCGCTCCACCGACACGGAGAAGTCGGAGGTGGTCATGACCGCCGACGGCAGGAACTACGACACCACCGTCAATCTGCCCGGCGGCTACAACATCTATAACGCCTGCGCCACCATGGCCTGCGGCAAGGCCATGGGCCTGGACCTGGAGGTTGTCTCCAAGTCCCTGTCGTCCTTTGCCTGCGGCTTCGGGCGAATGGAGAAGTTCGACATTGAAGGCCGCAGCCTGCGGATGATCCTGATCAAAAACCCTGCCGGCTGCAACCAGGTTCTGAACTTCCTGACCAATACCACCGAACCGTCTCTGTTTGTGGTCTGCCTCAATGACCGGGCCCAGGATGGCAAGGATGTCAGCTGGATTTGGGATGTGGACTTTGAACGGGTGGTGGAGATGGGCGACAAGCTCAGCGGGTTGATCGTCTCCGGTGTCCGTGCCGACGATATGGCCATCCGCTTCAAATACGCTGGTCTGCCCCTGGAAAAACTCCAGGTCATCAAGGACTATGACCAACTCATCAAGACGTGTATTGCGCAGGACAAGCCTGTGTACATCATGCCTACCTATACGGCCATGCTGGGTCTGCGGGAACGCATCAGCAAGACGTATGGCTTCAAGGATTTCTGGGAATAAGGGAGGACGCTATGGAACTGAAAATCTGTCATCTCTATCCCGATATCCTCAACCTCTATGGAGACCGGGGCAATGTGATTTGTATGGAGCATCGTCTCCGCTGGCGGGGTATCGATGTGACCACCACCGGCGTATCCATCGGCGAACCCCTGCACGCTGCCGACTACGACCTGTTTTTTATCGGCGGCGGCCAGGATTTTGAGCAGGAGGTTCTGCTGGGCGACCTGGGCGTCGGCAAAGCCGACGAGATCAAGGCAGCCGTTGTCGATGGCAAGACCTTTCTGGCCATCTGCGGCGGCTATCAGATGCTGGGCGCCTACTATAAGACGTGGGACGGCGTCCAGTGTGACTTCATCGGCGCGTTGGACCTGTATACCATCGGCTCCAAGGAACGCATGATCGGCAATTATATGTTCACCTGTGAGGAATTGAACGGCCAGACCGTTGTGGGCTTTGAAAACCACTCGGGCAAGACGTACCTGGGCAGCGGTGTGCGGCCCATGGGTAAAGTTCTGATTGGTCACGGCAACAACGGCGAAGACGGGGGAGAGGGTGCACGGTACAACAATGTGTTTGCCACCTATTCCCATGGCTGCCTGCTGCCGAAAAATCCCGTGCTGTGTGATCATATTCTGACCACGGCCCTGGCACAGAAATATGGCACGGTGCAGCTGGAGCCTCTGGATGATACGTTGGAGCAGAACGCCCATCTCTATATGCAAAACCGACTGCAAGCAGCCAAGTAGCAACAGAATGACGGCGGAGCGCGGAGGCGTTCCGCCGTTTTCATAAGAAGGAGGGAGCTGTTTGACGGAGACAGCGAGACAGGCCATCTCTGTGGTGGCCGAAGTAAAAAAGGTCATTGTCGGCAAGGACGCTATTCTGGCCAAGGTCCTGATGGCCATTCTGGCCGGAGGCCACATCCTGCTGGAGGATATTCCCGGCGTGGGCAAAACCACCATGGCCCTGGGCTTTTCCCGTGCGTTGGGTCTGGAATATGGCCGCGTACAGTTTACACCCGACGTGATGCCGTCGGATTTGACGGGCTTTTCCATGGTCAACCGGGCCACGGGTCAGCTGGAGTACCAGCCCGGCGCGTTGCTGTGCAACCTGTTTCTGGCCGATGAACTGAACCGGGCCACCAGCCGCACCCAGTCGGCGCTGCTGGAAGCCATGGAAGAAGGGCGGGTGACGGTGGACGGCGTGACCCATGAGATACCCAAGCCCTTTGTGGTCATCGCCACCCAGAACCCCGTGGGCGCGTCCGGCACCCAGCTGCTGCCGGACTCCCAGCTGGACCGGTTCATGGTGCGACTGTCCATCGGCTATCCGACCCCGGATGACGAGGTGGAACTGCTGCGGCGTAAGCAGCAGGGCGCGTCTCTGGACACGGTGCGGCAGGTTCTGACCCATGAGGAACTGCTGCGTCTGCGGCAGATGGTGGAACAGGTCCATCTGTCGGATCAGGTGATGGAATATCTGGTGGCGTTGGTAGGGGCTACGCGGAATCATCCGGCCATTCTTCAGGGTGGCAGCCCCCGGGCAACGCTGTCTCTGGCGGCCATCAGCCGGTCCTACGCCTTTTTGCAGGGGCGGGATTATGTAGTGCCGGAGGATGTACAGAGATTGTTCCTGGATACGTTGACCCACCGGATGATTCCCGTTACCGGGGGACAGGAATCCAGTGCGGCGGCACTGAAAGAGGTGCTGCACGCGGTTCCGATGCCGCGGCTGGGACAGAAGCCATGACAGCCCGTATGCGGATTCTGTACTTGGCGGTGCTGGCGGCCTTTTTCTGGATGTTTCTCTATGTGGACAGCTGGCTGGCGGCCTATGGACTGGTCATTGTTCTGGCCATGCCGGTGCTTTCCCTGATCGTCAGCCTGCCGGCCATGCTGGGCTGCCATGTCCGGGTGGAGGGACACCACGGGCAGTGCTGCCGGGGCGAGGAAAACCAATGGCGAATCACTGTGTACAATACGGCCCGACTGCCGCTGCCGCGGGTAAAGGTTCGGCTGACGCTGCACCAAGCGTTGACAGGCGCTTCCCTGGCAAAAACCATGCGATACAACCGTCTCCCGGCAACACTGAAAGACCGGCTGCCCATGGATACCGCCCACTGCGGCATCTGGGAAGCGGGAGTGCGCTGGGTGCAGGTATATGACGCCCTGGGGCTCATTGCTATCCGCCGTCGGGTGACTGTGACGGCCCAGACGGCGGTATTGCCCCGATCTGTGGAGCCGGAACCCCTGCCCCAGGCCACCCAAGGCCAGGAGCAGACCACGGCCCAGCGCCCCCGGCGGGGCGGCGGTATGGGGGAGGAATACGAACTGCGGGCCTATCAGCCCGGCGACCCGGTGCGAATGATTCACTGGAAACTGTCGTCCAAAAGTGAGGAATTGATTCTGCGGGAGGTACTGGAGCGCCCGGAAGCGGTGCCGATGCTGACCTTTGACCACCTGGGGCCGCCGGATTTGCTGGACGGGGTGTTGGATCGCCTGTGGTCTCTGAGCAACGCCCTGTTGGAGCAGCAGAAGGCCCATGAAATCCAATGGGTGCATCCGGAGAACGGACAACAGTTTCGGTTTGTATTGCGGGGGCAGGGAGAGTTGCGCCGCTGCTTCGGCGTGCTGCTGTCTCAGCCGGCTCCCACGGAGGGACACCGATTCCCCACGGGGCTGCGGCAGACGGCCGATTGGTATTATTACCATTTGGAGCCGGTGAGGGAGGAGAAGCCATGAAACAGGTTGACAAGCGGGCGGTGTTCAGCGAAATGGCACTGGATTTGCTGCTGCTGGTGCTGATTCAGGGGGGCTTTCTCTGGTCTCTGCGGTATACCTATGGGCTGAACCTTTCCATGCAATCTTTTCTGCTGCGGGCGATGCTGCCGGCGGTGGCCGTCCCCTGGATTCTGGTACGGCTGCCGAAACGGCGGTGGTTTCTCCTGGGCGCTGCGATTTTGCTGGCGCTGGCGGGATGGTATTGGCATACCATATGGCTGTCCGGCGGCTGCCAGCTACTGCAGCAGGCGTTGACCGCCCTGGCGGTGCCAGTGGAGGTGGAATCCCAATGGCTGACCGGATCGGCTCAGGATGTCCTGTGGACGGTCACATTCTTTGCACTACTGTTGTCGGTAACATTGGGCATGATGGTGCTGCTGATTCGTTCGGCGGCGCTGACGTGGGCGCTGACGCTGCCGTGGCTGGTCCCGGCGGTGGCCTTTGAACAGGAATTGTCCTGGGTGGGACTGCTGGCCCTGACCCTTGGCGGTTGTCTGCTGCTGCTGACGGGACGAAGCCACCGGTTCGACCGAGTGGGCAGCGTCCGGCAGGCCTGGATGGCGCTGCCGCCGCTGCTGGTGGTGTTAGGACTGGTGGCCGCACTGCTGCCCCGCCAGGAGTACCAGCGCCCCCAATGGACCGAGGGCGTGCGGACAAAGCTGGAGGCGGCAGGCAGCAGTTTGACGGATGAAGGAATTCTCGGCAGCCTGGGCGCGGCGCTGCCCGGTGGCGACCAGGTCAGCGTCAGTTTGTCCGGCGCCGGGCCCCGTACCTTCCGGGAAAATGTGGTACTGGAAGTGGAAAGCGAGTATCACGGCACTGTCTACCTGCGGGGGACCTCCGCGGCGGTATATACGGGACAGGAATGGATGGACCTTCCGGAACAGGTCTATGAAGACGGCTTGGGTGATGATGGCCAGTCCAATTCGGTCCAGGGGTTTGCACCGGTGAATTTTCCCGCGCTGGCCTCCGGCAGCAGCCGGTATTATGAAATGACCATCACGTATCCCCGTTCCTTGTCGGGGTGGATGTTTACACCGTATCAACTGCTGAGCAACCCGGATGAGATTATGGACGTCACCTTTGTCAATGATACGCATTTACAGAGAGACTTCGGCATCCGCACCAAAAACCTGTATTTCATTCCACCGGAGGAAATCCAGGTGTTGAGCCGGAGTACCCAGTGGGAAGCGGCGGTGGCGGAGGCGGAATACCGGCAATTTGTCTATGAAAATTATCTTGATGTGCCTGACAGCTTTGAGAAGACCTTTCAGGAATTTGCGCAAGCGTACCTGCAAACATATGGACATTTAGGCTATTCCGGGGAAGTGATGCTGCCGTCGGAAGTAAATCGAGCGCGTTTGATTGCCCTGGCATTATCGCAGATGACAGAATATGATCTGGAGACACCGCTGACGCCGGAGGGCAAGGACTTTGTAGATTATTTTTTGAATGAAAGCCGTCGAGGGTATTGTGTCCACTACGCCAGCGCCGGTGTGCTGTTTATGCGGTACCTTGGTGTTCCAGCACGATATGTGACGGGGTATTTGACCAAGGTTCCATCCTCGGGCAAGGTGGAGGTTTTGGATTCCGATGCCCACGCCTGGGTAGAGATTTACCTGGACGGCTACGGCTGGTATCCGGTGGAAATGACTCCCCCGGCGGAAATCGGGCTGGCCCCGGGTGAGGGCATCGGAGAGACAGCGCCGGAGCCGGAGGAATCGGTAGAACTGGATATAGACATCAATGATATCAATGAACCGGAGCCGGAAACACCGGAGCAGAAGCCCCAGCCGGAAACGCCGGAACAACCGGACCAGCCGACAGAGGAAAAACCGGAGCAGCCGGAAGAGTCGGCGGAGGCCGACGCGGAAATTCCAACTTGGGCCCCCTGGACTTTGGTGGGCATCCTGGTTCTGGCGATATTCCCCCTGCATAGCTGGTATCGGGCCCGTCGGCGGGAACAGCAGTTCTCCGACAGCGATTACAGCGGGGCAGTGCTGGCTATGTACCGCCATCTGGAGCAGCTGCAGCCCTGGGGTACCGACCCGACTGCGCTGCAATCTTTGGCCCAGAAAGCACAATACAGCCGTCAGGGCATCACAGCGGAAGAACGGCAGCAAGCCGCATTGCTATGGCTGCGGGAACGGGAAAAACTGGACCGGCTGCCCAAGGTGCGGCAGTTCTGGCTTCACTGGATTTTGGGTGTCCTGTAACTGTGCAAAATAAAAACACGGGAAGCCGCAAGGCTTCCCGTGTTTTAACCTTTATGCAAGCGGGGACTCCAACAGCGTGACCTGCCGGTTGACGGCATCCAGCCGTACTTGGCATCCAATGGGCATGGTCAGCATGGGGTGGGTATGACAGCAATCGAATTCCGCCAGTATGGGAATCTTCGGTTCTCCCAATACCTCCAGAAGAATCTCATAGGGCTGTCTGCCGGTACCGTTGTCATCGAATTTCTCGTGCTTCCCCAGCAGAATGCCGCCGACCCTGTCCAGAACGCCGGATAGCTTCAGCAGGGAGAAGGAACGTTCAATGGTACAGGCGTCTTTCAGAGAATCCTCCAGCAGCAGAATATCGCCCTGTCGAATTTCGGGCATATAGTCTGTACCGAAAAAGCCCTCCATGGTGTTGAGATTACCGCCAATCAACCGGCCCTCGGCAACGCCGGGGTGAACACAGAGCCAGCTGTTGGGCCGCTGCTCCTTGGCGCGGTCCTGGGTGCTCCAGTCGAGAAACTCGTCGGTCCAGAATGGGGGCATAGGGAACGTATGGGGGTACGACATTTTGCCGCATACCAACTCATAAAACGCGGTAAAGGTCTCGTCCACAAAGGGCGGCAGTTCGCCGAAAGACGAGGCAACCGCCGGACCGTAAAAGGTTACCAGTCCTGTTTTGGCGTAGATGGCCAGCAGGAGCGCCGTCACGTCGGAATACCCAATGATGAGCTTGGGATGGGCTTTCAGATAGTCATAGTCAATGTAGGGCAGAATGGAATTGGTGTTGTTGCCGCCGATGGAAGCCATCAGAATGGGAATATCCTCCCGGTACAGCAGCTGATTGAATTCCTCTGCCCGCTCCCGAATGGAGCCGGAACGATAAAAATCCTGTTTCCGGTATTGCTGCCCATGAACTACAGTGAATCCTTTGGATTCCAGATAGGCCACGCCCCGGTCATACCGGACCGGTACAGTGGCGGAGATGGGAGACGAAGAGGAAAATACACCGATGGTGCAGGGCATCGTGATCCTGGGGGCTTTCATAGGGAATGCCTCGCTTTTTTAACGAAACTGCTTAGTCATACGACCCAGAATTGAGGACGGGGGAGATGATGGGCTTTCCGTCCCGGTCCAGCAGAGGTGTCATGCCGCCGCAATCACCGGAACTGTGGAATAAATAGTTGACACCGGTTTCCCGGTCCACCCAGATCTCCATGATGTTCAGCACACCCTGATAGTATACTCTCTCAAAACGATCATCTTTTGCCATTGTAATTCCTCCAAACACTTTGATATTTATTGTATATGACTGCACCTATCATATCACCAGCAGCGGAGTAACGCAAAATACATCCTAATAGCGGCGGGTATCACCCTACCGCAGATCAAGGTACATCAGCACACAATCGGCATACTGGCTGCCGATCTTGACATGGGCAGGCGAAGTGCCGATGGAACAAAAGCCATGTTTTTCATACAGATGGATGGCTCGCACATTGTCGCTGCGCACATCCAGATTCAAAAGCTCAATGCCGTGGGCTTTGGCATAGGCAATTACCTGCTCCAACAGTTGACTGCCGATACCGCGGCCCCAGTATGCTTTTATCACAGAAATCCCTAGTTCTGCCCGATGGTACATCCGGCGGGGAAGGGGGTGCAGGCTTGCGGTTCCCACCAAATGGTTGCCATCCCAGGCACAGAGAAACACTGCGTGGTCGTTTGCCTGCTGCTCCTGGAGGAAAACGCGCTCCTGCTCTACGGTAAAGGGCAGACCTTCGCTGCCAAAGGTCAAATTATCTGTTTCTCCGCCGGCCTGCTTCAGACAGGCCAGAACAGCTTCCGCGTCCTTTGGCAGTGCTTCACGAATCGTAATTTGAGCCATATTACCACCCCATAACAATCGATTACTTTATGGCGCTTCCAATCGCTTTATCCAGACGCCACTGGGGGGCGGTACCATCTTCGCCCCAATATTCATCCATAGAGGCAATACGACCGTCTTTCAGCCGCATAAAACAGACAACATGATGGGATTCTGCGGGTCCCATGGCATAAATACGGGCGACAGAGATCAGAAGATCGCCCAACTGTTCCGTGCGTTCCAGTTCTCCGCACCACGTTCCGGGATATTCGCTGTTGGCGCGGAGAAATTCCTCCACCGTGAACTGCTCATTGGTGTTATGCCACCGGATGATGGCATCTGTATGGAAAAAAGTGCGCATACGGGCAGCATCCTGGGCGGCGGTTGCTGCCCAATACTGTTGGATATTCATATCTTCCACACCTGTATCGATTACCTGGGCTTTTCTTTTATGGCATCATGGTATCGTAAAAATCGGGGCAAACCTCCCGAATCTTGGCTTGCAGACCCTTCAAATCCCGGAACGTGTCGGGGCGCTTGGTCACATCCCGCAGCAGGGCGGAAGGGTGATACAAAGCCATCATCCAGATACCGCCCTTTTGGAACCATTTGCCGTGGTCCCGCGTAATGCGAAGCTGTTCATCCATGAGACGTGTGGCGGCAATGCGCCCCAGGCAGACGAGAATACGGGGTTTCAGCAGCAGCGCTTGCTTCCGCAGATAACCGATGCAGGCCTGCTGTTCCGTCTCCAACGGATCGCGGTTTCGGGGCGGACGGCATTTGACAATGTTGGTGATGTAACAGTTGCGGCGGCTGAGATCAATGATGGAGAGCATATCGTCCAGGAGCTTTCCCGCCGGACCGACAAAGGGCTCACCCTGTAAGTCCTCCTGCTGGCCCGGACCTTCGCCCACAAACAGAATCGGCGTTTCCTCCGGCCCTACGCCGAAGACCACATGATTTCGTGTTTCACAGAGGTTGCACTGGCGGCAGTCCAGACACGTCTGCCGCAGCTGATCCATGGTCATGCGCACTCACTCCCAACGGTTATCCCGGTTTCCGGGGAACTCGATAATTTCCTGCTGACGGCGGCGTCTGGCCATCTGCTGCTGGCGGCGCTTGCGGTGTCTGGCCCGCCGGACGTTATTGATGATCAGATACAGAATAAAGAGCAGGACAATGCCGCCGATGACCGACAGGAGCGGATGTTCTGTCAAAAAATTACTGGTTTTGCTGACTTGCGCAGCCAGTTCCGAACGGGGCGTATCGGTAATGGCCACCAGATTGGCCGTACCCAGCTCCCGGCCCTGATAGCTGACAGTCATGGTGCCCAGCTTCTGGCCCTTGGAAATGGGGGCTTCCACACCATTGGGATTATCCAGATGCAGCGTCTTCTCCAACTGCGTCACGTCGTAGTCTTTGGGCATCACAGCGGTGATGGCCTGATCGGCGGCCAGAACCGCGGCGTCAACACTGGCGGAATGGAACACGGGAATCTCTGTAACAGGCGTGGCCTCTTGTATGGTGTCAAAGGAGAAATTTTCAAAACCGTACTCAAAGAGGGCCTTTGTCTCGGTGAAATTCTCGTTGATAATGGAGCCGTCCTCCGCCGTCACATCCTCGGCGCCGCAGACCACAGACAGAAGATGCAGGTCTGAGTCGGGACGCTGGGCGGTGGAAATCAGACAGCGTCCAGCGGGGGTAGTGAAACCGGTTTTGATACCTGAGGCATATTCGTAGTAATACTGGGTGCCGGGCGTCTCCAAAAGATTGGTGGTGAACAATTCCCGCTCCTCGGAGAGATTGGTGGCCGGTACCGTGTGGGTCACTGTGGAGGTGATGGTCAGAAACGTCTGGCTTTTCATGGCCTCCTGTACGATGAGGCTCAGGTCCCGGGCGGTGGTGTAATGGTTTTCATCGTGGAGACCGTGGGGATTGGCAAAGTGGGTGCCGGTGCAGCCCAGAGCCTTGGCCTCTTCATTCATCATGTTCACAAAGGCGTCCACGGACCCGGCGATATATTCGGCAGCTACATTGCAGGCCTCGTTGGCAGAGGAAAGCATAATGCAGTACAGCAGCTCCTCGACGGTCAGCTGCTCACCGACTTTCAAACCGGCAGTACTGCCGGCGGCGTCCAGATTTTGCAGTGCCGTTTCCGAGACGGTAACCGTGTCGGTGAGAGTGCCATGCTCCAAAGTCAGTAAACAGGTCATGACCTTGGTCAGACTGGCGGGATATACCTGCTCGTCGGCGTTCTGCTCCAGCAGGGCTTGACCACTTTCCAGCTCCAGCAGCAGAGCAGCCTTGGCCTTGACGGTATGGGACGGCGCGCTGGTGTTGACGACGGTGGTATCTGCCGCCGTATCTGTGGCGGTATCAGAGACCGTGGCTCCCGCCTCTGCCGCGGTGTCGTCGTCGGTGGCGGCGACGGGATACATGCAGGAGCACGCGATCAGGATACTCAAAAACAGGGAAAGAATTTTTTTCTTTTTCATGATTCACTCCATAAAAAACAGGTGGGGACGTTGCGTCCAAACCGAAAACTGTGCTATAATCCAATAGAAATGATTATACCAAATTTTTTGATGATGTCAATGTGGGGGGAATTGCCGTGCGTCCGTGGAAACCGGAGTATTGGATTCTGGTACTGCTGCTGGCAGGCGGATTGTTCACCAGTGGATACTTTGTAGGACGAACCACTGCCACACCGGACGGCACGGCGGCGGTTATTGTCCAGACCCAACCCCAGCCAGAGGCAGAACCGGTGGAAGTGGAACAGACAGCGGTGGAACAGGTGCAGGAAACCACAGCGCCGCCGGCGCAGGAGACCCCAGCGGAAGAAGCGGAACCCGCCGTCCGTGGACCGGTGAATCTCAACACGGCCACGCTGGAGGAACTTATGGAACTGCCGGGCATAGGGGAGACCTTGGCCCAGCGGATTCTTGACTACCGGGAAAGCAACGGACCGTTTGTTCTGCCGGAGGATTTGCTGGAGGTCAGCGGCATCGGAGAAAAGAAGCTGGAGGCGCTGGACGGCCTCATCTGTGTAAAATAGGAGCAAGGATGCAATGAAAATATTGGTAGTGGATGACGAGCAGCTGCTGGTCAAGGGAATCAAGTTTAATCTGGAAAATGACGGCTATGAAGTGGTGACCGCCTATGATGGCGAAGAGGCCGTGAAAATCGCCCGAGAGCAGTCTGTGGATTTGATTATTCTCGATTTGATGATGCCACGGCTGGATGGCCTGGGGGCCTGCCAGAAAATCCGGGAGTTTTCCAATGTGCCCATCATCATGCTGACGGCCAAGGCGGACGATATGGACAAGCTTATGGGCTTTGAACAGGGAGCCGACGACTATCTGACGAAGCCGTTCAATATTCTAGAGCTGAAAGCACGGGTCCGGGCGCTGCTGCGGCGGGCCGGCCCCCAGCAGACAGAGCAGCGTCCCAACCGGCTGACCCATGGGCATATCACCGTGGACACCGATGGCCGCAACGCATATAAGGGCGATGTGCTGGTGGATTTGACCGCCAAGGAATTCGACCTGATTGAGCTGCTCATGCGAAACCCCAACCGGGTTTACTCCCGGGAGTCCCTTCTGGATACCATCTGGGGGTATGAGTACCGCAGCGATATTCGCACGGTGGATGTCCATATCCGCCGCTTGCGGGAAAAATTGGAGAACAATCCGGCTTCGCCGGAATACATCCTGACCAAATGGGGAGTTGGCTACTATTTCAAAGCTTAAACGACGGCTGCTGCTTCTGCGCAGCAGTTCACAGATTCGCTATGCCCTGACGTATGTACTGATTACCGCCGTGGTGCTGGTGTTTCTCAATGTCTATACCGCCAGTACCACCCGGGACATGATGTTCCGCAGCAAAGAGGTGTCATTACAAGGCAAAGTGCAGCTGGTGGTATCCTCGCTGGCCGGTCTGGAACGGCTCAGCGGCGATAATGTGGCCCAGGTCATAGCACTGCTGGGCGATCTGGACGCCAACCGTGTCACGGTGACAGACGCCACCGGCAAGGCGGTGTATGATTCTCTGACCAAAGACAACGCCACGGGCCGCATGATTCTGTTTTCCGAAGTGGTGACGGCGTTACAGGGCAACGTGGTGTTTTACTGCGTCTATGACGGCGCGGCGCTGGAAAGCCGGGCCTGTATGCCCATCTACAATGGCAGCGATCAGCTGATTGGCTCCGTTTACCTGATGGAGTACGATACAGACCTGGGCGCGGTCATTGCGGCGCTGGAAATGAATCTGGTGCGGATTTCTCTGGTGCTGGGAACGGCAATCGTGCTGTTTTCCATTCTGTTTGCGCTGATTTTCTCCCGGCGAATGCGGTTGATTCTGGATTCCATCCAACTGCTGCGGGAAGGAGAATACACCCATCGGATTGCCTTGTGGGGCCATGACGAAGTGGGCGTACTGGCTGAGGAATTCAACAAGCTGACGGAACGGCTGCGGACCTCGGAGGCCACCCGCCAGCAGTTTGTCTCCGACGCATCCCACGAACTGAAAACACCGTTGGCGTCCATCAAACTTTTGTCGGATTCCATTCTGCAAAACGAGATGGATATGGATACAGTGCGAGAATTTGTAGGCGATATCGGCAATGAGGCCGACCGTCTGACCCGCATTGCGCAGAAGCTTCTGGAGCTGAACCGGCTGGAGGATGCGCCCAAGGAGGACTTTGTGGTTATGGAGCCGGGGCCGGTGGTGGAGAAAGCCGTCCGGCTGCTGACCCCCCTGGCACAGCTGCGGCAGATTCGGCTGGAAACGAAGCTGGACCCGGACTGTACGGTGGTGACACGGGGAGACGATATCTATCAGATGGCGTTCAATCTGGTGGAAAACGCCATCAAATACAACGTGGACGGCGGCTATCTTGGCGTGTTTCTCCAGCGAAAAGGAGAGGACGTGGTGCTGATCGTGGAGGACAGCGGCATCGGCATTCCTGAGGAATCGCTGCCCTACGTGTTCGACCGGTTCTACCGGGTGGACAAGGCCCGCTCCCGCCAGGCAGGCGGCAGCGGACTGGGCCTGTCCATTGTCCATGATCTGGTGGAGCGGAACTACGGCACGGTGACGGTGGAGCAGCGGGAGGAAGGCGGTACGCGTTTCACGCTGACGTTCCCGTTTTTCGGCATGGAGGAGGAGACATGAGACGGGCGATTCTGTGGATATTGCTGGTGTGCAGCGCGCTGCTGCTGTCGGCTTGTTCCAACGAGCCGGTCGACCCGGAAACATGGGACCTTTCCTGCTATTACCTCCAGTCGGAGCGGTCCTTTGGCCGAAACGAGGGCGTACTGGGCAGTGAAGTCCGGTCGCTGTCTCAACCCTTGGAGGAATGGAAGCAAATTCTCAACGGCTATCTGGCCGGACCGAGCCGAACGGACCTGATTTCTCCATTCCCGGAGGGGCTGCAATGTGTGGAAACCTCCCTGGATGACGGTGTCCTGACAATGGTGCTCAATGAGCCGTGGGAGCAGCTGGGCGGCATGTCTGAGACGTTGGCTACCGCCTGCCTGACCCGAACCGCCATGCAGCTTCCGGGCGTCAAGGGCGTCTGCCTGGAGACGGAGACCAACGCCGCCGCCGGGGAAAGCGCGGCGGTGCTGACAGGGCAGGAGTTTCTCTATCTCGACGGCAGCACCGCCAATACGGCCACGACGGTGCGGCTCTACTTTTCCGATGCCAACGGCCGCTATTTGGTGTCGTCGGAGCGGGAGGAGACCTTCGCTTCAGCGGACGAGATTCCCACCTATGTGGTGCAGCAGCTGCTGGCCGGTCCCACGGAGGCGGGACAGGTGGCCACTATGCCGGAGGGCACGGTTCTGCGCAATCTCTCGGTGGAGGACGGCTGCTGTACCGTGGACTTGTCAGCTGAATTTTTATACAACAAGCCTACAGCGGGCCTGATGGAGCGGATGACAGTTTTGTCTCTGGTCAACTCGCTGACGGAACTGGACACCATCCGTACCGTGCGGATCCTGGTGGAAGGGGCGCCGGTGGGCCTGTACTACACCATGGACCTGGACCGGGAGCTGGTTCGGGACGAGACGGCCATGGACGTGGTGCGCCAGGGCTTGAATGAGACCGACGCCACCCTCTATGTCTGGGGCGGCAGTGACATTCTGCTGTCGCCGGTGCCGGTATCGGTGCGGCAGTTGGCCCAGATTCCCATAGAACAGACGCTTTTGGAGAAATTGACCGCGTTTTCCGACCGAAATGGTCTGAAAAACCCGCTGCCGCCCGGAACAACCCTCCAATGGGTCGATGTCCACGAGGGATATTGCCAGGCTGATTTTTCCAGTGCGCTGCTGCATTGCGCAGGGGATGGAACGGCAGAGCGGATGGCCATTCGCTCCATTGTGGAAACGCTGCTGTCTCTGGATCCGGTGCGGCGGGTAAAGATCACAGTCAACGGGGAAAGCGACGGTTTTTCCGTCTATACCCTGGACCGGTTCTACACGGCGGACAATCTGCCATAATGGGCGAATATGGAATGGGCTGGAAAAACAGTGCAGTTCTTTTAGTGAAATCAATCAAAAAAGATTGACAATTTTTCATATATTCGCTATCATACAAATAGCTGGTATGCGAGACACACGCCAAACTTTGAGGGAGTGACACCAAAATGTACATGCAGCAGTCTATCGTAAAATGTGAATCCGGTCTGCACAATAAGCAGGCAACCTATTTCATCCAGAAGGCCAACGAGTTCAAGTCCAGCATCTGGGTTGAGGTGGAGGAACGCCGTATCAACGCCAAGAGCCTGTTGGGTGTTCTTTCCATGGGGATTACCAAGGGCACCCGCGTGAATCTGATTGCCGAGGGCCCTGATGAGCAGGAGGCTGTTACTGCCCTCTCTGAGATGCTCGTGAAGGAAATTTTCTGATTCACATCGTCGGATGGCTGTCTCGACGACCGCGTGATCGCTCCGCGGCGTGAGACAGCCATTTTCATTTTACCGTTTGGAGGGACTATGACCAAGGAAGAATTGCGGGACAAAGCGCTGTCGCTGCCCTATGAACCGGGCGTCTACCTCATGTCCGACCGGCAGGGTCAGATCATCTATGTGGGTAAGGCCAAGCGGCTGAAAAACCGGGTCTCCCAGTATTTTCAGGATTCCGCGTCCCACACGCCCAAGACGCGGCTGATGGTGTCGCATATTCACTCCTTTGAAACCATTGTGGCCCGGTCGGAGTTTGAAGCGCTCGTACTGGAGTGTTCCCTGATCAAACGGCACATGCCCAAGTACAACATCCTTTTGAAGGATGACAAGGGATACCCCTATATTCGCATTGACATGAGGGAGCCATACCCCACCATGAAAATTGTCAGTCGGGTGGAAAATGACGGCGCGGACTATTTCGGGCCATTTGGCGGCCGCGGTGTGACCCAAAGCGTGCTGGACACCATCCGGCTCACCTGGAAGCTGCCGGGCTGTCATAAGCAGTTTCCACGGGACGTAGGCAAGGACCGGCCCTGTCTCAACTTCCATATGAACGTCTGCGATGGATGGTGCCAGCCCCAACAGACTGAGGAACAGTACCGTGCCGCCATGGAACAGGTGGTCAAAACGCTGCGGGGACAGTATCAGGATGTGGCGGCGGATATCCGGGAGAAAATGCTGGCCGCTTCCGACGCCCTGCAATTTGAGCAGGCGGCAGCCCTGCGGGACCGGCTGCGTTCTCTGGAAGCGCTGAGCCAGAAACAGCTGGTGACAGCAGGCACCATGGCCCATACCGATGTGGTGGGCTTCTATCAGAGTGAAGCCAAGGCGTGCTTTGCTGTGCTGCACTATGTGGGCGGCAGCCTGCTGGACAAAGACTATCAGATTTTGCCGCCGGCGGACAGCCCGGAGGAGGCGGTATCCAGTCTGGTCAAACAGTATTATCTTTCCCGTCAGGGCGTCGTCAAGGAGATTTTGCTGCCCTTTGCCATGGAAGACGCAGAATTGTTTGAACAGCTGCTGCGGGAGGAGTTCGGCCACCGGGTCCATCTGCGGGTGCCCCAGCGGGGCGATAATGTCCGGCTGGTGGAATTGGCCAACAAAAACGCCAGGGAGGAGGCCGAACGGGTGACCTCCCGGGAGGAGCGAGTCCAGGGCGCGCTGGGTATGCTCTGTTCCATGCTGAACCTTCCCAAGCTGGAACGTATCGAAGCCTATGATATCTCCAACCTGGCTGGTTCGGACATCGTAGCATCCATGACGGTGTTTCAGGACGGCAAACCGCTGAAAAGGGATTATAAGCATTTTAAATTGCAGGAACTGGACGATCAGAATGACTATGAATCCATGCGGCAGATTATCGAGCGGCGGTTTCGCCGCCTGCTCCAGGGGGATGAGGGATTTTCTGAAAAACCGGACGCCCTGCTTATTGACGGCGGCGCCGTCCACGCCGGTGTGGTGGAGCGGCAGCTGGCGGAAATGGGACTGACCATTCCGGTTTTCGGCATGGTCAAGGATAACCGCCACCGGACCCGCGCGTTGACCCGGCCTGACGGCAGCGAAATCGGTATTGCCGGACAGCCGCCGGTGTTTGCACTGGTGGGCCGCATTCAGGAGGAGACCCACCGTTTTGCCATCACTTATAACCAGACGCTCCGCAGCCGCCGTATGCGGGGATCGGAGCTGGATACCATCGAGGGCATCGGCCCCAAACGGCGGGAACAGCTGCTGCGGCGCTTCAAATCCATGAAGCGCATTCGGGAAGCTACCCGGGAACAGCTGCTGGAGGTGCTGCCCCAGGGAGCGGCAGAGGCCGTCTATGCCCATTACCATCCCCATACAGAGGAGGAAACAACACCATGAGAGTCATCACGGGAACTGCCCGGGGCGTCCGGCTCAAGACCCCCGACGGCATGCAGACCCGCCCCACAGCGGACCGGGTCAAGGAAGCTGTGTTCAGTATCATTCAGTTTGAAATTGAGGGCCGCCGGGTTCTGGACCTGTTCGCCGGAACAGGCCAGCTGGGCATTGAAGCATTGAGCCGCGGTGCGGAACACGCTGTCTTTGTGGATGCCCGCCGGGAGGCCGTGGCGCTGGTACGGGAGAATTTGAAGCGTACCCGTCTCAGCGACCGGGCGGAGACGGTCCAGGGGGATTATCTGGATTATTTAAGCCGTTGCCGCCAGACGTTCGACGTGATTTTGCTGGACCCGCCGTATGCCGAGGTGTTTCTGGAGACGGCGCTGCAGAAAATATCGGAAATTGACATTTTATCAGACGGTGGTATAATAATCTGCGAGAGACCGACGGAAAAACCCCACCCCGGTCAGTTTCCGGGCCTTTCGGTCGGTAAGGATTACCGCTACGGAAAGACACTGGTCACGCTGTACCGCAAGGACAGCCACAGGGAGGAACCATGACAACAGCCATTTACCCCGGCAGCTTCGACCCCATTACCAAAGGGCATCTGAATATTATCCAGCGGGCCGCCAAGATTTTCGACCGTCTCATCGTCTGTGTAATGGTCAACGTGGATAAGCGTCCCATGTTCACCTCGGAGGAGCGGGTGGATATGATCCGCCGCGTGACCCAGGGCCTGGACAATGTGACCGTGGACAGTTCCTCGGCGCTGCTGGCGGAGTATGCCCAGCAGAACAACGTCAACGTGGTAGTCAAGGGCTTGCGGGCTGCTACAGACTTTGAGAAAGAGTTTCAGATGGCGCTCATCAACCACAAGATGAACCCTAATCTGGACAGTATGTTCTTGACGTCGGAACACCAGTTTATGTACCTGAGCTCCAGCGTGGTCAAGGAGCTGGGCAGTCACGGCGCGGATCTCAGCGATTTTTTGCCGGAGGAGATCATTCCCGACTGCGTAAAACGAATGAATCAAACTGTTTGAGGAGAAATGTAGCATGGCGAACAGCATTGACGAAATCATTGACAGCATATACAACATCATCCGGGATGCATGGTCGCTGCCCCTGGGCACCGACAAGTGTGTCATTGAGCGGGACAAGGTTCTGAATCTGCTGGACGAGGTCAGCCGTCAGCTGCCCGGCGAGTTGAAGCAGGCAAAGACCATTGTGGAATCCCGCAACGAGGTTATCACCAACGCCAAGAAAGAGGCGGAGAATATCCTCAAGCAGGCTGAACAGCGGGCTATGCAGATGATCTCCAAGGAAACCGTCTATCTGGAGGCCCAGAATGAGGCCAATGAGATGATCAAGGAAGCCCAGGTGAAGCTCAAGGAGCTGCGCCAGGTTACCAATGAGTTTGTGGACGACGCATTGAAGCGTACCGAAGAGTCCATCAGCGAGGCGCTGGCCCGGGTGCAGGATTCCCGCGCCAAGTTCAACGCTTTGACCAACCCCCAGGAGAAAAAGCCTTCTCCCATCATCGAGGATATCTGAGCAATTATGCGGACAGCTGCCTTTGGGCACCTGTCCGCTTTTTCCTTACAACGGATTGACAAATTCCCGGATATGGTGTATCATCGAATCAATATTGGAAACGCGATGACGAGGAAGAGTACAAAGTGCGGCCCCTATCAGAGAGCAGACGGACGGTGCAAGTCTGTGGTGCGGCTTTGGAACGTCCCCTCTGAGCGGAGGGCTGAACCGATGCAGTAGGCCCCTTCGGGTCCTCCCGTTACAGAGGCGCAAGTGGCCCGCTTTATGGAGCGGGAAACCGGGTGGTACCGCGGAATGTTGATTTCGTCCCGACAGCTGTGCTGTCGGGAATTTTTATTTGTCCCTGCCCTTGCGAAAGAATTGACAGGAGTTGAAGAAACACTATGGCAAAAGAACTGTCCAAGGTCTACGAGCCGCAGGAAGTGGAGAGCCGCATCTATGAAATGTGGCAGAAGGGCGGCTACTTCCACGCCGAGCGCGACCCCAAAAAGAAACCCTTTACCATCGTTATGCCGCCTCCCAATGTCACCGGCCAGCTGCACATGGGCCATGCCATGGACGCAGCGCTGCAGGACGTGCTGATCCGCTTTAAGCGCATGGAGGGCTATTCCGCCCTTTGGCTGCCCGGCGTGGACCATGCCGGTATCGCTACCCAGATCAAGGTGGAGGAGGAGCTCCGCAAGGAGGGCCTGACCCGCTACGACCTGGGCCGCGAGAAGTTCCTGGAGAAGGTCTGGGACTGGAAGCACAAGTACGGCAACCGCATTGTGGAGCAGCAGAAGAAGCTGGGCGCCTCTTGCGATTGGGACCGGGCCCGGTTCACCATGGACGAGGGCTGCTCCAACGCCGTCCGCGAGGTCTTTGTCAGCCTCTATGAAAAGGGCCTGATCTACAAGGGCAGCCGCATCATCAACTGGTGTCCGCATTGCGTCACTGCTCTGTCCGACGCCGAAGTGGAGTACCAGGACAAGCCCGGCCATATGTGGCATCTGCGCTACCCGCTGTCCGACGGCTCCGGCGATGTCATCGTGGCCACCACCCGTCCTGAAACCATGCTGGGCGATACCGGCGTGGCGGTCAATCCCAACGACGAGCGGTACAAGAATATTGTGGGCAAGACTTGCATTCTGCCCTTGGTCAACAAGGAAATTCCCATCGTTGCCGATGACTATGTGGATATGGAGTTCGGTACCGGCTGCGTCAAGATGACCCCGGCCCATGACCCCAACGACTTTGAGGTGGGCCTGCGTCACAATCTGGAAGTGGTCCGCGTCCTGGATGACAACGGTAAGGTCAACGAGTTTGGCGGCAAGTACCAGGGTATGGACCGCTACGAGGCCAGAAAGGCCATTGTGGCTGACCTGGAAGAGCAGGGCTATCTGGTGAAGATCGAAGACCATGCCCATAACGTCGGTACCTGCTACCGCTGCCACAACGATGTGGAGCCTATCATCTCTGCCCAGTGGTTTGTCAAGATGCAGCCGCTGGCTGAGGCGGCGCTGGAGTGCGTCAACAGCGGCGCTACCAAGTTTGTCCCGGAGCGCTTTACCAAGACCTATACCAACTGGATGGAAAACTGCCGCGACTGGTGTATTTCCCGTCAGCTGTGGTGGGGCCACCAGATTCCGGCCTGGTACTGCGCCGACTGCGGCCATATGACCGTGTCCCGTGAGGATGCCACTTGCTGCGAAAAGTGCGGCAGCAAGAATATCACCCGTGATGAGGATGTGTTGGATACCTGGTTCTCCTCGGCTCTGTGGCCCTTTGAGACCCTGGGCTGGCCCGATAAGGATGCGGAAGATTTCAAATATTTCTATCCCACTGACGTGCTGGTTACTGGCTACGATATCATTTTCTTCTGGGTGGCCCGCATGATCTTCTCCGGCTGTGAGCACACCGGCAAGCCGCCGTTCCATACGGTACTGATTCACGGTCTGGTCCGCGACGACAAGGGCCGCAAGATGTCCAAGTCCCTGGGCAACGGCATTGATCCACTGGAGATGATCGACCGCTTCGGATCTGACGCCCTGCGTATGAACATGGTTACCGCCAACTCACCCGGCAACGATATGCGCTTCTATGTGGAACGCTGCGAAGCCATGCGGAACTTCGCCAACAAGATCTGGAACGCCAGCCGCTACGTGCTGATGAACCTGAAGATTGAGAAGAATGAGCTGCCCGCCATAAACGAGCTGAAGCTGGCTGACAAGTGGATTCTCTCCAAGCTCAACACCCTCATTGCCGAGGTCACCGAGAATCTGGACAAGTACGAGTTGGGCATCGCTGTTCAGAAGGTCTACGACTTCATCTGGGACAGCTACTGTGATTGGTATATCGAGCTGACGAAAGCCCGTCTTTACAGCGAGGACGAGGCCAGCAAGACCGTGGCCCAGAAGGTGCTGCTGTATGTGCTGGATCAGTTCCTGAAACTGCTCCATCCCTTTATGCCGTTCCTCACAGAGGAAATCTGGCAGGCCATCCCCCACGAGGGCGACAGCATCATGGTCCAGTCCTGGCCCAAGTTCCGGGAGGATTTGTGCTTCAAGACGGAAGAGACGGCCATGGAAGCCATTATGAATGCCATCCGCGCCGTCCGCAACCGCCGTGCGGAAATGAATGTGCCGCCCTCCAAGAAATCCACCCTCTATGTGGTCACCGGCAAGCGGGATGTCTTTGAGCAGGGGGCCGGCTTCATTACCCGCCTGGCTTACGCTGATCAGGTGGTGGTTTCCGACACCGCTCCCGCCGGTCATGAGGACATGGTTTCCTGCGTCACCGCCGACGCGGAGATGTTCATTCCCATGAATCAGCTGGTGGACATCGAGAAGGAGCTGGAGCGCATTGCCAAGGAGCTGGAGAAGGCCAGAAAGAATCTGGCATCCATCGAGGGCAAACTCAGCAATGAGAACTTTGTCTCCCGTGCTCCGGAGAATGTGGTCAATGCCGAAAAGGAAAAGGCTGAAAAGGCCCGGGCGCTGATCGCACAGCTGGAGGAAGCCGAGAAGCGGCTGAAAAAGTAAAAATCCCGGAAAACTTCGTCCTCTATGGCGGACTTCGACAGGATTTATTTTCCAAAAACTGTATAATAAGCGCACACGGAATCGTCTCCGTGTGCGCTTTTATTATTTGCGGAGAGGATGAGAACCCATGACCAGCTATCTGCAGGACAAGCAGTTGACCATTGCCCTCAGCGGCGAGATTGACCATCACAGCGCCCGGGAGACCATGGAAACCATCGGCGGTAAGATTGATACCTATCTGCCGGCGCTGTGTATCCTGGATTTTCGGGATGTGACCTTTATGGATTCCAGCGGCATCGCCATCGTCATTAACGCCGTTCGCCGGATGCGGGAGATTGGCGGCAAAATTCGCCTGCAAAATATTCCGGCCCAGCCCTATAAGGTGCTGGAAGCGGCGGGTATGGCAAAACTCATTGAGATACCGGAGAGGAGCGGCACATAAGATGAAATATGAAAATCAGATTCAGGTGACCTTTCCCAGCAAATCGGTGAACGAGGGGCTGGCCCGGTCCATCGTGGCGGCCTTTGCGGCCCAGCTGGACCCGACGCTGGACGAATTGGGCGATATCAAAACGGCGGTATCCGAGGCAGTGACCAACTGCATTGTCCACGCGTATCCCAATGAAATCGGCATAATTACGTTAAAGGCCAAGATCACCGGCGACGGCGTGCTGGACCTGACGATTCGGGACAAGGGACGTGGCATTGCTGACATCGATCAGGCAAAGACACCGTTATTCACCACCGGCGGTGCGGAACGGTCCGGTATGGGCTTTACCATCATGGAGAGCTTTATGAATGAACTGCGGGTGACATCACAGCCGGGAAAGGGTACCACGGTACATATGAAGCGAAAGATTGTCAAACGGGGAGAACGCCCGTGAGTGCGGCCCTGGAAGAATTGATTGTCCGTTCCCAACAGGGAGACCGGCAGGCTGGGGAGCAGCTGGTGGTGGATAACGCCGGATTGATCTGGTCTGTGGCCCGACGGTATTTTGGCCGGGGTGTGGACCCGGACGACCTCTACCAGCTGGGATGTGTGGGATTTCTCAAGGCGGTGGCCGGATTCGATACCCAGTACGGCACGCAGTTTTCCACCTACGCCGTGCCGAAGATTGCCGGAGAAATCCGACGGTTTCTCCGGGACGATGGCGCGGTCAAAGTCAGCCGAGGTCTCAAGGAGCGGGCGGCTACGGTCAAAATGGCCCGGCAGCGGCTGACCGGTGAATTGGGACGGGAGCCGACGTTGTCTGAGATTGCGGAACAGGTGGGATTTACCGTGGAGGAAATTGCCATGGCCGAGACGGCCACCTCGGCGGCGGAATCCATCCAGCGGGAAACCGGGGAGGACGGCTTTACATTGGAGGCGGTTCTCACTGACGGAAGCCAGGAGGACCAGCTCATTGAGCGCATTGCCTTGAGGGAAGCCATTGCTAAGCTGCCGGAGCGGGAACGTATGGTGGTGGTTTTGCGGTTTTTCCGCGGGCTGACCCAAGAAAAAACCGCGGCCATTGTGGGCGTCTCCCAGGTCCAGGTGTCGCGTATTGAAAAAAAGGCACTGACCCATCTGCGGGAAACCATTTTGGAATAGTGCTCGACAAAAGACGAAAAATATAATAAAATAGTTCCATCTATGAAATTACAAGGTGAAGCTATGAGCACATTGGAACAACGTTTTCTTGCTGCCCGCCGGGCGGTGATCGCGTCGCAGTTTGCGGGATTGAACCCGGAGCAGCGGCAAGCGGTCCTGACCACGGAAGGGCCGCTTCTTTTGCTGGCCGGTGCCGGTTCCGGCAAAACCACGGTGTTGATTCATCGGATTGCCAATCTGCTGCGCTACGGCTGTGCATCCGACTCCGATGAGATACCGTTTCCGCCGACGGAAGAGGATGTGGCGCTGCTGGAGTCTTTTGCGGAGCATCCGCGGGAGGAGGACCGCCGCCGGGTGGACGCCCTTTGCGCCTGCCGCCCGGCGGCCCCCTGGAATGTCATCGCCATCACCTTTACCAACAAGGCAGCCAACCAGCTGAAGGACCGGCTGGAGTCGATTCTGGGGCCTGACGCCAACGATGTGTGGGCTATGACGTTCCATTCCGCCTGCTGCCGGATTTTGCGCCGGGACATTGAGTGGCTGGGATATGACCGCAGCTTTACCATCTACGATACTGCCGATTCAGAACGGGTCATGAAGGACGTAGTTCGGGACATGGGCCTGGACGATAAACTGCTGCCGGCCCGGCTGTGCTTGAACCTGATTTCCAAGGCCAAGGACAAGCTCCAGTCGCCGGAGGACTTCGCCCGGCAGGCCGAGGCTGCTGGGGACTACCGCACGGAGCGTATCGCCAAGGCCTATGCCGAGTATCAAAAACGGCTGCGGGCGGCCAATGCGGTGGATTTCGATGATATCATCCTGCTGACAGTCCAGCTCTTACAGGAACACGAGGATGTGCGGGAGCATTATCAGCAGAAGTTCCGGTATGTCCTTATTGACGAGTATCAGGATACCAACCATTTGCAGTTCCTGCTGGCGCAGCTGCTGTCCGGTGGCTATGAGAATATCTGCGTGGTCGGTGACGATGACCAGAGTATCTATCGATTCCGCGGCGCCACCATTGAGAATATTCTGGGCTTTGAGAAACAGTACAAGGGCGCACGGCTCATTCGATTGGAACAGAACTACCGGTCTACCAAATGCATTTTGGCGGCGGCCAATGCTGTTATTGCCAACAATCAGGGCCGTAAGGGTAAAAATCTCTGGACGGAAAACAATGACGGAGAGAAAATCCGCCTGTATGAAGCCTACAATGAGTCTGATGAGGCCAATTTTGTCACCAATGGCATCTTAACCCGGTCCCGGGGGCAGAATCTCAAGGACTATGCGGTGCTCTATCGGACCAATGCCCAATCCAACGCGCTGGAATATGCGTTCAAGCGCAATGGTATTCCATACCGGGTTGTGGGTGGTATGCGGTTCTTCGACCGGGCAGAGGTCAAAGACATGCTGGCGTATATGTCAGTCATCAACAACCGCAGCGATACCCTCCGCCTGCGGCGGATCATCAACAATCCGCCCCGAGGGATAGGTCCGAAGACCGTGGAGACGGCGGAACGTCTGGCCGACGCCGAGGGCAAACCCCTCTATTCGGTCATTGCCAGAGCAGGGGAATACCCGGCCATGGAAAAGGCCGCCAACAAGTTGAAAGCCTTTACCGACATGATCGATGGCTGTGAGGAATTGCTGGAGACACTGACATTGGCGGAATTTTACGACGAACTGCTGATTCGCAGCGGGTATCTTGCCATGCTCGAAGCCAAAGACGACACAGAAAGTCAGACACGGGCCGAAAACGTCCGCGAATTGAAATCCAGTATTCTCAGTTATATGGAGAATCAGGACGTGCCGACGCTCAACGGCTTTTTGGAGGAAATTGCCCTCTATACGGATTTGGAGCAGTACGATCAGGGAGCGGATGCGGTGGTAATGATGACTATCCACTCTGCCAAGGGCCTGGAATTTCCCCATGTGTTCCTGGTGGGCATGGAGGAAGGGCTGTTCCCCGGTTCCCGGGCCATCGGCGAGCCGGAGGAGATGGAAGAGGAACGGCGTCTCTGCTATGTGGCCATTACCCGCGCCAAGGAAAGCCTGACCATTACCCACGCACGGCAGCGGATGCTCTACGGCCGAACCTCAGTCAACCGGCCATCCCGTTTTGTGCAGGAAATCCCGGCCCAGCACACCACTGGCCGGACGGAGGCACAGATTAAGGCGGCGCAGCAGAAACCAACACCCAAGCGGGAACCCAAAAAGGATTATTCGTCGTTGACCAATCGTTCCACCCAGCCGGTGGAAGCCATGAGTTATACAAAGGGAACCCGGGTCTGCCATACGGCCTTCGGTACCGGTATGATTCTTGCGGTGACGCCCATGGGCAACGACGCTCTGCTGGAAATTGCCTTTGACAATGTAGGAACCAAACGGGTTATGGCCAGAACGGCCGGGGCCCATATGAAAAAGTTGTCATAATGGATGCCGCTTGCCCATAGACATGGGCGAGGTGGTGGCGATGGCAATCAAATACCGAAAAATTCGACTGCGGCGGCGCTGGATGGTGATTCTGCTGCTGTTGGCGCTGCTGGTTCCGGCGGCGGTTATGAGAATGCGGCTGTTTCCCATGGTGGAAGAGTTGGCCGTGACGCGGGTCACCAACCAGACAGCGCGGCTCATCAACGACGCCATTGACACGCAAATCCGGGACGGTGTGGTGGACTACTCCAATATGGTATTGCTGGAGAAGGACGACACAGGAGCCGTAACGGCGCTCAAAACCAACATCAGCGAGATGAACGCGCTGAAAACTAGAATTCTCGACACTGTCAACGAGGAAATCTTACAGCTGAATGTGGAGGAGATTGGAGTACCAATCGGCAACCTGCTGGTTCCGGCGTTGTTTTCCGGCCGCGGGCCGTATCTTCCGGTTAAGGTGTTGACGGTCCGTTCCTCAGAAGCAGCCTTTTCCAATCAGTTTACCCAGGCAGGTATCAATCAGACGCTCCATCAGATCATTATGACAATTACTATTGATATGACCATTGTGACGCCGGCCGGTACGGAACAGGTAGATACCTCGTCCCAGGTGGTGGTAGCGGAGACGGTCATTGTGGGCACGGTACCCGAGAGCTATCTGGCCATTGATGGAGTGCAGCGGACAACTTGACAAAGGATGCAAAAATGTGATGAATCCCAGAGAAGAGATCGAACAGCTGACAAAGCAGCTGGAACGGCATAACTATCTGTACTATGTAATGGACAGTCCCGAGATTGCGGACTATGAGTATGATCAGATGCTGCGCCGTCTGGAAACCCTGGAGGCGGAACACCCGGAACTGGCGTCACCTTTGTCGCCTACCCGCCGGGTGGGCGGCGCGGCCTTGCCCCAGTTTGAAAAGGTGGAACATGCGGTACCCCTGGAGAGTCTCCAGGATGTGTTTTCCATGGAGGAATTGGCGGAATTTGACCAGCGGGTTCGGGAGTCCATGCCCCAGGTGGAATATACCGTGGAGCCCAAAGTGGACGGCCTTTCCGTGGCTCTGGAGTATGTGGATGGAAAGTTTGTTCGGGGCGCTACCCGTGGAGATGGACTGGTGGGCGAGGACGTAACGGAGAATTTGAAAACCATTCGCTCCATTCCCATGACATTGGAGGACGCACCCCAACGGCTCATTGTTCGCGGCGAGGTATTTATGCCCAAGTCGGTATTTGAAGCCCTCAATGCCAAACGGGAAGAGGAAGGAGAAAACCTCTTTGCCAATCCCCGCAACGCTGCCGCCGGTTCGCTGCGGCAGCTGGACCCCAAAATTGCGGCCCAGCGGCAGTTGGATATCCTGGTGTTTAATTTGCAGTTGGCCGATGGCATCACGTTTACCAGCCACAGTGAAACGCTGGACTATCTGCGGGAAAAGCGATTCAAAGTCATTCCCTATACCTGCTGCCAAACAGAGAAAGAGGTGGAAACGGCAGTTCGGGCGGTGGATGAAGGCCGGTATGGCCTGAACTACGATATTGACGGTGCGGTTGTCAAGGTCAACGATCTGTCTCAGAGGCAGACCTTGGGCAGCACTGCCAAATTTCCCCGCTGGGCAGCAGCCTATAAATATCCACCGGAAATCAAGGAAACCGTGGTGGAAGAAATTCTGGTACAGGTGGGCCGCACCGGCGTTTTGACGCCGAAGGCTGTGGTCCGGCCTGTGCGGTTGGCCGGTACGACAGTCACCAATGCCACCCTCCACAATCAGGATTTTATTACCGCTAAGGATGTGCGCATTGGGGATACTGTCCGCATCCGGAAAGCCGGAGAGATCATTCCAGAAATTTTGGAGGTTGTAAAGGAAAAGCGGCCTGCTGACGCGGTACCGTATTTGCTGCCGGAGTCGTGCCCGGTCTGCGGCAGTCCCGTGGAACGGGACGAGGACGGCGCAGCCATTCGCTGCACCGGTGCGGAGTGCCCGGCACAGCTGGTTCGTACAATCAGCCATTTTGTTTCCCGGGATGCCATGGATATCGACGGACTGGGCAGCGCGATTGTGGAGCAGCTGATTCAGCAGGGGATGGTGCATTCTCCGGCGGACCTGTACTATTTGGACCCGGAGCAGGTGGAAGCTATGGACCGTATGGGCAAGCAGTCCACGGCCAACCTGATGGCGGCCATTGAAAAGAGTAAGGAGAATGATCTGAGCCGCCTGTTGTTTGCCTTCGGTATCCGGCAAGTGGGCGCCAAAGCAGGCAAGGTGCTGGCTTCTACGTTCGGCAGCCTGGACCGGCTGATGGAGGCCGACGAAGCGGCCTTGACAGAGGTGCGGGATATCGGTGCAATTACCGCGGAAAGCATTGTGCGTTGGTTTGCCAACCCCCAATCCCGCCACATGATTGAGCGGCTGCGGGAAGCCGGTGTCAATTTCACGTCCAAAGCTGTGGTGGTAGACCAACGGTTCTCCGGCATGACCTTTGTATTGACAGGAGCGTTGACACTGTTTACCAGAGACGCTGCTACAGAGAAGATTGAATCCTTCGGTGGCAAGGCGTCCGGCTCCGTCTCCAAAAAGACCACCTATGTGGTGGCCGGTGAGAACGCCGGGTCCAAGCTGCGCAAGGCCAACGAACTGGGAATCCCTGTGCTGACGGAAGAAGAATTTTTAAAAATGCTCGAATGATGAAATGGGCGGGTACGCGTCGCGCGTACCCGCCCATTCTTATGCCTTAATGAGATATCCTTTGTGTTCCAGTTCGGCTTCAATCAGGTCCAGCAACCGTTCAGAGCTGGCGGCCACCGTATGATAGTGCGTATCTTGCGTCAACTCTTTTAATGGCGCGGCATCGGCATGTTTCCATTTGGCTGCAAATTCTTCCGCATCCTGTACAGAACGAATGAACAAATCCACGCGCAGCTGACCGTAAATGCTGTGCTCCACACTGACATCCAGTACCTGACCGCCCAATTCTGTAATGGATGTCAGTTCATCCAACAGCTGTTCCGTGGTGTGGCGCACATGAAACACCCGGCGGCAGGAGGTTTGTACGTCAGTGGAATCATAGATCAGATAGCCTTTGTTGGTGGATAAAATATTTTTATCTTCTGCCCGCATCAGTGCGATATCCTGCACAATGATCTGACGGCTGACACCGAGACACCGGGCCAGTTCCGTACCGGTCATGGGGTGCTTGCTGTTTAATAAAGAGGCGATTTTTGCTCTGCGCTGCCGTCCATCCATGGCACTCACTCCTTTTGTGTAATCATATACAATATACCGCAGTCTTGTCAATGAGATTTTCAGAAAGAATTCTGATTTTCACAAAAGCCATTGACATTGGCAACACAGTCAGTATAATGGGGTTGTCAACTGTCTTGTCGGTTAGATTTACAGAAAGCGGGAGAGTGTGTGAAAGAATTTCTAAAACGAAAGAACATCGTCATATCGGCCAAGCGATACGGTGTGGACGCACTAGGCGCTATGGCCCAAGGTTTGTTTTGCAGCTTGCTCATCGGCACCATCATTGATACGGTAGGAACGCAGTTCCATATCGACTTTTTGACCCGCACGGTGGCAACCTTAGGTACCGGTGACCATGCAATTTCCTATACGGTGGGCGGATTGGCTTCGGCCATGAGCGGCCCCGCCATGGCCATCGCCATCGGGTATGCGTTACAAGCTCCGCCGCTGGTGCTGTTTTCTCTGGCTACGGTTGGTTTTGCCGCTAACACACTGGGCGGTGCAGGCGGCCCGCTGGCCGTCCTGTTCGTAGCTATTCTGGCGGCGGAATTGGGAAAACTGGTCTCCAAAGAGACGAAAGTGGACATTCTGGTAACGCCGTTGGTGACCATTGCCGTTGGCGTGGGACTGTCCGCCTGGTGGGCGCCGGCCATTGGTACGGCGGCCAGTTCGGTGGGACAGCTTATTATGTGGGCCACAGAATTGCAGCCCTTGCTGATGGGCATTCTGGTGTCGGTGATTGTGGGCATTGCCTTGACGCTGCCTATTTCCAGCGCAGCCATCTGTGCGGCGCTGTCGCTTACGGGTCTGGCTGGCGGTGCGGCTGTGGCCGGATGCTGTGCGCAGATGGTGGGCTTTGCCGTTATGAGTTTCCGGGAAAACAGCTGGGGCGGCTTGGTGTCTCAGGGGGTGGGTACTTCCATGCTGCAAATGGGCAATATTGTACGGAACCCTCGCATTTGGATTCCGGCCATTCTCACGTCGGCCATTACCGGCCCCATTGCAACCTGCGTTTTCCGGTTGGAGATGAACGGATCGCCGGTGTCCTCTGGTATGGGTACTTGTGGTTTTGTAGGCCCCATCGGCGTTTATACCGGCTGGGTGAACGATGTAGCGGCCGGAACCAAAGCGGCTATCACGGCCATGGATTGGATTGGCATGGCGCTGATCTGCTTTATCCTGCCGGCGGTCATCTGCTGGGCACTGGGTCTGCTATGCCGTCGCTTGGGCTGGATTCGGGAAAATGATCTGAAACTGTAACTTGCCTTTTGACACCATAGGAAATACAATAGACTCCGGGGGCATCTGCTCCCGGAGTTTTTTGGAGGTGGACCATGGAAGCGACGCTTTTATGCAGTACGGGCCTGTTGCTGTGTCACGGAAATTCTGCCATTTTGTTCGACGGCCTCAATGGCCGCCATGGCAGCTTTAAACAGATAGACCGAACGTTGGCCCGAGGAATCATCCGGGGAACACTGCCGCCGAATGCGCACGTAGACGGACTGTTTTACTCCCATCTGCACCCTGACCACTATGATCAATCAGATAATGCGGCATTTTTGCGGAACCATCCCCATGTGGCAACCTTTTTCCCTGCGCCGGAGATGCCGGACCATGGCATTCTGCAAGTCGGGGCCTTTACGGTGGAATATCAATACCATGAGCATATGCCCTGTGACTATGTATGGGCCAAGCATTACACCTTTTTTGTTCAGGCAGGGGAGACGAGCTTCTATCTGACAGCCGACGCGGAACTGTCACCGGAAAAGCATCGAACTTTTTTACATGGACGCATAGCGGACCATGGCTTTTTCAATGCGGTATACCTGTCTTACCCGGAGACACGGCAGCTGCTGCGGGAAACGGCCCACCATGCCTGGATTTATCACATGCCGGAGCCAGAAATCGACGGCAGCGGAATCTGTAAAAAGGCGGCAAAAAACCTTGCCCGATATGGCGGAGAAGTGCCCAATGTGACGGTGCTGGAACAGTACCCAACGGTTATTATCAAGTAACCATACGCAGGACAGATAACGAAAGGGGAAGTGTATATGGCAAAATTGGAACAAACTCTCACAGGCAATTTTGATGAAATTTTGCAAAGAATTGAAGAGGGAATTGTCAACGGCAGTGTATCGGCATCTATGGAGGATTCCAGCGATTTTCGGAGTGGTGATGCCAGATGCAGCGTCCGGGTGTTTGAGCGATACAGCTATGCTGGAGGGAACCGTGTCAGCCTGAATGTGACATTGTTTCAAAACGGTACAGATGCGATTCAGCTTTCCGCCATTACATCCGGTGGCAGCCAGGCTGTCTTTTTCAAGATTAACACTTGGGGAGAAGAGGCCTTTCTAGAAAAACTGCAGGAGATTTTATAAGCAGAATGGAAATCATGCAGGAGATGCAGTATGAAACAATATGAGGGAGAACTTTTTGGTTCACGGGTAACGATTGATCTGGATGCTACAGTGACATGGTACAATCATGCAGAGCTATGGGGCTGCGATTGCGGACACTGCCGCAATTTCCTGAAGCTGGCGCAGCAGAAGCAACTGCCGTCCCCAGTCCTAAAGCTGCTGGAACAGCTCCAGATTCCGCCGGAGAAAGCAACCTATGTCTGCGAACTGTACGCAGTCGATGGCGAACATCTGTATCAATTCTGCTACCGGCTGGCGGGGCGGATTCTATGCGAAAATGATCTGCATGAGATCGACTTTGACTGGGGCACGGGATGCTGTGGGCACGACTCGTATCCATATGGAGCACCTGGATTTCCGGAGCCACAGTTTGACTTGATGTTTTCTGCCCGACTCCCATGGGTCCTGGAAGAACCGGACCAATAGGGAGGGGCTGCGATTGTATTCATATGACTAGCTCAGGCGATATACCCGGTCGGTACATTCTGTATCGACCGGGTTTTTCATAGATGAATTTGAAGTGCGGCTCATTGCTTGCCAGCAGAATTTCAAGAATATTTTTAATAATATTTATGATTGACTTTAATAATGTTAAAAATTATAATAAAAAACAAGGGGGTGCGGCAATGCAGCTTTTGCCGGAATGGCTTCATAATCTGGAGCCGGAGGACGTCACATTTATGAAAAATTTTGTGCTGGCATCCGGCTCTTTGAAAGAGGTAGCGGCACGGTATGGTGTCACATATCCGACGGTTCGCCTGCGGCTGGACCGGCTGATTCAGAAAATTCGTGTGGGAGAGACGGCAGATGCCGACCCGTATATCGGCCTGATCAAACGTATGGCGATGGAAGAACGACTGGATTTTGACGCCGCTAAGATTCTGATTGAAGAATATAAAAAGCAAAAGGATTGATGCCTGTCGTTTCCTGTGGTAGAATAGACAGATAAGAACCATTTGGAGTGTTAGAGCATATGGAGTTTATTACCCGGTCTCCCCAGGAGACGGAACGGCTGGGGGCGGCTCTGGCCCAGTATCTGCTGCCCGGCGATGTGCTGGCCTATACCGGCGACCTGGGCGCCGGCAAGACGGCCTTTACCCGCGGGCTGGCGGCAGGTCTCGGCATTACAGATCGCGTTACCAGCCCCACCTATACGGTGGTCAACGAATATCTGAGCGGCCGACTGCCGCTGTTCCACTTCGACATGTACCGGCTGCATTCGGCAGATGAGCTGTTTGATATCGGATGGGAGGACTATCTGACCCGCGGCGGCGTCTGTGCCGTGGAGTGGAGCGAAAACGTGGAGGAAGCGCTGGAGGACCCCATCCGTGTGGAGCTGCGCAAGGTGAATGACGACCCGGAGCAACGTGTGATTTCGATTGAAGGGGGGCGGCAGTTTGCGGATCTTGGCATTTGAAACCTCGGCAAAGGCAGCGTCGGTGGCACTGCTGAACGACGGCGTCCTGCTGGCCGAATATTATCAAAACAGCGGCCAGACCCACAGCCGTACCGTCATGAAAATGGCGGAGGATTTGCTGTGCAACTGTGATCTGACGGTGGAGCAGGTGGATGCCGTAGCCGTGGCAGCCGGTCCCGGTAGTTTTACCGGCGTCCGTATTGGTGTGGCGGCGGCCAAGGGCTTCGCCTGGGGGCGGCAGCTGCCCTGCTGCGGTGTCTCTACGTTGGAGGCTATGGCATGGTCCAGCGGGCTGACGGACGGCATTGTGGTTCCAACCATGGATGCACGCCGCAGTCAGGTGTACACAGCTATATTCCGGATGGAGCAGGGAATACCCCACCGGCTTTTGGAGGATAGCGCCATTTCCTTGGAGGAATTGTGCAAAAAGCTGCAAGCTGTGGAAGGGCGAAAAATTTTAGTTGGAGATGGTGCACAGCTGTGTTATAATACCATCGGAAAGCAGCTGCCGGATCTCTGCCTGATGCCGGAGCACCTGCGCCACCAGCGGGCATCCGGCGTCGCCTTGGCCGCACAGCAGCGGCTGGAGCAGGGAATTGACTGCGACGGCGCATCGATGACGCCTTCCTATCTGCGCCTGAGTCAGGCGGAACGGGAACGGCTGGAACGTTTACAATCGACGAGAGGAGACCAATAACCATGGGAACTGTTCACGTTTTGGATCATCCCCTGATCCAGCATAAGCTGGCGATTCTGCGCGACAAGCGCACCGGCGTCAAGGAATTCCGGGAGATCGTCGGCGAAATTGCCGCCCTGATGTGCTATGAAGCCACACGCAATCTGCCCACCGAAGAGGTGGAGGTGGAGACGCCGGTGGCGGTGGCCAAGGTGCGCGTTCTGGCCGGTAAGAAGCTGGCCATCGTCCCCATTCTGCGGGCCGGCCTGGGCATGGTGGATACCATCATTGACCTGATTCCCTCGGCCAAGGTTGGACATATCGGCTTGTTCCGGGACCCGGAGACCCACGAGCCGGTGGAGTATTACTGCAAGATGCCGCCCGATATCGCGGAGCGTCAGGTGTTTGTCGTGGACCCCATGCTGGCCACCGGCGGCAGCGCTTCTGCGGCGATTGCCCTGCTGAAGAAGAAGTACGGCTGCAAAAACATTACGCTGATGGATATTCTGGCTGCGCCGGAAGGTGTGGAGACTGTGCGGAAGGACCATCCGGACGTGGACATTTTCCTGGCCGCGCTGGATGAACGCCTGAATGAACACGCCTATATTGTCCCCGGACTGGGCGATGCCGGCGACCGGATTTTCGGCACCAAATAACCTGCGGCGACACGGCGCTTTTGGCTAAGCGCCGTGTCTTTTTGTGAAAGTATATGAGAATCCGTCCCGTGGAACTGCGAAATTGCGTAGTTCTTCGCCTTGACACCGGGACAAGCTATCCGTTATAATTATATTGGAACAAATTGTTCCGATATTTCTGTTTTGCAACTATGTTGAGGCCTATCGGACAGGCCTTTCCATGAGTTAATAAGACTGAAAGGAAGATTACCATGATCTACTCGGCAGAAGTACAGCATATGTGCCCCGTTGCCAAGGGCGCATACCATGGTCCCGCTCCCATTCCCGAAGAGGGCAAGTGGGTGCAGGCAAAGGAAATCAGCGACATCAGCGGCTTTACCCACGGTGTGGGTTGGTGTGCTCCCCAGCAGGGCGCATGTAAGCTGACCCTGAACGTCAAGAACGGCGTGATTGAAGAGGCTCTGGTGGAGACTCTGGGCTGCTCCGGCATGACCCATTCCGCCGCTATGGCTTCCGAGATTCTCATCGGCAAGACCATTCTGGAGGCGCTGAACACCGACCTGGTTTGCGACGCCATCAACACTGCCATGCGCGAGCTGTTCCTGCAGATCGTTTATGGCCGTACCCAGTCCGCTTTCTCCGAGGACGGTCTGGCTGTCGGCGCTTCTCTGGAGGACCTGGGCAAGGGCCTGCGTTCCCAGGTTGGCACCATGTTCGCCACCAAGGAGAAGGGTCCCCGCTATCTGGAAATGGCCGAGGGCTACTGCACCCGCGTTGCTCTGAACAAGGACAACGAGATCATCGGCTATGAGTTCATCAACCTGGGTAAGATGATGGACGCTATCAAGGGCGGCATGGACGCCAACGAGGCCATGGAGAAGGCCAAGGGCCACTATGGTCAGTTCGAGAACGCTGCCAAGTACATCGATCCGCGTCACGAATAAGAGGGGAGGACAACGAAAATGGCTCTGTTTGAAAGCTACGAGAGAAGAATCAACAAGATCAACGGTGTCCTCGCCAACTACGGTATCAAGGATATCGAGGAGTGCCGCGCCATTTGCCAGGAGAAGGGCTTCGATCCCTATGAGATCGTCAAGGGCATTCAGCCCATCTGCTTCGAGAATGCCGCTTGGGCTTACTGCATGGGTTCCGCCATTGCTCTGAAGAAGGGCGTCAAGACTGCTGCCGAGGCTGCCAAGGCCATCGGTGAGGGCTTGCAGGCGTTCTGCATCGACGGCTCTGTTGCCGAGGATCGCAAGGTTGGTGTTGGCCACGGCAACCTGGGTGCCATGCTGCTGAGCGACGAGTCCAAGTGTTTTGCCTTCCTGGCTGGCCACGAGTCCTTCGCCGCTGCTGAGGGCGCCATCGGCATCGTTAAGAACGCCAACAAGGCCCGTAAGGAGCCCCTGCGCGTTATTCTGAACGGCCTGGGCAAGGACGCTGCTCAGATCATTTCCCGTATCAACGGCTTTACCTACGTTCAGACCCAGTTCGACTATGCCACCGGCAAGGTCAACATTGTCAAGGAGATCCGTTACTCCGAGGGCGAGCGTGCCAATGTCCGCTGCTACGGTGCAGACGACGTCCGTGAGGGCGTGGCCATCATGCACCTGGAGGGTGTGGACGTTTCCATCACCGGTAACTCCACCAACCCCACCCGCTTCCAGCATCCTGTTGCCGGCACCTACAAGAAGGAGTGCATCGAGCAGGGCAAGAAGTATTTCTCCGTTGCCTCCGGCGGCGGCACCGGCCGTACGCTGCACCCCGACAACATGGCCGCTGGTCCCGCTTCCTACGGCATGACCGACACCATGGGCCGTATGCACAGCGATGCTCAGTTCGCCGGCTCTTCCTCCGTGCCTGCTCACGTTGAGATGATGGGCTTCCTGGGCGCTGGCAACAACCCCATGGTCGGTATGACTGTGGCTTGCGCTGTTGCGGTTGCTGAGAGCCTGAAGTAATTTCTTCTGTGTCTTTGTGCCAGACCCTAACGGGTCTGGCACTTTTTATATTATACCATAGACAAAACCGCCGCCGTCCCGTGAAAGGGGGAACGGCGGCGGTTTTATGATCAGTTATTTCTTTTTCTGTGCTCCGTTCAAGAATCCTAAGAAACGATTCTTCCAGGAGGGATTGCGATGAACTTTAGCGCTTCCATCCGGCTTCTTCTGTGCCGGAACCGGTTTATGCAGAGAATGCTCCATAAAACTGGCTTGGCTGTCAATATGGGACGTGGCGTTGCTTTTGCGGAAATAGGAACCGTCCGGCTGCAGACTGCTGGCTTTGACATTATCGGCCAGTTCTGTGGTCAAAATCTCCTGAAGCATCTGGCACAGCTCCGGGTCTTCCACAGGACAGGCAATCTCCACGCGGCGGTTCAGATTGCGTGTCATCAGATCGGCAGAGGCAATGTAATACTTGGCATCGTTCCCGCGGCCAAAGCAGTAAATACGAGCATGCTCCAGGAATCGGCCCACAATGCTGGTGACATGGATGTGTTCGGTTTTGCCAGGGATTCCAGGCCGCAGGCAGCAGATACCGCGGAGAATCAAATGGATGTTTACACCGGCACAGGAGGCCTCAGAGAGCTTATCCATAACTTCACGTTCGGTCATGGAGTTGGCTTTGATGCAGATGTAACCGTTGGGCCCTTTGGCAATTTCCCGGTCAATCATGGTCAGCAGCAGTCGCTTGATGCCAACAGGAGCCACTAACAGATGATTGTAGCTGCCTTCCAGATTGCCTACCAGCATATTCTGGAAAAACACAGTGCCGTCGATGCCAATTTGCTCCGATGCTGTCATCAAACTCAAGTCGGTGTACATGGTGTTGGTTTTTTCATTATAGTTGCCGGTACCGATTTGGGTGATGTAGCGCAGCTGGTCTTTCTGACGCAGAGTAATCAGGCAGATTTTACTGTGACACTTGAAATCCTCCACACCGTAAATCACGCGGCAACCGGCATCCTCCAGCAGCCGGGACCAGGAGATATTGTTGGCCTCGTCAAATCGGGCCCGCAGCTCCATCAGAACTGTGACTTCTTTCCCGTTTTCGGCGGCCCGACAGAGAATGTGGGCGATCTTGGAGGAGGAAGCCAGCCGGTAGATGGTGATCTTAATGGAAACCACATCGGGCCGGTCTGCTGCTTCACTGAGCAGCCGCAGGAACGGGTCTACTTTGTCAAAGGGGAAGAAGAGCATCTGATCCCGCTGCTGAATCTGTTCGATCATGCTGCGATTGGGGTCCAGACATTCTGGCCAGCGGGGGATATAGGGGGTGAATTCCAGAGGCTGGACGGTTGTCTCCGGCAGTGCTTTGATCAAACCATAGACATACTTCATATTCAACGGCGCCTGATCAAAGTAGATTTGATGATCATGGACATTGATGCGGCGTTTTAGCATCTTGAGAAAGTCGCCCTCGGCGGTGCCGTTGATTTCCAGACGGACAATGGCCAGATGGGAACGTTTCTTCAAGAGCTTGCTCATGCGGTTGCGGAAATCACCGTCGTTATCATCGAATTTCTCTTCGTCAAAACCGATATCCGCATTACGGGTGACAGAGATTACACAGGCATTGAGTACCTTGTAGCTGCCGAAGAGTGTGGGAGCCCATTGCAGAATCACATCTTCAGTTCGGATATAGTGATTGGGATGGTCGGGCATGATGATAAACTGCGGCAGCGCCTCCGGCACAGGGATTAGGCCCAAAGACTGCCCGTCTTTTTTATCCTGAAGCAGCGCAGCGATATAAAGCCCCTTATTGACCAGGTGAGGGAAGGGGTGATGTACGTCAACAATCTGCGGCGACAGAATGGGCAGAACCTTGGCTTTGAAATATTGGCTGATAAACTTTTTCTCCTCCGGCAACGGCTCGGAAAGTCCAAGGTCAAGAATCCCCATCTGTGCCAGCTGGTGGGTGACTGTATGGAAAAACTGATCTTTCAAAGCCACCAGGCCGGGAATGGTCTCATAGATCCGCTCCAACTGCTGCCCCGGCGTCATATTGCACTTGTTGTCGATTTCATCCGGAGAAATCAACGACAGATCAAACAAACTGCCAACGCGCACCATGAAGAACTCATCCAGATTGCTGGTAAAAATGGAAATAAACTTCAACCGCTCCAGCAACGGAACCGTTTGATCGGCGGCCTCTTCCAGCACACGACGATTGAAACGAAGCCAACTGAGTTCGCGATTTTGTGTATAACTGTAATCTCGGGTCCGTTTCGCGGGATGTTCAGACATGATAACCTCTCCTTGCGTAGCACAACAATCTCTCGGGCGTTCTATGGCACGTTCATATTTACCCTTCCATTATCATACTACATATAGCAGGAAGTTGCCACGGTATTTTTAAAAAATTTTGGAAATCGGGGCATCTGATACAGGCAAATTGAATTGCATAAGGAGTGGACCATCATGACAAGAACTGCGAAACGGACCGGCCAATGGAAGCCGTGGCAGCTGATACTCCGCGGCGTCGCTGTGCCGTTGGTGCTGCTGCTGGCTGTTGCAGCGTTAAGCGGCGTGATCGCCATACGGCAGTGGGTGCCGCAGACAGGAATTCCGTATCTGTCCTACCTGACGGCGGCGGCCTTCTATCTTCTGACACCGCTGCCCATGATCAAACTGATCGGGAAATACCCACTGCCCATTGCCTGTGGATACGGTATTCTCTGGACAGCGCTGTTTGCATTGTTCAAGAACACTGTCTGGCCGCAGGGGGGTGGTGATGAGGGTGTCGCCCTCTGGATTGTTATTGCGTGTGCCGTCTTTCTCAGCGGCCTGTTGGGAACGCGGCTGACAAGACGATGAAAATGCAAGAACTCCTGCACGTGCCTCTGGCTGGCAAATGCAAGATAACTTGCATTTTGAGAATTTGTGTATTTTGCCTACAATTTTACGCAGAAAATAGCAAATTAAACGCGAATTGACATAATTAGTAGACATAATAATACGTCATTCTGCACAAATATTTGAAATTTTGCGTATTTTCCTTGAAATTCTCCCTCGATTCCAGTATAGTAACCGTATCGAGAAAGTCTGGTAGATATTGCATCCGTTTGATTCCAGCATTGTGCGGCTGAGAGAGTGCTTCTCCGACCGTTTGAATGCGCATTGCACACCCCCACACATAGATCCAGTGTAGTTTGCCGTACCCTTCTGACTGTTTGTTTTTTTCCGCTTTTCCGCAGGCTTATCCCATTGCGGCAAAGGCGTTTTTCTACAACAATTTGATACCGCCTGCTCTGCCGGTTTGAAGCATTAGGAATTGCCGGGAGTCAAATCGAAGATTTGCTGGGAGACAGTGCGGTGAATCATGGCAAAGAAGAGGACAGAAACATGGCAACTTTACTGGATGGGTTCGAGAACTATTTGATCAATGAAAAACAGGCTTCTCGGAATACCATTACCTCGTATATGCGGGATGTACAGCAGTTTCTCCATTATCTGCAGACCCAGGAGCTGGAGCCTGAGACAGTGGAGCGGCCGCAGATCATCGCATATACCCACTGGCTTACGGAGCAGGGAAAATCGCCTGCCACCATCTCCCGCACGTTGGCGTCGCTGAAATGCTTTTACCACTATCTTTTGAACAGCGGCTATGTGGAGGAAAATCCAGTTCGGAATATCCAGGTTCAAAAGACCGAAAAGAAGCTGCCACAGATTCTGACCGGTAAAGAGGTAGAACTGCTGCTGGCGCAGCCCAAGTGTACCGACGCCAAAGGCTATCGGGATAAGGCTATGCTGGAGCTACTGTACGCCACTGGTATTCGTGTGACAGAGTTGATTTCTCTGAATGTCAGCGATGTCAATTTGCCCGGTTGCTTTATCAAGTGTGGACCGGCAGGGAAGAGCCGCATGATTCCGCTGTATCCTGCGGCGGTGCAGGCGTTGACGGATTACATTCAAGATGTCCGGCCTAAGCTGATTGCCCATCCGGAGGAACAATCCTTGTTTGTCAACCTGAGCGGCGAACGCATGTCCCGACAGGGATTCTGGAAGATTGTCAAGCACTATCAGGAGCTGGCGGAGATTGACAAAGACATCACACCGCATACGCTGCGTCACAGCTTTGCGGCGCATCTGCTGGAGAACGGTGCCGATTTGCGGTCCATACAGGAGATGCTGGGACACAGCGACATTTCTTCCACACATATTTATACGCAGCTGGTCAAACAAAACTTGAAGAACGTCTATAATAAATTCCATCCCAAGGCATATTAAAAGAGTGGTCACTCTCAGAGTGGCCACTCTTTTTCGGCATTGGCGGGGCGGATCAGCCTCTGCAGTCCTGCTTCTGGCAGTTGCTCTCGGTGCCGTTTTGAGCCTTGTTCTGCTCCATGTTCTGCGCTTTGTTCTTCATCTTCTGGTTCTTGTTCTGATTGGTTGCCTTATCCATTTTGGAGTCCTCCCAAATCAATATTTGCGGTGTTCCGCAGAGATAGGTTATCCCGTTTTTCAGCTTTTATCCTTCGGCTTGAAAATCAATGCGGCAAGATAGCCGAAAAAAATAGCTGCTGTCACACCGCCGGCGCTGGCTGTTGCACCGCCGAGGAGTGCGCCTACCCATCCGTTTTCCTGTACAGATTCCCGGACACCTTTGGCCAGGGTATAACCAAAACCGGTCAGGGGAATGGTAGCGCCGGTTCCGGCAAAGTCCACAATGGCCTCATAGATGCCAAGACCGCCCAGAATGACACCGGCCACCACAAAACTGACCAGTATCCGGGCTGGTGTCAGCTTGGTACGGTCAATGAGAATTTGACCCAGGGCACAGAAGGCACCGCCAACCAAAAACGCTTTGAGATATTCCATGGATTCAATCCTCCAATTCTATGGCAACGGCATGACAGATGCCGGGGGTGGATTCTTTCTGCTGGGTTGAGGTGGGTGACAACAGTGCGCCGGTACCGCAGAAAAGAATTTTTCGATAGCGGCGTTCCAGCATTTGCCGGTACAAATAACCGCACAGGACCACGGCACTGCAACCGCAACCGGAGCCGCCCGCATGGACATCCTGTGCCTTCTGATCGTAGATCATCATGCCGCAGTCCTGATACACGCCGTCCATGGAAATGCCATCCTTAGCGAACAGATCGCCGACAATTTGCCATCCCAGTTGCCCCAGATCGCCGGTGACAATGAGGTCATAAGCGGTGGGACCAATGTTCAAATCCGCAAAGTGCTGGGTCAGTGTGTCATAGGCTGCCGGTGCCATTGCTGCGCCCATGTTGTTGGCATCCTTGATTCCCCAGTCCACAACGCGCCCGATGGTGGCAGAGGTGATCCGCGGTCCGCTCCCTTCCCGGCCCAGCACGGCGCATCCGGAGCCTGTAACGGTCCACTGGGCTGTGGGCGGACGCTGACCGCCATAGACCAGCGGGAACCGGTATTGTCGCTCCGCAGAGGCAAAATGGGAGGAGGTCATGGCAATCACGCGCTGTGCAAAGCCGCCGCTGATGGCCATGGAGCCCAAGAGCAAGCTCTCCGCCATGGTGGAGCAGGCTCCATACAACCCCAGAAACGGAATGCTCAGATCCCGCAGACAAAAGCTGGTGCCGATGCATTGGTTCAGCAAATCGCCGCCAAACAGGATATCAATGTCCTTGGGCTGCAGATGGGCTTTTTCCAGCGCTGTTTGTACGGCCAGGGACTGCATTTGCGTTTCTGCTTTCTCCCAGGAGGGCTGGCCGAATTTAGTATCGGGATTCAGATGGTCAAACCACGGATGCAGCGGACCTTCCAGCTCTTTTTTTCCACCGACAGCGGCGGTGGTCAGGAGAACCGGACGATGCTGAAACACCAGGGTTTGACGGCCGGTGCGCTGTACGCTCAATTTTATCAACTCCTGCACAAACATGATTTGGCAATAGTATGTGCAGTCCGGAAAAAATTAACCGGGACCCGTTGACAGAACAGGTCCCGGTGTGATGCGGCAGGGAAGTGGGTCACTTGGAAAGTTTGGAAATAGGGTTGGCTTCCGCAGCAATTTTCAATTCAGTATTTTCGATATGGGTATAGATTTCAGTGGTATTCAGATGTTCGTGTCCCAAAACCTCCTGGACTGTCTTTACGTCGACACCGCCGGACAACATAAGCGTGGCGGCCGTATGGCGCAGCTTATGGGCGGAAAACTGTGTGGCGTCCAACCCCGCATCCAGAAGATGCTTTTTGACCAAACGGTGTACGGCTGTGACACTGATCCGGTTGCCGTTACGGGAGCCGAACAGCGCACGATTGTCTGTTAGCTCGATTTTGTTGCGTTCGATCAAATAGTCATCAATGGCCTGCTTGCAGTTGCTGCCCATATAGACAATGCGCTCTTTGTTGCCTTTGCCCACAACACGGATGCGGTCTTCGTAGATATCTGTGATGTTTAGACCGACTAACTCTGAACGGCGGATACCGCAGCTGAGAAAGATCATCAAAATGGCATAATCCCGCTTGGCGTTGGGACCGCTCACGGACTGGAGCAGACGGCTGGATTCCTCCAATGTCAGATATTTGGGAAGCGCTTTCCGAAGCTTGGGAAACTCCAGGTCTTGGACAGGATTTTCCTCCAGCTGCTTTGTACGGACCGTCAGGTATTTGAAAAAGGATTTGATGGCCGACAGTTTTCGCGCTCTGGCTGCCGCGCCGATACCGCTGTCGGATGGCGATTCTCCAGTGGTGCGGTCATTGGCAAGATACGATAAAAAATCATAGATGTCGGTTACATGGATATTGCGCAGGAATTCCAAATCCACATCTTTAATGGAGATGGAATCCAGCGGCGTATCATATGGCAGCTCCAGACGTATGAGCTTCATGAACCGTAAAAACATCCGTAAATCCAAATAGTATTCAGAAACAGTCTTGGGCGATTGACCTTTGATGGTTTCGTGGTAGCTGAGAAATTCCCGTAGAATTTGCGAGCAATCGGTTGTATTCATAGATTCTCCTTTGTCTAACTACATCCAACGCAACAAAATTTTTATTTTGTTGCGTTGGGAAAGGATGAAGAAAAAACTGACCCCAACTCAACAAAATCCTTGTTTTGTTGACGTTCGGATTCAGCCGCTTGATGAACCGGGCCCTCTGCTCAGAGCCTTGATACTCGGTGCAGCTATTCGCCAGCCTCCTCTCCTGTCGTGATACTCTGATGGTATCACAGCAAGGCCGCCGTGTCAACCGTTGGTTTACACGAGCCGCCCATGGTTGCGGCGTTTGCGCTGGGCCTTGGCACGAAGCTGCTGATCAGCCATGGCATAGATGAGCGTAACGGCCTCGCTGTCATGGTTGAGGGCCCGGCGAACTTTTTCGATGTCGCCATACCGCTGCATGAGGTCGGCGGCGTAGACCTTGCGGAAGCTGTGGGGCGCGACGTTCTGTGGCAGCCGGAACAGCTTGGCGGCGCGTTTGACGTCTTTCCAAACGGCTTGCCGTGTCCGGTGGCGTTCCGGGTCGACGGCGTTGGGAAAAACCCATTTTTCCCCGGCATAAAGCCGCAAATCATCCAGCAAAGGCGCGGGCAATCCAATTTTTTTACGTTTTCCGGTCTTTTCCTCCGTAACCCACATTTGCGGCTTGAGTTCGGCGGTTTTGAGGGCCAGCACGTCCCCCACCCGTAAACCGGTGTGTATGGCAACGCGAATGACCAGCCGGTTGACCGGCGTCAATGCAGAAAGCACCAATTCCACTTGTTTTTCCAGTAAATATTCAGTTTTCAAAACTTTTTACCCCCTTAAAATAGCGCAGCAGCCACCGGCGGCCCGGAGCCCGAAGCCCCCACGGGGCGGGGCGTTCCGGGCCGGTGGACTTTCCACAAACTGTCAACCAATGTTTATAACAATAAACATGCACGTTGAAAATCAACAACAGGAGCGTGAGCGCATGGAGCATCTACCGCCCCCCGCCGTGGAACTGTCCGACATGGCTTTGATGGCCCTGGGGCAGCTCCACCACAGTTTCCCCGGCCTCACCAGTGCGGACCTGGTCACCCGTGCTTTGGTGGCCCTCTGGCTGACGGCCCCGATACAATGCCATGGACAGCCCGGCCTCGGCAATGTCGAAAGCGTAGCCGCCAGCCATGGCGGCCACATCCCGTACCCCTAAATCGGCGTACTCCACCAGGGGCTTGTCCAGTTTGCCGCCGGAGTAATACCACCGACCGCCAATCTTGCCCCCCAGGAACGCGGCAGGATCGCAGCCTTGGCCCTCCCCCTGGGGTGCGTCCATCTCCTTGCCGATATACTTGCAGCAGTAATTGACGGCGGCCAGGTAGTCCCCATAAACGGGGATGGCCGTAGAGAAGCCGAACGGCCAGGACGGCACGTTGTAGACCGGATGGCCGCCAGCGGCGAGCCATTCGTCCCGCTGCCGCTGGGAGCGTGGCCGCCGTGGCTTTTTGGCCCCCGGTGCCTGGATGGTGCCGGAATCGATGAACCCGGCCCCGTCGGGCCAGGACAGGAAGCCGTGGAAATGGACGGCCCCGTCCTTGTGATGCTCCGGCACCAGGACATAGCGGAGACCCCGCCGCCGCACCTGGTTATCGGCCCAGGTGGACAGCTTTTTGACGATGGCCGCCGGGTCATACCGGTCAATTTTGGCCCCGTCCAGGGTCAGTGTCACAAACATGGTGAAGTTATTCGCCAGGGCGATTTCCCGCACCTTGGCGCGGGCGCGGCGAATGGAACGCACCACACTGGCCCCGGTGGGGTCCTGGTTGTTCTGTTTGGTGTCCCGTTTATTGGACACTGTGGAGCTGCCGGACCGTTCCACAGGCTCCCAACCAGGGGCCTTGAAGATGGGCCGGTCTGCGGCCATAATTTCCACAATTTGGTTCGGGAATCGCTTTATTCTGCTAAAGTATTTAACTTGTGCCCGTTCTTCGCGTCCGGTCATGGGTGCATGCCGCTGACGGAATAACGTCCTAGTATCAAGTAGAGGATACGGCCCCGGTCGGCCACCGCCGGATAGCGGCCAGGGGCCGCAATCCGAAGCGGGGCCTCGGCTCAGATGTGGGGGGGATGCGGAATGGCTGCCGCCGCCCCGACGGGGGCGGGAATCCCCGCCCCCGAAGCGCGCCGCCGGTCGGGCGGCCCGTGCCCCGCGCGCACGACGCGCGCGCGGGGCACGACCTCGCCCTCTGCTCTGTCAACGATGGTGCAGGTGGCCCCCGTCCGCGACCCCGCCGCCCCGGCCCGCACAGTCGCGCGGCCCAGGGCAGCGCGGCCCCGTCCGGGGGCCACTGCCCCGCCGCCTGTCGCCCGGCTGTCGCCATGGCGCGGCGGGGCATCAAAAAGGTGTGCGCGGCGGTCGCTCCCCCGTAGGGGTCGCGCCCCTTATGCGGGTTGCGGGGCGGGGGGCGGTGGTGGTTAGCTGGTCTTGCCCCGCCCCGCAAGCCGCGCCGCGCCCGTCGCCGCCGCCTCGCGTCCCCCCCGCGCCCGGGCGCACTGCGGTGCGCCCCGTCGGTGGTCGCCCCGGTCGGTGTCCGCTCCGCTTGTGGCCGCTGGTCGCGCCCCCTCGCTGCTCTCCCCCCGCCCGGTTCGCCCAGCTTCCTCCTTGCGGCCCGTCGCCGGGCTACGCAGTCTGTTCAGTTCAGGAAGCCGCCGAGCCCGGCTCCGTGCCGGGGCGCGGTGCCCCCCCTCGCGTCGGTGCAGCTCAGTTGTCGGTAGCTGGTTGGCGGCGGCTCCTCCACTGCCGGGGGGGCGCAGGGCCCGCGCGGCGGGCCCTCCTGGTCGCTTCGCGCCCCCCCGGCAGGGCTGAACAGACTGCATCCGGCTTTTGGGGCTTGCGCTCCGCGCCTGGATGTGATATGCTGTGCATATCATCCATCTGGGGGAACCCGGCTAAATCTGTTCATGGCCGGGCCCAGAGCGCAGCACGCGCCAGCCTCTTGCCAGGGCTTGACAGTTGCACCCGCCTTGTGGTAGTATATACGCGCGAGGCCCGGCTATCAGCCGGATAGAAGCCGCCCCCTTAACTACGTTTCGTGTACCGTAGGACCTGGGGGGCGGCTTTTGTCATACCTGGGGGCATCTCCCCGGCGACCCCCCGCCCTGCCGCCCCCGCTGGGGGCTCCAGGGAGCGCAAGGCCCGGACTGGGCCGCCGGGAGCGGCCCACGGGCGGAAAAAGTGGGAAAGACAACGGCCTCGCCGGTCGGGTCCGCCGGACCCTCTGCCCAGTCATGGGCCATGCCGCCCAGGGTGGCACGAGTAGCACAAGAGGGGCCGCCCCATCAAGGGCGCGGCGGTCAGAGCCGTGCAGTAGCACCCTTGACGGAGCGGCCCCCTTGTGCGGGGATGGTATACAATGGGCGGCAAGGCCCTGGATGCCCACGCCCCAACGCAACTCTGGCCGAGAACAGTCGGGCCCGATTGAACGAACCCGAACGCAACAAAACATCTTTTATTTTGTTGCGTTGGGAAAGGATGAAGAAAAAACTGACCCCAACTCAACAAAATCCTTGTTTTGTTGACGTTCGGATTCAGCCGCTTGATGAACCGGGCCCTCTGCTCAGAGCCTTGATACTCGGTGCAGCTATTCGCCAGCCTCCTCTCCTGTCGTGATACTCTGATGGTATCACAGCAAGGCCGCCGTGTCAACCGTTGGTTTACACGAGCCGCCCATGGTTGCGGCGTTTGCGCTGGGCCTTGGCACGAAGCTGCTGATCAGCCATGGCATAGATGAGCGTAACGGCCTCGCTGTCATGGTTGAGGGCCCGGCGAACTTTTTCGATGTCGCCATACCGCTGCATGAGGTCGGCGGCGTAGACCTTGCGGAAGCTGTGGGGCGCGACGTTCTGTGGCAGCCGGAACAGCTTGGCGGCGCGTTTGACGTCTTTCCAAACGGCTTGCCGTGTCCGGTGGCGTTCCGGGTCGACGGCGTTGGGAAAAACCCATTTTTCCCCGGCATAAAGCCGCAAATCATCCAGCAAAGGCGCGGGCAATCCAATTTTTTTACGTTTTCCGGTCTTTTCCTCCGTAACCCACATTTGCGGCTTGAGTTCGGCGGTTTTGAGGGCCAGCACGTCCCCCACCCGTAAACCGGTGTGTATGGCAACGCGAATGACCAGCCGGTTGACCGGCGTCAATGCAGAAAGCACCAATTCCACTTGTTTTTCCAGTAAATATTCAGTTTTCAAAACTTTTTACCCCCTTAAAATAGCGCAGCAGCCACCGGCGGCCCGGAGCCCGAAGCCCCCACGGGGCGGGGCGTTCCGGGCCGGTGGACTTTCCACAAACTGTCAACCAATGTTTATAACAATAAACATGCACGTTGAAAATCAACAACAGGAGCGTGAGCGCATGGAGCATCTACCGCCCCCCGCCGTGGAACTGTCCGACATGGCTTTGATGGCCCTGGGGCAGCTCCACCACAGTTTCCCCGGCCTCACCAGTGCGGACCTGGTCACCCGTGCTTTGGTGGCCCTCTGGCTGACGGCCCCGATACAATGCCATGGACAGCCCGGCCTCGGCAATGTCGAAAGCGTAGCCGCCAGCCATGGCGGCCACATCCCGTACCCCTAAATCGGCGTACTCCACCAGGGGCTTGTCCAGTTTGCCGCCGGAGTAATACCACCGACCGCCAATCTTGCCCCCCAGGAACGCGGCAGGATCGCAGCCTTGGCCCTCCCCCTGGGGTGCGTCCATCTCCTTGCCGATATACTTGCAGCAGTAATTGACGGCGGCCAGGTAGTCCCCATAAACGGGGATGGCCGTAGAGAAGCCGAACGGCCAGGACGGCACGTTGTAGACCGGATGGCCGCCAGCGGCGAGCCATTCGTCCCGCTGCCGCTGGGAGCGTGGCCGCCGTGGCTTTTTGGCCCCCGGTGCCTGGATGGTGCCGGAATCGATGAACCCGGCCCCGTCGGGCCAGGACAGGAAGCCGTGGAAATGGACGGCCCCGTCCTTGTGATGCTCCGGCACCAGGACATAGCGGAGACCCCGCCGCCGCACCTGGTTATCGGCCCAGGTGGACAGCTTTTTGACGATGGCCGCCGGGTCATACCGGTCAATTTTGGCCCCGTCCAGGGTCAGTGTCACAAACATGGTGAAGTTATTCGCCAGGGCGATTTCCCGCACCTTGGCGCGGGCGCGGCGAATGGAACGCACCACACTGGCCCCGGTGGGGTCCTGGTTGTTCTGTTTGGTGTCCCGTTTATTGGACACTGTGGAGCTGCCGGACCGTTCCACAGGCTCCCAACCAGGGGCCTTGAAGATGGGCCGGTCTGCGGCCATAATTTCCACAATTTGGTTCGGGAATCGCTTTATTCTGCTAAAGTATTTAACTTGTGCCCGTTCTTCGCGTCCGGTCATGGGTGCATGCCGCTGACGGAATAACGTCCTAGTATCAAGTAGAGGATACGGCCCCGGTCGGCCACCGCCGGATAGCGGCCAGGGGCCGCAATCCGAAGCGGGGCCTCGGCTCAGATGTGGGGGGGATGCGGAATGGCTGCCGCCGCCCCGACGGGGGCGGGAATCCCCGCCCCCGAAGCGCGCCGCCGGTCGGGCGGCCCGTGCCCCGCGCGCACGACGCGCGCGCGGGGCACGACCTCGCCCTCTGCTCTGTCAACGATGGTGCAGGTGGCCCCCGTCCGCGACCCCGCCGCCCCGGCCCGCACAGTCGCGCGGCCCAGGGCAGCGCGGCCCCGTCCGGGGGCCACTGCCCCGCCGCCTGTCGCCCGGCTGTCGCCATGGCGCGGCGGGGCATCAAAAAGGTGTGCGCGGCGGTCGCTCCCCCGTAGGGGTCGCGCCCCTTATGCGGGTTGCGGGGCGGGGGGCGGTGGTGGTTAGCTGGTCTTGCCCCGCCCCGCAAGCCGCGCCGCGCCCGTCGCCGCCGCCTCGCGTCCCCCCCGCGCCCGGGCGCACTGCGGTGCGCCCCGTCGGTGGTCGCCCCGGTCGGTGTCCGCTCCGCTTGTGGCCGCTGGTCGCGCCCCCTCGCTGCTCTCCCCCCGCCCGGTTCGCCCAGCTTCCTCCTTGCGGCCCGTCGCCGGGCTACGCAGTCTGTTCAGTTCAGGAAGCCGCCGAGCCCGGCTCCGTGCCGGGGCGCGGTGCCCCCCCTCGCGTCGGTGCAGCTCAGTTGTCGGTAGCTGGTTGGCGGCGGCTCCTCCACTGCCGGGGGGGCGCAGGGCCCGCGCGGCGGGCCCTCCTGGTCGCTTCGCGCCCCCCCGGCAGGGCTGAACAGACTGCATCCGGCTTTTGGGGCTTGCGCTCCGCGCCTGGATGTGATATGCTGTGCATATCATCCATCTGGGGGAACCCGGCTAAATCTGTTCATGGCCGGGCCCAGAGCGCAGCACGCGCCAGCCTCTTGCCAGGGCTTGACAGTTGCACCCGCCTTGTGGTAGTATATACGCGCGAGGCCCGGCTATCAGCCGGATAGAAGCCGCCCCCTTAACTACGTTTCGTGTACCGTAGGACCTGGGGGGCGGCTTTTGTCATACCTGGGGGCATCTCCCCGGCGACCCCCCGCCCTGCCGCCCCCGCTGGGGGCTCCAGGGAGCGCAAGGCCCGGACTGGGCCGCCGGGAGCGGCCCACGGGCGGAAAAAGTGGGAAAGACAACGGCCTCGCCGGTCGGGTCCGCCGGACCCTCTGCCCAGTCATGGGCCATGCCGCCCAGGGTGGCACGAGTAGCACAAGAGGGGCCGCCCCATCAAGGGCGCGGCGGTCAGAGCCGTGCAGTAGCACCCTTGACGGAGCGGCCCCCTTGTGCGGGGATGGTATACAATGGGCGGCAAGGCCCTGGATGCCCACGCCCCAACGCAACTCTGGCCGAGAACAGTCGGGCCCGATTGAACGAACCCGAACGCAACAAAACATCTTTTATTTTGTTGCGTTGGGTAGGGAGGTCGTAAAAAGCTTTTCTCTATGGTTTTGTGGGCTGCAATCCATTCCCCTGACGCATTTGCACGGTTAGATGGTACCAATGCGCGGACCGCGTGTTGACGGTCCGCGCATTGTATTTATGTACTGGCTACAAACCAGGCTTTGACAAGAGCAAAAACCTCACGCAATTCGTAGTTCCACATCAGAATCCACGGCGTGGTTTTGCTGCCCAATCCTGTTGGCTCCATATCCAGCGTTCCGGCGATATATCGGGCACGGCACAAATGATATTCACTGGTTATGATGGTGGGCCGTGCTGCGTCACAGCCTGCTTCCTGGGCCAGAGCCGCAGAAAACATCAGGTTTTCCCGGGTATTGGATGCCTGGGGCTCCTGTATGACACGCTGCATATCGGCGCCGTGGCGCTCCAGATACGCGTACATGACAGCGGCTTCCGTATCATCCTCATCGGGGCCCTGACCGCCGGAAACAATCAGTAATCCGGTAGGATTTTCCTGTAAATACAGTAATCCCACATCCAAACGCTGCCGCAACGTTCTGGATGGTTGATCACCCTGTACCTGGGCGCCCAGAACAATGGCATAAGATGATGTTTTTGCCTGTTCCCACTGGCTTTCCGCACGGCTGCCCACATAGATCATTCCAACAGACAAAAACAAGAATACGGCTGTACCAACACCAATCAGAATCATTCGCATCCTCCTGTGCCAAGAAAACCGCTGGGTCCACGCGTCGATAAGCAACAGCCCCGCATAGCCCCAAAGGCATAAGCTGGTCATGGTCAGGCCATATGGCAGCAATACCAGAATCACGCCCAGAACAATGAGAATACAGCCAATCACTACTCGTTTCATGACCGTTCCTCCAACTGGGCTGACAGTGTTTCCCATTGGTCGTAGAGCGTGGCTAACTGCTCTTCTGCGTGCTGCTTCTCCTCCATCAACCGGGCCAATTCCTGATAATCACTGGCGGTTGCGGCAATCTGCGGGTCAAAGGCTGCCACGGCCTCTTCCTGCTTCTCAATTTCCCGTTCCAGTCGGGCAATTTGCTTGTCAAGATTTTTCGTGCCGCCTTTTGGCTTTTCCCTGCTCTCCTTTTTCTCCGGCACAGTAGGTGCCGGGGCCGGTTTTGCCTGCTGCTCATGCTCACAAATAGAACGGTATTTTTGATAACCACAGGGAAAATCGCGGATGCTCCCGTCCTTCAGCTCCCAAATACGTGTGGCAAACCGGTCCACAAAGTAACGGTCATGAGAGACAAACAACAATGTTCCCTCATATTCCTCCAGAGCTGCCTCAATCCATTCTCTGGACGCAATATCCAAATGGTTGGTGGGTTCGTCCAGAATCAGCAGATTGATCTTCTCGTCCATGAGCATGCACAGGCGCAGCCGGGACTGCTCACCGCCGGACAGGCTGGAAACCGGTTTGAATACATCCTCGCCCCGGAACATAAACGAGCCTAAACGGTCGCGGGCCATCTGGGTGGTACAGTTTTTCTCATAGAGCATGGTATCCAAAAGGCTGCGCTCCGGATGGGCGAAGTGGATAATCTGCGGCAGATATGCCCATTTTACCGACGGGCCAAAGCGCAGGCGGCCGGTAGTGGGCGGCTCCTCTCCTAAAATGATTTTGAGAAAGGTGGATTTACCAGTGCCGTTATCCCCCAGAAAGGCAATCCGTTGGCCGCCTTCAATCAGCAGGTCCACATTGGAAAAAAGTGTTCGATCTCCGAATTTTTTGGAGAGGTCTTTGATTTTCAAAACTTCGTCGCCATGGAAGGACTTCTCTGCAAAACGAACCGACAGGGTTTGTTCCTTCTGAGGCCGCTCAGTCTTCTCAATGCGCTCCATACGATGCTGAATGGACATGGCCCGACGGTACATGGAACGGTTGTTGATGCCCCAGCCCTTCATCCGTTCCACCGTATAGCCCAGTTGCTTCAGCTTTGCCTGCTCCTGCTCATATTGCTTCAACTGCAATTCATACCGGGCCTGCTTCTCTTCCACATAGAACGAGTAGTTGCCGCTGTAGAACTCTGCCCGGCCGCCCCGCAGCTCAATAACCCGGTCAATGACCCGGTCCAGAAAATACCGGTCGTGGGAGATGGCCAGAACGGTCCCCTTAAACCGCAGAATATAGTCCTCCAACCATTCCACACTTTTCAGGTCCAAATGGTTGGTGGGCTCATCCAACAGCAGAATATCGGTTTTTTCCAGCAGCAGACGGGCCAAATTGACACGGGTTTTCTCACCGCCGGACAGTTCACAGAACAGCCGCTCCCGCATATCTGACGGAATACCAAGGCCGTTGCAGGTCTTGTCAGCTTCCACATCCATTTCGTAGCCGCCGCCGGCAGTAAACCGGTTGGAAAGATCGTCGTACTGCCGCAAAATCTCCGGCGAAGTCTGCTGGGCCATCTGTTCTTCCAAAGCCCGCAGCTTTTTCTTGATGTTCTGCAAGTCCCGAAAGGCGGAACGCAGCACATCCTCCACGGTGTACTCCGGTGGATAGTGGGGAATCTGGGAAATCAGTCCCATTCGTTTGCCGGGAGCGATGTTGATCTCTCCGGTGTCATAGTCGATTTCACCGGTGAGTATTTTAAACAGCGTCGATTTACCGGCGCCGTTGCGGCCAAGAATGGCCACCCTCTCCCCTTCTTGTATGTCAAAGGAAAGGCCGTCGATCAAATTCACGTCTACATCATAGGATTTGACCAGGTTTTTCACAGAAATATCGATCATGGATTGCTCCTTTTGTATCGTTCCAGAAATTCTTCACGGCGAAACAGAACGTTGAGCGCGTCCAGTAAACCGTTGGCGCTGAGGTGCTCCGGCAGGGACAGCTCCCGCTTTAAAGCGGCGCGCCGCTCGCTGCTGTCGGCAGTACCGGACAGGCCTAGCTCGAATAAGTCCAGCTTGGTAATGGGCTCCCCTGCTGCTTTTGCGGTTTCCCCTTCTATATGCGCACCGGCATCCCGAAGAGCGGCCAGCAAAATTTCCGGCGTCATCCCTTCTACGCCCAGTTTTCCCTCTTTGCCTGCCTGGCGTTTACGGCGCTCTTTTCCGAAAATATCGGGAATATAGGCATGTAGTACCTGTTCTTTTGGCAACGCGCCCTTGAGATAATTGCGGATTACAAACCCTGCGCCGTCAGAATCTGTGAGAATAATCAGACCCCGGCGGCGTGCAACCTCTCGCAGAAAGGCTAACAACTCCCGGTTATTCATAACGCCAAAGCCGGATGTCTCAAAAATGGGGGCATCTACCAGCTGGGACAGGGTATTTTTATCATATCGTCCTTCTACGACGATGGCTTCCCGAATCCGAATCATGGCCGGGCCTCCCTGGATAACTGCAAAATCAGCAATTCCAGAATCCGCTCCGGTGTGTCCCGGGAGGTTTTCATCTGCCGGTCCGCTTCCAGACACAGAAGCACCGCCCGCTTACAGAAAGCGGACGTCAGCTTGCGCACGCTGTCCATGGTCATCCGGGCGCCATACGGCGAACCGCCCAGCAGTTTTACCAATTCCTCCGGCGCCTTGCCGTTTTCGTAGAGCACGCGGCCATAAAGCAATCGCCGCATTTGCGCTGCCACGGTACCCAGCAGTAAGATCGGGTCCTCCTGCAATGCCAACAGGTCCCGCAGCTTCAGCAGGGCCCGCTCATATGCCCCATCGGCCAGCGCATTGGAAATATCAAAGGTGGCAGCCGTCAAGGTGGGCTCCACCACCGTATCTACATCCATCCTGGTGATGGCCTCTCCATCTGCATAAGCGGTCAGCTTTTCAATTTCTCCCACCAAGGCGCTGAGAGAATTGTCTTTAAGAAAGGCCAGATAATCCGCTGTAGCGTTATCAATGACTTTGCCGCCTTTGCGGGCTTGCCGCTGAATCCAACTGCGCATTTCACTGCCGGACTGCTTTCGGAATTCCACAGCCAGCGCATGCTGGGATAAAGCGGTATGCAGCTTTTTCAGCCGTTTGTCGGGGCTGTAGTCCACAGTATCGTAAATGAAAATCAAACAGCAGTAATCCGGCAAATCTTCCAGAATGGAGATAATCTTCTCACGGGACGCTTCCGGCTCCTTATAGAGGTCCACATCCTCCACCAGAATCAAGGTCCGCTCCGCCATCATTGGCATGGCTTCCACAGCGGTGGATACCTGATCCCAGTCCAGAGAGTCCTTGCGGAACCGGTGGAAATTGAACTCCGCCGCCGGACCATCCAGCAGTTTTTTCCGGATTTGACCCAGATAAGCCTCCCGCAGATAGGCTTCTTCGCCGTAGAACAGATAGCAGGAACGCAGCGCGTTCTGTTTGATTTCTGCTTTTAATTGCTGATAGGCTTCGTTTTCTGTAGATGGCTTTTTCGCCATGAAAGTTACCTCCGAATGGTGATATTACCGCATTGGTCCGTACGATAGACAGATGCACCCGACTGCCGCAGCCGTTCCAGTGTTTCAGCCGCCGGATGGCCGTAGGAGTTTTCCGCACCGACGGAGATCAACACCAGCTCCGGCGTCAGCTGCTCCAGCAGCGCGTCTCCTGTGGAAGTAGCAGCTCCATGGTGACCTGCCACCAGAACTTCAACAGCGGAGAGACCCTGCCGGTCCAGCAGTACTCGCTCTGCGTCGGCATCCATATCACCGGTCATCAGCACGTCAAACTGACCATATCGCCAATGGGCCGACAGACTGCCGTTGTTTTCATCCACGGCAAAAACCGGTGCATAAACCGATAGTACCGAAGCGCCAAACGCCATGTTCAGGTCTTGCTCCACAAAGTACACCTGTGTTCCGGTTTCCTCTGCGGCAGCTAAAATCTGCGCCTGCATGTCGCCGTCATCGGCGGTTGCGGGCAAGTAAATGGCATCGACCTTCACAGAACGCAGCAATTCCGGAACGCCACCGGCATGATCGCTGTCATAGTGGCTGACCAGTAAAGCGTGGAGCCGGAAGCGTCCGGCGGTATGAAGAAAGCTGACGGCGCGGGCAGCGGGACGGTCTTCCCCACCGCAATCGTACATGGCGGAAACACCCTTGGACTCTACATAGATGCACTGCCCCTGCCCTACGTCCAGCATGGTTACCGACAACTGCGCTCGATCGTATTCCAGAGAACTCACCAGCAGACAGCCCAGAAATGAACAGCCGATGGCGGCAACCGGAATCCAAAGCCGGATGGATTGACCGGTGTCCAGCAGCAGTACCAGTATGATGCCGTAGAACAGAACCAGAAAAATCAGGGCGTATCCATTGTCCATGGTCATCCAGGCAAATGGCAGACCGGCAATCCAACGGGTCAACCCCATAGTTATGCCAATCAACCATTGCAGCGGATACGCCAGAAGGACGGCGACCGGCATGGAGAGCAAGCTGACCAGTGCGGTCACCAGGGAAAGCAAAAAACACGCGGGAATCAACGGCACGATCACTGCGCCGCTTAGGGGTGTGGCCAGAGAAAAGCTGTCAAAATACAGCAGACTCAGCGGCATTGTCAACGGAATGACCGCAATGGAAGACGCGACACCGGCACAGACCGGCCGCACCAGTTTACGGAAAATCCGGTGCCGGGAAATAAGCCACTGTACAGGCTGCGCCATCCAGAACCGCTGAAAAATCCGGCTGGAAAACAGCAAGATACCAGTTACTGAGGCAAAGGATAACTGTAATCCCACATCGAGAATGGCTCTGGGATTGGGCAGGATGATCAGAAGCAACGCCAGCAATACTGTCGTCGGTATATCATTATCCCGATGGGCCAGACACGCAATCAGCAGCAAACTGAACATGATTGCCGAGCGTACTACAGAGGCGGTCATGCCTACGGACAAAGCAAAAATCCAGATCAGGGGTAAACCGACAACAGAGGTTTTCCAACCGTACTGCCCCAATAACAGCATAATAGCGCCCATCAGAATGCCGATGTGCATACCGGAGACGGCCACAATATGATTGGTGCCCGATTGACTCAGCTGTGTTTGAATGGATTCGGACAGGCCGCTGCGGTCACCGCTGAGCAGTGCCACGGCGTAGCCCTGTTCTGCTTCCGGCAACAGTTTTCCCAACTGCTCCTGAAGAATGTGCGAGAGATACAGTGGTAAATACCGCATGGGGATGGAATCGGCGTACTGAATCTGGTGCCGATCATATAGACGCAGCGTAAAATCCATGCCACGGGTTCCATAAAAGAGGTCTTCTTCGCCCCAATAAGCGTCGGTGGATTGCAGTTTTACCAGGCCATGAACCATATCGCCCGGTTTCAGTGATAAATCGTGTTCACTGTAGAGCACGGCGGTGAACGTATGTCCATCCACCGAACCTGAGACCGTTGTGGCTGTGCCATATGCGGTGGCTCTGCTGTATGCGGCGGCCTCCATGGACAGGGTCCGTACACGACCATCATAGGCATCGGTCCACCGAACCTCCCGCTGTACATAGGACCAGGACCAGCCCAAACCAATGCAAGCGCCCAGGGCCACCAGCCCAATCCGTATGAACCATCGGCGGCGCAGCAGAAACAGCACCACAGCCAGGGCCAGCAAACCACACGGCAGCACTACACCATATGACAGCCCCATCATATTGCAGAGGACTGCCCCGCAGAAGCCGGCAGCAAACAGAGCCAAAACTCGCACGCTCTCACCTCAGACTCATTCTACCATTTTCCGGTCCCATACGCAAGCAAAACAGGGACGCCACCGAAGCGGCGTCCCTGCATACGGCTGGTTTAGTTGAACGACCCCAGCTGCTTACCGGAAAGAACGTGGAAATGGATGTGATGCACCGTTTGCCCGGCAATCTCGCCGCAGTTGGTGACCACACGGAATCCATCGGCAAATCCCATTTCCTTGGCCAGCTTTGCAATGACCATATAGATGTGGCCAATGGCAGCGGCATTTTCCTCCGTCACATCGGCGGCTGAGGCAAAATGGACCTTGGGAATCACCAGAAAATGCGTGGGAGCCATGGGAGAAATATCGTAGAAAGCGTAGCAAATTTCATCCTCATAGACCTTGTTGGAGGGGATTTCCCCGGAAATGATCTTACAGAACAGGCAGTCAGACATAGTGCAGTCCCCTTTCTAGCGCGTTACAGTCCCAGTTTTTCAGCCACCAGATTGTCCACCGTGGCCAAAGCATCATCCAGCTTCAGAACATCGGTACCGCCGCCCATAGCAGAGTCGGGCTTGCCGCCGCCCTTGCCGCCGCAGATGGCAGTGACGCTCTTGATAATATCACCGGCTTTGATGCCCTTGGCAACGGCTTCCTTGCCGCAAACAGCCAGGAAGGTGATTTTGTTGTCGTTGACTGTGGACAGAACAGCCACCACATTGGGCTGCTTGTCCCGGAGCATATCGCCCATCTGGCGCAGCTTGTTGGCGTCGGCATTGGGCAGCGTGGCGGTGAGAACCTTCAAATTGCCCACAGCATGGCCGCCCATGAGGAACCGCTCCGACTCGCCGGCGGCTTCCTTGGCCTTGAACTGCTCCACCATGCGGCGCAGTTCCCGCAGCTCTGCAATGGTCTGCTCAGCCTTTTCCCGCAGTTCACCGGGCTTGGTTTTAAGCACGGCAGCAGCCTCAAACAGCTTCTCCTGATTCTGGTTCATGGTTTGCAGGGATACGGCACCGGTGGTCGCCTCGATGCGGCGAACGCCGGAGGCCACGGAGAATTCACTGGTAATGTGGAACACGCCGACCTTGGCAGTGTTGTCCAGATGGGTGCCGCCGCAGAACTCCACAGAGAAACCGTTGCCCATTTCCACAACGCGGACCACGTCGCCGTACTTCTCGCCAAACAGTGCAATGGCGCCGCGCTCCTTGGCTTTCTCAATGGGCATTTCTTCGGTGACGACAGGATAACCCTCCAGCACCATCTCGTTGACCATGGCAGACACGCGGCCCAGCTCTTCCGCCGTCAGTGCGGAGAAGTGGGTGAAGTCAAAGCGCAGACGGTCGGGCTCCACCAGAGAACCGGCCTGATGGACATGATCGCCCAGAACGGCGCGCAGCGCTGCATCCAGCAGATGGGTGGCGGAGTGAGCGCGCATAATAGCTTTCCGTCGAACAGGGTCAATCTGAGCCAGAACGGTGTCGCCCAGCTTCAGAGTGCCCTCTACCAGCTTACCACTGTGCATGAACTTGCCGCCCTTGTTTTTCTGGACGTCGGTTACCTGGAAGCAGCAACCGTGCTCACCTTCCATGACAATCTGGCCATGGTCTGCCACCTGACCACCCATTTCTGCGTAGAAAGGCGTCTTGTCCAGAACCACAATGGCGTCGACGCCGGGCATCAGCTCTTCGGCCTGCTCGTTCTCCACCACCAGAGCCACCACTTTGGCGTCGGTGACCGTACCCGTTTCATAGCCGACAAACTGGGTCTCGGGGACGTCTTTGCCAAACTCCACACCGGCCCAGCCCAGATCGCCCAGGGCCTCGCGGGCCTTTCTGGCTCTCTGACGCTGCTCTTCCATCAGGGCCTTGAAGCCTTCTTGGTCCACGGTCATCCCCTGCTCTTCCACCATTTCAATGGTCAGATCGATGGGAAAACCGTAGGTGTCGTACAATTTGAAAGCGTCGGCGCCGGAGAAGACTTTTTCGCCTTTTTCCTGATGGCCCCGCAGCATTTCATTGAAGATGTTCATGCCGCCATCAATGGTCTTGGCGAAGTTCTCTTCCTCCGTGCGGATGACTTTGGTGATATAACCCTGACGCTCCCGCAGTTCGGGGTAGTGGCCCTCGTTCTCATGGACCACTGTATCACAGACCGTGTACAGGAAAGGCTCGTTGACGCCCAGCAGCTTGCCATGGCGGGCAGCGCGGCGCAGCAGACGGCGCAGCACATAGCCGCGGCCCTCATTGGAGGGCAAAACACCGTCACAAATCATGAAAGTAGCGGAGCGGATATGGTCGGTGATCACGCGGAGCGACACGTCCTTGGCATTGGACTCGCCGTAGTGAGCGTGAGTGATCTCGCTGACCTTGTTGGTGATGTTCATGACGGTGTCCACGTCAAACAGAGAGGCAACATTCTGGCAGACACAGGCCAAACGCTCCAGGCCCATGCCGGTGTCGATGTTCTTCTGCTTGAGCTCGGTGTAATGATTCTCGCCGTCATTGTCGAACTGGGAGAACACCACGTTCCACACCTCAATATAGCGGTCGCAGTCGCAGCCTACGGTGCAGCCGGGCTTACCGCAGCCCCACTTTTCACCGCGGTCATAGTAGATCTCAGAGCAGGGACCGCAGGGGCCGGAGCCGTGCTCCCAGAAGTTATCCTCTTTGCCAAACTTGAAAATGCGATCAGCGGGAATCCCAATCTCCTCATTCCAAATGCGGAACGCCTCATCGTCAGCCGGAGTAGTCTCATTGCCGGCAAAGACGGAGGGATAGAGCCGGTTGGGGTCCAGACCCACCCACTCGGGGGAGGTCAAAAACTCCCAGGCCCAGTGGATGGCCTCCTTCTTGAAGTAATCACCGAAAGAGAAATTGCCCAGCATCTCAAAATATGTGCCGTGGCGGGCCGTCTTGCCGATGTTCTCAATGTCGCCGGTACGGATGCACTTCTGGCAGGTGCAGACACGATGGCGGGGCGGCTCCTGCTCACCGGTGAAGAAAGGCTTCATGGGCGCCATACCGGAGTTGATCAGCAGCAGAGAGGCGTCGTTCTGGGGAATCAGGGAAAAGCTGGGCAGGCGGAGATGTCCCTTTGTCTCAAAAAATTTCAGGAACATTTCGCGGAGCTCATTGAGCCCGTATTTTTTCTGTGCCATGGGTTTGGATACCTCCATCATTCAATCGCTTGCAGTGCAATAAAAAAACGCTTCGCCCCCAAACAGGGGCGAAGCTGCTGCTTCACGGTACCACCCTGATTACCCGGAAATCCGGTATCTCAGCCATCGGATATCGGGGATGAACCGGGCCGCTCCTCACGGCCTGCTCGGAAGTGGCTGCGATTCCTTCCAGCCAAGGGGCTTGCACCGTCTCCCCTCTCGCTTGGGCCTTTCAAAACCGCTCGTTTCCTCATTGCACTGCGTATTTTCCTACCTATTCTATCACAGTTTTTCTGTTTGTCAATGGGTTTTCCCATTAAATCAGCCATCGATGCACGACAGGAATACGGGACAGCACCGCAGTTTCTCTTCTCTTTTGTACACTTATGCAGTAAACACAAACTGCTTCAGACGGGAAAAAGCCTTTTCCAGCAGCGTTCTAGGCAGCGCTACATTCATCCGAATATGACACTTGCCACCGAATTTCCGGCCATCCTGCCATCCGACGCCCACACCGCTGCCCTGTACCAACAGCTGCTCCAAAGAGATGCTGTGCGCTTCACACCAACCGGTACAGTCCAGATACAGCAAATAAGTGGCCTGGGGCATGGCAACTTCCACATCTGGGAAATGCTCCTGAATGAACGACACCGCATAATGGACATTGTCCGAGAGCACCTGCCGCAATTCCTGCATCCACCGAGCGCCCTGGCTGGAATAGGCTGCAATCAGGGCGTGCATCGTCATCACATTCATGTGATTATAGAACGAAAGCCCGGACTCCTGTTCTACCCGGTCCCGAAGGCGGGGGTTGTAGATTATGCGATAGCTGCCGATCAGGCCGGCCAAATTAAAGGTTTTGGATGGCGCATATAAACCGATGGTCCGCAGTTTGGCGTCTTCGGAAAGGGACTGTGTGGGAATGTGGCAATGACCATCCAACAGTAAATCCGACCAAATTTCATCGGAAATCACATAAACATCATATTTTTGGAACAACTCCATGGCCTGTTCCAACTCCCATCGCTCCCAGACACGGCCAGAGGGATTGTGGGGCGAACAGAGAATGGCGGCATGGATATGATGTTCCCGGATGGCTTGTTCCATATGGTCAAAATCCATGCGCCATACACCGTTTCCGTCTCGAACCAGCGGACTGAGGACCATATTGTAGCCGTTGGCCTTCAAAACACGAGTAAATCCAACATGGCCCGGCGTATGGAGCAGTACGGGGCCCCCTTTGGGACAAATGGCCGCCATGGCGCTGGCAATACCGCCCAGGACGCTGTTATCATAGGCGATGGCCTCCCTGGGAATGGGGGCTGTCCCCTTCTGCGTCTGATGCCATTGGGAGATGGCTTCATAGTACGCGTCCGACGGCTGAAAATATCCATAGATGGGATGCGCGGCCCGGCGGGCCAGGGCTTCCGGCACCGCCGGAACAGTGGCAAAATTCATATCGGCAATCCACATGGGAATGCAGTCAAATCCTGCTTTGGGCGGCTGAGGGGCGTTGCCCTGGCCCAGATTGTCCCAGGATTGTGCGTCCCAGCCGTGACGGTTAATGACTGTAGTAAAGTCGAACTCCATGACAAACGCTCCTTTGCAAAGCGGCTCCGGATTTCCGGAGCCGCAGCTGTTTATTTGCCGGACAGCGCCACAGCGTGGCGCAGAATAGACCAGGCCGGAACCGGTTTGGGCAGTTTCATACGGAATTCCATTTGGGGTGTCCGCGGCTCTGCCAGAGGATTGCCTTCCAGGTCTTCCATCATGGGGACAGTAAAAGCAAAGGGCTTTGTATCCGGACCCACCAGTTCCACCGTATCTCCAGCGGAAAATTTATTGCGCAGACTGAGCGTGGCGTTGCCCTGCTCATCACAGGCAGTCACAATGGCAATCACCTGCCATTCCCGCAGATACCGAGCGCTCTCGGTGTACTGGCCCGGTTCACCGTAATAAAAGCCGGTTGAGTAATGGCGGTGACTGACATGCTCTACTTCATCCCGCCAAACCGAGTCCACAGGACGGCCTGCGGCCACATCGTCCAGCACATGGCGATAGGCACCGGTGACGATGGCGGCATAGTAGGCGGACTTGGCCCGGCCTTCCAGCTTGATGCAGTCCACGCCCGCGTCCATCAGATCATCCAGATGGTCAATCATGCACATATCCCGGGAGTTCATGATATAGGTGCCCTTTTCGTCTTCAAAGACCGGGAAATACTCGCCGGGCCGCTTTTCCTCCATCAGCGCGTACTGATACCGGCAGGGCTGAGCGCAGGCACCGCGGTTGGAGTCACGGCCGGTCATATAGTTGGAAAGCAGGCATCGGCCAGAATAGCTGACACACATGGCGCCGTGGGCAAAGGTTTCCAGCTCCAGCTCCTTGGGCGTGTTGGCCCGGATGGTGCGGATTTCCTCCAAGGACAGCTCCCGGGCCAGAACGACCCGCTTGGCCCCCAGCTCATACCAGGCGGTAGCACAGGCGTCATTGGCAATGGACACCTGGGTGGACACATGGCGCTCGCAGTTGGGTGCGTATTTGGCGGCCATTTGAAAAACACCCAAATCTGCCATAATCAGCGCATCCACCCCCGCGTCGTTGAGCCGCTCCAGGTGGGCGGGCAGGTGTACAATTTCATCACAGCGGGGCATGGTATTGACTGTCGCATGGACGCGGACACCGTGACTGTGGGCGTACGCTACAGCCACGGGCAGCTCCTCGTCGGTAAAATTACCGGCGAAGGAGCGCATGCCGAAGCTGGTGCCTGCCAGATACACGGCGTCGGCGCCGTAGAGAACGGCAAGGCGCAGCCGTTCCATATCGCCGGCCGGGGCCAGCAGTTCCGGTTTCTTTCTCATTCTGCATCATTCTCCAGTTGGGAAAGGAATTGCTCATGCTCCTGGTTGGTTTCGGAAAAGTGGTGGGTACCATCCGTATCCAGAGCATAGAAGAAGTAATTGGTATCCTCAGGATTCAGCGCCGCCTGAATGCTGGCCAGGCCCGGATTTGCGATGGGACCGACGGGCAGGCCGGGATACCGGCGGGTATTGTAGGGGCTGTCCACCATCAGGTCCTCCGCCGTCAGGGTCTCCTTGTGCTCACCCAATGCATAGAGCACCGTGGCGTCGATTTGCAGCAGCGGATAATCCTTGCTGCACAGACGGTTATAGATGACGGAACTGATCAGCGACGATTCTGCCACAGAAGCAGTTTCTTTTTCAATCAGCGATGCCACAATAATGATTTTGTGGAGGTCCATCTGGCCCGCGGCAATCTCTTCGCTGGTGAAACCGTTGGCCTCCATTTGCGCCGTCAGTTTCTGGTTCAGCGTGTCGATGGACGCTTGCATATCCTCGGTAAATTTCTGCTGGAAGTTGTCGAGGAACTTTTCCAGTACCCGCTCCGGATCGTCGCCTACTGCACCCTCGGGCCATGTCCAATCGACGTTGCTGTTATCCTTTTCCGATTTGACTGAGTAGAACTCATACGTATCGGGGAACAGATAGCCCTCCAAGCGGTTTTTCTTTCCGTAGGGCAGGTCCTGCAGGAAGTCGTAGGAAAATTGACTGTTTGCCGCGGCGTCGTAGAGGTCTTCTGCGCGGCAGACGCCCTCTTGTTCCAGCATAGTAAAAATCTGATCGCAGCTGTAGCCTTCGGGGATGGTCACAGTGCGGGTAATGCGGTTGGAATTGCCGGACATGCCGCTGACCAGCGCGTGGTAGTCGTATACATTGTTGAGTTCATACGTGCCGGGGACAATCTTCTCCTCGGCATTGGAGAACCAGCAATAAAAGCGGAACAGCCACGGCAGATCGATGAGGTCGTTGGCCTCCAGGGTATCTACAATGTCGTCCATGGTGTCGTGTTCTCCCACGGTGATGCTGACCGACCGGTCCGGCTTTGTCAGGGCCATAACATCGTCGGCGCAGTGCCAACCGGCAAAGGCCAGCAGCACCGAGGCGGCCACAACGGACACTACATAGATCAGGACCCGCCATCCGGCGGCCAGACGTTTCCGCGGCGGCTTGATGGGCTCTTCCGGTTCCTCTTCCTCCTGCGTCCAATCCGCATAGATATCGGGAATCTTCGGCTGAAACACTTCTTTTCGATAGGACTGCGGAGTGGAAAACTCCGGTTCCTGCGGCCGCCCGGACCGCATGATACGGTCCGCGTAGTCCAGCTCTTCTCGGGTGCTCTTGATGAGTTCGTCCACATCATCCCCCGCTAAGCGTATCAGGTCCGGGTCGTGGTTCAAATCTCTGAGCCAGCGTTCATCTGCCATACGATAACTCCGTTTCTGCGGGTGATTAGACTTGCGATTCCGTCAGCAGCATACCGGCGGCTACCTGTCCGGCAGCTTCTGCACCGCACAGAATTTCTGCCAGCTTCCAGCCGAACAGCAGCGCCGTGCCGGGGCCGCGGCTGGTGATCAGACGGCCATCCACCACTACGGGCGTATCCGAAACATACCGGCAATCGCCCAGCTGCGACTCCGTGCCGGGATAGCCGGTAACGGTTTTACCGGCAGTCAGGCCCAAACCGGCCAGCACCGTAGGCCCAGCACAGATGGCGGCCACATACTTTCCGTCGTTCCAGGCCTTGCGGACAGCGGCCAGCGCCGTCTCCGAACCATTGATGGACGCCACACCACCCAAACCGCCGGGCAGAACGATCATATCCATAGCATCCAAGTCCAACTCATCCACCGTGCAGTCAGCTGTCACGGTGATGCCGTGGGCGCCGGTAATCTGAAGACCGCCGATACCAGCCGTCTTTACCGTGACGCCGCAGCGGCGCAGAATATCCACCGGGGCAATGGCCTCGACTTCTTCAAATCCGGTTCCAAGAATGACATATACCATAATTTTATTCCTCCATACAGTCCAATACGGTTGTATAAATCTCGGATGCGATTTCCTCTGCCGGACGGATCACGCCATCACGGACACAGTCGATGGTGGTCCAGCCACAGAAGCGGGCGGTATCTCGAGCGGTGTCATAGCAGTGACGCAGATACCCCTCGTCCAGCTCATGAATATCAGCGGAACCGCCGCCGGTACATTGCCGGTGCTGCATCAAAACCAAGGTCTGCTCCACCGGCATATTGAGCCAGAGAACCCGGTCCGGCCGGGGCAATTCCATACGTTCATATTCCAATTCTTCCAGCCAACGGAGAAAGTCATGCTTCTCCCCTTCCGGCAGCTTGCCGCCCTGATGAATGGCATTGGAAGTTGTGTAGCGGTCGGCTATAAGAATGCCGCCGCTGCGGTAGTACTCTCCCCAATCCTGCAAATAGGATGCATAGCGGTCCACAGCATAAAAGGTGGATGCCGCGTAGGCGTTGACGGCGTTGGGGTCCTGCCCGAAAGCGCCGCCCAGATACAAACGGATCAATGCCGAGGATTCCTGATCATACCGCGGGAACCGCAGCTGCCGAAAGTTTTTGCCCTCCCGGGTAAGCCGCTCCGTCAACAGACGGACTTGGGTGGACTTTCCGCAGCCGTCGGTACCTTCCAATACAATGAGCTTTCCCATATTCAGGCACCTCTCAGACGTTTGCACGTGACTGCCACCACGAATTTCGGCAGCCGCAGCATGCGTTTCCAACGGCGCGGCTCCTTGCACAGACGGTAGAACCATTCCATACCGATGCGGATGACCCAGTCCGGCGCACGTTTGACCGTTCCGGCAAACGCATCCAGAGAACCGCCCAGACCGATCATCAGGGATACATTCAATTCCTGCGTATGGGCCTGCATAAACCGTTCCTGCTTCGGAGAGCCGAGACAGACAAAGAGCACGTCGGCTCCGGCGCGGTTGATGGCTTCCACCACAGGGGTCTCGTCTTTGAAGTAGCCGTCAGCCATACCGCAGATTTGCAGGTTCGGGCAGCGGGCCAGCATATTTTGAGCGGCCAGTTCCACTACGCCGGGCTTGCTGCCTAATAAGTAAAGCGTTTTCCCCTGCTGCTCCAGAATGGGCAGCAGATGGGCGGCAAAATCGACACCGGAGACTTTTTCCTTCAAAGGCGTTCCCAAAATCTTCGCCCCCAGCAGTACGCCCACGCCGTCGGGCAGCACCATGGCGGCATTGTTGAGCAGCTGCCGGAAGGAGGCGTCACCCATGGCCTCATACACGATTTCGGGGTTGGGCGTCACACAGTAGGTGGTCCGGCCCTCTGCCAGGATCGCCTTGGCCTGCTCCAGCGCTTCGTCCATGGTGACATTGTCGAACTGGACGCCCATCACATCAATTTTCACAGAGAATACCTCCAGATTCTGCGTTACATACAGCGCTATCATACCATAGAGCCATCCATTTGTCCATGGTCTCAACGATTTCCATGGGCCGAAGCAGACAGAACCATGACGAAGGCTGCGTTGCTCAAATTGTACAGTGAAGCGTCAATGGCGGCGCAAAAATCGGGACATAATCGGCAGTTTGACAGTTTACATTTGCTTTTCATACAATTAAAATAATCACATGCCCATATTGCCAAAACGGATGCAGCGGCGCGAGTCCCTGCCTGCGGAGCAGTCCGGCAGTCCAATATTAAATGAGGTGTTCAATATGAGTAGTACTGTTAAGCGCATTGGTGTTTTGACCAGCGGCGGAGATGCCCCCGGCATGAACGCAGCCATTCGCGCTGTGGTCCGCAGCGCCATCTACCGCGGCATGGAGTGTGTCGGCATCCGGCGTGGATGGAATGGACTGATTCACGGAGACATTGTAAAGATGGATGCCGAAAGCGTCAATCATATTATCAGCAGCGGCGGCACCATTCTGTATACGGCCCGCAGTCAGGAGTTTATGACGGAGGAAGGCCAGAAGAAGGCTGTGGATACCTGCAAGCTGCTGGGACTGGACGGCATTGTTGCCATCGGCGGCGATGGCACTTTCCGCGGCGCTCAGGCCCTGTCCACCTATGGCATCCCCGTGGTAGGCGTACCCGCCACCATTGACAACGACATCGCCTGCACCGACTATACCTTGGGCTATGATACGGCCTCCAACACTGCGGTGGAAGCCATCGATAAGCTGCGCGACACCATGCAGTCCCACGAGCGCTGCTCGGTGGTGGAGGTCATGGGCCGCAACGCCGGTCACCTGGCCATGTATGTGGGCATTGCTGTGGGCGCAACGGCGGTTCTGGTTCCGGAGAAGCCCCTGGATTTTGAGAAGGATGTGATCGAGAAGATCCGCACCTCCAGACTGCGCGGCAAAACCCACTATATGATTGTAGTGGCCGAGGGCGTTTCCAGCGCCATGGAGATCGCGCAGAAGATCAAGGAGACCATCTCCCTGGACCCCCGTGTTACTGTGCTGGGCCATATTCAGCGCGGCGGTACCCCCTCTGCCCGGGACCGTGTGATGGCGACCCGAATGGGTTACCATGCCGTACAGGTTTTGGCGGAAGGACGTCAGAACCGGCTGGTCTGCACGGTGCGCGGCGTTTTGCAGGATGTGGATTTGGCCGAGGGCCTGTCCATGAAGAAGACTCTCTCCCAGCAGCAGTATGATGTGCTGGAAGCCATGACGGGCGTCTGATTTTTGTACATCCTTTCAAACCGGCAGCCCACTGGGCTGCCGGTACAGTTTCATAGAGCGACGACAGGCGGATGGAAGATACCACCCGCCTGTCGCCGAAAGGAAGAAAAAAAGAAGGAGAATATGAAAAAAGGTTGCCCAGTCGTGCCGCCAACGCTTTGTGACGAGGGGGCCTGCCTTGATGGTATCAGTCTATCGTGGGACTTTGAACAGGTCATGAACAAAAATACAATAGTTTTTTAACGATAAAGTTCAAAAATTATTGGCTGTTTGTTCATAATTCTTTCAAATTTGCCGGGTATACTGCAACCATAAAAGACAGACCCACAGCAATCCAAAAGCTGCTGTGTTGCGTTATACACCTCTCTTTCTTCTCTCTCCCAGCGAACGGAACGACGCTGCCCTGAACGGGGCGGCGTCGTTCTCTTTTATGCTTTTGGTAAACAATACGCCACTGGGCATAGAAATTGGGAAAGGTGTACATATTGTGACGCCTCTATTGCATCTTTTGCACAAAATCTTATTTTAGATTCACTGTAGGTCTGGACAGATACGGAATTATATGATATTTTAAAAACAATATTGGGTTGTTCTGCTCCAACTGCCATCCTATGCACTATCGCAGATGCTATTTAGGGTTGGCGGTATAGCACGGGAATAGACCCCAATATGAAAGGATGTCGTCGTTGGTATTCCCCGGCGGCGGTGCGTTCCTTCCCCTGTTCAGGTGCTCTGTGCACAGCGTGCACCGGCATATAGATTGAAGGACTGACCGCACTCCACTCCTTGTGGTCAGTTTCTGAAATTAAAGGAGGAAATTCCGCGTTACCTGCGGTGCGGCAGTGTGGAGACCTGTCGTAAAGCAGTCCGATGGATTGTATCGGCTGCGAGACTGCTGCTTGCGGAGGCACAGCAGTTAAGGTAAGTACTTATGGCAAACCTGGTTCTGAAAAACATCAAGAAGATCTATCCCAACGCCGCCGGCGGCAAGAAGGCCAAGAAGAAGAAGGAACATGTGTCCGACGAGCCCAAGGCCAACCTGCAAATCACGGATGAAGGCGTCGTAGCCGTCCAGCAGTTCAGCCTGGACATTGCCGACAAGGAATTCATCGTTCTCGTCGGTCCTTCCGGCTGCGGTAAGTCCACCACGCTGCGTATGATTGCCGGCCTGGAGGAGATTTCCGATGGCGAACTGTACATCGGCGGCAAGCTGGTCAACGACGTGGCCCCCAAGGACCGCGACATCGCCATGGTCTTCCAGAACTACGCCCTCTACCCCCATATGACCGTTTATGAAAACATGGCGTTCTCCATGAAGCTGAAGAAGATGCCCAAGGACGAGATCGATAAGAAGGTCCGCGAAGCTGCTGCCATTCTGGATATCACGCAGTATCTGGACCGCAAGCCCAAGGCTCTGTCCGGCGGCCAGCGGCAGCGTGTGGCCATCGGTCGTGCCATCGTCCGTGAGCCCAAGGTCCTACTGATGGACGAGCCCCTGTCCAACCTGGACGCCAAGCTGCGTAACCAGATGCGTGCTGAGATCATCAAGCTCCGCCAGCGCATCAACACCACCTTCATTTATGTTACCCACGATCAGACCGAGGCCATGACCCTGGGCGATCGCATTGTCATCATGAAGGATGGCTTCATTCAGCAGATTGGCACGCCCCAGGAGGTCTTCAACCATCCTGCCAACATCTTCGTTGCCGGCTTCATCGGTGTGCCGCAGATGAACTTCTTCAAGGATGCCAAGCTGCTCCTGGAGAATGGCCAGTATTCTGTCGAGATTCTGGGCCGCCGGTTCGTTCTGGGTGCCCAGCAGCAGGAGGCGCTCAAGGCTTCCAACCGTCAGTCCGGCGCTGTCATTGCCGGCGTCCGTCCCGTCCATGTGCAGCTGAAGCACGGCGGTATCCCCGCTAAGCTGGAGGTTTCCGAGATGATGGGCAGCGAGCAGCATCTCCACGTCAATGCCAACGGCACGGAGATCATCGCCATCGTTTCTACCCTGGGTACCGGCAGCCATACGGATACGGTTGAACTGGACTTCCTGCCTGAGTGCATCCACCTGTTTGACCCCAATACGGAGAAGAACCTGATCTGATACGAACGTAATGATGGGAAGCCCCGGACATGAAACACATGTCCGGGGCTGTTTCTGTCTTTAACGGCCGCAAAGCTGTGCCAAACCGGGCAGATCTGTCAGCTCCACCGTACCTCGTGTCAGCTTTACCAGTCCTTCCGACTGGAAATATCGCAGCATTCGGGTGATGACCTCCCGCGCTGTTCCCAGGTGATTGCCGATGATCTCATGGGTGATTTTCAGCGTGGTATCTCCGCAGATGGCTTGTTCCTCCAACAGAAACTCCGCCAGACGTTTGTCAAGGCTTTTCCAGAGAATCTGCTCCACCAGCCACATGACATCGGAAAAATGGCTGGCCATGATTTCATTGGTGTAATTGGCCAGCGGGGCCGATTCCTCCATAATGGCCCGGTAGGTTTCCGGCGGAATGACCCACAGGTCCGTCTGCTCTTCCGCTTCCACCACAATTTCAAACGCGATGCTGCGCAGCATACAGGATGCCGACAGCAGACACATATCCCGGTCAAATAGCCGGCATAATGTCACTTCCCTGCCGTCCTCCGACAGGATGTATGACCGGAGACGGCCGCTGCGAATCAGCAGCACACCGGTACAGGACACAGCCCCATTGTGGACCGTCTCCCCTTTCTCAATGGTGCGCTCTGTGACGGAGTCCATCAACAACGATTGCTGCTCTGCGGTCAGTTTGTCCCATACGGGGAAGTACTGCGCAAATTCCATATGTCTCACCTCATTACCAACCGGATTGGAAAACTCTGCATGGATTGCTGTTAGTATAAAAAAGGACGATTCCCCTGTCAATGCTGCACTTGCTTCGGTGACAAGATCACTGATTTTTTCGCAGCCGTGGGGTATACTGTCAATAAAAACGCTAGAAAGACGGGGAATCTATATGAACCATATTTATGATATTCTGATTGTCGGCGGCGGGCCTGCTGGATACACCTCTGCGCTTTACGCTGCACGGGCCGGTCTGGATGCCGTTGTATTGGAAAAGCTGGCGCCTGGTGGACAGATGGCGCTGTCTCACCAGATCGATAATTACCCTGGCTTTGTCGAGGGTATTGATGGGTTTTCCTTGGCACAGCAAATGCAGCAGGGTGCGGAACGCTTCGGCGCGCAAACAGTGATGACGGAAGTCCATTCTCTGGACTTGACCGGTGATATCAAAACTGCCCACACCAGTGACGGCGACTACCTGGGCCGAACGGTGATTCTGGCCACCGGCGCCAATCCCCGGCCTTTGGGCGTGCCGCAGGAGCGGGAACTGGTGGGCCGCGGCGTCAGCTATTGCGCTGCCTGCGACGGTATGTTTTTCCGCAACCGCACGGTAGTCGTGGTGGGCGGCGGCAATTCGGCGGCTGCCGATGTCAAGCTGCTGTCCCGCGTGGCAAAGCAGGTCATTATAATCCACCGCCGCGACACCATGCGCGCAGAGCAGATTGACCAGCAGGCATTGAAAGAAGCCGATAACGTGCAGTTTCTCTGGAATTCTGTGGTGACAGAATTGCTCCACGAAGACCGTATTACCGGCGTTCGCGTTCGGAATGTTGAGAGTGGTCAGGAGACGGTGGTCCCCTGTGACGGTGTCTTTGTCAGCATTGGCCGGAAGCCCGCCACCGAACTGCTGGGCGGCCAGATTACTCTGGACCGGAACGGCTATATTGATGCCGGAGAATCTCTGGAAACCAATGTACCGGGTGTGTATGCTGTGGGAGATGTACGGCGGAAAGATCTGCGCCAAGTGGTTACAGCAGTCTCCGACGGCGCTGCCGCAGTACACCAGATTGAAGCGTACTTGACAAAGGAGGAACGGTAATGAAGTGGAATCCCAGAAAACTCCTGCGGTATTTACTTTTTATTGGAATTGGCGCGGGTATGGGCTGGCTCTATTATCGCCTCTGGGGATGCACCAGCGGTTGTGCCATCACATCCAGTCCCGTCCGTACCATGCTCTATACGGCTGCCATCGGTGGGCTTTTGGGCGTCGTTACGGAGAAGACGGCGTAGACGGCTTCCCATGGAGAAAGCAGTCCGGCTCATGGGAATTGACGATACCGATGGCCTGGAGATATGCGTAAAGGATGGTAGTGCCTACAAATTTCATCCCACGCCGCTGCAAATCCTTGGAAAGCGCGTCGGAAAGGTCCGAGTGGGTCTTCCCTGTTTCCACGCGGATTACCTCGTCCCAAAAGGTTTTTAAATATGCGAGAAAGCTGCCGTGTTCTGCGACGATATCCAGGAACACGGCAGCATTGCCAATGGTGGCCAGAATCTTTCGCCGGTTGCGCACGATGCCCGCGTCCTGCATCAGCCGTTCCACCGCTTCTTCTTCATAGCTGCGAATGATCTCCGGGTCAAAGCCATCAAAGGCCCGGCGAAACGCCTCGCGCTTATTCAGAATGCACTCCCAGGACAATCCGGCCTGAAAGGATTCCAACACCAGCATTTCAAAGAGATACCGGTCGTCAAATTGTGGAACGCCCCATTCCGTATCATGATAGGCCACATAGACCGGGCTGCGTTCATTGCACCAGAAACACCGCTGCATGATTGTTCACCTGCCATACTGTTTTGTTGTATTTTAGTATAGTTCCTGCCGGTCTATCTGACAAGATATTTAGGAAAAAATACTCTGGACACCGGTACGCATCGGATGTATAATGAAAAGCCGTTGTTACAAAGGCAACAGATTCCAGCATCGACAAGAGGAGACGTCATCCCATGCGAAAAGACCTGACCGCAGGAAAACCACTGCACCTGATTTTGACTTTTGCCATCCCCATGCTGATGGGTATGCTGTTCCAGCAGTTCTATAATCTGGTGGATACCATGATTGTCGGAAAGCTGCTGGGCGCCCAGGCACTGGCAGCGGTCGGCTCCACCGGCGCCATCAACTTTCTGGTCATCGGCTTTTGCATGGGATTATGTAATGGCTTTTCCATTCCGGTGGCCCAGCAGGTGGGCGCCAATGATCTGAGCACCATGCGCCGCTTTGCTGCCAATGCTGCCTATCTTTCAGTGGCCTTTGCCGTGGTTCTGACCACCGTGACCGCCTTTTTCTGCGACCAGATTCTGCGGTTGATGCAGACGCCGTCGGATATTTTTGATAATGCCAACCGCTATATTTTTATTATTTTCCTGGGTATCCCCACCACATTTCTCTATAATCTGCTGGCCGGCATCATCCGGGCGCTGGGCGACAGCAAAACACCGGTGTATTTCCTGGCACTGTCGTCCATCCTCAATATTTTCCTGGACTTTTCCCTGATTCTCTGGTTCCATATGGGTGTGGCCGGTGCGGCTGTTGCCACTGTGGTGTCCCAGGGCATTTCGGGCATTGCCTGCTTGTTTTATATGCGGAAAAAATTCCATGTCCTGAAAATGACCGGCGCAGAGCGCCGGATTGACGTTCAGCTCTGTATGCGGCTCTGCTATATCGGACTGCCGATGGGACTGCAATACTCCGTTACCGCCATCGGCTCCACCATTTTGCAGACGGCAGTGAATACGCTGGGTACCCTCAGTGTGGCCGCTGTCACGACCGGTACCAAGCTGTTTCAGCTGTTGGGCTGCCCGCTGGACGCTCTGGGCAGCACCATGGCAATCTACTGCGGCCAGAATGTGGGTGCCGGTAAACTGGACCGTCTGGGGCAGGGGCTTCGGGCCAGCGCGGTGCTGGGCCTGTGCTATTCCCTGCTGGCCTTCGGTGCTATGGCTCTGTTTGCACCACAGGCCACTATGCTGTTTATGGACCCCACGGAAACAGAGCTGGAGCGCATTATTGCCCTGACCAGCCAATACATTATCACTCTGACCGCGTTCTTTTTCCCGTTGGCGCTGGTCAATGCGGTTCGCTTTTCCATTCAGGGTATGGGGTTCAGCGTTTTTGCCATCTTTGCCGGTCTTCTGGAAATGGTAGCTCGTACCGTTATCGCCTTGTGGTTTGTCCCCCGATTTGGCTTCACTGCCGTTTGCTTCGCTTCGCCGATGGCGTGGGTTGCTGCTGACCTGTTCCTGATTCCGGCCAGTATGCGGTGTATTGCTGTGCTGCGCCGCCGTTTGCAGCCGTCTCCCCTGCTCAGCAAAGAACAATAAGGAACCCCGGTGGAACCTGTATTTTACAGTGGTTCCACCGGGGTATTTTACGCCAGTTGAAAGAAGAACGAAATCAGAATCGGTACAAAAAATGAGCAGATGATTCCGTGGAGCACAGAAATGACCACAGTTTCCTCATTGGTATATTTTAGTAGTACCGGCAGCGTTGTGTCTTCGCTGGTTGCACCGGCTGCCGAGATACAGGCGGCACTGTTACACCGAACTGCCAGAACCGGTATCAGCAGAAACGCGAAAATTTCCCGCATGAGATTGCTGAGGAAGGCGATACTGCCCAATTCCGCACCGCCCAAATTGCTGATGGTGGCGCCCGCTAGACTGTACCATCCCATGCCGCTGGCGATGGCGGCGCCGGGAAAGAGCGGAAGCCCCAGAATCCAGGCACAGAGAAACCCACCAGCCACGGAACCAACTGTGGTTCCCAGCGGAATCATTAAAATTTTCAGACCGTATCCGCGAATTTTTCCGATGATGCCGTCGTGCATACCGATACTGATGCCGATGGTAAACATCAAGAGATAGAGTACCAAGTCAGAATGATTGCTGACCCAATCGATCAGTCCCAGTTCCAGACCCGACAGTCCATAGGCCAATCCCAGGAACAGCGAGAGAATTGTAAAGACCACCAGCATATTGTGTCACCGCCCCTTCAAAAAACGCCGTGTCAGCAGATACACCAGAACCACCGACAGAATGGTTGGTATAGCGAAAAACAGGAAACTTTGCAGACCCAGAGTGGTCAGCTCCTGCAGAAAATTTTCTTTTCTGCCCAGTAAGACACCCATGCAGAAGATGAGCACGAAGGTGCTGAGCATAGAGAGCCGTTCATTCCAGGGCTTTACTTTCCGCAGCCGGTGAACCCGTCCCAGGAGCATTCCGGCAATCATTACCATAAAAATTCCCATTGTTCCATCCCCTACTGTGATCTTCCGTTGACCGCTGTCAAATGCCGTCAAAACGTCATATATTTTACCACATTTTTTTCAGGAAAGGAAGCCCGGCCGGCTGTTTTCTTCAGCGCTGGTCCGTTACAATGAAACGCTGCCCGCGCCGCATGAGGATGCGGCGCGGGCAGTTCCCATTTACTGCTGACCCGGCTTTTCCATCACATAATTGGTAAGGTAAATCCCCTGCCGTTCCACCTGCTGCTCCCTTATAGTGCAATAGCCCCGTTGGATGAAAAATGGTTTGGCTGTAATGGAAGCATGGGTTTGATACACCGGGGCGGCAATTTGCCGTTCCAATGCGTCACAGATGGCAGTGGCGATTCCCAGCCGCTGATGGTCTTTGCTGACATACAGCCGGTCCAGATATCCGGAGGTGTCCATGTCGCCGAATCCGGCCAAGACTCCGTTCCACTCTGCTACGATGGTGGTGTGTTCCGACAGGGAGCGATTCCAGCGGTCTGCATCTTCCTGTCCGGTGGCCCAGACGTTGCACTGGGCTGCAGTGTAATCTCCAAGATTGACGCTATGTACGGTTTCATAGAACAGCCGCAGCAACGCCGTACAGTCTTCCGGCTGATAAGGTCTCAATTTGATCATATAAATTACCTCTTTGCGGCGGAAAATGCCGCCGCTTCTTCTAACCATTCCAAGAGTTCCTCGTCGATTTCCTCTACAGAAGAAATCAGCACATGATGGGTCCAACGGTTGGGATACGGTTCTGTGGCGACATCAATGCGTGGCGATTCTTTGTGATACTGCAAACCAAATGTAACCGTAAGCCATACGGGAGGCCGGTCTGCTGCCCGCCGTACCGGGTTAAAGGAGACAGCGCCAAAGCCACGCCGATTGTAAAAACTGATCTGGGTTTTGGAGACGCGAATGGTTGTGCCGGGAATCCGTTCCAAAAGCGCCTGTTCTAACCGCTCATACAAGGGCAGCGCTTCCGCATGGCCCTGAAAAAATAACAATGTTTCCGCAGTCATAGCCATGCCCTCACTGCTGCCGGGCCTTGCCGTGCTCTTTCTTATGGGCCGTGACCATATAGACCGTTTGCTGAATCAGCCACAGGAGACCAACCAGGAAGCAGGCAAAGGGTGTCACCATATCGAACAGAGCCAGAAGGGCCAACATCACCATGGCAACGGGATAGACGCTGTTCATGATCAAAAACGTCCGATAGCAGTATTGCCCAATTAACTGCTGTTCTGCTTCGTCGCAGCTGCCGTACCAGTCTTTTTGGAATCTGGTATCCCACACACTGCCGCGCTTTTCGGGATACAGAACTTTGATGGCATTTATGGTTTTGGATTGAATTGTCACAGTCCAGGCGACTTCCACAATCAGCAGCAGGACCGAAGGCCCAATGGGGGCAAAATAGCTCAGTGCCATGGCGATGACCGCGTAAACGGATGCAATTCCGCTGAAGACCATGGACAGCTCCAAAAGCCGGTCAGCCGTTTGAAAATCCTCCTCCGCTTCTGTATGAGGCAACTGTCGTTTTCCAGCCAGATAGTAACCGGTACTGAGTACCAGCAGTACCGCGCCGGGCAGATACCACCAGGGACCAAATCCGGCCAGCAGGTTCTCAAAACCAGCCATCCACTCCATCGCGCTGGTACCGGCTTTCACCAGGACCAGCCCGGCGCCGGCACCCAGCAAAGCGCATCCGGCGATCACCAGAAGAAACCGAATGGCAATTTGCTTTTTTGTTCTTTCTGCTTTCATAGTTCTTCCTCCCCTGTAAGATAAAAGACCTCTTCGACCGATTTTCCGAATACCCGGGCAATTTTAAGCGCCAGTGTGATGGACGGATTATAGTCGCCGCGCTCAATGAGACTGATGGTTTGCCGGGACGCTCCCACTAAGGCTCCCAGCTCCTGCTGGTTGAGGCCACCGGCGGCCCGGAACTTCTTGAGCCGATTTCCCAATGGCATATGCAGCCCTCCTTTGACAAATATTCTTTTCAATATGACAAGGATTATTGTCATATACAGCATAGCATTGACAAGGATATTTGTCAACAGGCAAAATAAAAAATTGCAGGAGCGCCTTGCTCCTGCAATGACAGTTCAACCGTAGACAGCTTGGATGTTTTCCAGAATCTCCACGTCGGCCGGACAGAATTCGTATTGCGGAATTTCCGATACGGTAATCCAGCGAATATCGTTATGCTCCAGCATTTGGGGTGTACCCTGCCGGATTGCTGCCAGAAACAGCGTCAGGTGTACCGTCAGGTCTGGATACTGGTGCGTTACTTCCATAAAGGGTGCGCCAACATCCAGCTCAACGTTCAATTCTTCCCGGCACTCCCGGACCAATGCCTGCTCCTTTGTCTCCCCCGGCTCCACTTTGCCGCCTACAAACTCCCATAGAAGCCCTCGGGCCTTATGGGCCGGACGCTGACAAATTAAAAACCGGTCGCCGTCCCAAATCAGCGCCGCTACCACTTCCACCATGTTATCGTAACCTCCCGATCAGTTGTGCACCATGTTCCCGGAGCCACCGGCGGTGGATCGCGTACTCCGGCATGACCCGTGCCACCTGCGCCCAAAATTCGGCGGAGTGATTCATCTCCAACCGGTGGCACAATTCATGAACAACGACATAATCCGCCGCTTCCGGCGGGCAAAGCATCAAAAGACAGTTGAAATTCAGATTGCCCCTGGCCGAACAGCTGCCCCACCGGGATACTTGATGGCGGATGGTAATGCGTCCATAGGTGACGCCCACCAGCGGCGCGAAGTACGCCGTCCGTTCCGGCAATACCAGTTTTGCCTGCTCTGTCAACGTCTGCAATTCGGCTTCCGTCAGAGGCGGTGGCGCGTTTTTCTGTCGCTGTCGCGCCAGTTCCCAATGATATTGAAGCCACGACTGCTTTTCTTCCAACAGGTTCCGAACTTCTGCTTGTGTCGTCCCCAGCGGTACCCGTATCACTACCCGCAAATCCCGCTCTATGGCAATGGAAATGGTCTTGCGGTGGCTGGGTATGACGGTCACATTGGGCTGTTCCATGGGTGCTGCTCCATTTCTTTTGTCGTTCCGTATTATTATAGCAGATATTGCTTCCGTTTCAAGAATGGATACGGTATGATGATGTTGCCAAAAGGCCGAAAATAGCCGTATGCTACCATTTATTCTGCCCCATCCGCAGTATCGCAGAGTTTCAGAAGCAGCACCTCGTCCATGGCAATACGCCTGCCGTCGGTCAGCAGCAGCCAGCGCTCCCAGGGGTCCACGCCTTTGACTGTGCCGTTCACAGTTTGATAGACGCCGCCGCTCTTGCGGCTGTCGGGTACAAAATACGTCACCGATACCACCGGCTGCTGGGCCAGATGGTCCAGCAGCCACTGCTGGGTTCGGTCCAACTCGGCACGGGCTTCCTCACTGAGTTCCACACGGCCTTCCGTCAGCCGCGCTGTCTCGTCAATCTGCTCTTCATGGCCGGACAGGGCAGCGAATGGCGAAAACTGTGCCGCCCTGTCTCGCAGAGACATAGGCGAATGGCGGGCGGATATTGGCCGGGACTGGTAGAGAATGTCGTCATATCTGCGGCTGTGGTCCATGCTGTGTCCCCCCTTTTTTTATGCCCGGTGTCCGCCGATCTGACCGTTCCGCTCCCGTGCGGTGGCACCTTCTCCATAGCTCATGCCCTTGAGGACTGCGTTTTTACCGTACCGCTTCCGGATAGAGACCAGCGCCTGCTGCATCCGGTGCTCCCGTTCCCGCGCCGACTGCCGCGCTGTTTCCATCTGCCGGTCGGAAAACAAATCCAGCTGCACATCGGTTGTCTGCCGGATGGCGTCTTGCTCCGTCAACAGATGATTGGCGGTGACGCTCATGCGCCGGACCAGCAGAGCCGGATTCACAATGCGGCGGTACAACTCCATAATGGCCCCGATCATCTCCCTGGTGGAAGAGGTATGACCATGGAGGTTGACCGAGCCATTGGCGTGCTTGGGAACCTGACGGCCATATCCATCGGTGGTGACCGGCCCGGTATAGTGCCGCCGCCGCTCCGGGTCCCTGAGGTTTTCGATATCATACCCAACCGTCAGCACCAGCTGATCGGTCACCAGACCCTTTTCCACCAGTTCCAAACTCAATGCGTCGGTCATCTCCCGAACCACCAGCGCCGCCTTGTCACTGGGATAGGGACAGGTCAGCACTTGCCCAGAGACGGTGCTGCGGCTCTCCGGCTGGTAGGAGCGGATATCTGCCAGCGTACAGGGCTCACAGCCCCAAGCGTGATCGATCAGCAGTTCCGCCTGAATGCCGAAAAGCCGGTACAGCAGCTCCTCGTTATAGAAATCTGTGGGCCCGCCCAGTGAACAGCGGGCGATATCGCCCATGGTAAACAACCGATGCCGCTCCAGCTTTCTGGCATAGCCGCGGCCAATGCGCCAAAAGTCCGTCAAAGGCCGGTGCGCCCACAGCGTCCGGCGATAGCTGAGTTCGTCCAACTCCGCAATGCGGACGCCGTACCGGTCGGCAGGCATCCGCTTGGCCACGATATCCATGGCAATTTTGGCCAGATACAGGTTGGTACCGATACCGGCAGTGGCGGTAATACCGGTGGTTTCCAGAACATCCTTCAATATTTTTTGCGCCAGCTGCCGGGGCGTCAAGCCGTAAAGCCCCAGGTAATGGGTCACGTCGATAAAGACCTCGTCAATGGAATAAACGTGGATATCCTCCGGGGCCACATATTTGAGATAGACCTGATAGATGCGGGTACTGTATTCCAGATAATGGGCCATCCGGGGCGGGGCCACAATGTACTCCAGCGCCAGAGACGGGTTGGACTTCAACTGCCGGTCATCACTGGACGTGCCGCACAATTTCCGCCCAGGGGCCAGCCATTGGCGGCGGGCATTGACTTCCGCCACCTTCTGGACCACCTCAAACAGTCTGGCACGACCAGAGATTCCGTACGATTTCAGAGACGGGCTGACAGCCAGACAGATGGTTTTTTCTGTGCGGGAACCGTCGGCCACCACCAGATTGGTGGTCATGGGGTCCAGGCCCCGTTCCCGGCACTCCACGGAAGCATAAAAGGATTTCAAGTCAATGGCAAGATAGCTGGGCACAGTACAGCCCTCCTCTCCGCAGGTCTTCCAGATACTATCTCTATAATAGAACATTTGTTCGATATTATCAAGCAGAAATTCTTGCCACCAATCCTGTAACGATGCCTGTCTTCATGGCGCTTATTGGGGTGAAGAGACAGAGCGAAAGGAGGAACACACCATGGAAGACGCACAGATCGTGGAGCTGTACCTGCATCGGGATGAATCGGCCATCCATTACACCGGTGAGAAATACGGTACCCGTCTGCGGGGGTTGGCTTTGGGCATGGTAAAAGACCCAGGCGCGGCACAGGAGTGTGAAAATGACACCTACTGGGAGGCGTGGCGTTCCATACCGCCCCATGAACCGAGAGACGATCTCTATGCCTATCTGGCCAGAATCACCCGCCATCTGGCATTAAGCTGCTGCCGCCACCGCAGCCGCCTCAAACGCAGCGCGGAAATCTGCACCCTCAGCGCCGAGCTGGAACAGTGTATTCCCGCCCCCGACGATGTCGCTTGCCGCTTGGAAGATACGGTGCTGCGGCAAAGCATCAACGGTTATCTGGCTACGTTGAACGAGGAAAAGCGCTATATATTTCTGCGGCGCTACTGGTATTTGGATGACATTGCATCCATTGCCTCTGCGCTGCACTGTACAGAGAGCAAAGTCAAAACCACGCTGTTTCGCTGCCGCCGACAACTGCGGCAGTATCTGCAAAAGGAGGGCTATGAACTATGAGAGGCAGCGAATTACTGGATAAGCTGTCCCTGGTGGACAGTGCCTATGTGGAGGCCGCCGCTGTAATCCCCCGTCAACCGGCCCGCCCCGATCATCGCTGGGCCGCTGTTGCAGCCTGTATTGCCCTGCTGGCCGCTGTTGGCAGTCTCTGGCTGGGACAAGTTCCAACGCCCGGCCAGTCTGTGCCGCCCAACGGTACAGAAGGCAGGCTACCGCCCGTTACGACACAGGATGCGGAAGATACACAGAATGAAGACGCGGAGGGACCGGCACCCCAGTGGGATTTCTACTACAATGAAATGGACACTGATTCTATGGCGGACGCAGAACGGCGATACATTCCCGGCTATTTCCGGGAGACGCTTGACCAAAAGGAACTGGATGCCGTACAGCCCGGTATGTGGCTGGAATGGATGACCTTTTCCGGCGAAGCCGGATTCGATGGCGAAGGTAACCTGCTGGAAGTGATTCTGTGGGTTACCACTTCCCAACCGGACACGACTGCTACGGTCACCCTGTCGACAGATGGGATTACCCCCTGCTTCCTGCTGCCGGAGGATGCGGTCATTTCCATGTGCAGCGGTGTGGAATACCGTCTGGGACGATGGGTAGACCCATCCGGCGGCGTCAGCCTGTTGGCGGAATCGCAGCTGCACGGTATTTGGTTTACCTTCTCCCTGCATACGACAGCTGCCGCGGAAACACAGGCCCGTGCCGACTTTGAGGACATCCTGGAATGCTTCACATTCTATGAGCGAGGCAGGCCAAACCTTTCCGCCGTTACGGCTGCGGAGATTCCCACATGGCAGGACAAGAACCTGTCCCAAACGGAGGCGCTGGCGGACCCGGACTTCGGCGCTTGGTTCCTGCCGACCGCACCATCTGGTTTTGCAGAAGAATCCATCCGCCGGTATCAAGACCAGAATACCAATGCCCTCTGGGGTCTCTGGACCAGAGAATATGATCAGCTTCGCTGGGAGGTTCGATATCTGACAACGGAGGATGCAGACAATCTGGTTGATATCTCTGAACCGGAAACATATGATCTGTCCCGCTATCCCATTCCCAGAGCGGAGTCTGTACCGGAGCAGTTACGGGATATTGTTGACCGTCCGATTTTCAACGCGGAAGAGCTGACTTGGGAGGTATTGTCCACTCGAGCCGATACTGCCGCGGACACCGGTGACAGTGACGGCGTCCGTATGAACTTTGGAGTCCGCTATGGTAATATCGTCGTGGAAATCCAGTCCAAGGGTGTGGATGCCCAATGGATTTACCAACAACTGATGGCCTTGCAGCCCTGAACAACGGAACCGCCGGTTTGAGAAGTTCCCTCAAACCGGCGGTTCTTGTAGATTTTTTATTGAACGGCGATCTGCCGCAGCATGATGGTACCGCTGTCACCTGTAAAATGCAACGTCACCGATTGTACAGTTTCCAGCTTGATCCCGTTCAGCTGGGACTCCGCAATCAGCAGAGAGCCCAGCGGCGTAAAGGTGCTGTAAAACTGTGTCACAGTGCCGTCCCAGTTGTCATAGCTGACCACTTCTCCTGCCTGATGGCGCAGCGGCGCCGTACCTGTGGGGAATGTGACGGTGGCCGTCTTTCCCTGACGGTCCGTAACGGTTACAGACAGGGCCAAATCCTGCTGTCCATTGGCAGCGCTGGTGCTGTCCTGGGCCAAATCGATACGCAGGGCAGTTCCTGCTGTACCCTGTACCGGAATGGTCACCGAAGCGCCGTCCTTTTGCCAATCCAGCTGCAAGAGCCCATATGTCTGGAACGAGCCGGGCAGATTGAACATCCCCGCGGTATTCTCCTGCTGCACATAGCTGAAATGAACGGCTTTCACCGTGGCGTCCTGAGCTGTTACCTTGGATGCATCCTGCTCCTGCGCCTGGAACAAGGTCTTCTCATGATTGTAGGTGCGGATGACCACCGGACGGCCATAGAGTGTGTCCGGCAGCGCCGCCTCCTGGTTCATGGGTGTGGTATGGTCCTCTGTGACCGCGTCCATAAAATCCACGGCATATTGTGCCATAAAAGCCTGCTGCTCCGCGGCGGACATGATTTTATCCAGGTCTTCGGGCCTTCCAAAGGGGTCCGGACGTACCAGGGCGGTACTGAATCCGCCGTGATTGCCGTCTTCCAGATAAATCAATTCTGCTGTGGTGGTATCATTATTGCGAATGTCTTCAAACATGGTAGCGCCGTCCAGCATGGTCACGTCGCCGTCATACTGGGGCAGCAGAATGGAAACCGGAAGATCGGCCACACCTTCCTCCAGAAACACTGTTTTGGATGGAGCCATGGACAGAAGACCAACGACGCCAATTTGCTGCTCCAGAGCTTCGGCAACGGCAAAAATGTCACAGCCACCACGGGAATGACCCAGAAGCACCACCTGATCGAGATCACCCTTGCCGGTCAAATCCACCGGGAATGCCGTTTCTTCACCGTGAATGGCCTTTTCCAGCTGCGCCAGCTGCTGTTCCACCACCTGAATGGTGCGCTCATTTCCGGTGGGCTCGCCATCTTCAAAGGAGTAGTTGATGGCAACGTTCATGGAGATTGCCAGATAGCCGGCATCGGCCAGGGCATCCACCAGATAGGAAAAACCCAGATCATAGCGGTTTTCCGATGCCGTTCCAATGGGATGGGAACCGTGTAGAATTATGGCAATGGGGCGGTTCTCCCCTTCCGGTACGCCCACGATGCCCTGCATCCGGTAGGGCGTGTCGGGACGGCCGCTGCTGTTTTTTTACGGTGCTTTCACCCAGGTCATATCCATAGAGGTTATCATCGGGGGTATCAGTGAACACCACCGCCGTATTGGTGGCCGGGTCCCAATCCACTTGGAAGCCCTCCATCGGGCCAGAGTTTCTTCCGACACATAGAGAGAACCATTGGAGAGTCCAATGCGGTCATCCTGACACAGAACGGCATTGTTCTTTGTAACGGTGCCGGTGTCTGCCGCCATACGATATTCCGTACCGGACGGGCTGACAGCAAGTACCGTTCGGGTATGGTTGTCCCAGGATACCGTGTAGTCGGCGCCCTCCAGAATCACGCGCAAGGGCAGATCGGCCTCCTGATTGTGCAGGAGCGGTGCAGGACCGGCGGCATACTGGCCGTCAATCATCACGCGGGTGGGATAATCGGACAGGTCTGGCAGGGCGTCGATTCCTTCATAGGCAAATGCACCGTTCGACAGGACCATGGACAGGGCCGCAGTCAGAAACAGTGGGCGGATGACTCGCTTTTTCATGGGCTGCTCCTCCTCAATAGAACTTCTCGGAGTAATAGACGAAATCCGCTGCCGGAAGTTCCCAGTATACAAAAAGTTTCCCGTCTCCTTTGTTTGGAGACGGGAAACTTTATACGTTGTTAAGATACGGACAGCTGAATTTTTTCTTCTCCGGCTTGCAACGCGATGGCATGAATGGGATGCTGGAAGCTGTCGATGATGGCCTCGGCGATGGGGTCCTCGATCTCCTTCTGAATGGTACGGCGGAGGTTTCTGGCGCCGTAAGTGGCGGAATAGGATTTTTTCGTCAGCCAGGTCATCACATCGTCAGACCAGGTCAGCGCCACGCCGCGCTCGTCCAGGGCCGTCTTCAGCTCGCCCAGCATAATGGCGGCAATGGCCTGGAAGTTCTCCTCGGTCAGACGGTTGAAGCAGATAATCTCATCCACCCGGTTGAGGAACTCAGGCCGCAGGAAGTCACTAAGGGCCTTCATGGCCTTGTCACGGCTCTGATCGGTCAGTGTCCGGTCAAAGCCCAGAGAACCGCCCTTGCGCTCGGAACCGGCATTGGAGGTCATAACAATGATGGTGTTCTCAAAGTTGACCACACGCCCCTGGGCGTCGGTAATGCGACCGTCATCCAGAATTTGCAGTAGGATATTCAGCACATCAGGGTGGGCTTTTTCCAGCTCGTCAAACAGAATCACCGAATAGGGCTTGCGGCGGATTTTCTCCGTCAGCTGCCCGGCCTCGTCATAGCCCACATAGCCGGGAGGCGAACCGATGATCTTGGAAACCGAGTGCTTTTCCATATACTCGGACATATCCAGACGAATCAGCGACTCAGTGGAGTCGAAGAGCTGATCGGCTAGACAACGCACCAGCTCTGTCTTACCCACACCGGTGGAACCGACAAAAATAAAGGAAACAGGGCGCTTTTTCACTGCGATACCGACACGGCTGCGGCGGATGGCGGCAGAAACAGCGGCAATGGCTTCGTCCTGCCCGATGATACGGGTTTTGAGACGGTCTTCCAAGCTCTTGAGCTGCTCATATTCCTGCGCCTGAATTTTGCTGGCGGGAATCTTGGTCCACAGTTCAATGATGCGGGCCAGATTTTCCATGGTCAGCTGCGGCCGGGGCTGGGCGGCCAGTTCATTGAGTTCGGCTTCCACCTGCAAACATTTGCTGCGCAGGGTGGCCAGCCGTTCATAATGCTCCTCTTCGGTCTGCTCCGTCAGCATGGAAATCTCCAGATTCAAATCATCCCGTTCCTTCCGCAGCTCTCCCATACGGCTGATGGTTTTGCTGTGCAGATTCAAATCGGAACAGGCTTCATCCAGCAGATCGATGGCTTTGTCGGGCAGGAACCGGTCGGTGATATACCGCTCCGAGAGAATTACCGCCTGACGGGCAATTTCTGCCGGAATCTCCACACCGTGGTACTGCTCATAATAGTGGGCAATGCCGCGGATGATGGCAATAGCCTCTTCCATGGTGGGCTCGTTGACAGTCACCGGCTGGAAGCGGCGCTCCAGCGCCGAATCCTTTTCGATATATTTGCGGTACTCATTAAACGTGGTGGCGCCGATGACCTGAATCTCTCCGCGGGACAGGGCAGGCTTGAGAATATTGGCGGCGTTCATGGAGCCTTCGGCATCGCCTGCACCGACCAGATTATGGACTTCATCGATAACCAGAATGATATTGCCGGTCTTTTTGATCTCTTCAATCAGGCTCTTCATCCGGCTTTCAAACTGGCCGCGGAACTGGGTTCCGGCCACCAGGGCCGTCAGGTCCAGCAGATAAACCTCCTTATCCCGCAGTTTAAAGGGCACGTCGCCGCTGACAATCTTCTGCGCCAGGCCCTCGGCAATGGCGGTCTTACCAACGCCGGGCTCACCGATGAGACAGGGATTGTTTTTCTGGCGACGGTTGAGAATCTGGATGACCCGCTCGGTCTCCACCTGCCGCCCCACAATCTGATCCAGACCGCCGTCCCGTGCTTTCTGGGTCAGGTTCAGACAGTAGCTGTCCAGGAACTTGCGCTTCTTGTCCCGGCGTCCGGCGGAAGTTTTCTCCTTGGGCTGCTCCGGTTCCACCGGTTGGGCCAGCTGGTCTCCACGCTCGCCGCCGAACAGCTTGTTCAAAAACGGGAATGTGGCCGTACGGCTGTCGGATTCATCATCCTCCGACGGGTCTGTCAGCTCACCGGGATTGGGTGCGCTGCCCATCATGTGCATCATTTCGTCGGACAGGGTCTCCAGGTCTTCATCGGTGACACCCATCTGCTTCATAATATCGTCCACCGGTTTGATGCCCAGCTGTCTGGCACACTTGAGACAGAGACCATCGTTGACCGTTTTGCCATTTTCTATTTTTGTGATAAAAATGACTGCAACATTTTTCTTACAGTTGGAACATAAGGTCGGGTGCATATCACTAATCTCCTTATCGAAGGATTCCATGGTTCATACTATACTACGGCTACGCAAAAATGCAATAAATTTTATGGCAGGAACAGCGACGCATGGTTCGCCGCCACCAGAACAGCCGTTCCATCCTCCCGCATGAGGACCTGAGTGACACCCAGGACGTCATCGGTTTGCGCGTAGAGCTGCAGGTCGGATGTGTAAATTTGCAGCCCTGAGGCCGTTAAAACGGCCACATAATCTCCGGCGACCGACAGGTGCAGGACTTCCTGACCCAAGGCAAGACTTCCCCGTTCCTGACCATCGTACTCCACCGTCTTCAGCACGTATTGGGAGCCGGTCTGGTAGGGATTCAATGCCAGCGTTACAAAGCCGTCGCCGCTGATATCATATTTCATCAGGTGTTCCCCATTGTATCCGTAGGTGCCGTAGACCTCCCCAGTGGTACGCAGCAACTGCAAGCTGGTCTCACCTACAGCACAGAGGTAACGATCCTGTAAATAATCCAATTCGTAGATCAGCTGGTTGCCCAACGCAACCTGTACCGGCTCCTGCTCTTCCACGGTGGGGTCCAGCAGCAGCAGACTGCTGGTGAACGCGCCCTGCTCCTGCCCCAGCGCAATCGCCGCCAACTGGGTGCCGCCGTTATTCACGGCACAGAGCGGCAAATACTGAGCGGAAGAATACCACTTGAACCGTTCCTGTGTCTGGTTGTCCATCATGGTCAACATAGTGCGGTAACCATCGGCGCCGCTGGCAAAGACCATATCGCCGTTGGCGGACAAATCCACATCGAGAATGGTGTGGTCCAACGTGCGGTTCAGATGTTCCTCACCGCTGCGCGCGGCACAGAGAGTTGTACCGCCGATGTCCCATGCCGCGACATAGTTTCCCGCCACATTCACATTGGGGTTGTCCATGGCGGCGCTGATCTCTGTCAAAGGGCTGCCGGTTTCATCATAGAGCATCAGACCGCTGCTGGTGGCCACCACCAGACCGTTTTCATAAACGGCATAGGCGTTGCCGTCATAGGCTGGATATTGGTAATTGCCATAGGTCCCGTCCGGCTCCACGCCCATATATGTCACCCAGCGCCGAAACCGGTCAAAGTTCAGGTCCCGCCAAAACAAGACCAATGCCAGAATTGCCAGCACAACGACGGTCACGATAATCAGCCACCGCAGACGCCGCCGGAACCGCCGCCGTCGGAACCGCTCCGGATGGAGCGGGGTGACCTTGGAGGTATCCCACTCAGACATGGAACTTCACCTGCCCGTCGTCGTACCAAAGATGGGTCATATAGAGACCGCCCGGCGGCACAGTCGGTCCGGCAGCTGTCCGGTCTCCCCGTTCCAGCAGTGCGCCGATTTCCTCCGGGGCGATTTTGCCCTCGGCGCAATAGACCACAGTACCAGCCATGGCACGGGCCATGTTATAAAGGAAACCGTCGGCGCAGACCCGCAGATAAATCAGGTCCCCCTGCCGCTCCACGTCGTAATAGTACACGGTGCGGACGGTGGTTTTGGTCACAGTTCCCACGCTGCGGACGGCGGCAAAATCATGGGTGCCCACAAACTGGGACGCGGCCTGCTGCATGATGGTTTCATCCAGATGCTTGGGATAAAACCAGGCACGGTTGACATAGAAGGGATCGCCGATACGGGAATTGTAGATCAGATAGGTGTATTCCTTCCGGACACAGGAGCCGATGGCATTGAAGCCGTCGTGAACCTCCATGGCATCCGTCACCACGATGTCCTCCGGCAGATGGGTATTGAGGGCATAGGGCAGTCGGTCCACCGGAATGCGGGAGGTGGTGCGGAAATTGGCCACATACCGTTTGGCATGGACACCGGCGTCGGTGCGGCCGCAGCCGGTCATTTTGACCTTATGGCCCACCACCGCGGCTGTGGCCTTTTCCATGGTCTCCCCCACGGTAATGTCGTTTTTCTGCACCTGCCAGCCGTGATAGGCAGTGCCCAGATAAGTCAAAAACAATGCGATATTCCGCATATACGGTTTCCTCCAGGAAAAAATCAGATTCTCACCACGCGCAGAACAATCATGGCCGCCACCAGCAGAATGCCGAGGACCAAGGTGACATAGTCCCGCCCGGCAAAGCGCAGCCGCTTCATGCGGGTCCGGCCCTTGCCGCCCTGATAGCAGCGGCATTCCATAGCCACCGCCAGCTCATCGGCACGGCGCAAAGCGCTGACGAACAGCGGCACCAGAATGGGGATCAGCGCCCGGGCCCGCTGCAAAATGCTGCCGGGCGCAAAGGCGGCGCCCCGGGCCTTCTGAGCCGACATGATCTTGTCGGTCTCCTCAATGAGGGTGGGGATAAACCGCAGGGCAATGCTCATCATCATGGCCAGCTCATGGACCGGGACCTTGATGCGCTTGAGGGGGTTCAAAAGCAGCTCCAGGCCATCGGTAAGGGCGATGGGCGATGTGGTATAGGTCAGCATAAACGTGCCGGTAATCAGCATCAGAATCCGCCAGATCATAAAGAGGGCGCTGAAAATACCCTCCCGGGTGATGGTCAGGACCCAAAACTTGACCACAGGCGTACCGGGCGTGTAAAACAGGTTCAGAAGACCCGTCAGACAGATGATAACCACCAGGGGCTTCAGCCCCTTGAGAATAGTACGGGGCGGAATTCTGGACAAGCCCACAGCGACGCCGAGGAACAGGAATACGGTCAGGTAGGCAATGGGACCCTCTGCCGTGAACAGCGCCACAATGAACAAAATCACCATCAGCAGCTTTGTGCGGGGGTCCAGACGGTGCACGACAGTATTGCCGGGAAAATACTGTCCCAGTGTGATATCTTTCAGCACCTTATGCCCCTCCCCTCAAAGCCCCAAGGGCTGCCACAGCCTGCTCCACCGTATACACGCTGGGGTCCACATCGAGACCCAGTTCCCGCAGACGGTGAAAAATGGTGGTCACCACCGGCACATCCAGACCCATCTCCGTCAGTTCCTGCGCATGGGTAAAGACCTCCCGGGGGGCTCCGGTCATGGCCACGGTGCCGTGGTTCATTACGTACAGCCGGTCCACATTGGCGGCCACCTCTTCCATGGAATGGCTGACCATGAGAATTGTAGCATTTTGCGCCCGCTGATAATCGCGAATATTCTGCAAAACGATTTCTCTTGCATTGGGGTCCAGACCCGCCGTGGGCTCGTCCAGAATCAATACATCCGGCTCTATAGCAATGACACCGGCAATGGCCACCCGGCGCTTCTGGCCACCGGACAGGTCAAAGGGAGAGCGCTCCAGATCGGACTCCTCCAGGCCGACAAATCCAGCAGCCCGCAAAACCCGGCGGCGCACTTCCTCCTCCCCCAGGCCCATATTCTTGGGACCAAAGGCAATATCGGCAAATACCGTCTCCTCAAAAAGCTGGTATTCCGGATACTGAAACACCAGTCCCACTTTAAAGCGAATCTGATGGGTGAACTGCTTGTCCTTCCAGATATCCTCGCCGCGGAACAAAACCTGTCCGCCGGAGGGCCGTAGCAGACCGTTCAGATGTTGGATGAAGGTAGACTTGCCGGAGCCCGTATGGCCGATCAGACCGATAAATTCCCCTGGATTGGCGTAAAAATCCACCGATTGCAGGGCGTGTCGTTCAAAGGGCGTGCCCACACCGTAGGCATGGCACAGCTGTTTTGTTTCAATGATGGGCTCCACGTTTCACTTCTCCTTCGATGCCGTACCGGCTCCAAAGGCCCGGTAAATGGCCTGTACGCATTCCTCCACCGACAGGGCATCCAGCGGCACATCCACGCCCTGCTGCCGCAGGGCGTACAGCAGTTGGGTTGTTTCTGGCACCGTCAGCTGGGCCGACTGGAGCAGCTCCACCTGGGAAAAGACCTGCCGGGGCGTACCATCGGCCAGAATTTTGCCGCCGCTCATAACAATGACCCGGTCAGCGTCCACAGCTTCCCGCATGTGGTGGGTAATCAAAATCACGGTAATGCCCCGTTCCCGGTTGAGACGGTGTACCGTTTCTAATACCTCCCGCCGTCCCTGGGGGTCCAGCATGGCTGTGGGCTCGTCCAGCACAATGCATTTGGGTAGCATGGCGATGACACCGGCAATGGCTACCCGCTGTTTCTGGCCGCCGGACAACAGATGAGGCGCATGTTCCCGGAACTCGTACATGCCCACCATGCGCAATGCCTCGTCCACCCGACGCCGGATTTCTTCCGGTTCCACGCCCAGATTCTCTGGTGCAAAGGCTACATCCTCTTCCACCACGTTGGAGACAATCTGGTTGTCGGGATTCTGAAATACCATGCCCACAGCCCGCCGGATGGCGATGAGCTCTTCCCCCACCGTGGTGTCCTTGCCGTAGACCCACACCTTGCCGCCGCTGGGCAGCAAAATGGCGTTGAAATGCTTGGCCAGGGTGGATTTACCGCAGCCGTTGTGGCCCAGAATGGCCACAAAACTGCCCTGCTCAATGTTCAAATCCAGGCCCGAAAAGACCTCTGTCTCCCGGGCGTCTTCCTGTTTCGGGTAGCGGTATGTCAGGTTGTCCACGCGGATTGCTTGTTCCATAGGCTTCGTTCTCTTTTCTTTCAATCTTTGGTCCACCGGCCTGTGGCGCCGCAGGGCAGTGTCAACCCTGTGTCGGTGACGGGCAGGCCCAGCTCGTCACACTCCGTATGGCCGCCGTATTTGGATGACACGATGGTGTCCAGCAGATACCCCAGGACCGACGGGGCCAGACCGGTTGTATAGGAATTGATGATGAAGAAGGCCGGGTCGTCGGACAGCACACCGGCTACCAGCTGCAAGAACGGATAGAGGTCCTTTTCCAGCTTCCAGATTTCTCCGGAGGGGCCGCGGCCGTAGGAAGGCGGGTCCATAATGATGGCGTCATATCGGCGGCCACGGCGGATTTCCCGCTCTACAAATTTGGCGCAATCATCCACAATCCATCGGATGGGAGCGCTCTCCAGCCCCGAAGACTTGGCGTTTTCCTTGGCCCAGGCCACCATGCCCTTGGCGGCATCCACGTGACAAACCGAGGCTCCGGCGGCGGCGGCGGCCAGGGTGGCGCCGCCGGTATAGGCAAACAGGTTCAGCACATTGAGGGGCCGGCCGGCTTTACCGATCTGTTCCTGGATGAAATCCCAGTTGGCCGCCTGCTCCGGGAAGACGCCGGTATGCTTGAAGTTCATGGGCTTGACGTTGAATGTCAATGTCCCGTACCGCACCTGCCAGCGCTCCGGCAGACGGTTGGCATTCCATTTGCCGCCGCCGCTGTTGCTTCTGGCATACCGGGCGTCGTAGTGTTTCCACAAAGGATTTTTCTTGGGCGTGTTCCAGATGACTTGGGGATCGGGGCGCACCAGGGTATAGTTTCCCCAGCGCTCCAGCTTTTCGCCGTCCGAGGTGTCAATGACCTCGTAATCTTTCCAGTTTTCCGCTCTCCACATGGATAATTCCTCACTCTGTCTATAGTATCATCAATCGTCGGGGACCACGCCGCCGTTGGCCGGGTCCTCCCAGCCGTGATACGGCGGTTCCGTTGTGCCGTCTTCCCCATCGGGCGTTTCCGGGTTCTGATCGATGGGCTGGTTGGGATCCACAGGGGCGTTGGGGTCTACCGGCTGGTTGGGGTCTGTGGGATCCGTCGGATTTGTCGGGTCCTCCGGTACATCCGGTTCTTCCGGCGGCAGACTCTCTTCTGTATGCACCGTACACGTCTGGCCCATGCTGGCCCCAGACGGGCTGAGCGCCGGATAATAGCCGCTGGGAATCGAACCACTGTAAATGGCGTATTGCTGGTCGGCCACCGTGATGCCGGAAATGGGGAAACTGCGGTTCAGGTTCAGCAGCGCCACTGTATGGGTACCGTTGCCCTCTACCTGACTACAGAATTCATTGGCCACCTGGTTCGTCTCGTCGCACAGCTCCACATAGGTGTGCACGTCACAGTATTCTGTCGGCGCGTCATCCATGGCCAGGGAACCTTTGACAACGCGGGAACCGCGGGGATCGCTCTTGCAGGCGTCGGTGGCCAGCAGGCCGCTGTCCCGGCAGTACCATACCTCCACCACATCTGTGGGCTGCTGGAAGGTTGCCGACGGCAGCCCCGCATGAATCTGAGCCATGACCTTCTGCCAGAGATATGCGGCAGGGTTGGTGGAGGACTCCGTTAGATTGACTTCCTCCGGCACATCGTAGCCGCACCAGACGGCGGCGGAGTAATAAGGTGTATAGCCACAGAACCAACGGTCGAAGTCGCTGGTGGTGGTACCGGTTTTACCGGCTACCGCCATGTTTTCAATCTTGGCCGGAGAACCGGTGCCGTGCTCCACAGCGTATTGCAGCATATCGGTCATATACCACGCCGCCTTGGTGCTGACGGCTGTAACCGTATCCTGGGTGTTGTTGAGCACCGTCTCCTCCCGGTTTTCCACCATTCTGGTCACTTTGGTATAGGTGCGGGGCTCTCGATATACGCCGCCGTTGGCGTAGGTGGCATATCCCGCCGCCATGTCCTCAATGGTGACGCCGTGGGTCAGACCGCCCATGGCCAGAGGCGCCAGATTGACGTCGGAATACGTCTTGCCGCCGATGACCTCCTGCTCCACCAGCGTATCCATGCCCAACTTCTCCACGGCAAACTGATAGCTGTAGGCCGGTGTCAGGTCTGCCAGAACCTTGACGGCCACCGTGTTGGTGGACATGCTGATGGCGGAACGAATGGTCATCAGGCCGGAATAGCTGCGGTTGGTATTCTTGGGCCAGGCGCCGCCCTCGAAGGAATAGGGTGTATCGTCATATACGGTGGCCGGGGTGATGATACCCTTGTCAAAGGCCGGACCGTATACGGTCAGAGGTTTGATGGTGGAGCCCGGCGACAGCAGGGCCTGAGTGGCCCGGTTGAAGGTCAGGCTGCCTGTTTTCTCACCGACGCCGCCGGAAACAGCCACCAGATCGCCGGTTTTATTGTCGATGATGGCGATGCCCGATTGCAGCTGCTGGGCACTGTCAGTTTTGGGGATGTTCTCCAGATTCTCATAGACCTCGTCCACCACCGACTGGACATCCGGGTTCATGGTGCAGTAGATGGCCAGGCCGCCGGAACGGACTACCTGCTCCGCAATTTCCTCCGTGTAGTTGTATGTTTTGCACAGGTCTTCCGTCACATCACGAATTACCTGATCTACAAAATAGGAGTAATAATCGCTGTTGTCGTCGTAGCCTTCTGTCTCCTGGCCGCTGGCGTTGGTAAACACCATCTCCTGGTTGACGGCGGCTTGGTAGGCTTCTTCTGTCAGAATGTAGCCCTGGTCGTACATCTCCCAGAGAATCGTCAGCTGTCGTTCCCGGTTGGCTTCCGGGTTGATATAGGGATCATAATAGGACGGATTCTTGGTGATGCCGATCAAGCTGGCACACTCGGCGGTGGTCAGCTCCGACACATCCTTGCCGAAGTAGACACGGGCAGCGCTTTGAACGCCGTAACAGCCTTCGCCTAAATAGATGGTATTGAGGTACCAGGTCATGATCTCCTGCTTGGAGTGGTCTTTTTCAAATTCCAGGGCGCTGACGATTTCCAGCAGCTTTCTGCGGACGGTTACCTCGTCCCGCTCAGTGAGGTTTTTGATCAGCTGCTGCGTAATGGTGGATGCACCATAAGTGGAGTCGCCGCCAAGGAACATATTGGCACTGGCGCTGGCTGTGCGCAGCCAGTCCACACCCTGGTGTTCTTCGAACCGCTTGTCTTCAATGGCAATGGCAGCATTGACCAAATCTCTGGGAATCTTGTCGTAAGTGACCCAGGTACGGTTTTCTTTGCCGTAAAGCCGCTGCAGTTCTACAGCCTCCCCCGTATCCGGGTCAGTGTAATAGATGACACTGGTCTGGTCCAGCGTGAAGTTTTCCAGAGGGACGTCGGACTGCGGAATCAGAACCTCCTGGACGTATTTTGCAAAAATACAACCGAAGATCAATCCTGTCAGCAGACCCACCAGCAGCAGTGTGCCCAGAATTTTGCCTAGAACGGCAAAGAATTTGCCGATGGCACCAAAAATCCGGCGAACGGCCGAAGGCTTGTGCATCTCGGGATTGGACGCCATAAAAGCACCTCCAAAGTTCTCTTTTTATGGGATAAACAGAAAAAATATCCTGCATTTCAGACGTATTTCTTTCGCAGAAAGCTATACGATTCCAGTGTATGACCTATTATATCACATCTGTCAAATTCTTGTGTTACAAAATTTTTACGGTGATAGAAATCATCGGCGCGGGATACACTGAACATGAGGTGATCGACATGAAGCTGCATACCCGCTTTTTGCGGCGGCTGGCTGTTTCGGCACTGCTGCTCTGCTCCGTGGCTCCTACCGCTCGGGCTGCCGCCCCTGCCTATACCATGACCATCGCGGACGGTTTTATTGCTGTCTGGGACCATGGAACGGGAGATTGGCATTTGCGGTCTGCCGTTCCTGCCGCAATACTTTCTGAACAGGATCAGCAGCTGCTGCGGCAGGGGCTGGAACTGGCCGACAGCGCCGCGCTGACGCGGGCTTTGGAAGATTTTTGCTCTTAAAGAAAATCTATTGTGATTTTCCTCTTGATTTTCTCCGTCTCTCCGATTAAAATAACGGTATCAAGAACAAGTACGGAGGAACCCCATGGATCAGCAGTTCGGTGACAACCTGATCACCATTACCGACGAGGATGGCCGCTCCTATGAATTGGAGATCCTGGCACAGTTTGAATACAAGGACGCGGAGTATCTGGCGCTGATTCCTGCCGACACCGATGACACCGGCGATATGGAGGTCAGCATTCTGAAGTCCTCCGAAGTGGACGGCGAGGAAATGCTCCTGGCCATTGAGGACGAAAAGGAGTTGGAAGAGGTCTACAACGCCATGATGGACCTGCTTTACGACGACGAGGAAACCGAGCTCCAATAACCACCGCCATATTCCCTGCTTGGTGCGTGATGGATTCTTTTAAACCCACATTTTTTCCTAGGGACGCTGGAAAACTTTCTGCGTGGATTGCAGGCCTCCCGTTCCGGCTTTGACCGGCAATGGAAGTTGGAAGCAGTGAAGCACAGAAGAGGCGACCCACCTGCCGAGACGTGCAGGTTATAACTGGATCCACACGGCTGAAGCGGGGTTTATTCTTCTTGAGGAATACCTTGTGTGAAACACCGCAGCGATTGCGGTGTTTCTTTTTATTTGTAAACTTTTTGCCGCAGTCGTTCACATTTTCAGAAAAAACTTGCATACATCGGGGAAATGCCCTATAATAAGTGCCGCTATATGGCTGTGAGAGCTTCGGAAATCCCCGACGATATCCCGCAGCAGTAAGTATTATGAGAGGATTGATCAAACGTATGAGCGCTTCCCAGCAGAAAAAGCGCCGGCAGAACCAAGCTCCCGCCGCCGCTTCTCAAAATGATTCCAGCAGCCGCGGCGCATGGATTGCAGGCGGTATCGGCGTAGCCGTATTGGTGATTTTGGCGATCTTCTTCGCCATTCTCAATTCCGGCCTGCTGCAAAATCACACCACAGCCGCCACGGTCGGCTCCCATGAGCTGTCGCCGGTGATGTATAACTACTTCTATAAAGATGTATATACGCAGAACCTTGCCGGATATATGACGGACCCCAACAAATCCCTGGCCGATCAGGTGTATGACACGACCACTGGACAGACCTGGGCCGATTTCCTCAACCAGGAAACCAACAGCCTGATTGCGGAGACCTACGGTGTCTATGACGCTGCCAAGGAGGCCGGCTACACCATGACGGACGAGGACACCGCCGCTGTGGATGAGTATATGGCCAGCCTTTCTTCTCAGGCTGCATCGCAGGGCGTTTCCGCCAATGCCTATCTGGCCAGCGCCTATGGTACCGGCAGCGATACCGATAACTTCCGTGAATACCGCGAGCTGCTGCAGGTGGCCACTTCCTATCAGTCCGTCTATTCCGACAGCCTGACCTATACGGCTGACGAGATTGCCGCTTACTACGATGAGCACAAAGAGGAACTGGACGTCTATGCTTACCGTTCCTTCACCTGCTCTGTGGACAGCACCGAGACTGACGAGGAAGGCAATGCCCTGGTAGACAGCGCTGCTTCTGAGGAGCAGGCCAAGGAAATGGCGGAGGCCGTTCAGGGCGACGAGACCGCTTTTGCTGAGCAGGCCCGGGAGAATGCTTCTGAGGACCAGCAGAGCACCTATGAGGATGACGATGCCACACTGACCCCCAAGGCTACCGCCAACAGCCTGCCTGAAAACATCAAGGACTGGCTCACGGACACGTCCCGCGCTTACGGCGATACCACGACTGTTGAGAATGAAGACGGTTCCTGTCAGGTGGTCATGTTCGTCAGCGGCCCCGAGAAGTTCGACGTCAACACCCGTACGGTTCGCCATATTCTTATTGAGGCAATGGAGTCCGACGACGAGACCATGGCCGATGCGGAAGCTGAAATCCGCGCCCAGGAGATTCTGGACGAGTATCTGGCCGGTGATCAGACGGAGGAAGCTTTTGCTGCGCTGGCTGTTGAGCATTCTGCCGACAGCACTGCCGCCGACGGCGGTCTCATTGAGAACATCTGCCCCGGCGACATGGTGGAGCCCTTTGAGGAGTGGTGCTTTGACGAGTCCCGGAAGCCCGGCGATACGGGCATCGTGGAGTCGGACTACGGTTACCACGTCATGTACTATGTGGGCGAGGGCGGCAACGCCATGGACTACCGCACGGAAAGCGCCATGCGTTCCACTGATGTCAGCAACTGGATTGTGGAGCAGGGTGAGGCCCAGACTGTGACGACCAACAGCTTCGGCATGTTCTTTACCGACGCCGACTGATTGCATCCCTATACAAGAGGCGGACTCCCCTGTCCGCCTCTTGCTTGACTTTTCGGAGGTTTTCTTTATGAATCCAGCGTTTTTGCGGGAAGCGATGATTCTGGGACCTGACGGCCTGGAACGGCTGCAAGGCTGCCATGTGATTGTATTCGGCATTGGCGGCGTGGGCAGTTACTGTGCCGAGGCATTGGTCCGGGCCGGAATCGGCCGTCTCACCTTTGTGGATAATGATACCGTTGGTGAGACCAATCTCAATCGCCAGCTTATTGCGCTCCGCTCCACCCTGGGCCAATATAAATCCGACGTCATGGCCCGCCGTGCTTTGGACATCAATCCCCAGTGTCAGGCGATTTCCATCCCTGAACTGTACAACGCCGAGACCAAGGGACGATTCTTCGACAATGCCGACTATGACTATATTGTAGACGCCATTGATTTGGTGTCCTGCAAACTGAGCTTGATCGAGACGGCGCGGCAGCTGGGCATTCCCTGTATCAGTTCCATGGGGACCGGCAATAAGCTGGACCCATCGCGCTTTGTCATCACCGACATTGCCAAGACCACCGGCTGTCCCCTGGCCCGCGTTATGCGCAAAGAGCTGCGCAACCGCGGCATTGAACACCATACGGTGCTGTTCAGCGAGGAATCACCGGCTAAACCGTTGGAACTGGAGACGCCGCCGCCGGGCCGCCGCAGCATTCCCGCGTCGGTATCCTGGGTCCCCTCTGTAGCCGGATTGATGATTGCCGGTCATGTGGTTCGGGAGTTGCTGCAAATCAAGCCAACACTCACCGTATAAAAAATCCCTCCATTGCCCAAACTGATGGGGAATGGAGGGATTTTCTTGAAACGTATTACATGGCGCGCCGCCCTGTCCGGCGCTGCGGCCGGAACCATCAACGGGCTGCTGGGCGCTGGCGGCGGCATGGTTTTGGTTCCCATGCTGATTGGCTGGTGCGGCTTATCGGACAAACATGCCTTTGCCACTGCCATCAGTATTATTTTGCCTCTGTGCATCGTTTCCATTGTGGTTTATGGCTGCCACGCTCCCCTGCCCCTGGCGGAATCGCTTCCCTATCTGGTCGGCGGCGCTGTGGGCGGTGTCATCGGTGGCCTGCTGTTTCGCCGTGTCTCTGCCGGGATACTGCATAAGCTGCTGGGTGCTCTGATCCTCTGGGGCGGCATCCGGCTGTTGGTATGAGCTGGGGCGCGGTGGTAGCCGGTGCGGTCTGCGGCATCCTGTCGGCCTTTGGTATCGGCGGCGGTTCCCTGCTGATGATTTGGATGACCGCCGTTCTGAACATGGAGCAGCAAACCGCACAGGCGATCAATCTGCTTTACTTCCTGCCGGCTGCCTCAATTAGTCTGATTTTCCACATTCACAACCGCCAAATCTGCTGGCGGGCCGCTGTTCCGGCCATTCTGGCCGGTGTAGTGACCGCTGCACTCAGCGCGTGGGCGGCTTCCTGCCTGGAGGCGGTGCTGCTGCGAAAGGCGTTTGGCGTTTTCTTGCTGGTAATTGGTGTACTGGAGCTTCGGAAAAAACCGTCACCGCCGCCGAAACGCCAAGTACCCCTCCAGAATCAATGAAGCGGCCACAGCGTCTACGGTGACCTTGCGCTTTTTGCCGTGACGGTTGTTATCGGACAGAATACGGTGAGCGTCCACCGTAGTGCGCCGTTCATCCCAGAGTACCGGCTCCAGCCCTGTGGCCTCTTGCAGCAGCCCGGCAAATTCCCGGTACAGCGCTGCACGGGGGCCCTCCGTCCCGTTCATGTTCTTGGGAAAACCCATGACCAATTCTGTAACGCCGTGCTGCTCCACCAGCTCCTTGAGCTGGGACAGGGTTTTCTCTCGGTTGTAGGACGGGACCACCAAGGTCGTACCCACGATAGAACCGGTCAGGTCGGAAATGGCTACGCCCGTTCTGGCGTCGCCGTAATCGATTGCCATAATTCGCATTGGCCTGCATACCTCCTGCGTTTTTCTCCATTGTATCACAGACGTCAACCGGCGAAAACAGCGGGAATTTTTTTATATTTTGTGCTTGACCGGCCGCATTCCCTGTGATAGAATAAACTCACCTGTGAAAAAGAGGTTTATTTTTTATGCCCTTTTTCAGTCCCGGACCGACGGTGCGCCGTCCTCTAAATTTACGATAGCCGGTGATGATACAGGGAGGCAATATTTAAGGAGGTGCCGAAACATGCGTGTAAAGATTACCCTTCGTTGTTCTGAGTGCAAGCAGAGAAACTACAACACCATGAAGAACAAGAAGAACGACCCCGATCGTCTGGAGATGCGGAAGTACTGCAAGTTCTGCAGAAAGCATACCATCCACAACGAGACGAAGTAATGCAGTGAGTCTGCACTGCTGAAAGGGTGTAAACTATGGCAGAAGCAAGCAAAAAGGAAAACTTTTTTGTCCGCATCGGTTCCAGAACCAAGCGCTTCTTCCGCGAGCTCAGAAGCGAGCTGAAAAAGGTCGTATGGCCTACCAAGCAGCAGATGATCAACAACACCGTGATTGTGCTGTTCTGCGTGCTGCTGGTGGGTATCTTCATCTGGGCGTTTGACGCCGTGGCCGGTCTGGTCGTCAACGGCATCATCTCCCTGGTCAAGGGTTAAGGTGTTCTCATGGCGGATACTGCAAAATGGTATGTGGTCCACACATACTCCGGCTATGAAAATACCGTTAAGGCCACCATCGAAAAGACGGTGGAAAACCGCCATCTGGAGAATCTGATCCATGAGGTTTCGATTCCCCTGGAGACGGTCACCGAACTCACCGAAAAGGGCCCCAAGACCTATGAGCGCAAAGTCTTCCCCGGCTATGTGCTGGTGAAGATGGTCATGTCCGATGAGTCCTGGTACGTGATTAAGAACGTCCGCGGCGTCACGGGCTTTGTCGGCTCCGGCACCAAGCCCACTCCCCTCACCGATGAGGAAGTGGCCCAGATGGGCGTGGAAAAGCACGAGGTCGTTGTCTCCTACGGTGTAGGCGACCGCGTCACCATCGTGGACGGCACGCTGAGCAATTTTACCGGCACGGTCGAGTCCATCGACATTCCCGGCAACAAGGTGCGCGTTATCGTCACCATGCTCGGACGTGAAACACCTGTCGAGCTGGATCTGGAACAGGTCGAGCTGCTCGACGAAACATAAGTACTCGCCGCATTTGACGGCAAGGAACGTGGGAGGGGTCCCAAACCCCGCCAATGTACGCCGGACGGGCGTACCAATACCACATTTTCTTCAGGAGGTGCTCTGTAATGGCACAGAAAGTTACAGGTTATATCAAACTGCAGATCCCGGCAGCAAAGGCTACCGCCTCTCCCCCTGTCGGCCCCGCTCTCGGCCAGCACGGCGTGAACATCGCGCAGTTCATCAAGGAGTTCAACGAGCGCACCAAGGATCAGGCCGGTTTCAAGATCCCCGTTGTGATCACCGTTTACGCCGACCGCAGCTTCACCTTTATCACCAAGACGCCCCCCACCCCCGCTCTGATCATGAAGGCTATCAGCCTGGAGAAGGGTTCCGGCGTTCCCAATAAGGATAAGGTTGGCACCATCACCATGGCTCAGGTTCGTGAGATCGCTGAGAAAAAGATGCCCGACCTCAACGCCCCCAGCATTGAGGCTGCCATGTCTCAGGTTGCCGGCACCTGCCGCAGCATGGGCGTTACGGTTGTCGAGTAAATTGCTGACCGAGGCCATACGGCATTTGCTGCCGTGCCTCAAAATGTGGGAGGATTATTCCGCATCACCACTTTAAGGAGGATATTACATTGTTCAGAGGTAAAAAATATACCGACAGCGCTAAGCTGATCGACCGCAGCGTTCAGTACGACGTTGCCGAGGCCATGGGCCTCGTTGTCAAGTCCGCCACCGCCAAGTTTGACGAGACCGTTGAGATCCACATCAAGCTCGGCGTTGACTCCCGTCACGCTGACCAGCAGGTCCGCGGCGCCATCGTTCTGCCCAACGGCACCGGCAAGACCCGCAAGGTTCTGGTGTTCGCCAAGGACGCCAAGGTGGACGAGGCCAAGGAGGCCGGCGCTGACTATGTCGGCGGCATGGAGCTGGTGGAGAAGATCACCAAGGAGAACTGGTTCGACTTCGACGTCGTCGTTGCTACCCCCGACATGATGGGCGTTGTTGGCCGTCTCGGTAAGGTCCTGGGCCCCAAGGGCTTGATGCCCTCCCCCAAGGCCGGCACCGTGACCCCCAACGTGGCCGCTGCCGTCAAGGAGATCAAGGCTGGTAAGATCGAGTACCGTCTCGACAAGACCAACATCATCCACTGCCCCATCGGCAAGGTTTCTTTCGGCGCTGAGAAGCTGACCGAGAACTTCGAGGCCCTGATCAACGCTGTTATCAAGGCCAAGCCCTCCGCTGCCAAGGGCCAGTATATCAGAAGCTGCGTCCTGGCCTCCACCATGGGCCCCGGCGTGAAGGTTTCTACCAGCAAGTACTAAGAGATTCTTTTCATCAGAATCCCTTTCCCCGCCGGTTTCTGACCGGCGGGTTTTCGTGAGACTGTGCATCGCCATGGTTTTTCGATCTTTTTTGAAAAAAGTGCTTGACATTTTATCAGCTGCAAGCTATAATGATCAAGCTGCCAGAGACAGCAGGAGGCCACGCCGTAATGGGATATCCCATCCTGCCGAGGTGATTGCACAGTATATGCTTTTTCTGTGTCCTCACGTCTTTTGGCGCGAGGACACTTTATTTTTCGGAGGTGACACTTCAAATGCCCAACGCAAAGGTACTGGAAAGCAAGAAGGCTGCCGTCGACGCTCTGGCTGAGAAGCTGCAGGGTGCTACCGCCGCCGTCTTTGTGGACTACAAGGGTATTACGGTTGCTCAGGACACTGAGCTGCGTAACCAGTTCCGTGCTGCCGGTGTGGAGTACACGGTTGTCAAGAACACTCTGACTCGGTTTGCCGCCAACAAGATCGGCTACAACCAGTTTGACGAGCTGCTCAACGGCACCACTTCCCTGGCCTGCACCACCGGCGATCCCATCGCCCCCGCTCGCATCGTCTGCGAGTTTGCCAAGAAGAACAAGGATCTGCTGAAGATCAAGGGCGGCATCATCGAAGGCAGTGTTCTGACTGCCGAAGAGCTGAACGCTTTCGGCGAGTTACCCTCCAAGGACGCTCTGCTGTCTCAGGTTCTGGGCACCTTCCTGGCTCCCATCACCAGCCTGGCCGTCGTGCTCGACCAGATCTGCAAGGCTCAGGGCGGCGACACTGCTGCTGCTGCTGAGACCACCGAAGGCTAATTTACGATTCTAAACTACATTTTAGGAGGATATTTACAATGGCTAGCGAAAAAGTTTTGGCTATGATCGAGGAAGTTAAGGCTCTGTCTGTTCTGGAGCTGTCCGAGCTGGTTCATGCTCTGGAAGAGGCTTTCGGCGTTTCCGCCGCTGCCGCCGCTGTTGCTGCTCCCGCTGCCGGTGCTGCTGCTGGTGCCGCTGCTGAGGAGAAGACTGAGTTTGACGTCGAACTGAAGAGCGCCGGCGCCAACAAGATCGCTGTTATCAAGGTTGTCCGTGAGGCTACCGGCCTGGGCCTGAAGGAAGCCAAGGCCATGGTCGACGGCGCCCCTGCCAAGGTCAAGGAGGCTATGTCCAAGGACGACGCCGAGGCTCTGGTTGCCAAGCTGAAGGAGGCTGGCGCCGAGGCCGAGGCCAAGTAAGAATTTCTTACTTGACAGTTGTGCGCAAAGAGCTGCAGAGTGATCTGCAGCTCTTTTTTTAACCATTGTAAAGATGGCGGTCCGTAAGTATGATACTTGCAGACCGCCATCTTCCCTATCCATCGGTTGGATAGATACATTGCACTTGTCGCTGCTCTAGCAGCTGTAAAAACGATTTCTCCGGCGGCCGGTTTGTCACAATGCAGTCGATTTGCTCCAGCTCCGCGATTTTGACAAAGGAGACCTTTTCAAACTTGGAGGAATCCACTGCCAGAATCCGCGTGTTGGCAGCGCGCATCATGGTTTGCTTGGTTGATGCATGATCTTCGCTGGAATCGGTAATGCCGGAGACAGGGTCCACACCCTTACAGGACATAATGGCCTTGTCTACATGGTAGTTCTGCAACATCTGGTGGCATTGGGAGCCCACCAGTGCCATGGTATCCCGTTTCAGGCGTCCGCCGGTGAGCAGGATATTCCAGCCCTCCACGTCACTGAGCTCCACAACAATCTCCACAGAGTTGGTAATGACGGTCAGCTCTTTTTTATCCTTCAACTGTTTGGCGATATACAGAGAGGTGGAGCTGTCATCCAGCATGATATGGTCTCCATCGACGATTTGGCTGCACACCAGTTTGGCAATGGTTCGCTTGGCCTCCACGTTGGTTTTGTTGCGGATGGTATAGGACAAATCCGTTTTGGTGCTGTTTCCCCATATGGCGCCGCCATACGTCTTGGTGGCATAGCCCTCCTTTTCCAGCTTGTCCAGGTCTCGGCGGATGGTCTCTTCTGTCACACCGTAGTGTGCCGCCAGTTGGCTTACCAGTACCCGCTGCTCCAGCCGCAGCTTATTGAGAATCTCGTTTTTTCGTTCGATTGCAAGCATATGGTCCCACCTTATCCTGTGCGGATCAAATTCCCGCAGATTGTTCTCTCCTCTTCATTATATCCGCTATTCTAAAAAAATCAAGTTTTATGTTGGATTACATTGTTTTGCTTGGTTTCTTCTAAGAGCTGTAACTTTTTAAAGGTTTTTGCCTTCGGTTTTGTCACCTTTTTTTCTTTTGTCACTCTTTTGTAGCTTTTTGCCCATTAAACCGTAATTTACTGGGGAATATCGTAAATTTCTCCGGAAAAAATTCAAATTGATAGTTGCTTTTTTCGTCATACTTTGATAGCATAGATCACAGCAGCCCCCTTTGGTCTGTGATTATGTAAATTTGTGAAGGGACGGGCGTCCATGGTTTTCTCCAGCTTGATTTTTTTGTTTCTGTTCTTGCCAGCCTGTGTTTTGCTGTATTTTGCAAGACCTTCCATTTCCTATAAAAACTGGGTGCTGGTGGTATTCAGCCTCTATTTCTACGCCTGGGGCGAGCCGCTGTATGTGCTGCTTCTACTCTTCTCCACCTTTATAAATTATCTGATCGGCAGGCTGATCAACGGCCCGGACAACCCCAAAGGAAAGCTATGGATGATTCTTTCCGTCATCTTTAACCTCTCCTTGCTGGGCTATTTCAAGTACATCGGATTTTTTGTGGAAAACCTGAACCTCCTGGGATTGCATTTGACTGCTCCCCAGGTGTCTCTGCCCATTGGTATTTCCTTTTATACGTTCCAGACCCTTTCCTATGTCATTGACGTTTATCGGGGCCAGGTGGAGGTCCAGCGCTCCTACCGGAACTTTTTGCTGTACGTTTCCCTGTTCCCGCAGCTGATTGCAGGCCCCATTGTCCGATACTCGGAGATTGAGCCTCAGCTGTCCCAGCGGAAAATTAACTATGCCAGCATTTTCTATGGACTGCTGCGATTCTGCATTGGCCTGGCGAAAAAGGTTCTCCTGGCCAACTATGCTGGTCAGGTGGCTACACAGCTCCTTGGCGGCACACTGTCGGCCACTACCACATTGGGCGGCTGGCTGGGAATTCTGATGTACACGTTCCAAATCTATTTTGACTTCTCCGGCTATTCGGATATGGCCATCGGTTTGGGCCGTGTGTTCGGTTTCCGCTACTCGGAAAACTTCGACCTGCCCTATATGTCCCGTTCGATCACAGAATTCTGGCGCCGCTGGCATATCTCTCTGGGCAGCTTCTTCCGGGATTATGTCTATATCCCCCTGGGCGGCAATCGCCGTCACCATGTTCTCAATCTGCTGATCGTTTGGACATTGACCGGTCTGTGGCACGGCGCCAGCTGGAACTTTGCCCTGTGGGGCCTGTACTTCTTCGTCCTGCTGTATATTGAAAAGTCCATCCCCCATGTACTGGAGAAGATCCCAACGGTCCTGCGGTGCCTGGGAACCTTTTTCCTGGTGATTCTGGGCTGGGTTCTGTTCTACTGCACGGATTTGACCCAGTTGGGCCAAACCTTTGGACTGCTCTTTGGTCAGGTGGGTACGGGCTTCACCGACACACAGATGAATATTACACTGCTGAACAATTTGCCGCTGCTGCTGGTCTGCATTCTGGGCAGCACGCCCATTCCCCGCTTTATCGGCATGGTCTTCAGCGGTATTTGCATGGAAAATCCCAAGGCCAAGCCTAAAAAACGTATTGTTTATACCATTGTTGTCTACGTATTCGATCTGGTGCTGCTGGGCCTGTCGGTTGTCTCCCTTATCGGTTCCAGCTTTAACCCGTTCCTCTATTTCCGCTTCTGACGGGAGGTGTTCCCATGAAAAAACTGTATATCTGTCTGATGGGCGCTCTGCTGGCTGTGCTGACCGCCGTCGGCGCTATTTCCCTGCTGGATACGGACCCCACGGTTTTGGCCGGTGAAAACCGCAAGATTGAAAAGCCTAAATTCTCCTGGAGCGCCCTGCTGGACGGTTCCTATGTACAGCAGCTGGAATCTTACTATACGGATACATTTCCGTTCCGGGAAAAGCTGATGCCCCTGAATCAGGAGTTGAATAAGTTTTATTATTACTCCGGCGGCGGCGACAACAACTATCTGGCTATCGATTTTAACGGCGGCGCGGAACAGGGCGGCGAGTCGCTCCACGATGTGGAGAATGCCCTCAACAATCTCGAAGATTCCGGCAGTACCTCTGCTCCAGAGACCACAGATCCTTCGACTGATACATCGGAGCAGCAAACGCCCTCTACCGGCAATGCTGAGGACGAAACCACAACGCCGCCGGAGATCGACGTTCCGGCTGAGAATGAAGGTACGGCCATCGGTACGATTTACGTTGATGGCGATAACGCCATGGATATTCCTACGGCAAACAATGAGGTCATTGACTCCTATGCCGATGCGGTCAACAATCTGTCCCAGGCATTGGGCTCCGATGTGCGTACCATTTCCCTGGTGACGCCCAACTCCGGTGAATTCTACTCCCCGGAAAGCTTCCACACCGGTTCCCACTCCCAAAAGGACATGATTGAACGGTGCTACGGCGCTATGAATGATTCTATTGTGACCGTGGACGCATACTCAGCACTGCGGAACCATGCCGACGAGTATATCTATTTCCGTACCGATCACCACTGGACTGCATTGGGCGCTTATTATGCCTATACCCAGTACTGCAAGGCTACGGGCTTCGACCCGGTTCCCCTGGACCAGTTTAAGACCGGCACTTATGAGAATTTCCTGGGCTCCATGTACACCTATACGCAGAAGTACCCTCAGAGCCAGGCCCTCAAAGAGAACCCCGACACACTGACGTATTATCTGCCCATTGTGGAGACCCACGCCAAATATTATTCCGACGCCACGCTGTCCGATGGAATTGCCATCAGCGTAGTTTATACCAAACTGGCGGAAAATGTGTCCAACAAGTATCTGTGCTTCATCGGCGGTGATACGCCGGTATGCGTGGTGGAGACAGCCGTTGAGGACGGCCCGGTCTGCATGGTGCTGAAAGAGTCCTACGGCAATGCCTTTGTGCCCTTCCTCACCAGCCATTACAGCAAGATCATTGTCATCGACCCCCGGCAGTTTAATCAGGATGGTAAGCCCAGTCTGGATTTGCCTGCCTTTGCCAAGGCGCAGGGCGTGGACGATCTGCTGGTGATCAACTATCCTTTCATGATCAACAACTCTTATTATGTCAGCCTGCTGAATCGCTTGATTCCCTCCTGACAGCAAAAACGCTCGGCCACTGGGGCCGAGCGTTTTTTGCTGCTTACAGCGCAATTTCGATGGCTTCCCGTATATTGCGGACCCGCAGCAGTTCCACGCCTTTCGGCGCGATCAACTGCTCCGTTCCCTGCCGGGGAATGATGCACTTGGTAAAGCCCAGACGGGCAATTTCCGTCAATCGCTGGGGAAGATTGGACACAGACCGAATTTCACCGGTCAGTCCCACTTCCCCCACAGCCGCCAGGGCGTCCGAGATGGGACTGTCCCGAAAGCTGGAGGCTACCGCCAGAATTACCGGTAAATCTGCTGCCGGCTCATCGAGCCGCAGACCACCGATGACGTTGATATAGGCGTCACAGGCCGACAGATTCATTCCACCGCGCTTTTCCATGACGGCCAGCAGCAGCGCTGCTCGGTTATAGTCAAAGCCGTCTGTGGTCCGGCGAGGCACATTAAAGGTGGTTGCCGTCACCAATGCCTGCACCTCCGCCAGCACCGGCCGTGTCCCCTCCATAGCACAGGCTACGCATGTACCTGGAGTGTTCAAGGGACGGCCTGCCAGCAGCAGTTCCGAGGGATTGGGGACTTCTTTCAAGCCCGTGTCGATCATTTCAAAGACGCCCAGTTCATTGGTGGAGCCGAAACGGTTCTTCTCCGCCCGTAAAAGGCGGTAGTTGGTGCTGCGGTCTCCTTCAAAATACAGGACGCAGTCCACCATATGTTCCAGAACCTTTGGACCGGCAATGGCGCCTTCCTTATTGACATGGCCCACCACAAACACCGTGATGCCATATGTTTTAGACAGCCGCATCAGAGACATGGTGCAGTCCTTGACCTGGGAAATACTGCCCGGCGCGGAAGTACTGTCGGCGTCATACAACGTCTGGATGGAATCGGCAATGAGAATATCAGGCTGTACCTCGCTGACGGCGCTGAGAATTTCTCCCATACTGGTTTCCGACAAAACCAGCAGCTTTTCACTGTCCACGTTCAACCGCTGCGCCCGCATTTTCAGCTGCCGCTCACTTTCTTCGCCGGAGACATACAGTACAGTATGTTCCTGGCAAACATGACGGCAGATTTGCAGCAGCAGTGTGGATTTGCCGATACCCGGTGCACCGCCCACCAAAACCAGCGAACCCTTGACGGCTCCGCCGCCCAGAACCCGGTCCAGCTCGGGAGAACCGGTGGAAAACCGAATCTCGTCGGTCCCCTCCACCTCTGCCAGGGTCCGGGGCTTCCGAGCGGTTCCCCGGACAGGAGAAGCCGCTTTGGGCAAAGGCGATTTCTGCTCCTTGTATTCCTCAATGGAATTCCACGCGCCGCAGGCTGGACACCGCCCTTGCCACTTCATAGTCTCATTGCCGCAGCTGGTACAAAAATAAATGGTCTTAGACTTCACGTTCGTTCTGCTCCTCTGCAGCCCAGCCGTTGACGCCGACGCCAATGGCCAGGGCCAGTTTCTTTTGGTAATCCCCGTCCTGCAACAGCAGGTCCTCCGCCTCATTGGAGAGAAATCCGCATTCAATGAGGATGCCGGGGCATTGGATATGATTCATCAGATAGACGGTTTCCGCCGGTTTGACCTGCCGCTGGTTATCCGGTGCCACTGCGTTACGCAGCGTTTCCTGTATCCGCTCTGCCAGTTCCCGACTGGAGTCGGTTGCGGCGTAAAACACCTGTGCGCCGGAGTAGCGTCCATCTTCAAACATATTTTGATGGATGCTGACCAGGAGCGCTCCCGGTGTTTGGTTGGCGATCTGGACCCGGTTTTTTAGGTCGGATGCTTTCTTCTCACTGATGGTCTCCGCCGGGGCGTCATAGATGGCGGTATCGCTTTCCCGGATCATTTTTGTCGGGAACCCCAGAAAGGCCAGAAACGCATCCGTCCGGCGGGCAATCTCCAGGTTGATCTGGCTCTCCTGTACGCCGGAAATGGATGTAGCGCCGCCGTCCTCCCCGCCGTGACCGGCATCTACCACCACTGTATAACCATCTGCCGTACTGCCCAGAACCGCCGCCATGCCGCTGCGGGTGGTGCGGCTTCCGGAGTGCAGTCCAGCCAGCGTCAAGCCGATAAAAAGAATCAGGCATCCAAGCCATAGAGCCAGTGGTTTTTTCATTCATATCACCCCTCTACAGCATACGGCCATCCGGCGCCAATATGCCAAAAGCTGCCGCCGTTGGAACGCGTCGAAAGCCGTTGGCATAGACTGCATCGTGGGGAACTCCCCAGCAGTATGACAGAAGGAGGAATCTTCATTGGATACCACTGTGATCCGACCGGCCACATGTAATGACAAAAACGGTTGTCTGCCGGCCTGTGCACCCCTGGCGAACCCCTTTGTTCCCTTTCAGCGGGAAAATGCCGAGACCTACCAAGCCCCTAAAGCCCTGATTCGCGGCACGTTGTTTCCCGGACTGGATTTACCCTTTATGGGGCTCGTCAACCGGACGGAGAAAAATACACCTCTGGGTGAATTGATGGCGCTAAGCTTCGCCATGCACGAACTGGGACTCTATTTGGATACCCACCAAAATGATGCGGAAGCCACCAAGCTGTTCCAGCAGTACACCGACCTTTATGAGCAGGGACGCCGGACTTATGAAGCAAAATACGGTCCCTTGCAGCAAAGCGACGGTGTCACGGATGGAAAATATGTCTGGCTGCAAGACCCCTGGCCCTGGGATTATGTGAAGGATGGAGGTACCAAGTAATGTTTGTTTATGAAAAAAAACTCCAATACCCGGTACGTATCGCCCATACCAATCCAGATCTGGCTACCATCATACTGACCCAATACGGCGGGCCTGACGGAGAATTGGGCGCTTCCCTGCGCTATCTGTCCCAGCGGTATTCCATGCCCTTCCCGGAGTTGAAGGGTTTGCTGACCGACATCGGTACAGAAGCATCAAAAAGAAACCCCACCGGTCAAATCCATGCAAAGATACTGTAGCACAGAACAGCTGTTTATTCAACACACAAGCCGTTATTCCCTAAAGCAGAACACCTGAGGCAAATACTGCAGCTGTAGTTCCATATGGCGATCCTTCCATACGGTCAGCCGCTCGAGAATGGACTTGCAGAATACTTCACTCTCAGTCTCCAAACACAGGATGGACTGGAGCTGTGCTGCAATCTCGGTTTTTCGCTGCTCCAAGTCTTGTCCGGCTGCTTGCAGTTGCCGGGCTTTTGCCTGCCGCTGCTCCAGCTGCTGTAACTGCTGTGCATACCGCCGCTGCATGGCCGTCAAATCCTCCATAGTGATCTGACCGGAAAAGCAGGCGTCCATGGCGGCTTCTTTTTTGCGCCGGATTTGTGCCATCTCAGCATCCAGCCGTTCCGGGTCCTCTGCCAAGTCCCATGCATCAGCTCGAATCACCTCCATAGCCAGCGCGGCAACTTGAGCGATCACCGCATCACGGTCCATGTGCAACTGCATGAGCGCCGTGCGCAGCATGTGCATAGCGTCATCGTCCCGGACCAGCTTCCCCACAGAACAGGCGTTCGAGCCGTCTCTTGCCGCCGTATTGCAGCACCATCGGCGCGTTTTGGTACCATTCCTGGCATACCGAAACCGCCCCACAAACACACCGCCGCATTGCCCACAATGAATTTTCCCAGAGAAGATGTATCGATTGGACTGTCCGCCGCTGCCGGGCTGCTTCCGGTTCTTTGCCATTCGTGACTGTGCCATATTCCAGAGTTCACGGCTGACAATGGGCGTATGGTGGTTTTCTATGCAAATCAGCGGGATTTCCCCGGTATTTTTTCGCTTTTCGTGGGACAGATAATCCGGTGTATATGTCTTTTTCTGCACCAGGTCTCCCACATATTTCTCATTTTTCAAAATTTTGAGCACACCATTGGCTGTCCACTTCCTGCGGCCGCTATGTGTCAGGTGGCCCTCCTGAGTCAAAATTCGTGCAATCTCCGCCGTACTAATTTGCTTCACGGCATACAGTTCAAAAATCTGCCGAACCAGCTCCGCACCGTCTGGTTCTATAGTGAGTATTCCGTTCTGTACGGTATACCCCAGTAGAGAATGGCCGAAGACCACGCCTTTTTCCATTTGCCGGGTCTGTCCCCAGGTGACCCGGCTGGAGGTCTTGCGGCTTTCCTCCTGGGCCATGGATGCCATAATGGACAGATAGAGCTCGGCGTCGGAGTCCAGCGTACAGATACCATCCAAAAGAAAGCGAACGCCGACCCCCAATGCTTTCAGCTCCCGTGTATAGGCGATGGTATCGAGAATATTACGGGAAAACCGGCTGACCTCCTTGGTCAGGATCAACTGAAATTTTCCGGCGTAGGCATCTTCCATCATTCGATTGAACTGGGTGCGTTTTTTGGTGCTGGTTCCGGTGATACCCTCATCAGCATAAACGGCATACAATTCCCAATCAGGATGGTGCTGGATATAGTCTCGAAAATATCGCTGTTGTGACGCAAACGAATTGTGTTGGTCTTCGTGGTCGGTGGATACCCGGCAATAGCTGGCGACATAGATCATACCGATTCTCCTGGAACCGGTGCTGGCCAGATGGCGCTGCGCTGCTGCCGCTCCAGACGTTCACAGGCCGCGCGGCATTGCATAGCGCTGAGCTGCCCCTGCTCTTTCAAAGCCAGCAGCAGCGCTTTTTTCAGATGGAATAAAAAGACCGCATCTGTCTCCGGCGTAATGGAATGGTCCTGGAGAATTCCCTCCAGTTTTGCAAATTGTTTGGACATGTCCCCTGCCTCCTTTCGGTCCAACTTATGCGGTGTAACCGTCTAAATTGACCAAAAAGGCCATCCCATATCTGTTCTTGCAAATTCGTAAATTGTGTTATGATGTTGATGTGTATATCACAAGTTCAGGAGGCAAACCCATGGAAGAGACGAAACAGAAACAGTACACCGTCCGCAAAACTGTCAAAACCGGTATCACCTTTGGCAGTGCCTTGGCCATGGTGATCAGCTATGTCAACTGGCACTCTGTGGGATGGGCAATTTTCCATGGGCTGCTCAGTTGGGTCTATGTAATCTACTTTGTACTGAAATACTGAACTTAACAACCAGAAAGGAGCATTCCAGTGCAGATTTCTTCCACGTTTTTAGCCTCTCTCGGCGTCATTGGCGGCGCTGACGGCCCAACTGTTGTCTTTGTAACCGGTCAAACCGAGATGCTGCTGTCCGTGTTGGGCCTTGTCGGAATCATTGTGCTGATTGTGTTGGTAGTGCGATGGCTGCGCCGCCGGAAATAATGACAAAACCGACTCTGCATATAAAGCAGAGTCGGTTTTCCATCCAATATTATTCTGAATCAGCTGCATTGAATCGCTACTTTGATGACGCCGTCCCGCCGCGCTTCAAACAGTGCATAGGCCTGTTCAATTTCAGCCAGTGGGAATTGGTGTGTGATCAGCGGTGTGGTATCCAGTTTCCCCTCCGCAATCAGCGACAAGGTTTTCTGACAATGGCAACCGTCTACTCCGCCTGTTTTAAAAGTCAGGTTTTTGCCGTACATCTCCGGCAAGGGCAGCACTTGGGGCCCATCATACAGGGCCACTACTGTGACGATGCCATTGGGGCGAGCGGATTCCCAAGCCATACGGAACGTGTCGGAACTGCCTGCCACTTCCAGCACCACATCAGCACCACCGTGCGCGCTGTGCTGTTGAACTGCTGCCGGCAGTTCGTCCGGCAAAACGGCTATGACCTCCGGATAGTGGCGGCGGACAAAGGCCAAACGTTCCACATCTTTGTCACACACAAGGATACAATGAGGGCGGTGAAGCCGGACGCATTGCAGCGTACAAAGACCGGTGGGGCCTGCACCTAAAATCAGAACCGTATCCTGGGGCTGAATCTCCGAAATCTTGGCAGCCCAATAGCCGGTGGCCAATACATCACCTACCAATAAAGCCTGAAGATCCGTCACGTTGTCAGGAATTTTTGTCAATCCCTGGTCAGCATAGGGCACCCGCACATATTCCGCCTGCCCGCCGTCAATCCGACAGCCCAGCGCCCAACCGCCGTTGGGGTCTGTACAGTTATTGACCCAGCCGTGCTGACAGAAAAAGCATTGGCCGCAGAAAGTCTCCACATTGACCGCTACCCGATCGCCGGGACGGAGTGTGGTGACTGCACTGCCCACCTGTTCCACCACGCCAACCATCTCATGGCCCACGGTGATACCCGGTACCGCCCGGGGAACGGACCCGTGTTTAATATGCAGATCGCTGGTACAGATACTGCTGAGGGTTACCCGCACGATGGCGTCCCGGTCCTGCTCCAGCACCGGCGTGGGCTTTTGCCGCAATGCAAACTCCCCTTGCCGGACATACGTATATGCAAGCATTTCATTTTTCATATCGATACCGTACCATTCTGTTGATATAGGCGTTTAATCCATACCCCTGGGCTGCCAGCTGCTTCATGGTTTCCACATGACTTTCTCCGGCTGACGTATAGGAATACCGATAGACTCTGGAAGAATTATGAAATTTGACATCAATATACGTTGGAGCAATTTCAAAGGCTGCCACATCGGAAACACCGCTGATATTGCCGTATTGCTGCATTGTGACCACTCCCCTTTTTCGTCCGGTGGATCTACACCCATAGTATAGCAGATTTTTCACCGATTGTAAAACAAAACGAGGTGCTGCCCAAAGTCGATGCGGGGTATCTGTACGCGAAACTTGCCAGTCTGCGGTAAAGGCGGTATACTGGAAACGGTAAGGAGGCGGTATCCATGGAATTGCGGGTTTTGCAGTATTTTCTTGCGGTGGCTCGGGAGCAGAACATCTCGGCGGCGGCCCAATCGCTGCACCTGACCCAGCCTACCCTCTCCCGGCAGCTCAAAGAGCTGGAGGAGACGCTGGGAAAGCAGCTGATGATTCGAGGTGGCCGAACCATCACCCTGACCGAGGAGGGGCTGCATCTTCGGAAGCGGGCCCAGGAGATTCTGGACCTGGTGGGACGGACGGAAAAGGAGATCATGCAATCTCCGGAAACCGTCAGCGGAGATATCTATATCGGTACTGGGGAAACCGACGGTGTCCGGCAGATTGCCAGGGCTGCCCGCCTTCTGCAGGAACAATATCCGGCGGTACAGTTCCACATCGTCAGTGACGATGCTGCGGATGTCTGTGAACAACTGGACAAGGGACTGCTGGATTTTGGTATGCTCCTGGGCGATATTGATAAAACAAAATATCACTATCTGGAACTTCCCATGCGGGACACCTGGGGCGTTTTAATGCGGCGTGACAGTCCATTAGCGCAAAAACCATTTGTTACTCCTGAAGACCTTTGGAATCAACCATTGATTCTGTCCCGTCAGGTGGATAATAAAAGTGGACTTTTTCGGTGGCTGCGGCGAGAACCGTCGGAACTGCATACCGTCGCCACCTACAATCTGATTTACAATGCTTCGCTGATGGTGGACGAGGGTATGGGGTATGCTTTCGCCTTGGATAAACTCATCAATACCACCGGCAGCAGTCTCTGCTTCCGACCTTTGGAGCCCCGCCTGGAACTGGGGATGTATCTGGTTTGGAAGAGGTCTCAACTGTTCTCCAAACCAGCGGAGTTATTTTTACAGCAGTTAGAACAACAGCTGCATCTGGCAGAGTGACCCTTGGCCGCATTCTACCAGCAACTATACCATTGAAAAAGTATGGATGTTCCATTTTGAACCCTTTGTCGGTACAGAAGAACTGGGACACCTGGAGATGATTGGCACCATTGTCCACCAGCTGACTCGTAACCTCACCGAGGAGCAGATCAAATCCAAGGGGTTCGCTCCCTATTTTGTGGACCATACTGCCGCCGTCTACCCTGCCGCGGCCTCCGGCACTCCCTGGAGCGCTGCCGGTATGCAGTGCAGCGGCGACCCCATTGCCGATTTGTCGGAGGATATGGCAGCCGAGCAGAAAGCCCGGAAAACCTATGACAATATCCTGCGGCTGTCTGATGACCCCGATGTGAACGACGCCATCAAGTTCCTGCGGGAACGGGAAATCGTCCACTTCCAGCGCTTTGGTGAAGCGAACCATACGAAGTTAAGTAAGCGATTGTCATGAAAATTTTGGCATTGGTCTTGCACATTACTGATTTTGCGATATAATGAAACTACAAAAAGAACAGACGCAGCAGGCGAAAGTCTGCTGGCCCCGAAAGGAGGTGCAGAATATGCTTGGTCTATATGGAGTTGGTTGGGGTGCGTCCAGTGCCTATTGGGGACGGACTGCCGCGGCTGGCCAGACCACCGTTGTGTCCCGTGCACAGCCTCGCGCCACAGATCAGCCGGTTACCCCGGTGACGCCTGCTCCCGCAGTCAGCCGGGACCAGCCCAGCGCCGTCACATTGACCGGTGCAGCGGCTGTCTCCAATTACCGGGAAGGCGCCGACCCTGTTGAGATGGCGGTACGCGGCCGCATCCAATATCTCAGCGAAGAAGAACTGAATGCGGAAGTGGAACAGTCCAAATCTGCCCAGGAGGTCATGAAAGAAAGCGAGTGCCAGACCTGTAAGGAGCGGAAATATCAGGACGGCTCCAACGATCCGGGAGTCTCCTTCAAGACGCCCACCAACGTGGCACCGGAGCAGGCGGCGGCAGCCGTGCGGGGCCATGAGCAGGAGCACGTGGTTCGGGAACAGGCCAAGGCCCAACGGGAGGATCGGGAGGTTGTCTCTCAATCGGTGACCTATCACACGGCCATTTGTCCGGAGTGCGGCAAGGTTTACGTGTCCGGTGGTACCACCCGTACCAGCACCCGTGCAGCCCAGGAGCAGCCAGTTCAAGATCCCACTAATCAGGGGAAACAAACCCCATTCTTTGCTGTAGCATAAAACGATAGCCCAGGGAGATATGCTCCTTGGGCTATCGTTTTGCGCAGACAAAAACAGTCCAGAGAGCAAATGCTCTCTGGACTACGTCAGCTAACACATGAAATTTTCTCTCCTCAAGCGTGGAGATATCTCCCTTTATTATGCCCAAGCAGAAAACGGCTCTTTTACATAAAAGTTGTAATCTTCCATGGTAAAGTCGGCGGGCAGCCCCACCAAATGGGCTTCACCTGCCTGGATATGGCTTTTGTTAATTTGCAGCCATGCCGCAAACATTTCCGGGTCATTTTGCCGTTTATCCTCCACCCATTTCTGACCTTCTTCTTTCAGAAATGTCAGCCGGTCACCAAAGGAGAGATTCTTCCTGTCCGCTTCCTCCAGGCTCCATTGCAGATGATCGTTAAAACTTTCCATTGTTTCACCCATAATGGTCCATGCTCTTGGAATCTCACAGGTAATTTCATCAGGTACATCCAATGTGACTTGGCTCTGCTCCTGTGACAGTTCCAGCTTGTCGTACCGGGAAGTCTGTTCCGTGGTTTGTGTGTCTTGGGAAATTGTCTGCAAGCAGGTTCCGTCGGAAAGCCGGTTGGAGGCAGTAAACTTCGTATAGGATTGTATGGCGCCAGCATAGGCATCAGTTACAGTATTCAGCATTTGCATTCACATCCTTACATTTTATCTTTGCCAGTGTCATTTCGCCATGGAAAATGCCAGATATACATCCTCACGGTTGATATACTCGGTCCGAATCAAACCGGCTTGCCAAGGCTTTTGGGCAACCCGGTCCCGGTTGTGGTTGATCTCTGCATCATCGTCAATGCTCTTGTGTTTTACCGGCTGACCGGTCTGGGCACCTGCCAGTATAGCTTTTCAGGCACAGACTCTGCCCTCTCGATAGCATTCCAGAATATACTCCCGGGACTGGTAGTAGAAATCGCTGTTGTAGTTGGAGATCACGCCGTCGATCCAGGAGGTATAGACATCCATCAGATTTTTCAGAACATCCTCTGCCCTGCTGCCAGAGAGATCCTCGATCAGCCGCTCATAGACCTCGCCAATGGTCCAGTAGTCCGGCACCGTGTAGCGGCAGGAGGCTACATTGTCAAAGTCCCCCTCCGGGATATTCAGATTGGTGATAAAGTCATCTGCTGTCTTTTCGATGGGCTCACAGTGGAACACATCGGCATAGCGATAAATTCGCCGGATGGCGCTCTCCCCCAAAGCATGGACAACCTCCGAGCGTTTCAGCTTCCGATCCCGGCCGATATACTCGATCAGGCTGCACGTGTAAAACAGGGCGCTGTTATTCTTCATCGCGCACCTCCTCTGCCTTCACAAAGGACAGCGTTGTCAAAGCACGGGCGGTATGGAAGCTGATCTGATGGGTGGGCCGTTTAAACTTGGCCAGCTCCCAGAAAGCCTCCCGGCTGATTTTCCCGTCTGCAAAGTTCTGAACATAGTTAAAAATCGTATCGTCCGCCATGGGACCTTCCACAATATCGTAATCATGTGGCTTTCCCAACCGGCAGGCCACGATAAAATCCAGCCACTCCTCTGACATCTCCGGAAACTGCTTGATCTTCAGGCTATCATGGGGTGTATAGCAATACTCATTCAAATATCCGACCCCATCAAAACGGATGGCCCAGCGAATGGCCTGTTCCGGGAACAGCGTGCAGTAAAAGCCAAAATAGAAATCCTTATTGTACTTTTGAATCCGGATTTCCGGAGACTCCACGATGGTTTTGCTTCCGTGATATAGGATCATGTCTTATCCTCCTGTGTGTAGCCTTCTATGATTAAATTGTAGCCCACCAACCTATTTTCTGTCAAGATGAATGGCGGCAGTCAAAAAACAAACCGTCGGGGCCACGATGCCCTGACGGTTTGCTATAGGTTCCAGATGATCTGTATGCTGCCATCTTCCCGGATCAGGATCTTATGTATCATAATCATCGCAACGGCCTTCTTTCGCTGGTAGTCAGCGGTTTGCCAGGACTTTGCCAAATTGACGACAACATCCGTTTCCTCCTTTCTGCTGTTTAATTCCTCTATCCGTGTATACAAGGCCAATCGGTCTTGTTTGAGCTGAGTTGCCTTTTGATTGGCGATGGTCAGTAGGGCATCATTAAATCCACCAGTTAGCATTGTGTCCAATAACTGCTTTTCCTGTTGCTCGATCGCCTTGATCTTCAGCTTCAGATCATTGATTTCCCCACGCTCCACGTTTCGGCTGCGATGCCCGGTTTGCTTCAGATCTGCCAGTTTTTCTGCAATGCAGTCGTAAACCATGTTCTCCAGATCCTCCGCATAGACAGACCCCTTTGGGCCGGGACAGATCTTCTTATGGGATTTTCCAGTACAGTTGAAGTACCGCCGTACCTCACCGGATTGAGTAGGCTTTCCCTTGATGGTGGTCATGGTATGTCCGCACTGCTCACATATCACTTTCCCAGCCAGCCAGCTGGTGGGGTTGCTGTAGCTGTTGGTGATTTGCCGGTTCTTCTCCAGCTTTCTCTGACATTTGAGCCAGATATCAGAATCCACCAGACCGGGATGGGTTAGCAGCACCAGTTTCATGTCCGACCAGTCGGAATTGGCAGAATCGTGCTTGGTATGCCCGTACAGCTGGGCCCCATACTCACCGGTGAACAGAGAGAGATCCGTGGTAATCTGTGTTCCCTGCCTGTCGTAATAATCGTAAATATCAGAATCGGCTCTGACGTAGATGGGATTTCTCAGCAGCGTAGAGAGCTTTGCTGTGGTCCAGTGGCTTCCGTTCACTGGCTGCTTGCCCTCCGCAATCAGAAGATCCTGCAATCTCCGAAGCGACACATTTTCCTGCGCATAGACTTCGAAGATATATCGCACCTGCTCGGCCTCGGCAGGAATGGGATTGAGCTTTTTTGTTTTGACATTGTGGATGATAGCAGGCACCAATTCAAATCCATACGGTCTGCGGCCTCCCATATAGAAACCCATCTCGCTGCGGTGCGCATAGGCCTGGGTAACACGATTGATAATGGAAGTCCGCTCAAATTCCGCAAATACCATCAGGATCTTAACAATCAGTTCCCCATAGGGAGAAGAGGTGTCAAATGATTCCTGAGAGGATACAAACTCCACTTTATGTTCCTTGAATTCTTGCAGGATATTCATAAAGTCAGACAGAGAGCGGCTGATTCGGTCCAGCTTATAGACGATGACCTTGCTGACTTTCCCCTGGCGGACCAGCTTCATCATATTCTGAAAGCCATCTCGATTGATATTACCGCCAGAAAAGCCATTGTCTACAAAAATCTCGACCTTTTCGCCCCGTTCCTCGGGTTTCATCATCATTTTGCAGTATTCAATCTGCGTCTCACAGCTGATGCTGTTTTCCCGCTCTACTGATTTTCGCGCGTACAGAACGATCATATATGACACCTCCTCTCCTGCTCATAGAATGATTTTGCTCAGGCTGGCATTTTTGTTCTCTTAACCAATATGTGGGTCAGCTCCTCCATCATCCTCTCCTTATGGATTTGATCTTCCTGGGGGAGCGTGATATGCTCCACCCGATGCCGGACTGCTTTGACATCAGTATACTCTTCCAGCAGCTTTGCCATCTCAATACCTCCTAAACTGCCCCGCACAGAGGGGTGTGGTTGGAATCCAGATCGATTCCGTCCGTTACCAGAATATGCGTAAAATCACAGCATATTTCATGGTTCAGCAGGGTCAAAATGCCCTGTTTCGTGTAAGGAAAGAAGCAACTGATCAGCATAGGTGGTAAGACCTGATGTTCCAGCCACTTGTACTGCCGGTCGTAGTAGCAACACTGTTTGACGACTCCTTGTCCCTCCTTGTAGTAGGCCAATTCTACATAGATTGATCGATGAAGTTTATTTTTTAGACGTGTACGTAAACGAATCGGCAGGTCACTGTGACGCTCTCCTTCTCCCACCATAATCAGGAAACGGTATTTGCGTTTTTCCTGTTCTGCTTTTTTCTGGATATAGGCATCCAGCGGCAAGCCGGTGTTTTCATTCTGGGTGTATATGACACCATAGAATTTTTTGTCCAGCTCAGCTTCTATGACTGATAGCAGTTGTTCCGCCGGAAATTGGATGGTTCGGAGCATTTTGGGTCTGGCACTATAACGTGCAGGCGCCGCCCGTCCCTGATTGCGGTCCAGATAAAAGCAGTCCTGTATGGTACAATACGAATCTCGGAGCTGCACGGACAGAAAAACCACCCTGCCGTGACGGGTTTTGAAGATCGTCCGAAATGTAGACCCCTTATCCGTGCTGCGTTCCAGTTTAAGAACACTTTTTTCCATAATTTTTCACCTCCGCAAAGAGAGAATATATGGTTATTTCAATCTCGTATGCGTTTAACGTGACAGTTCCATTTCCCATCTCCGTGCATCCTTCTCACGGTTGTGCTCCTGGATTTTACGCTTTCGATCACCGGCAAGAGTGCGTTCCCCCCGTTGTTCCCTCTGCCAATCAATGCGGCTGAGGTGGATTGTCGGCTCACGGTTTCGTTTCCCCTGCGCCGCGAGACTTTCATGACTGACTCGAATATCCATTTGATTGCGTTCATAGGCTCGGTTCTGCACATCCGCCCACTGTTCTCGCCAGATATCCATATACCGTTTTTTGTCATGCTCACGGTCTTTCCTTTTGCTGAAGCCATCTGCTCCGATTGTTCTGGTAGGAACAATAATATGAACATGAGGATTGTTGTGGGATGGAGACTCTGCATTGTATCCTCTGTGGATTGCAGCAATCACGCATAAGTTTTGGGAAACAAAGTTGCTATCAATAAACTCATGGACGATCCGGACCAACTCTCCTGGCGAAAGCTCATTGGGTAACGAGCCGATAAACAGCCGTGCAGTACGGGCATCCCAGCGTGTTTCAGCCCGCTCTATCTCATCACACAGATATTGAAACTCTCCATATTTCTGTGGTACATCTGCTGGCAAAAACACCTTTTGCCATACTACATCCTTTCGAGGATTCCGGTATGTTTGGTTGCGATATTTATCATGCAATTTCCGCCCACAGATATAACTGACCGCACCAGTAACAGAACGTCCTTTGCCGCGGCTGATAATGGACACTTCAAAATGATAATTTGCCAAAAAGCTCTCTCCTTCCTTCTGAAATAGATGCAATGTGTAAGTGGACCCCTCCTTATTTTCAGGCCAAACGCCACTCTCCATTTGGATCGTCAGAAACAAGCTTTGTAGCTCTGTCTTTCAGATCATCTATGAGTTCTACATCTATAGACAGGACATATAGGATCGCCTCCAGATTTTCGAACTGTGTCCCAGGTTGAATAGCAGCCACAGAGGGAAAGTACTTTGTCACCAGTTCTCCGATCAGGAAGTTGCGTCGCTGATTCCTGCGATTCTGTGCTTCTTTCTCTTCCCGATTCTTTACTCGCTTCTGCCGCTCTGCTTCCTTCATACGGCGATTTGCGTTTGCACTTCGTTCATCAAGTTTCAACATGGTGGCACCTTCATTTCTAAATAATGGATGATCTGGCTTATCTAATAGAACAACAGATACTATCTGGCATTCCTGTTCATCCACATATACATCCGCCTCCACGAATTCGGCTGTAAGATGCAAAACTTCTTGGGGCATGAAAAAACAAGCTTTCATGTTCTCTTCATATATTTTGAATTTTCTGAACTGGAAAAAGCCTTCCGGAGATAGCAGCAGTACATCCTGTAATGTCGCCAGTTCGTGGGGCTGCATGATAAATTCCCGCACTTCACTAAGCTGTTTGCTGTATCCAGTCGCTTTGAAATGCTTGTTCACCTGCTCGTTTATACTACGTTGCAGATGAATGTGGGTTCCGATCAGTTCGCTGAAATATTTCTGTGTATCCGAATCATTGGCACGCAGAATCACCTTAAATTGGCAATTGTCGAGGATGATCCGGCGATCATATTCCCCATAGATTTTGTCCAGCTGTGCGATACTCTGGATGATCAGGCAGATATTAACCTTTTTGCTTCGCAGTGTAGACATTGCAGAAGTAATCTGTTCCAGCTTGCCAAAGCGAGAAAATTCATCCATCAGCAGTAGTATCGGTGTGTTTTTCTCCCCCTCGGGGCTGTACTGCTCCTTCCTCCGTTCCAGGTAGCGGAAAAGCTGGCTGTATATCAGGTTAATTGCTCCACTCCAGGCTTCGATTTTGTCCGCTGGTATCCGCAAAAAAATGTTGTAACTCTCCAGAAATTCCCAGTCAAAACTGACTGCCCCTTCTTTTTTTCCGCGAAATGCATGGCCAATGTATGAGTCAGATGCAAATAAAGCAAGCTTACTTCGCAGACCTGCATCAAAGTTTGCCAGCGTTTCCGGTTTTGCAGCGGCGAGCTCGCCAAGAAAAGTTTTTACTCCAATATCGTCGCATTCCGTCAATTTTCTGCATAATTCTGAAACCGGCTGCTCCAAAATACTGATCATCATTTCACTAAAGCTAAGTCCCAGCTTGAAATAATACAGCAGGGCCGCTTTGAGAATATTCCGTTCCGTATTTAACCAAAATGGCTGATTGTCATTTGGTACAGGTGGAAGGAGCGCCAGTGCAGTATCTGTAATATTACTGATCAGATTGTATTCCCCATCCTGTTCCCAGAAGACAGTAGGATCATAACTGGGCGATTCCTGATCAGTAGGATCAAATACAAGATACGGACGGTTGACACAGCCCCTCCGAAAGAACTCCTCATACTGGATGGATAATTCCTCTTTGATGTCAGTAGCACAAATTGCCCCTTTGAACTGCGCCAACGTAGGTCCAGCAATGCCGGAACTTTTTCCGCTGCCGTTTCCACCAACCACCAGGATGTTTCCATCTGTACCTTCTGACATTCCTACCAGATGATTTTCGTATACGTCGCCTGTCAGCCCAAATATTACGCCGGAATCCTCCCCCGGAGCGAGAATCAGTTTTTGCGGGACAGAACGCCCTGATAAGTCCATATATGCCGTATCTTCTGAACCAAATATAATTGGTTGTAGATCAGGATTGTGTTCCCCAATCCATTTGGTATATTTCTTCTTTTGGGCCATATCTATTGCTCCTATTGTTTGACTTTTTTGCTTTGCCCGTTTCCAGCCCTCTTGATAAAACTTTTCATGTGTACACATTCTATTCAGTTTCCTTCTGAGCCGATAAGAACAATTTTTGTACTCTGTCATGCAGCGGAATGAGTTTCTCTACACATGCTTCTCGAAAAGTTGAATCTTCAATGCCGCATTTCAGAAACTTTTCTATGATATCCAGATGTTTATTTATGGAAGTCATTTCCTTTATAAAGTCCTGAGTACTACCTGGTTTGGGCCTGTGCATCGGTTTGAAGGTATACGGTTTTTGATCTGTATTGCTTTTTTGCCATGCCCTGATCGCTTGCCTGCATTCCGAAGTGGTCATCTCTGCAACCGAAATTGATTTTGTCTCATTCCCCCGGCTTACGGATACCATATGTGGTTCCCGGATGAAAGCTTCTCGTTCCTCATCTGGGATTTTCAGCAGTTGCAGGGCCTTTGTGGTGGTCAAATCCGACACCAATGTCGAATTTGAATACGCTTTTGCCAATTGCATATAACGCTCTGCATTTCGAACCGAAATATCAACGTTATACTGCAACCAGTGCAGCCACTGTCCATAACGAAAGAACTGTTCTTTTGCCTCCATAAGCAGTGTACCAATTTGCAGAATGTTATCCATGGTCCGCCTCTTCAGTGTTCGTATCTCGGCAGCAATGGTCACGAGATCAAAGTCCGGATGGCCAGTCGTCTGCTGTTTGATATCTGTGCCATCCTGTATCAGACCTGTGTTGACCGCATCCAGTTCTTTTATTTTTTGCATAAAACGATCCTCCTTTTTCTTGATACAGCGATCATATCACTTGTCAAGCCAGAAAAGGTGTGATACTTTTATGGCAGTGGTCTAATAAATCCATGCGGTCAGAAATCGCGGCTCAACCATTGGACAGGCATTATCCCATCCGTGTATTCTGTAAGCCCGGTTAAACCGCAATTTCTGACCGCATAGATCAATACTATTTTGAATGTCAGTGGAGTTGGAAACTATGTACGAAAAAACACTGGGGCAGGAATTACTGGATCATGCCAAAAATTTTGATGATATACAAGATGGGTTGTGCTTCTCTCCCTCCAGTGATGAGTCAGTAAAGGCTCTGTTCCTCTGTCACTTGGAAAATGTTTATTTAACACTAAAGGCAGATATCTCATGTTGCGAGGGGATGTATGGATATCAATTGGATGATAGGAAAAAATTGGAGCTTATTTACAAACACTGCTTCAATTTTGCAAAAATGAATACACAAGATTCTGATATATACAGCGAAGATCATCCATTCTATCAGGATGTTTATAGCATTGGCCTATTTATGACTCTATGTATGTTCCTGCATAATACCAATAAAACAAAATCAATCTCACTAAGGAAGTTTACCTATGAATATTCCCAAATGAAATACAATGAAAAGGGATCTGGCAATTATTTCGACTTCAATAAACGTGGTTCCCAATCTGAACAAAAAGACCGTTTTCATACGGAAGAAGATGCCTTAAGAAAGCATAGAAACGTTCAATTCTCCAAAAGAGGAAATGAGATTCATACTACTGAATGGCGCGCCATGCCGAAATCATCTGAACATGAATGGGCATTATGGTTCTCTTATTTTATGGATATTGATCCAAACATCTCTTTTGACAAGGAGATGAAGGATACATTTAAGAGGATTTGGAACCTGTATAACGGGATTGATGAAACGCTGAATTCACCAATGGATGACAGCTATCTGGAAAGATTAGATCGTAAACTCGATCAATTTAAATCTAAAGCAAAAAAAATTTCCTACCAATCATACTTGAAGCTATGTCAATTTATCCTTGCTCACCTTGAGAAAGAGCCTAAATATTGGGGAATAAATTTATATCGCCTGGAAAAGATGCTCCATATATACCAATTCATTCACGAAGTAGCACTGCTATCCGCCTGTCAAAACGAAGATGAGGAAGTCGTCATCTTAAGCAAACGTATGGCTATTGGAGATATTTGCTTTCCCCGGTTACGCTACGGCCTTCATCAATGGTCCTCATTAGAAGACATAAAACGGTATGCACAGACATTTCAGGAATTTATAACGCAAGTAGTCCATATAGCACGGATCTTGATTGATCGATTTATCGAAGACGGCATCTGGGAGGATAACTGGGAAAATCTATTTCTTACTACTACGAAAGACTTGACCGAACTTGTGCTATTCGATCATAAAACACTGGATTTTTCAACCAACAATCCTATGGCACAAAAAAAATTTTCCGAGATACTCATCACTCCTGTCTGTCACAATTTTTACTATAAAACTATGGAATATGCTATTTATACGCGATCAAAAAATCTCAGCACTCAATAACAGGGCTGATTGATAAAATATCTGTCCCACGGTTGATAGGAACCGCGGAACAGGTGTTAATGGCAATGTTCAGCATAAGAAATAGCTATTACTTTACCTTCCGATAAAAGGTCGCTTTACTCATGCCCAGTCGTTTTCTGGCTTCAACAGCGGTGATCTCGCCTTTTCTCCAACGGGATACCACCTCATCGAAGTCCGGATGCTCAATCGGTTTCCTTCCCTTGTACTTTCCATGTTGCTTGGCGATCTCAATACCTTCTCTCTGGCGTTGGAGGATATACTCTCTTTCCAATTCTGCCACAGCTCCGAATACCGTCAGCATGAACTTACCCGTAGGTGTGGTGGTATCGATGGCCTCTTTCCTGCTGATAAACTCGACGCCCTTGTCGGTCAGCTGTTCCACCAGCTCCAACAGATCACGGGTATTTCGTGCAAACCGACTGATGGATTCCACGATCACTGTATCTCCCCGCCGGACATAATCCATCATCTTCTTCAGTTCGGGCCGATCGGTATTCTTCCCACTGGCCCTGTCGATGTAGAGCTCGTCAACACCAAGCTCGTGCATCATCACCTCCTGACGGATGGTATTCTGCTCCTGGGTGCTGACTCTGATATAGCCAATTTTCATTGAGATGTCTCCTTCTGATGAAAATGTCCCATTAGGGTCCTCCTCTTTGTTGGAACGTACCAAACTCAAAGAAACAACTCTAATGGGACACTTTTTCTATGTCTCACTGGGGTGTAGCCTAATGAAACGCCTATACAAAATCAGACGCGTTCTTTCCGGGTGCATCTCGCGGATTGGTCGGTCTGTAATTGCCGCTTGTGCTGGGCGGAGCCATAGAGTCGCCTGCGGCATCTCTGTACTGAGTCATATCCAGCCCCAAATATTCAGCTTCGGCATCCGTCAATTCGACCGCATCAACCATGTAGCGGTAGGCTTCTTCCTCGCCATCTTCAATCAAACCATCTTTCAGAACTGTGGCGATCTCACTCATCCTGGCCCATGTGATATGCTTTTCGTCTGTCCGCATAAGGTAATAATCTAACGCCTTAAACAGAGCCTCAGCTTTTGTCAGTCCAGAGAACTTACCGAAATCGTAATAGCAGCACGTCCAATCCCAGCTTTCAGTTTCCCTATCCAGACCGCTCACGACAGCATACTGCATCATGCTCTCACCCCGCAGGATCAAAGCATATTGTCCTTTTTCTTCAATCAGAGTATATTTCATTCTGATATCCCTCCATCGTCGGCCAGTTCATCCAATGCGAAGGACTTCATAATCAACTGCAACAGAGTCGTCAACGTAGACTCCTGCAGGAAGGGGAGTGTCAGGCCCCAGCGCAATTTCAATGGCTTCTTTGAGCGAGTTCGCTTCAACATTGCAGTGGCCGTACATCTGCCAAACAAGCGGGATTTTATATGTCTCCATGATCGTCCTCCTGCTCCATGTCGTCTACATTCTCAAAATCTTCTTCGTCATTGTCTGGCCCATCAACCCCTGGAAGCATAGAACGCATCACATCCCGCCGTTCCTGGACTGAAGCGGGCTTTGCGCTAGGGAGTTTGTGATGTGTGCCATTATATAAGGAAACCCCGCATCCCGAATTTTCGGGACAGCGGGGCTCTAACAGATGGGTTATGTGTTGATCTCTGTATGGAAGGGGATGCAGAGAACGCGTCCATCAGAGCTGATGAATGCTTCCGGATCGTGAAACCGCTCTTCAAGCTGCTGTACCTGCTCTGGCGTTAAGCCAACAAAGTGCTCTTCATCCGCAGGAGCGCCGCACAGGAAGAAGGTTCCACAGACAATATCATACAGGGCACCGCTGTCATCCCGCAAGCCACGGTTGGGAGATAACCCCAGCAGCATTCCTTCCTCGTTGCAGACCAGCGCAATCCCTGGAAAGGGATAAATCGCCTGAATACACCCACCCACAATGGACTGCATCTCTTTCAGATTGTCGGATATTTCTTGGGTTTTCGGAACTCTTCCAGGCTCCACAACCAAAATCAGCATATTTACTTCCTCCAATCGAACCGTTTACGCAGAGATCATAGAAAGGAACTCCTGCTCGGTCAAAACGGGGATACCCAGTTCCCGTGCCTTTGCGAGTTTGCTGCCGGGCTTCTCACCGCAGATGAGATAGCTGGTCTTTCGGGTCACAGAACTGCCAGCGGTAGCACCGAGGCTGGCAATCTTGTTGTTGATGCCGTCACGGGTGAAGTGCTCCAGCTTGCCGGTGGCGACAATCGTGCAGCCGTTAAAGGGATTCTGTTTGCTTTCCATCATCACAATGTCCTTTCTGTTCTCAAATTCAAATTCTCCCTGAAGGGTTCTCCACAGTTGAAGATTCTCCGGTGCCTGGAACCAATCGTGAATATTTCCACTTAGAGTTGCGCCAAAGTCCGACAATACAGTGAAATCAAAGCCGTTTGTGGCCGCTTTTTCAAACTCGTCCAAGCTGCCGCCGAAGTAGTGATCCAACGCTCTGCTTGCTGTCCTGCCAATCATGGGGATGTCCATGGACACCAGATACCGTGTAAAAGTGGTTTTCCTGCTGGCATTGATGGACTTTTGCAGCTTTTCATAAGACTTAATGCCGAACCCTTCCATGCGTACAATTTGATTGCGGTATCTGTCCAAATGGTAGAGATCCTGATATGTGCTCAGGAATCCGTTGGAAATAAACTTAGCCAGGATTGCTTCTGAAATACCGGAAATGTCCATGGCTTTCTTCCCAACGAAGTGGACGAACTTGCGAAGCATTTGATTTCCACAGTCGGGGTTATCACAGTGGAGCGTTGCCACTTGTCCATCTTTACCCCCGGAACGGGCATAGATCCTCGTGGATTTTCCGCAGCAGGGACATCGTTTCGGAACCAGGCTGGGCGTATAGCGGCCCCGGTCAAGATTTTCCTCGATATGGGGAATAATCATGTTGCGCTTGGACACAAGAATCCGGCACCCCGGATGCAGCTCAAGGTTTTGGATGAAGGACAGGTTGTGTAAACTGGCTTTCGACACAGTACAGCCGTCAATCTCCACAGGATCAAACAGGGCCACGGGCGCAATCTCCCCGGAACGGCCGGGAGCCCACTGGATGGAACGAAAAACCGTTTCCAGCATATTATCCTCAAACTTGAACGCTATGCCATCCTTATAGTGATGGCCTGTGCGCCCCAGCGTCTTTGAGAAGGAAATGCTGTCATATCGCAGCACGATCCCATCAATGGACAGCTTTTCGATATTGGCGACAGTCTTCAAATGTTGGATTTTGTTTTCTACCTCTTCCTGGGATGTGCCTTTTGCCATACGAACAAAGGGACATATCTCAAAGCCAAGGGGTTCCAAATCTTCCAGTATCCATCCCCGGCTGTCTGCATTGCCGCCAAGGGCATCCATGCCCTCAAGCACATTGAATGCGTAGAAATAGATACAGCGGTCTTTGCACACAGCAGGGTCGAGCAGCCGAATAGAGCCAGCGGCCAGATTCCGGGCATTTTTGATCTCTCCGCTCCCGGAATCTTTCATTCTCTCAAAGTCGTCGGTGTGAATCAGGCCCTCACCGGTGATGACAAGTCTCCCTTTGTGGGGTATCTTCAACGGCACATTGCGAAACGCCGGGATGTTGTGGGAGATGTCCTCGCCGACTTCTCCATCCCCACGGGTGGATGCCTCGACCAGACTGCCGTTTTCATAGCAGAGTTTGACAGTCAGGCCATCCAATTTCAGCATGAGCAGCGCAGGAGCCACAGCGATCATAGAAATCAGTTCGTCAACCTGTTTCGTTTTGTCCATGCTCAGGAGCGGGATGGCGTGCTTTACCTTCCGCAGCGCACTCACAGGCGCGTATCCGACAGACTGTGTAGGGGAATCGCTGAGAATAAACCCTGTTTGCTGCTCTAACGCCGCCAACTCGTCAAAGAGCCTGTCATAAACCGCATCGGGGACACTGGGCTTTGCGAGATTGTAATATTCATGCCGATAGCGATTGAGCGTTGAGACCAGCGCAGCGATCCGCTGAACGCTGGTTTTATCAGAGTTTGCCTGCTTTTTCTGCATGTTCTTTTCCTTCCTTATTTCTGATATTGAAACTCATGGGAATTTCCATAACCGCCGCAGGATAGCCATTTGCCGCCATGCCGAACGCATAATCATCCGCGGTATGCTTGCTCTGGAAGTACAGCGGTTCCTTGCCGGCCTCCCAATAGAAATATTTGGGGTGGTGGTCTGCTCTGGTAACGAACATCAGCCCATCGGCAAAGAGAAGTCCGATTGCCCACCGGCAAGGAATGTTTCTGGTATTGAAATGTGTTTTGACTTCCATAACAGTCACCTCCTTCAGTCCGCGTATGTTCCGGCGTCCACGATTCCGTACACATCATCGACATAATAGGCACCGGTGAAGAAGTTGAAGATCGCCGTACACCGCACACCATCCACCTCGGCCAGATATAGGTTATCGCCAATACATCGGATGATCTCAGCCTCACCCATCACATGGCGGTCGTGCTCTTTATCTTTCAAACTGTGGATATACGCCCTAACCTTCATGGCGAGCAATGCTCCTTTCACGCATCTTGTTCAAATTGGTAAAAGTCCTCGTCACAGACAAAGCACTGGTATGTCCACTTCTTTCATTCAGAAAATAAAAGGCCCGGCATCCCTGCGCAAAGCAGAGACACCGGGCCATTGCAGCATAGTAAGCGTAAAATCTAACCACGCCTTGTTCCAATAAGTGTAATATGAAACAATACCTCCGTGTAGTGTCAGACAGT
>CALWWW010000001.1 GCA_944385365.1 uncultured Oscillospiraceae bacterium | reverse complement strand
TTCTAACAGCTTCAGCTCTGAGATGGAAAAAGACGCGGCTGGCTGCCGCGCCTTTCACCGTAATCCTATTGTAGGAGATTATAACAATGAAAAACAAACGTTTCTTGATGCTGGCCGCCGTGTCCGTCCTGTCTGTTGCTCTGCTGGCAGGCTGCTCCGATAAGAAGGACGAGGACACCACCGATACCACCACGCCTTCCACCAGCGAGACCGGCGAGACCAACACCGACACCACTGGCACCACCGAGGAGACGGCTCCGGAGAACCAGGAGACCGACGAGACCACGGCTGGTGACGAGACCACCACGCCCACCGAGGACACCGACGCCGGTGATGCAACCACCAACGGCGACGAGACGGCCGACAGCGACGCTGCCACCGATGGTGACAACGCTGCCGACGGCGAGGAGACCGACTCCCCCGCCGCTGCCGAGGAGCCCGAGACCACTGAGGCTGGCAACGCCGGCTGATTTCGTATCCATAAGCAAAAAAGAGTCCCTCCGTGGAGGGGCTCTTTTTTTAGTATATGGCTTGTCATTTGGCGGCGTTGGCTTTTGCGTTGGCCTTGGCGTCACACTTGGAGACGTAAATGGCACAGGTGGCGTCGCCGGTGATGTTCAGGGTGGTACGGCCCATGTCGAAGATTTTATCGACACCGGCAATCAGGGCGATACCGGCCACCGGCACGTTGACGCTCTCCAGCACCATGGCCAGCATGATCATACCGGCGCCGGAGACACCGGCGGTGCCGATGGAGGCCAGGGTGGCCGTCAGCACGATGGTGGCCATCTGGGAAATAGTCAGGTCGATGCCGTAGCAGGACGCGATAAACACGGAGGTGACGCCCATATAAATGGCAGTGCCGTCCATGTTGATGGTGGCGCCCAGGGGCAGCACAAAGGAGGACACATCGGGGTTGGCGCCCAGCTTGTTGCAGCACTCCAGATTCAGGGGCAGCGTGGCGTTGGAGGATGTGGTGGTAAAGGCGCAGATCATGGCGGGGGCGATACCCTTGAAGAACTTGCCCAGGCTCATGCCGCTGAGGAAGCGGACAGAAGCGCCGTAGACCACCACCACATGGACGATATAGGCGGCGTAGGCCACGCCGATGACAATGGCCAGGGACTGGATGATGGAAGGACCGTTGACAGCCACCACGTCGCACATGAGGCAGAACACGCCGATGGGCGTCAGGCCGATGATCATCATCATCACTTTCATAATAACTTCATAAAGATCGCTGACCAGACCGGCAATCCGCTGGCCCTTTTCGCCGGACAGCAAAATGGCCGTGCCGATGAACAGGGCGATAACGATGACTTGCAGCATGTTGGCATTGGTGAAGGCTTTCCAGATGTTGTCGGGGAAGATGTTCACAATGGTCTCCATAACGTTGGAGGATGCCGCATCATATTCCACACCGGCCGTTTCCAGCAGGGGGAACGTGGATTTGAAGACATTGGCAAAAAACAGACCGATGACCACGGCCACAGCGGTGGTACACATATAATAAATAAAGGTGCGGCCGCCGATTTTGCCCACGCGCTTGATATCCTGCAAGGCCACCACGCCGTCGGTGATGGACAGGAAGACCACCGGTACCACCAGCAGCTTCAGCAGGTTGATGTAAATGGTACCGAAAGGCTTGATATATGCCGTCGTAAAGTCGCCGTGACCCACGAAGGCAATGCCCGCCACGATACCAAGCGCCATACCAATAAAGATTTTGGCGCTGAGGTTCAGTTTCTTTTTCTTCATAAAACATACCCTCCTCTTTTCTTTTGCAGCGGCAGCCGATGCCGCTTGCATAGTTAAATCATACCATAGCTGTTTGCCGCATTCCATCGACTTAACGGTATCTAAACGGATATGCACCCTCCGTTAACGCAATCTAAACAGGTGGAGGGCAAAGTGTACAAAAGAGGTCGGGCATCATGGGTTATTTCCTGCACAGGTGTACAAGGGGGAAAAGGGTGGAAAAATTTTATGATCTGCGGTATGATGAGGGAAAAATGCAATGGAGGAGCGGGTATGATCGAAATTCTGTGGCAAAGCGACGATGCGGTGGTGTGCGTCAAACCGGCGGGCATGACGTCCCAGGAGGGGGGACTGGTGGAGGTACTGCGGCAGCAGCTGGGCGGCGAGATCTACCCGGTCCACCGGCTGGACAAGCCAGCTGCCGGGGTCATGCTCTTCGCCCGGACGGCCAAGAGTGCGGCCTTTTACGGTAAAGCCATCCAGGAAAACCGGGTTCATAAGGAGTACCTCGCGCTGCTGACCGGCGTGCCGGAGACGGCAGAGGGGCGGCTGGAGGATTTGCTGTATCACGATCCCCGGCGCAACAAAACGTATGTGGTGGACCGGAAGCGCCGGGGCGTCCGGGAGGCGGCGCTGGAATACCGGGTGGTGACAGAGCGGGAGGGCCGGGCCCTGGTGCGGGTCCGGCTGCTGACGGGCCGGACCCACCAAATCCGGGCCCAGTTTGCCGCCCGTGGCTTGTCCTTGGTTGGCGATGGACCCTACGGCGGCGGCAAGGGGCCGCTGGGGCTCTGGTCCGTATGCCTGACGTTTCCCCTGCCCGATGGCACGGAAAAAACCGTCGAGCGAATGCCCGACGGTTTGCCCTTCGCGGAGTTTCTGACTTAGATTACGATAGACTACTATTTTTCCGGGTTGAATTTCAACAGCATATAGGGCTCGATGTTCAGCACCGTGGCGATGTTGAACAGCAGCTCCAGGGAGATGCCCCGGTTCATGTTGGGCGCCTCCACGGCCCCCATGTGCTGCCGGCTGATGCCCACCCGTTCGGCCAGCTGGTCCTGGGAAAGACCCCGCCGCTTGCGGTAGTAGGCAATGGCAAAGCCCAGCTCCGTAAACCGATCCCGGTTGTCAAAATGGTTGTCGGCCATGGCCGCCGCCTCGCTTTCTCCAAATGGTGGATACCTCTATTGTAGACGCTTTCCGGCGCGATGAAAAGCAGTTATAAGACGATTTTTACCGTGTCACAGACGATAAGTTCTCTGCTGAATGCGTAAAGGGAAAAACCGCCGGAAAATTGACGGACATGCCTTGACAAAGGAAAATATTTTGGGTATAATAGTACAGCTTGTGAAACACAGGCATCCTTGCCGGCGCGGCGCGTCGGCCATTAGACCATAAGGAGGTGCAATAACATGGCAAAGATTACTGGCAAGTATGAGGTTCTCTATATCATCGACCCCGCTGTGGGCGAAGAGGGCATTCAGGCTCTTGTGGAAAAGTTCAAGGGCATTGTCGAGGACCATGGCACGCTGAGCAGCATCGACGAGTGGGGCAAGCGGAAGCTGGCCTACCCCATCAACGACCTGACCGAGGGTTACTACGTCCTGATGACCTGCGAGGCCAAGCCCGAGTTCCCCGCCGAGCTGGACCGTGTGTTCAAGATCACTGAAGGCGTTATGCGTTCCCTGATCACCGCTCTGGAGGCCTAATCGGCTTCCCCTACGAGAGGAGGGCTCTCATTGCTGAATCACATCGTTCTCATGGGCCGTCTGACCCGTGATCCCGAACTGCGCCGTACCGGTTCCGGTGTGGCGGTGGCTTCCTTTTCCCTGGCGGTAGACCGCGATTTCGGCGGCCGCGACGGCGGCGAGAAGGAGACGGATTTCATCGATATTGTCGCCTGGAGAGGCACGGCGGAGTTTGTCTCCAAATACTTCTCCAAGGGCCGCATGGCGGTGGTGTCCGGACGGCTGCAGATCCGCAACTGGACCGACAAGGAGGGCGGCAAGCGCCGCAGCGCGGAAGTCGTTGCCGACAACGTCTATTTCGGCGACTCCAAGCGGGACAATGACAACGGATTTGCCCAGAGTTACGGCGGCGGGCAGAACTATGGCGGCAGCCAGACGTTTGCAGGCGGCCAGCAGGGCTACGGTGCGCCCCAGTACGGCGGCGCTCCCGGCTATGGCGGTCAGCCCAATTACGGCGGCGGCTACGGTGATCCCGGCTTCGGCGGTCAGCAGTCCTTTGGCGGCGAACCCAACTATGGCGGTCAGCCCAATTACGGCGCTCCGGCTGCACAGCCGGCCCCGGCGGCGGCCCCCGGCGATTTCGCCATCATGGAGGATGATGACAGCGAACTGCCCTTCTGATTCCTTTTCTACAAGACTTTGAAGTAAGGAGGTTTCCTCATGGCTAACGATAGAATGCGTCCCCGTAAGCGCAGAAAGGTCTGCAGCTTCTGTGTGGACAAGGTCACGCAGATCGATTACAAGGATACGGCCAAGCTGCGCCGCTTCCTGTCCGAGCGCGGCAAGATTCTGCCCCGCCGTACCACCGGCACCTGCGCTGCTCACCAGCGTCAGCTGACCACTGCCATCAAGCGTGCACGGCACATCGCCCTGCTGCCCTACGTGGCTGAATAAGGTATCGAGGACGAACCGCGAAACGGTTCGTCCTTTTTTCTCCCCGACAGGCGGGGAAAATTTTTGTAAAACGACACAATTTTCGTTGATGATACCCGATAGCTGTGGTATACTGTAGGCGGAAAATCCATGTTTATCTATCACATCCAAAAGGAGATTTAAAATTATGAGACTGACCAATGTCAAAGACGTGCAGAAGTTCACCCAGGTTGTTAACGAGTGCGAGCATGATGTGTACCTGAAGTCCCAGGAGGGCGACGTGTTCAACCTGAAGTCCTCCATGTCCCAGTATATCGCCATCGGCCGCCTGATCGAGGAGTCCGGCGATACCCTGGAGCTGTTCGCTGACAGCAAGGAAGATGAGGCCCGTCTGATCCGCTTCCTGTGCGAGCTGGACGAGAGCCAGAACGGCTAATTCTTTTGATAAAAAACCGTTGCAGAATGAACGTTCTGCAACGGTTTTTTGTGTTCTTTACCTTATCTTAGCCGGTTATTTCCCTGTCTGGTCTTTATTATGCCAGCTGTTTCCACAAGCAGTAGACCACATCGGACCGGGGACAGCTGTTTTTGGCTCCGAAGTTCAGACCGTTGGTAAGACCGTGCTCTTTCGCCCAGGCAACAGCCGCCGCAGACCAGTTGTCACCGGTGGCCGTATCACCGGAGGCACGGCACAGCATGGCTAACATCTGATCATAGGTCAGTGTGCCGTCTACGCTGAACCGGTTATTGCCAACGCCGCCGGTGATGCCCTGCTCCGTGGCCCACAGTACAGCATCATAATAGTAAGCGCCGGTATCTGTCACATCCGTAAAGGGGGACGTTGCGGCGGCAGGCTCCGGCGACCCGGCAGCGCGCCACAGGAACGTCACCGCCTGAGCGCGGGTGACGGTAGAACCAGGGGAAAACGTGGTGGCGGAGGTGCCGCCGGTGACGCCGGTCTCCTTGGCCCACACGACTGCGTCGGCATAGTAGTCGGACTCATGCACATCTGAGAAGCCCGCTACAGTGGGGGAGGGGCGGGTGGGAACAGCCACACCGGTGAAAAATTTTGTAGGAGTAGCAGGCCTTGCGCCCATGGATGCCCCCCAGACGCCTGCCTCGCCAGGCAGCTCATAGCCCCATAGCCAGAGAGAGCCGTCAGACTGTAGGGCGGCACTCTGGAGATTGGTGCTGACGTCCACCACATTGTCCATCAACTGGACGGGTGTGTAGGTATAACCCATAGGTCCCACTACACCAAAGCTGCTTTCACCCCAGGACAGAAGCGTGCCGTCGGTCTTGACCACCAGATTGGCGTTACTGCTGGATATGGCGGCTACATCGTCCATCACCTTCAACGGTTCATCTGATTGGGTGTAGAGTTTACCGTTTCCCAGCTTGGCCTCGCCCCACATCCACAAGGATTGGTCCTCCTTGATGACGGCGACTTGGGTGCCGCAGCTGACAGCAGTCACACCGTCCATTACTTTCACTGGCAGGGTTTGGAGAGGCTGAATGCCCATAGGTCCCAAGTTAATGGAGGCGTTTCCTTGGTATCCGTTGAGCAGCTGATTATCGTCATTGCGCCCCCACATCCAAAGTGACCCATCGCTCTTGATAGCAGCAGAGCTGCCAAAATTGCTGCTAAAGGCCACTACATCATCCAGAATTTTTGCAGGAAACAGGACGGGGTCTGTGGTGCCATTTCCGACAGTGCCAGAGCTGTTCTCATATCCCCAGGCCCACAGGGAACCATCGGTCTTGATGACGGCAATGATGGAGTCGCAGTGGACGGCGGCTGCGTTGTCCATCACCTTCACCGGTGTGGGGACCTGAGTCGGACGACTCCCGTCACCCAGAACAACATGGTTGCCCCACAGCCACAGGGAGCCATCGGTTTTGATGGCAGCATTGCAGTTAACGCTGGTACTGACAGAAACCACATCGTCCATGAATTTGACAAAAATGCCCTCCTGCTCACGCCCCTGAGCGTCCAAATCCTGGTCCCAGACCCACAGAGAGCCGTCAGAGCGGACGACGGCGACGATACCGCCCACGCTGATGGTGGTGGGCGTCTCCACTGATACGGTGTCGCTCGCCGCAGCAGGTAGAACCAGCCCCAGGCATAACAACAAGGCCATCGCAAGAGATAGTAGTTTTTTCATTGTGTCCCCTCCTAATTAAAATATAGCTTGCAGCGAAATTGTGTTGCTGTACGACAATTTTAGCACAAAAATTTCACAAGTACAAGAATGTCTTGTGAGGTAATACCTAACATACTTCCGTTGGATATTCCATTACTATTTTGTTAGGTGATAGCTCACATGAAAAGACAAGTACAACCGCTCGTTTTTGATGGCAACATCTATAATACGATTCGCCGTAATATCAAACGATATCGGCAGGAAAAAGGGCTGACTGCGGCAGAATTGGCGGAAATGATAGGACGTTCCCACGATTTTATGCGACAAATCGAAAGTGAAAAAGTTGGTTACAATTTCTCACTGGACACGTTTTATCGCATTTCCGTAGCATTAGACGTCAGCATGGACGAACTGGCAGAGCAAACAAAGAAAAGCAAAAAATAACCGGCTGACAAATTTGTCAGCCGGTTTTGTTGTAATTCAGTCCACCTTGGGCAGCTGGGCCAGACTGGCAGCCAGCTCCTCATCGGTGGGGATGCGGTCGGTCATTTCGCCGTCGTTGAACCGCTGATAGGCCACCATATCAAAGTAGCCGGTACCGGTGAGACCGAAGATAATGGTCTTTTCCTCGCCGGTTTCACGGCACTTGATGGCCTCGTCCATGGCAACGCGGATGGCATGGCTGGATTCGGGAGCGGGCAGAATGCCTTCCACCTTGGCGAAATAGGTGGCGGCTTCAAAGACCTTGGTCTGTTCCACGGAGACGGCCTCCAGGAAGCCGTCGTGGTACAGCTGGCTTACGGTGGAGCTCATGCCGTGGTAGCGAAGACCACCGGCGTGGCTGGCCGAGGGGATAAAGTTGCTGCCCAGGGTGTACATCTTGGCCAGGGGTGTCACCATGCCGGTGTCGCAGAAGTCATAGGCGTACTTGCCGCGGGTCAGGCTGGGGCAGGAGGCGGGCTCCACGGCGATGATCCGGTACTGCTTCTCGCCCCGGAGCATCTCACCGGCAAAGGGAGAGATCAGACCGCCCAGGTTGGAACCGCCGCCGGCGCAGCCGATGATGATATCGGGGGTAATGTTGTACTTATCCAGGGCCGCCTTGGTCTCCAGGCCGATGATGCTCTGATGGAGCAGCACCTGGTTCAAAACGGAACCCAGAACGTAGCGGTAACCCTCTTGATTGGAAGCGGCTTCCACGGCCTCGGAGATGGCGCAGCCCAGGGAACCGCTGGTGCCGGGGTGCTCGGCCAGAATCTTGCGGCCCACCTCGGTGGTGTTGGAGGGGGAAGGCGTCACCTGTGCGCCGTAGGTCCGCATGACCTCCCGGCGGAAGGGCTTCTGCTCATAGGAGCACTTGACCATGTACACCTGGCAGTCCAGACCCAGGTAGGCACAGGCCATGCTCAGCGCGGTGCCCCACTGACCGGCGCCGGTCTCAGTGGTCACGCCCTTGAGGCCCTGCTTTTTGGCGTAGTAGGCCTGGGCAATGGCGGAGTTCAGCTTGTGGCTGCCCGAGGTGTTGTTGCCCTCAAACTTGTAATAGATTTTGGCCGGTGTCTGGAGCTTTTCCTCCAGGCAGTAGGCCCGGACCAGGGGAGACGGACGGTACATCTTATAAAAGTCCCGAATCTCCTGGGGAATGTCGATATAGGGGGTGACGTCGTCCAGTTCCTGCTGCACCAGCTCCTTGCAGAACACGGGCTCCAGGTCGGCGGCGGTCATGGGCTGATGGGTGCCCGGATGCAGCAGGGGGGCGGGCTTGTTCTTCATGTCAGCCCGCACGTTATACCAGGCCTTGGGCATCTCGTGCTCTTCCAGGTAGATTTTATAGGGGATGGTGTGGATGTCGGACATGGTAGTTGGCTCCTTTCTGTGGGGGAAGGGGAAAAGGTATAAAAAAACGCCCCTGTCCCCAATGAATAAACGTTCATTGCTGGGACAAGAGACGAACCTCTTGCGGTGCCACCCGGCTTGGCGCAGTGCGCCCACTCTGTGCGTACTAACATACGCTGCTGTTGGTAACGGAGTGCCTCTCCGGCTCGCCTACTGCCAGGGGGTTCGGCTTGCCCTCAAAAGCCCATTCCCATCAGTCGCCCTCACCGCCTCACACCACCCGGCGGCTCTCTGAAGAGTTGAAACTGCGGTACTTACGCTTTCTCAACGGTTTGTCTGGTTGTAATTTACCACAGCAATGCGACGATGTCAATAGGGAATTTTCTTTTTTCCTCCATGGGACAAATTCCCCCCATGTTCTTGCAATTTTCCGCCGGTTCGTCTATAGTGGAAAAAAAGGGACCGGCGGATATTTCCCGGGAAGCGATAAAATGCCGCCGGGTGCAGATACTATGGTCATTGCCGCGGAAATGCGGCGTAAGGAGGGGTCCTATATGTCCGGAACCTATCCGCCGGAACTGGCGGAGGTCTTGAATCTGATGCAGCAGCCGGTGCTGCTGGCGGTGGATGGGGAAATCGTCTTCCGCAACGACGCGGCTATGACCGTCAGCCGTCCCGAAGCCGTGTCCCTGTCGGACTATTTGCCGCCCCTGGCGCTGGAGCAGTACCGGGCCGCCGAACCCGGCACCCTGGAACTGACGGTGGAACTGCTGGATGGGTCCCACAGCGCCGTGGTCCGCAAGGGCGAGAATTACGACACCATTGCCGTCCGGCCCAAGGCCCAGTCCGACGCGCTGCGGTTCGACGCCATGACCTCGGTGGCACGGGCCGTGCGCCGGGACCTGACGGCCCTCTTTGATTCTGCCGCCGGGCTGTTTCCCCTGCTGGAAGAGCTGGAGGACCCGGATATCCAGGACAAGACAGCCCGATTCAACCAGGGCCTGTACCGGCTGCTGCGGCTGTCGGGCAATCTGTCCGACGCCGGGGCGTATCTCAGCGGTCAGGGCCGGGGCTGCTTCGTCCGGCAGGACTTGGCGGAGCTGCTGCAATCGCTTCACCGGTCGGCGTCGCCCCTGGTGCGGTCGGCGGGGCTGACGCTGGAATTGCAGCTGCCCGGCGGCCCGGTCATGGCGGCCGTGGACGGGAAGAAACTCCAGCGGGCGGTCCACAATCTCCTGTCCAACGCCATGCGGTTTACACCCGCCGGGGGCGTCATTACCCTGTCGCTGGTGGACTACGGCCACGCGGCCCATATTACGGTCCGGGACAACGGCGAGGGCATGAGCCCGGCCCAGCTGTCCCGCATGTTCGACCACTATGAGGACCGGGAACCGGGCTTCGGCGATGACCGCTGGGGCGTGGGACTGGGTTTGCCCCTGGTGCGGATGATCGCCAATCTCCACGGCGGAACGGTGGTAGTCAACTCCGAACAGGGCCAGGGCACCACGGTGACCATGTCCATCTCCCGGCGGCTACAGCCCAGCGACGGCGATCAGGTCCGCAGCCCCATCCAGCAGATGGAGGACCACGGCGGCTACGACGTCCATGTGCTGGAGCTGTCCGACGCTCTGCCCCGCAGCATCTTTGACAGCCGGGGTATGTAATCCTTATCCCATAAAAAAGTGCGTGCTGTACGGAACAGCACGCACTTTTTTCAAAGTATAGGGGAATCAGAGACCGGAGGCGTCCATCAGCTGAATGGATACCGCATAATATTTGCCGTTTCGGTAGACGGTCAATTCCACCGTCTGACCGGCGGTATACTGGTTCTTCACCATTTCCAGGTCTTCGCTGTTGGAAACGGCAATGCCCTCGATGGCGGTGATGGTGTCGCCCTGCTGCAATCCCTTGGCATAGGCGTCGCTGCTGGGGTCCACCGTGTCCACATACACACCCTCGGGGATACCGTAGTAGACGCGGACGGCGGCGGGCAGGTCGCGGGTGTTGATGCCGATGGCAGGACGGCCGGAGATATAGCCCTGTTCGATCAGCTCATCAATGATGGGCTTGGCCGTGGCGATGGGAATGGCAAATCCTAAGCCCTCCACAGAGGCGGAGGTGTAGTAGGAGCTCATTTTCATGGTGTTGATACCGATGACCTGCCCATAGGCGTTGATCAGCGGGCCGCCGGAGTTGCCGTTGTTCAGGGCGGCGTTGGTTTGCAGCAGCGTCATGGTGCGGCCGTTGACGGTCAAATCCCGGTTGATGGCGGAGATAATGCCGTCGGTCATGGTGCCCCGCAGCTCGGTACCCAGGGGGTCGCCGATGGCCACCACCATGTCGCCCACCTCCATGGTGTTGGAGTCGCCGAACTCCGCCGCCGTCAGACCCTTGGCGTCGATTTTCAGAACCGCCAGATCGGAGGTGGCGTCGCTGCCCACCAGACTGGCGGGGTAGGTTTCCTCCAAAGAGGTCAGAACCTCAATGGCAACTGCACCGTCAATGACGTGGTCATTGGTGATAATGTAACCATCCTCCGACATGATGATGCCGGTGCCGGTGGTGGAACCGCTGCGCTGGGTGGAGATGATGGAAACAACACTGGGGATGCACTTGCGGTAGATGGCTTGCAGGCTCAGCCCCTGGCCGCCGTCGGAGGGCGTTTCCGGCAGGGGGCCGGGCGTCTCCGTGACCATCAGCTGGGCGCCGCTGCCGGTGGAATCGCCGCTGGGCTGTAAAACCGCCAGATCGTCTCCGGCTGCCTCCATGACCTGAGTTTCTTCGTCGCTGGTGCTGCTGGAAGGGCTCTGGATGGACAGGGTCACACCGCTGCTGGTTTGGCGCAGATTGACGGAAAAGCGGCTGAGAACGGCCACCACGCCGCCGATGACCACCACCAGCAGCAAAACCAGCCACCACCCGCCCCGGTTGCGGCGGCAGCGGCGGGGAGGACGGCCGCTGCCGTGACCATAGTAGTCCTCATAGGGATACGGGTCTTCGGGTGTGGGGTCTGATTGGTCTCCATAAGGGTACAACATGGACATAAGCGGCCCTCCTTTCACAGTAAAAAGTTGTGAGTATAGTATATCCATCCCGGCGGGGAAAGTGTTTAAGATTCTGTTAATTTGCCCGCCCAATCACTTCCGAATGGGCAGCGTAAAGGAAAATTCCGTCCGTCCGTCCTTGCTGGTGGCGAAGATGTCCTCGCCGTGGCTCTCAATGATGGTCTTGACGATATACAGACCCAGACCGTAGCCGTCCCGGTCCACGGAGCGGCTCTTGTCCATCTTGTGGAACCGGTCGAAGACCAGGGGCAGCTCCTCCGGCGGGATGGTGGGGCCGGTGTTGCCCACGGTAACCCTGGCCCGCTGGCCTTCGGCGGCCACGCGGACCCACAGCTGGCCCTCCTGGGGACAGAATTTCACGGCGTTGTCGGTGAGATTGTAGATGACCTGGGTGATGGCGTCGCTGTCGGCCCAGACCATAAGGCCCTCGTCGGGCAGGTCCGCTTCCACCTCGATGTGCTTGTTGTTGATCTTCTGCTCAAAGGAGATCAACACCTGCCCCACGGATTCCACAATGTCAAAGCGGCGCTTGCGCTGCTCGGGAATGCCCTGGGACTGGAGCCGGGAGATATCCAGCATGGATCGCACCAGCCGCGACAGCCGCCGCACCTCGTCGGATACGGTCTGCATGTACTGGCGGTGGCGTTCCGGCGGAATGGTGCCGTCCAGCATGCCGTCCATAAAGCCGGCAATGGTGGTCATGGGCGTTTTCAGCTCATGGCTGACGTTGGCCACAAACTCCCGGCGGCGGATTTCCGACTGCTCCAGGGAGGCGGCCATGTTGTTGAACTCGGCGGCCAACTCGTGCATCTCCACGGTGCCGCCCTCGTCCACCTTGGCACGGGCCCGCAGGTCGCCGTGGCCGAAGCGGTGGGCCGTCTCGGCCAAATCCTTCAGCTGCTGGGCTTCATATTTGGCCAGAATCGACGAGGCGGCCAAGGCCACCAGCAGCACCACACCGGCGGTGATCAGGAAAATCTGGAACATGGGGCCCATGAGCTGGGCCGCTTCCTCGGCGGGGGTGGAAACCACCACAAAGCCGATGCTCTCGCCGGTGGAGCGGGATACCACCGGCGTGGCCACATAGTATCGGGTGCTGTTGTACAAATTCTCCAGGTCGCCCTTGGCGTAGGTCTCGCCGCCCAGCAGGACGGCTGCCGTCAGACCGGGGTCCAGTTGGGTGCCCAGATGGGGACAGGCGATGTCTTCACAGGAACAGAGAATCACCTTGCCGTTTTCATCACAGATCACAGCGTCGTTCTCTGCCACCAGGGAGGCAAAGCTGAGACTCATGCGGAAATCCCAGTTGTCCTCCAGCTGGCCTGTGGTGTCGTAGGCCGAGGCCAGCTCCGCCACGGCCTGGGCGTTGTTGCTCAGGGATTCCCGGGCGGCACTGATCAGGTAGTTGCTCAGAAGCGCCCGGAAGCCCGCCCCCAGAAAGAGAACGCACAGCAGCACCAGACCGGCAATCAGGCCGAACAGGCGGCCAAAGGTCGTTTTCACTGTGTATTGGCCTCGAATTTATAGCCCACGCCCCAGACGGTCTTGAGGCTCCACTGATCGGATACGCCTTCCAGTTTTTCCCGCAGCCGCTTGATATGGACGTCCACGGTGCGGCTGTCGCCGAAGTAGTCGAAGCCCCACACCTCGTCCAGCAGCTGATTGCGGGTGTATACCCGGTTGGGGCTGGCGGCCAGATGGTACAGCAGCTCCATCTCCTTGGGCGGTGTGTCCACTTTTTTGCCGTCCACCACCAGTTCAAAGGAGTCCAGATCGATGATCAGCTTGTCGTAGACCAGCCGCTTGCGGGGGGACTCCTCCGGCAGCGCGCCCCGGCGCAGCACCGCTTCAATGCGGGCCAGGACCTCTTTCATTTCAAAGGGCTTGGTAATGTAGTCGTCGGCGCCCATTTTCAGGCCAGAGACCTTGTCCACAGTCTCGCCCTTGGCCGTCAGCATGATAATGGGCACCTGGGAGGACTGGCGGATGGTGCGGCAGACGCCCCAGCCGTCCAGGCCCGGCAGCATGATGTCCAGCAGCACCAGGTCCGGCTCACCGGTGCGGAACAGCTCCACGCCCTTGAGGCCGTCGGCGGCTGTCAAAACGCGATACCCCTCTTTTTCCAGATAGAGACGCAGAAGCTCGGCGATGTTGGAGTCATCCTCTACCACCAGCACGGTTTTTGCCATGGAAAACCCCTCCTTGTGAATTCGTTTTTTTCATTATACCCCCCGGACCATTCCGGCGGGTGAACAATTTGTAAAAGATGGGCCAAAGAGGACCGGATTCCCGGCGGTTTTTCCGGAGATTCCGTGAAAAAATCCTTGTCACTCCCGAAAAAGCGTGTTATATTATAAAATTGAGAGATTATTGAAAAAACGAAACAACCGAAGGGAGCGACCGTTTTATATGGCGCAGGAAAACATTCGCAACATTGCAATCATCGCCCACGTCGACCACGGCAAGACGACGCTGGTGGATCAGATGCTCAAGCAGGGCGGTGTCTACCGCGAGAACCAGGCCGTCGTGGACCGGGTGATGGACTCCGGCGATTTGGAGCGGGAGCGCGGCATCACGATCCTGGCCAAGAATACCGCCGTCCACTACAACGGCGTGAAAATCAACATTGTCGACACCCCGGGCCACGCCGATTTCTCCGGCGAGGTGGAGCGTATCCTCAAGATGGTGGACGGCGTTCTGCTGCTGGTGGACGCCGCCGAAGGCCCCATGCCCCAGACTCGCTTCGTGCTGCAAAAGGCATTGGAGCTGGGCCACAAGGTCATCGTTGTGGTCAACAAGATCGACCGTCCCGACCAGCGCATTGACGAGGTCTGCGACGAGGTTCTGGAGCTGCTGCTGGACCTGGACGCCACCCAGGAGCAGTTCGATTCTCCCACCATTTTCTGCTCTGCCCGTCAGGGTATCAGCAGCTATGCCCCCCATGTGCCCGGCACCGATTTGAAGCCCCTGTTCGACACCATCATCGAGTATATCGATCCCCCCAAGGGCGACGAGAACGGCCCCCTGCAGGTGCTGGTCAGCTCCATCGATTACAATGAGTTCGTGGGCCGTATTGCCATTGGCCGCGTGGAGCGGGGCGTCATCCGCCAGAACCAGGAAATTGTGGTCTGTGACTACCACGACCCCGATGTGAAGCAGAAGGCCAAGGTGGTGGCCCTGTACGAGTACACGGGCCTGGGCCGCAGCCCCATTGAGTCCGCCTCCGCCGGTGAGATCGTGGCGTTCTCTGGTATTTCCGATATCACCATCGGCCGCACCATCTGCGCCCCCGATACGGTGGAGCCCCTGCCCTTCGTCAAGATCAGCGAGCCCACCATCGAAATGACCTTCTCCGTCAACGATTCCCCCTTTGCCGGCCGCGAGGGCAAGTTCGTCACTTCGAGAAACCTCCGCGACCGTCTGGAAAAGGAGCTCTTGAAAGACGTGTCCCTGCGGGTCACCGAGCAGAGCGCCGACGCGTTCAACGTGGCGGGCCGCGGCGAGATGCACCTGTCCATCCTCATCGAGACCATGCGCCGCGAGGGCTACGAGTTCCAGGTGTCCACCCCCCGTGTGCTGACCCAGGAGATCGACGGCAAGGTGTGCGAGCCTGTGGAGCGGCTGGTGGCCGACGTGCCCGAGTTCGCCGTGGGCGCTGTCATCGACAAGATCAACCAGAGAAAGGGCGAGCTCATGGCCATGAACCCCGTGGGCAGCCGCATGCGTCTGGAATTCCTGGTCCCCTCCCGCGGTCTCTTCGGCTACCGCAGCGAGTTCCTGACCGATACCCACGGCGAGGGCATTATGGCCTCCCGTCTGGAGACCTTTGCTCCCCTCAAGGGTGAGATCGACCGCCGCAAGACCGGCTCCCTGGTGTCCTTTGAGACCGGCGAGGCCGTTACCTACGGCCTGTACAACGCCCAGGAGCGCGGCCAGCTGTTCATCGGCGCGGGTACCCCCGTCTATGCCGGTATGGTGGTGGGCATCTGCTCCCGTAACGAGGATATGTCCGTCAACGTCTGCAAGAAAAAGCAGCTGACCAACACCCGCGCTGCCGGTTCCGACGACGCCCTGCGTCTGACGCCGCCCAGAGTCATGAGCCTGGAGCAGTGCCTGGAATATCTGGCTGACGACGAGCTGTTGGAGGTCACCCCCCAGACCCTGCGCATCCGCAAGCGCATTCTGGACCATGCCGACCGCATGAAGGCCCTCAAGGGCAAGGGCTGATCCCTCATATACCAAAAAAAGAAGCCATCCCAAACACGGGATGGCTTCTTTGGTTCAAGGGAAAGCTCACAGCAGTCCGGCGGCATGCAAATAGTCAATGGCGCCGTTGGCAATGCCGCGGGCCAGGGCCTTTTGATAGGTGGCATCGGCCAGCTTCTGGCACTCGTCGGCGTTGCTCATGTAGCCGGTCTCCACCAGAATGGCGGGCATATCCGTCTCCCGCAGCACATAATAATTGGCGGTGCGGACGCCCCGGTCCTCGGGGGACGCCGCCTCCAGAATGGCGTCGTGGACGTAGTTGGCCAGAACTTCCGCCTGTCCGCCCAGCTTGTAGCAGTACGTCTCCAGACCGTTGATGTTCGGCTTCTGGGGCATGGCGTTGGCGTGGATGCTGATAAAGATATCCGCGCCCAGCTCATTGGCCAGATCGGCCCGGTCCGACAGGGTGATGTAGGTGTCGTCGTCGCGGCTGTAGATGACGCGGCACCCGGCGGCTTCCAGCCGCTGTCCCACCTCCAGGGCCATGGGCAGCACAAAATCCTTTTCGTTGTAGCCGTCGTACATGGCGCCGGGGTCCTTGCCGCCGTGACCGGCGTCCACCACCACCAGGGGCCGGGGATCGCCCACCTGCCGGATGGAAACGGAACCGCCGGTGGTGTTGATTTCCAGATCGTCCTTGGTCATGCCGGTTTGCAGGTCCAGCACAATGCGGGCCACATAGGGCGTATCGTCGTAGCCGTGGTCATACTGATTGTAGCGAATGGTCTTGACCACAGGGCCGTTGACGTTGACGGTGCCGCTGGCCTTGTCCAGCTTGCCGCCGGGATAGTCGAAGACCACGCGGCCATCCAGGGTAAACACCTTGGGGGACACGGCGGTGTCGCTGGCAGACCAGGACAGAACGCTGCCGGAGGACGCCTTGGGTATAGACACCGTATAGTCCGGTTCCACGGCAGGGGTTTCCGGCTCCACGGGCGTTTCCGGCGTTTCCGGCTCCTGCGGCGTCTCCGGTTCCTGCTTGGGGCTGGTGATGGAGACCAGATATTGCTGCTGGTCCCACGCCACCGACGCGCCCAGCTGTTCCGACACAAAGCGCACCGGCACCACCGTCCGGGAAATGCCGTTCAGTACGGCCATGGTGGCGGGGACGCCGTCATACAGGGCCACGCTCTGGCCGTTGACCAGGGCCGTGGCGGAGCCGATGGTGAGAACAATGGTCTTATCCGCTGTAGTGATTGTGGCTTGCAGCGCATCCTGGTTCCATTCCACATTGGCCCCCAGGGCGTCGCTGATAAACCGGATGGGTACCATGGTGCGGGAACGGTAGACAAAGGCCGGGACATCGGTTTGCAGGAGCTGTCCGTCCACCTCCAGGGAGGCCGTATTGACCGTGACGGTCTCAAATTGTCCCGGACCGGTGCGCACCGACAGGGCGGTGGTCGTGGTGGCAGCCGAGGCCGTCACCGCCAGCAGCGCCACAGCCGTGAGAATCAGCAGCAGCACGGCGGCAAATCGTTTCATGTACAGACTCCTTTCCGATCAACCATTTGATAATGGGAATATGTCAACTTGATTAGTATACAATAAATGCAAAGTTTCGTCCATAGCCGCAGCCAGTGAAAAAACTGGAAAGGCCGTTTGCAACCACGGCATCCTCATGATATAATACCACAGAAAACCAAAGTATCGACCTCGGAGGCAAACCATGAGAGCAAAAACCAATCGAACATTGATCCTCTGTCTATTGCTTGCCGCCGGTGCGGTGGGATTTTTCCTGCGCCGCTGGCAGCTGTCCACGGCCTTTGACGAGGCGGGGCTGGTCCGCAGCGGCAGCCCGTCCATCTGGGTTTTGTCCGTATTCGCCCTGGTGGTGACGGTTCTGGCCGCCCTGGCAGCCGCCCGCCTGGACAAGCGCAGCGCCTATCGCGGCTGTTTTTCCTCCGGCGCGCCGGAGATGACCGTCACCGTGCTCAGCGCCGCCCTGGTGCTGGCCGGATGTGTCCTGGCCATGGTCAACGGCCAGCGGACCGCGCCGGTAACGGTGCTGGGTGTAGCGGCGGCGCTGGCCATGGGCGCTGTGGGACTGCTGCGCGGCCGGGGCACGATGCCTGTGGCGGCGGTCCATCTGATTCCCTGTGTCTACCTCATTGTGACGCTGATTGTGGACTTCCGCCGCTGGAGCGTGGACCCCATGGTGCTGGATTACTGCTTTGACCTGTTCGCCGCCATCGGCACCGTCTGTGCCACGGTGAATCTCATGGGCTTCTGTTTTGACAAGGGCCGCCGCCGGGAGACGGCGTTCTGGTGTCTCGCCGGCACCTTCTTCTCCATGGTGTCCCTGGGGGATATGGGCGTGGTCCGCTGGCTCACTACCGGCGGTTTGACCCTCTGGCTGCTGGTCAACGGCTGGCAGCTGTTGGAGGACTGACGGCAAAATTCGACAAAGAGACTGGAAAAAAAGTGCGCCATGTGGCGCACTTTTTTATTGGCAATCAGTTGGCGCTGCGGAGGGTGCGGGACAGCATCAGATCTCCGGCAGCCATGGCCACCACACTCTCAGCGGCGCAGGCGGTGGTGCCGGCGGTGTTATAGGTGACGGTGGGGGTGGGGTTGTCGTAGACGCGGACCATCAGGGCCACAGCCTGCTCATTGGTCAGCAGGTCCGTGGGGTTGAAGCAGCCATTGTTGCCGCTGAACAGGCCGCAGGCCGTCAGATCGGCCACGGACTCCACGGCCCAATCGGCGATATCGTCCACATCGGTATAGACGGACAGTGCGGTGGTGTTGCCGGTCAGATCAGCACCGGCGGCCTCCAGAACGCGGGAGGCGATGACGGCGGCTTCCTGGCGGCTGATGGCGCCGGTGCCGTCGGTGTTGGACACCAGACCCAGGGCGGCGGCCTGCTCACAGGCCGTGTCGCCTTCGGCAGTCAGACCGTAGTTGGCCAGAATATTGACGGCCATCTGGCAGAAGGTCTCCCGGTCGACGGTGGAGCCGAAATCGGTCTTGAGATCGGCTATACCGGCCTCGGCGGCCTGCTGGATGTAGGGCTCGGCCCAGGCGCTGACGGCGGCCACGGAGCCCTCCACGGGCTGAATCTTCTGGCCGGAGCGGGACACCAGAGTGTAGCACTCATAGGCGGTGGTGGGGAACTCCAGGACCCGGTTGATACCGGCCTGACCGTTCCAGCTCCAGTTCTGTTCAAAGAGCGTCAGGCTGTCGCCGTTGTTCTCCTTGACAATGGCCCAATGGCTGTAACCCTTGCCGCGGGAAGCGGCGCTGCCGTAGAGCACGTCGCCGGGCTGGGGGTTGTCGGTCTTGACAAAATAATAGTCGCTGTTGTTGAGGACCGTGAGGGAACCCTCGCTGCAATGGATCTCCAGGCCGTAGACCTCGGCGAAGTACCGGGGAATCAGTTCGGCACAGTAGTAGGTGGGGCCGGTGAGGTTATAGTGAGCGGGCACACCGTTCATGGTGTCGGCCACAAATTCATTGCCGGTGATGGGAACATATGTACAGTCCAGCGTAACCTCGGCAGCGGCGGCCGGCAGGGCCAGGGCGGCGGTCAGCAGGACGCCGCCGACGGCGGCTGCAAGTCTCTGATAACGGGGACGATGGAACAAGCTGGTCATCCTTTCACAAAAAATCTATCCCAATAGTAACATTTTGTAACCAACTTGTCAAGACATTTGTAGCTGAATTGTAACTAATTGCCAGAACGAATTCGGATGGCATCGAGGATGCGGCAGGCGGCTTCTTCTTTGGACAGCAGGGGCAGCTCTTCGACACCGTCGGCGGTAATCAGGGTGAGAACGTTGGTATCCACGGCGAAGCCTGCCCCGGCCACCTTGAGATTGTTGGCACAGATCATGTCCACATGCTTCTTTTCCAGCTTGGCCCGGCTGTTTTCCAGCATGTCCCGGGTCTCCATGGAAAAACCGCAGAGGAATTGCCCCGGCTGCTTGTGATCGCCCAGGTATTGCAGAATGTCCTGGGTGCGTTTGAGGGGGATGGACAAATCGCCGTCCTTCTTTTTCACCTTGTCGTCGCTGTAGTCGGCGGGGGTGTAGTCGGCCACGGCGGCGGCCTTGATGACCCAGTCACAGGCGGGACTGTGGGCGGCCACGGCCTCAAACATATCCTGGGCTGACACCACCGGTACCACGGTGACAAAGGGCGGCGGGGCGATGGATGTGGGGCCGGAGATCAGCGTCACCTCCGCGCCCCGCAGCATGGCCATGCGGGCAATGGCATAGCCCATCTTGCCGGTGGAGTGGTTGGTGAGGTAGCGGACCGGGTCCAGGGATTCCTGGGTGGGTCCGGCAGTGACGAGAATCCGCTTGCCGGACAGGTCGTGGGGCAGGGCCAGATGGCGGAGAACGTGCTGCAACAGGTCCTCCGGCTCCGGCATCTTGCCTTTGCCCACGTCGCCGCAGGCCAGACGGCCCGCCGCCGGTTCGATGACCTCCCAGCCGTAGCGGCGGAGAAGAGCGAGGTTGTCCTGGGTCACGGGATTATCATACATATTGGTATTCATGGCCGGAGCGATGAGCTTGGGGCATTTGCAGGCCAAAACGGTGGTGGTGAGCATATCGTCGGCCAGCCCGTGGGCCGCCTTGGCGCAGACGTTGGCCGTGGCCGGGGCAATCAGAACCAGATCGGCCCGGTGGGCCAGGGAGATGTGCTCCACCTGATGGGTGAAATTCCGGTCGAAGGTGTTGACAATGGTGCGGCGGCCCGTCAGCTGCTCAAAGGTCAGCGGGGCGATAAACTCCGTGGCGTGTTCGGTCATAATGACCTCTACCGCCGCGTGCTGCTTGACCAGAGCCGAGCAGAGGGCCGCGGCCTTATAGGCGGCAATGCCGCCGGTGACGCCCAGAAGGACGGTTTTTCCCTGTAACATCGGAAATTCCCCCAATTTGAATGGTATCGGTTTGATGGTGTTTATTATGTCACAGAATAAACACAAAGTAAAGTGGCCGCAGCCTATTGCAAAACCAACACGGCGGCGATATAATATGCTGTCGGCGACAGAACGATTCTGCGCCAGAAGTTTGCGTTGCATCTCCGCAGGGCGGGGAGCGACAGCAGGAGGTAATTGCATATGAAAACCCGCAAGAGAGACACTCGCTGGATGGCGGCGGTAGCCATGTTTGCCGCCATCATCGTGGTGCTGGCCAACACGCCCCTGGGCATGATTCCGCTGGTCGTCACCAAAGCCACCACCGTCCACATCCCGGTCATTCTGGGCGCGATTTTGCTGGGGCCCCTGGCCGGCGGCATTCTGGGCGGCGTCTTCGGCATCTGTTCGGTCATCAGCAACACCATGACCCCGGCCCTGACGTCCTTTGCATTCTCGCCGTTTCTCAGCACCACCGGCGTACCCGGCGCGCTGAAGGCCCTCTGGGTATCGGTGGGCTGCCGCATTCTCATTGGCGTGGTGGCCGGCTGGCTGTGGAAGTTCCTCCGCAAGCGGAATGTCAACGGCTGGGCGTCCCTGCCCCTGGTGGGCTTCGTGGGCTCCATGGTCAACACCGTACTGGTCATGGGCAGCATCTATGTGCTCTTCGCCCAGCAGTACGCCGCCGCCAAGGACGTGGCACGGGAGGCTGTATTCGGCCTGATTATGACCACCGTGGCCTTTAACGGCATTCCCGAGGCCCTGGCTGCCGCCGTGCTGGTGGCCGCCATCGGCAAAGCGCTCCTGCGGGTCACCCGCACCCGGCTCCAGACAGCATAAAAAATAGAAAACAGGGCAGCACAACATAATTTGTCAAGAGGACTGGGCGAGCCATTTTGACACAAATGAAAGTTTGAAAATCGCCGGAATACTGGATGTATTTCAAGATTTGCAAACTGTACAGTTGGGGAAAAAGGGCCGTCCAGGGCCGCAGACACAATTATGGGGTGCTGCCATAATTTAAGAGGTGAAACGGATGCTCCTGGCCATCGATATCGGAAACAGCAACATCGTTTTGGGCGGCATTGACGATGGTACCATCGTCTTTGAGGCCCGCATTGCCACAGACCACATCAAAACCTCCGACCAGTACGGCATGGAAATCCGCAATATGCTGGAGTTCTTCCATGTGGACCTGGATACCGTGGAGGACTGCATCATCTCGTCGGTGGTGCCGCCGGTGTTCAACGCCGTCCATACGGGCATCATCAAGCTGACGGGCCGCAAGCCCATGGTGGTGGGCCCCGGCATCAAAACGGGGTTAAACATCCACATGGACGACCCGGCTTCCGTGGGCAGCGACCGCATCGTTATTGCCGTGGCGGCCTTGCAGGAGTACGAGCCGCCCCTGGCCCTGGTGGATATGGGTACCGCCACCACCATTGAGATCGTGGACCACGACAACACCTACCTGGGCGGCTGCATTATTCCCGGTGTCCGGGTGTCGGCGGAAGCGCTGTCCAGCCGGGCGTCCCAGCTGCCGGGTATCCAGTTGGATAAACCCAAGCGCGTCATCGGCAAAAACACCGTGGAGTGTATGCGCAGCGGCATCATGTACGGCGCCGCGGCCATGCTGGACGGTATGCTGGACCGCATGGAAGAGGAATTGGGGAAGCCCTTGACTGTAGTGGCCACCGGCGGCATCGCCAAGCATGTGGCGCCCCTGTGCAAGCGGGAGATGAAGCTGGAGCGGGACCTGCTCCTCAAGGGCCTCTATATCCTCTACCAGAAGAACAAGCGCAAGTAAAAATGTCACTGCAACTGAGGCGGAGCCGGTGGGTTCCGCCTCAGTTGCACAGTATGGCGGTACTGGACAGTTCAGCAGGCAGCATCGCAAAAGAATGTAGGGGCCGATGCCCACATCGGCCCGCACGCCGCACCATTGTCAATAGATGGCCTCCGCCGTCCACCCCACAGGGGTGGCGGCGGAGGCCATGGCCGTTGGCCGGGGATTCCGCCATCTGCGGATGGCGGTTTAGGACGCTAAGGGGTTTCGCGCCGTGCGCGGCGCGGGTGTTTCGCCCGCTGCGGCGGGCGACCGGGGCGCTGCCCCTGGACCCTGCGATTTTTTGAAAAAATCGAGTAAAACTTTTATCGTTTGTCCATTACAGCCATTCTGCAACCGCCGGTTGGTTCTGCCTTTTGTTGCGCCGGTTTAAAATTTATAGTATACTGATTGCCAGGATTACGAATGTGGGAGGAACCCCTTTGGAAAACTATTTTGAACCGCAGATGGAGAAACGGGCCGTCAACGAGATCAGCGCCCTGGGACTGGCCCATGTGGGCGACGGTGTCTTTGAACTGCTGGTCCGTACCGCCCTCTGCACCGGCGGCCGGGCCACCCAGACCAGCCTGCACAAGGCCACGGTGCGCCAGGTCAGCGCCCCGGCCCAGGCGGCCCGCATGGAGCGGATGCTGCCCCTTCTGACGGAGGAGGAGCTGGCCTACTACCGCCGGGGCCGCAACGCCCACGCCCATCACAGCATCCCCAAGAACGCCAGCCGGGACCAGTACGCCAAGGCCACGGGCCTGGAAACGCTGTTCGGGGCCTTGTATCTGCTGGGACAACGGGACCGGATTCTGGAGCTGTTCACCCTGACCATGGAGGAGACCAATGCCATTTGACGCTGTATTTTTAACGGCCGTGGCCCAGGAGCTGCGGCAGGGAGCCCAGGGGGCCAAGGTGGACAAGGTCTACCAGCCCGCCCGGGACCAGGTGATTCTGCAATTACGGTCCCGGGACGCCAACCGAAAGCTGCTGCTGTCGGCCAGCTCCAACACCCCGCGGGCCCAGTTCACCGAGGAACCCTTTGAGAACCCCGCCCAGCCGCCCATGTTCTGTATGCTGCTGCGCAAGCATCTGGTGGGCGGCCGTATTGCGGAGATTCGCCAGCCGCCCATGGAGCGGCTTCTGGACTTCGTTCTGGACTGCACCGATGAAATGGGCGAGCCGGTGCAGAAACGGCTGATTATTGAGATCATGGGCCGCAATTCCAACCTGATTCTCTGCGGCGGCGACGGCAGAATCATCGACTGTCTGCGCCGGGTGGACTTTGAGATGAGCGAAAAGCGCCAGGTCCTGCCGGGCCTGTTTTATCAGTACCCGCCCACCCAGGAAAAGCGGAACCCGGCAGAGACGGACCGGGACACCATTCTGGCCCTGCTGCGCCGGGAAGCGGGGGACGTTCAGCTGGACAAATGGCTCCAGGCCCACTTTGCGGCGCTGCCGCCGGTGATTTGCCGGGAGCTGTCCTGCGGCTACTGCGGCGATACGGAGTGCCGCCCGGCGGAAACGGAGTATGAAGCGCTGGCCGACTATCTGGCCCAACAGTTTGCGGGGCTCAACGGCCCCTATACGCCCACGCTGCTGCTGCGGGAGGGCAGCCCCAAGGACTATTCCTACCGCACGTTGGAGCAGTACGGGTCCTTGGGGGAGAATGAGACGTTCCCCACCTTCTCGGCCCTGCTGGACCGGTTCTACGCCAGCCGGGAGCGGGGCGAGCAGGTGCGCCAGAAAAGCCAGGCAATCCACAAGACGCTGACCAATCTTCGGGACCGGACGGCCCGGAAGCTGGAAATCCAGCGGAAGGAGCTGGCCGCCACCTATGACCGGGAACGGCTGCGGCAGCTGGGCGATATCGTTACGGCCAACCTCCACGCCATCACCCGGGGGCAGCCCCGTTTGACGGCGGTGGATTTCTATGACCCGGACATGAAAGAGATCGACATTCCCCTGTCGCCCACCCTGTCGCCCCAGCAGAACGCCGCCAAGTTCTACAAGGACTACACCAAGGCCAAAAACGCAGAAAAGATGCTGACGGGGCTCATTGAAAAGGGTGAGCAGGAGCACGCCTATTTTTGCAGTGTTCTCGACGCCTTGAGCCGAGCCGAGGGAGAAAAGGACATTGCCGATATCCGGGCGGAACTGACCGACGGCGGCTACCTCAAGCGCAGCGGCGGCAAAAAGCAGATGAAGCAGCAGCCGTCCAAGCCCATGGTGTTCCAGTCCGACGAGGGCTACACCATCTATGTGGGCCGCAACAACCGGCAGAACGACCAGCTGACGCTGAAAACGGCGGAAAAGTACGACCTGTGGCTCCACACGCAAAAAATTCACGGCAGCCATGTGATTATCGACTGCACCGGCAAGGACAAACCCGGCGATGTGACGGTCACCCAGGCGGCCCAGCTGGCGGCCTACTATTCCCAGGCCCGGGAGGGCCACAATGTGCCGGTGGATGTGACGGCGGTGCGCAACGTGAAGAAGCCCGCCGGCGGCAAGCCGGGCATGGTCATCTATGACCACTACAATACCGTGTATGTGACGCCGGACGCGGCTCTGGCCGACCGTCTCCGGGTCAAATAGCAAAGGAGGCGTCCCCATGGCGGAAAAATGGGAGGGGAAGCACTACAGCTTTTTCCAGAATACCCAGTGCGAGTATTTTCCCTGTCACAAGACCGACAAGCCCGAGGACTTCAACTGTATATTCTGCTATTGTCCCCTGTACGCCTTGGGCGACCGGTGCGGCGGCAACTTCCGCTATACGGAAAAGGGGTATAAGGACTGCACCAACTGCATGATTCCTCATCAGCGGCAGAATTTTGGCCGCATTACCAGCCGGTACCAGGAGATTGCCGAACTGACCCGCCGGAAACCATAACCGTGTATGAAAATCGCCCTTCTCTGTCAAACTAAGACCAGAGGAGGGCGATGCCATATGAAAAAGGGACCCAACAATCTGCCCTGGGAGCTCCACGACCCGGCACCGGAACCGCCGGTGTGGAAGCAGCCCGTAGACCTGTCGGACCACATGCCCGCGGAAAACGTGCTGCCCCGACCGGTTTCGACGGAACGTGTGGAATTGTGACACAGCCGCCGTCCCATGGGCATAGGATAAGTCGTGGCGGCAAGGGCCGCCGCGATTTTTCCAACGGGAGGGACTTTTTATGTGTCAACAATGCTGGATGCGTCAGATCTGTAACCAGTGCCGCTGCCAGTGCGGCGGCAACCCCTTTTTCTGGGGCGGTATCGGCGTCATGCGTACTTGCGGAAACAACGACTGCGGCAATCACCGCTGCTGTTGACCGGTGATGCCAAGGGGGACGGGGACACCGTCCCCCTTGCTGCCGTCAACCCCCTGTGCTACAATGGAGGAAAATCCACTGAGAGGAGCACAGGGACCATGGAAAAGAATTATCGCGCCCATCTCACCGGCGTGTTCGGCGATCCGGTGGACGGCAACCCCACCGGCGTTATGGAGGAGGCGGCCTACGCCGCCAAAGGTCTCAACTTCCGGTACATCACCATGCGGGTCCAGGCTGAGGACCTGGAAGCGGCTTTTGCGGGAGCCAAGGCCATGCACTTCGACGGGTTCAACCTGACCATGCCCCATAAAATCCGGGTGATCCCCCTGCTGGACCGGCTGACGGAAGCGGCGTCCATCATTGGAGCCGTCAACACCGTCTATCGGGACGGCGGCGACTGGGTGGGAGAGAACACCGACGGCAAGGGCTTTGTCCAGGCCCTGACGGCCCAGGGCGTGGACCTGCACGGCAAGCGGGTGACCATTCTGGGAGCCGGCGGCGCGGCCCGGGCCATCGGCGTGGAGTGCGCCCTGGCGGGTGCATCGTCCATCACAGTCATCAACCGCAACGAGACGCGGGGCCGGGAGCTGGCACAGCTGATCGATGAAAAGACACCGGCTGCCGCCACGTTCCAGCCTTGGGTGGGCAAAGCCGCCATCCCCGCCGGGACGGAGATTGTGATTCAGGCCACCTGTGTGGGACTGCATCCCCACGGCGACCAGATGCCAGAGGTGGAGTTGGATACCATCACGGCGGAGATGGTGGTCTGCGACGTGGTGTTCAATCCGGTTATGCCCCGGTTTTTGCAGGAGGCGCAGAAGCGGGGGGCGCAGATTGTCACCGGCATTGGAATGCTGGTGCAGCAGGGGGCCCGGAACTTCACCCTCTGGACCGGCGAGGAGGCCCCGACACAGGTGATGTACGACACCCTGGAGCGGGAATTTGCCGAATAAACCGGCAAGGGCGCTGCCAACGCGGCAGCGCCCTTGCTGTGGGGACGGCTCATCCTGCATGTTTGGGAATGCGGATGGTGAGCACGATCTCCTGATCTGTCTCCTCCTGGGTTTTGGCGGCGGAGATTCCGGCGTTTTTGATCAAATCCAGATTGTGCTCCACAGTGTTGAGAAACAGCCGCACATCCCGCAGCAGGAAGCGGCCCAGACCGCGCCGCACGGGCTCCGGGCGCTTCTGCTGCTCCAGCAGCCGGTCGATGTACTGTTCCGTAGCGGCCACGTTGAGCTGCCGCCGGACGATTTCATTGAGGGCGTCCATGCGGGCTTGTTCGCCCTCCAGCCGCAGCAGGGCCCGGGCGTGACGCTCCGACAGATGGTTGGACCGCAGGGCGTCCAGAACGGCCTGCGGGTGTTTCAGCAGCCGCAGCTTGTTGGCCACCGCCGATTGGCTTTTGCCCACCCGGGCGGCGGCCTGCTCCTGGCTGAGACCGTACAGCCGCATCAGCTGGGCCAGCCCCTGGGCTTCCTCGATGAAGTCCAGATCGCGGCGCTGTAAATTTTCCACCAGAGCCAGCATACCCGACTGCTCCTCGTCCACCGTCAGCACAATGCAGGGCACCTCCAAAAGACCGGCCATTTTGGACGCCCGCAGGCGGCGCTCCCCGGCAACCAGTTCATAGCCGTCGGGCTGACGGCGCACCGACAGGGGCTGCAATACGCCGTACTGGGCAATGCTCCGGGACAGCTCCTGCAAGCCCTGGGGGTCGAAGATTTTCCGGGGCTGGGCCGGATTGGGCCGGACGGCGTGGATGGGCAGCCATACCACCCGGCCCGTCTCCAGAAAGGAACGGGTTTTCGGCTTTTGCATATGCTCTCCTCCTTTGCAAAAGGGACGGGAAATCCCACTCCGATTTCTCGCCATTTCCGATAATTTTAGTATAACAATTATTTCCAAAAATTCCCGCGAAAGTTGTCGGTCGATAGAAAAACGGGTTTATATCAAGTGTTTCAACTGTGAAATGTTGGGAAATGTCGGGAAATGGCTAATCACAGCCTGTGGAGAAAAAACCGAAAAATTCCAATAAAAAGGCCCCCGGCGGCCGGTTATCCACAGGCCGTCGGGGGCGGCAAAACGCCTCCATTGGTAGAGCTGTACCCTCAGAATAGCACAGTTTGGGCGCAAAGTTGGGCGAATGGCCCCGATGCCTTGCGACCGGGGCGATTTTGTGATAAAATCATGAAACTGCCCCCGGAATTCCCCTGTGGATACCGGGCGGCGGTTCAGTTGCAAAAGGAGGAATCGCCTGTGCGTTTTCTGTGGATTATTCTTTCCGCCGCCGTCATGGTGGGACTGGACCAGTGGACCAAGGCATTGACCGTGGCCAATATTCCCCTGGGCGGCGAAGTGCCGTTCTGGGACGGCGTGTTCCACTTCACCCATTTTCAAAATACCGGTATGGCCTTTTCCATGCTGGAGGGCGCCCGGTGGCTGTTTCTGGTGCTGACCGTGGTGATGCTGGCGGCGCTGCTGTTTGCCGTGGGCAAGCGGTGGATTCACGGCCCGCTGGGCGTCGCGGCGGTGGCCTGCATTGTGGGCGGCGGCGTGGGCAATCTCATCGACCGGGCTGTCCATGGCTATGTGGTGGATATGATCGAATTGGAGTTTATGGACTTTGCCATTTTCAATGTGGCCGACTGCTTTGTGTGCATCGGCGCGGCGCTGCTGGTGCTGTGGGTCCTGGTGTTTGACCGGAAAAAGGGGGACAAACTGTGACCGTCACTTGTACGGAAACCGGCGTGCGCATGGACGTGGCTTTGACCCAACTGCTGGAGGACGTGACCCGGTCCGCCGCCCAGCGGCTGCTGGAGGAGGGCCGCGTCACCTGTGACGGCCGCACGGTGAAGAAAAACGAGAAGACTGTGGCGGGGCAGGTGCTCACCGTGGACCTGCCGGAGCCGGAAGCCGTGGACATTGTGCCCCAGGACATTCCTCTGGATATCCGGTACGAGGATGATGACGTGATTGTCCTCAATAAGCCGAAAGGCTTGGTGGTCCACCCTGCCGCCGGACACGCCGACGGCACCCTGGTCAACGCCCTGCTCTACCACTGTGCCGGGAGCCTGTCGGGCATCAACGGTGAATTGCGGCCCGGCATCGTCCACCGCATTGATAAAGACACATCGGGACTGCTGATCGTGGCGAAAAACGATTTTGCCCACCAGAAGCTGGCGGCCCAGCTGGCCGACCACACCCTGGCCCGGACCTATGAGGCCATTGTCTGCGGCGGCGTGAAAACCGACAGCGGCACCATCGACGCGCCCATTGGCCGCCACCCCACGGACCGGAAAAAGATGGCTGTGACGGAGAAGAACAGCCGCCACGCCGTGACCCATTACGAGGTCATTGCCCGGTATCGGGGATATACCCATATCCGGTGCCGTCTGGAGACGGGCCGGACCCATCAGATTCGCGTCCATATGGCCTATAAGGGCCACCCCATCCTGGGGGATATGGTCTACGGCCATAAAAAGCCGGAATTGGGTATGGACAGCCAGTGTCTCCATGCACGGGAATTGACATTCCTGCATCCCCGTACCGATGAACCGGTGACAGTGCGCTGTGAGCTGCCGGAGTATTTCACGGAGGTGCTCTCCAAACTGATTCCCCAGTAGAGCAATGGCGATAATTTGCAAATCCCAAAGATAAAAGTTTTACTCGATTTTTTTCTTATGAGGGCTGTCCACCGCCCGTGTGTCTGCGGTGCTCGCCGGATATTTTCCGCCAGGACTGCGCTGCGGTTTCTTGCCATACATACAGTATGGCTGCGAACCCGCATCTTGTCCTGACGAAAAATCTCTCGCCGACCACTTTTGCCAACGGACGGCGAACAGCCCAAATCGCGGTTTCCAAAGGCAGAGCCTTTGGTCGCGCCGCGCACGGCGCGAAATACCCGCTGGCCGCAGCCAGCGAAATACCCGCCCGCCGCAGCGGACGAAACGCCCCAATCGTCCCTAGCGCCATCCGCAGATGGCGCAATCCCCAGCCATTGGCCATGGTTTCCACCGCCGCCCCTGCGGGGTGGACGGCGGGAACCATATACCAGCAACAGAACCGATATGAAAAAGGCATACCATAGGCGCGTCAAGGATGCCGCGCCCTACGGACAGAGTGTATGCCCATCTTTATTGAAAAAAGCCGCTGCGGCATACGTCGCAGCGGCTCAACTTTTTATGCTTGCAGCAGGTCCGCAACCAGCAGGAACAGGTCGCCATGGGTGATCTTGGCGGGAATGTGCTCCGGGGCCTTGCCCAGCTTGGCCGCCAAAAATTGCAGCAGCTCTTCGGCGGTCATCGGGTCGTCGGGGCGAATCCGGCCCTGAGATACCGTGAGACAGCCCTTTTGCTGGGCCAGCATCAGCGCCGCCGCATAGGGATGGGTGATCTTGCAGTCGTCAAAGGGCAGACCGTGCTCTTTCCGCAGCAGCTGCACCCGTACCGGTACACCGTCCCAGCCGAAGGCCATCATGGCCAGCGCGCCGCGGGTCAGTACGGTGCTGGGCCGCAGACTGTTGTCCCGGAAGGCCGGGCACCAGCCGTGCTCCAGCAGAACACGGGCCGCCGCCGCCCGCCGGTCGCTCTGGGGAATGTCCTGGAAGGGGGAGCGCTCCAGCAGCTCCGACACAGTGACCACCTGATAGCCGTGCTGGGTCAGCAGTTCCAGCTGCTTGCCCAGACCGTCGGCCACCGGGGAACGGCGGGCCATGTTGTAGCCGTCCTTCTGGAAAATGATCTGGCCGCAGAAGTAGTCGGGATTTTCCGCCAGCTTTTGGGCCACGGGCTTCCACATGGCTTCCACTTCGGCCTCGTAGGTGGCCAGGGGCAGCCAGCCCGCACCGTCGTAGCTGGCGGCCATGTATTGAACCCCGGCCAGGGCGTAGGCGTCGTAGCTGTCAAAGCCCCCGGCAATGCCGTCCACATAGTGGGGCGGACGGGACAGAGTCATGGTGTAGTTGTGGTGCTCTTTCAAATAGTGGTTGAGGTGCTTGACATCCTCCACCGCCGATTCCAGGTCCGGTAAATGCTTGCGCTGGGCGTAGACAATATTTTTCCGGCCGAACAGGATATGGGAATAGGTGTGGTTGGTGATCTCGTGGCCGCCCTGTAACAGCCGGTCGATAAGCTCGGGACAGTGGACCGCGCCGCCGTCGGCGTCCTTGGCAAAGTCCGGATAGTGGTCGTAGGCCACGCCGCCCCAGGTGGCGGAACCGTGTTTGCCCTTGTGGTCCGGGTAGTTGTTGGAGGTGTCGCCCACCACATCAAAGGAGCCGCGGGCGCCGTACTGCTCCAGCGTTTCCGCCAGTACCAGCGTCAGGGGCTTGCCGCCGTGGTTGTCGGGGTTGGCGGGCAGACGGCAGGGGCCGTCGTCAAAGGTCATGGCGCAGAGCCGCTCGTTGAGGGCCACCTGTTCAATGCGGCGGACCGGCGACAAATAGACCGGCGTGCGGGCCCGCAGCTGGTCCTGGAACCGGTGCTTGGCCTTTTTGGCCAGACCGATGGATTTGGTCAGAAGAGACATGGGTTCATTCCTCCTTTGGAGCGTGTAACAGATCGCGGTACAGGCAGAAAACCACATAGGCCAGAGCCTTGCCGGTGCGGAGTACGCCGCCCCGCTTCCGGGCCTTGGCCAGCTGGGAAAGCCCCTTTTCCCGATGGGTGGTGTGACGGCGCAGAACCGGGCGGCACCGGCCCGCGGTAATGGCTTCCTTTAGGGCTGACAGGGTTTTTTCCGGGCAATCCACGTCGGTATAACCATTGCCCACCTCTTTGCAGCCGTGGCTGTCGCTGCCGCCGACGGCGGGCAGATGGTGGTCCACGGCCCACTGGCGGGCCTTGGCGTTGGCGTCGGGAACTTTGAAATTGGCACGGGCGTTGACGCCCTCCACGGCGTCCAGTCCCGGCGGCAGCCGGGAGCCGTCCACGCCGGGCTTCTGGAAGGGATGGGCGGCCACGGCCAGCCCGCCGCAGCGGTGAATCTCAGCCACGGCGGCTTGTCCCGTGGGACGGCCATCTTTGCAGAGGGTATCGAAATCCACGGGCCGGTCCAGAAACAGGCCGGTGATATGTCCCACCTGGGTGGAAATCTCACAGGCGGGAATCAGCAGTACGCCCGCCAGTTCCGGCGGCAGCGGCGTACACTGGTCATGGTCCGTAATGGCCATGGCGTCCAGCCCCGCCTGTTTGGCGGCGGCGGCCATACGCTCCAGGCTGTGGCGGCCATCGATGCTGCGGTCCGTGTGGACATGAAGATCAACGCGCAACGTCATCGGTTACCTCCGCAGCAGGGACCGGTAATAGAGCAGGCCCGGCTTCACGTCGCCCCACTCCCACAGGCCGTCTTTGACGGCGGGGCGCAGCAGATCGCCTACGGTGCCCAACACCCGACCCCATTGGCCCCGTTTGGCATAGCCCACGGCGCTGCACAGGTCTGACGCCGTAAAGTGCATCCGGCAGGGCTGGGGTTTGGGAATGGGAGGCAGCGGCAGGGGCTTGTCCGGATTGCCCTCGTTATGGGCCAGAATGGCCCACAGCAAACTCATGCGGCTGCCGCTGCGCCGCGTCAGGGGATAGGTGCCCCAGACCCGTGGATTGATTTCCAGCAGATGGGGCTTGCCGCCGCCGTCTTCCTTGAACTCAAACATGGCAAGGCCCGTATACTGGGTGGCTTCCACCATGGCGGCGGCCATGTCCACCAGCTGGGGGGCGTCGATGCAGTCGCAGCAGGCCGACGGTCCGCCGCTGACCGGGTATTCCCGGACCCGGCGGTGACACATGGCGGTGACCAGCTTTCCGTGGTCCGCCAGAACCGAACAGCCCAGGGCTCCGCCGGGCAGATACGTCTGCACCAGGGGCGGCTCTCCGGCCAGCTGCCGGAACCGCTCGTACATGGGGATAAAGGATGTCATATCTCTGGCAATGGCATAGCGTTGGGATGCTGAAAGATCCAACTTTTCCCCGCACAGGGGCTTGACTACTACCGGATAGGGCAGACGGGCGGCAAAGGCGGTGACGGCTTCCCCCTCCCGCTGCACATGGGCAGCGGGAACGGGCAGCCCCAGGGACTGGGCCAGCTCCGCCACCTTGGCTTTGCTGTTGAAGTCGTCCAGCTGTTGGGCCGTGGGAATCCACAGGCCGCAGACAGCGGCAAACCGCTGCCGCGTCTCCGGCTGGGCCAGGGTGTTCAGCGTGTCGGCGCCCACAGGCAGCAGGGCCGGTTTTTCTCCGTCTGCCGCCGTTGTTTGTTCGCAGAGGTGATACAGGCTGTCCAGCCAGGTTTCAGCAGGCAGTGTCACCGTCTCGTCGGCGGCGGTGCTGGAAAACCCCAGGGGAGCGGAAATGCCCTCCCGTTCGCAGCAGATCAGCCGGTGTCCGGCTTCGTGGAGGTCCCGCAGCACGGCCAGGGACATGCGGTAATGGACGTCGGTGACAATGACGGTCATGGGACCATCTCCTTTCGCGGAAAAATGCCGCACTCCGCACTGGGAAGACCCGGTGCGGAGCGGCAGACAAATCATTCAGGGGTGGACGTGTCCTCGTCCGAAGACGGCTCCGCCTCCACGACAGGGGCTTCGGCTTCCGCCGGGGCCCCATCGTCGACGGGAGCCGGTTCCAGCCGGTCTTCCTCAGCGGCAAAGACAAAGCCGCTGTCCTTTTCAGGGATGGGCCGGTCCTCCATGAGGGCCTCAAACTGGGCGCGGCTCATGGTGTCGTGTTCCAGCAGGAAATCGGCCACGGCCAGCAGTTTGACCGCTTCGGCCTTGAGAATCTCCGTGCAGCGGGCGTAGGCCTTGTGCATGACGGCAGTGATTTCCTCGTCGATCTCACCGGCAGTGCGCTCGGAGTAGCTGCGCTGCTTCTCGTAGTCGCGGCCCACGAAAATCTCGTTGCCGTCGGCAAAGGACACCGCGCCCAGACGGCCGCTCATGCCGTAGCGGGCCACCATATCCCGGGCCATGGCCGTGGCCCGCTGGAGATCGTTGGACGCGCCGGTGGAGATGTCGTCCAGGTACAGCTCCTCGGCCACGCGGCCACCCAGGAACGCCACAATATCCTCGTACATCTCATTGCGGGAGGCGTAGCTGCGGTCCTCTTTGGGCAGGCTGATGGTCATGCCGCCTGCGCCGCCCCGGGGGATAATGGTGATCTGATGGACCGGGTCCGCCGTGGGCAGACGGTACATGGCCACGGCGTGGCCCGCCTCGTGGACGGCGGTGAGCCGCCGCTCCTGCTCGCTGATGATGCGGCTGCGCTTTTCGGGACCGGCGATGACCTTCATCATGGCCTCTTCCAGATCGGGCATGATGATGACCTTCCGGTTTTTCCGGGCGGCCAGCAGCGCCGCCTCGTTGAGGAGGTTGGCCAGGTCCGCGCCGGTGAATCCGGAGGTGGCGCGGGAGATCACGCCCAGGTCCACCGTGTCGGCCAGGGGCTTATCCTTGGCGTGGACTTTCAGAATGGCTTCGCGGCCATGGGCATCGGGTGCGCCCACATAAATCTGCCGGTCGAAACGGCCGGGACGCAGCAGCGCCGGGTCCAGAATGTCCTGCCGGTTGGTGGCCGCCATGACAATGACGCCCTCATTTTTGCCGAAGCCGTCCATTTCCACCAGCAGCTGGTTCAGGGTCTGTTCCCGTTCGTCGTGACCGCCGCCCATGCCCGCGCCTCTGCGGCGGCCGACGGCGTCGATTTCGTCGATGAAGATGATGGACGGGGCCAGCTTCTTGGCCTGATCGAACAAATCCCGGACACGGCTGGCGCCGACGCCCACATACAGCTCCACGAAGTCGGAGCCGGAAATGGACAAAAACTGGACGTTGGCCTCACCGGCCACAGCCCGGGCCAGCAGTGTTTTACCGGTGCCGGGAGGGCCCACCAGCAGCACACCCTTGGGAATGCGGGCGCCCAGGGCAGAAAAGCGCTTGGGGTCCTTGAGGAATTCCACCAGCTCCTGGAGCTCGGCCTTTTCCTCGTCGGCGCCGGCCACATCGTCAAAGGTGACCGGGGCGTTCTTATCGGTGCCGATGCGGGTGTTGGCCCGGCCAAACCGGGCCATGCCGCCGCCACCGCCGCCGTTGGCCCGGTTCATCATAAAGAACCAGACCACGATAAACAGAATGCCCAGCAGCAGATACGGCAGGATGGTGACGATCCACGGCAGCTCCGTGGCAGGCTCGTACTGGTAAGCCAGCAGGATGCCGTCGGCCTGCTGCTGCCGGATCAAATCGCCCAGATCGTTGTAGAAGATGCTCAGACTGCCCAACTCATGCTGGACCTTTTCGCTGCCCTCATAGGGCTGGTACAGCTGCATGGTGAGCACCCCGTCCTGAATGGTAAAGGACTTGACCTGCTCCTCCTCAAAGAACGACACCACCTGGGAGTAGTTTTTGATCTCCGGCGGGCCGGGGGGCTGGAGCAGGGTGGACAGGGAGGCAAAGAAGATGACCAGAATCAGGGCGTAGAACAGGAACGCCACCGGCTTGAACTGTCTTTTCAATGTGTTTTCTCCTTGTGATCGAACAAAATGGCGTCAATCCTCGTAGACCGAGGGTTTCAGCACGCCCACATAGGGCAGATTGCGGTAGTAATCGTCGTAATCCAGGCCGTAGCCCACCACAAAGGCGTTGGGGATGGTGAATGCCACATAATCGGCGTTCATGTCCACCGTCCGGCCCGCGGGCTTGTCGAGGAAAGTGCAGATTTTCAGGGAAGCGGGACCGCGCTGCCGCAGCAAATCGCAGACGTAGGACAGCGTCCGGCCGGAGTCGAGAATATCCTCCAGAATGACCACATGGCGGCCTGCAATGTCGTGGTCGATGTCCTTGCGGAAGGTCAGCTTGCCCGTGGACTGGGTGCCGCCCTCAAAGGAGGTCACCGACATAAAATCCCACTGGCAGGGAATCTGGATGCACCGGGCCATTTCAGCGAAAAAGGGAACGACGCCCTTGAGAACACCCACAAAAATAGGCTTTTTCCCGGCGTAGTCGCGGCTCAGCTCCTGGCCCAGCTCCACCAGACGGGTATGGATTTCCGCTTCCGACACGAGCACGCGCTCAATGTCCTGGGACATGTCAAAGGGATGGATCATAGTATCTGCACCTCTCCTTCTTTTGTATACAGGTTGATGGTGTAACAGCGCTGGCCGGGCCGGGGCAAAAAGGCCGGGTCCGCGCCCACGCCCCAGACTGCAACGAGACGGCCATCCACTTCCAGAACGGGAATCGCGTCACGCAGGGCGGCGGGAATTTTTTTATCGATGAGCAACGCCCGAACGGTTTTGGTGCCGCCGGACCGATGGAGCCGGTCGCCGCTGCGGCGGCTGCGCACCAGGGGCGGCGTGTCCAGCACCAGATGGAGCCCCGGACCGGGGACATGAGGGTGGGGACCGTCACAGCGGAGGGTCCAGCCGTCGGGAAGCGGCAGAACACCGCCCAGGGGCAGCAGGGCCGGCTCCAGGGGAGAGACGGCGGGCTTTACGGCGGTACACAGAAGATCGTATTGACGCCGCAGGATCACACCGGGCAGGTTCAGGGAGGACGACGGCCCGGCGGTCAACAGCCGTTCCGCCGCTTCCAGATGGCGCAGGGACAGTTCCCGCGCCCCGGCGTCTTCCAGCAGCTGCCGCAGGGCCCGCAGCCGCAGGGGCCGGGGGGCTTCCGCCAGCGGGGTAACCCGCCAGCCGCCGGCTGTTTCGGCAGTCCTCAAAAGACTATGCGCCAAATCTTCCAGCAATGCTTCATCCTCCCGCAGCAGTCCGGCGGTGGCCAGAGCCGCGTCAGCGGCGGCGGGATTTTCCCGGTACAGGGCCGGAATCACATCCAGCCGCAGCCGGTTGCGGCCGCAGAGGGGGACGGCGTTGGTGCTGTCCTCCACATGGGGAAGTTGGTGCGCGGCAAGATATTCGAGGATTTCCCGGCGGTTGGCGCACAGCAGGGGACGGATGATGTTGTCCCGCCGGGGCGGGATGCCGCCCAGCCCCCGCAAGGCGCTGCCACGGGTCAGATGGAGCAGCAGCGTCTCCAGATTGTCGTCGCCGTGGTGGGCCGTGGCAATGGTTTCCGACGAGCCGAAAAAGTCATAGCGGGCTTTCCGGGCCGCCGTCTCCACACCGGTTCCCCACAGCTGCGCCAGAGCCGATACGTCGGCTCCGCCGCAGCGGAGGGGCACGTTCCAGACTGCGCACAGCTCCTGGCAAAAGGCTTCGTCCCGGTCCGATTCCGCCCCCCGCAGATGGTGGTTGAAATGGGCGGCGGAGACCCGGAGGGGCAGCTGCAGCAAAATATGCAGCAGTGCCACCGAATCGGCCCCGCCGGACAGGGCCACGGTGACGGCGTCGCCGGGGGCCAGCAGCTGCTGGGCCCGGCACCAGTTCCATACCTTATCCGTCAGCATGTTTCCACTCCCGGTCGGCAAAAGAGGTGTACTGGGGCAGCCATTGGAGCTTGACGGTGCCGGTTTCGCCGTGGCGGTTCTTGGCCACGATGCACTCGGCCACGTTTTTCTCCTCGGAATTTTCGTTGTAGTAGTCGTCGCGGTACAGGAACAGGACTTCGTCGGCGTCCTGCTCGATGGCGCCGGATTCACGGAGGTCCGACAGCATGGGCCGTTTGTCGGCGCGGCTTTCGTTGGCACGGGACAGCTGGCTCAGACAGATGACGGGGACGTTCAATTCCTTGGCCATGATTTTCAGGGCGCGGGAGATTTCCGACACGATCTGTACGCGGTTGTCGCTGGGCCGCTGAGGACCGCCGGCGGAGGTCATCAACTGCAAATAGTCAATGAGGACCAGACCCAGGTTGTCAATGCGGCGGCATTTGGCGTTCATCTCAGCCACGGTGATGGAGGGGTTGTCGTCCACGCGGATGTCCGTCTGGCTCAAGGCCGTGGCGGCAATGCCCAGCTTGGTCCACTCCTCGTCGGACAGCTGGCCCGTCACCAGACTTTGGTTGTCCACAAAACTCTCCGTAGCCATCAGACGCATGACCAGCTGTTCCCTGGACATTTCCAGAGAGAAAAAGGCCACAGTGCGGTCGGAATACTTTTTCGCCACGTTGAGGGCGATGTTCAGCGCAATGGAGGTTTTACCCATACCGGGACGGGCGGCAATCAGCAGCAGGTCCGTTTTGTTGAGACCGTTGATTTTCTTGTCCAGGTCCCGGAAGCCCGTGGAAAGGCCCGGAATGTCGCTGCCGGACAACGCCAGCTCGTTGAGCCGGTCGTAAACCTTCAAAAGAACGGTGCCGATGTGCTCCAGGCTTTCGCTGCCGCGGCCTTTCCGCAAGGCGAAAATCTTCTTTTCGGCGGCTTCCAGAATGTCCTGGGCCGTGCCCACGCCGTCATAGACGGTCTGGGTGATCTCGCTGGCGGCGGTGGCCACATTGCGCAGCAGCGCCTTGTCCCGGACGATTTCCGCGTACTGCATGACGTTGGCAGCCGTGGGGGTGATCTCCATCAGCTGCATGATGTAGGGGACCGACGTTTTTTCGTCGTAGACGCCCCGCTCTTTCAGCTTGTCCAGCACCGTCACCGGGTCGATGACCTGGGAGAAGTTGAACATGGAGTAGATGGTCTCAAAAATGATCCGGTTCTGCTCCTGATAAAAGTCCTCAGGCCGCAGCGCGCCGATGACCTCGGCCACACAGCGGCTGTCGATAAGGATGGAGCCCAATACGGCCTGCTCCGCTTCCAGGGAATGGGGCATCTGCCGCCCTAACAGTTCATCCATATTGGGACTCCTTTCCTTGTGGTTTTAGGCTTCCACCACCTTGGCGGTGATTTCGCCGGTGATCTCGTGGCCCAGCTTGCACTTCATGGTGTAGGTGCCGAAGGCCTTAATGGGTTCGTCCAGAACAATTTTCCGCTTGTCGATGGCAATGTTGTGCTGAGCCTTGAGGGCGTCGGAGACTTCGGCGGAGGTGACGGAGCCGAAGAGACGGCCGCTGCCGCCCTTGGCGGGTACGGTGACGATGATCTCCCGCAGCTTCTTGGAAATCTCCATGGCCTCGGCCCGCTCTTTGGCGGCCTTTTCGGCGGCGGCCTTGTCGTTCATGCGCATGGTGTTCAGGTTGTCGGCGTTGGCTTCCACCGCCAGCTTGCGGGGCAGGAGGAAGTTGCGGGCGTAACCGTCGGAGGCCTCAATGCACTGGCCCTTCTTGCCCTTGCCCTTGACGTCCTGTAAGAGAATGACTTTCATAGCTTGATACTCCTTATTTTCCGTAGTCCCGGAGGACAACTGTATTGGTAGATTACTGGTCCTGTCCGTTGGACAGTCCCGTGGCAATGCACAGGACCGCCGCCACCGGCAGGATAAAGAATCCCAGCACACCGCCCAGCGTCAGGCCGCCGATGGCCAGGGAACAACCGGCTGCCGCCAGACACAAAAGGCCCGCCAGTATCCATTTCAGATTGGTTTTCATAATTTTTTGTCCGTCTCCTCGTTTTGATTTTCTGTGTGAGAAGAATCGTCCGGAGGGGGCTTGTCATCCACGCCGGAGAAGCCGGTGCCGAAGCAGATCACCGCCACAAGGGGCAAAATATACCCTCCCACAATGGCAAACGGCGCATTTCCTTGGCCCAGCATCAGACACCAGATGGCAGCCACACCGAGGAAGATGCCCAAGAGCATCCATTTCAAATCACGGTTCATGCCATCACTCCTCAAAGTATTTGTCGATGGACGCGATCAGCTCATGGAGCACCGTGTTCATATCCTTGCCGGTGATCTGACAGCCTGCCGTGGCCGCGTTGCCGCCGCCGCCCAGGGGCTCCAGAATCATCTGCACATTGGTATCACCGATGGAGCGGGCCGACATGATGACCCGTTCCCCGTCGGGGTAGAGGACGAAAGAGGTGCTGATTCCGGCGATGTTCAGCAGCTCGTCGGAGGCCTGGGCCGCAATGGTGCGGCTGGCGGTGTAATCCAGGGCGGCAATGGCAATATCGCCCCGGTAGAGCCGGGCCCGCTGGATGATCTGATAGCGCTGCAAGGTGTCTTTCAGATTGTTCTGGAACAGTTTCTTTACGTCCACCGTATCCGCACCGGTGCGCCGCAGGAACGCGGCGGCTTCAAAGGTCCGGGCGCCGGTGCGCACAGAGAAGTTCTTGGTGTCCAGTACAATACCGGCCAGCAGGGCCTGGGCCTCGCCGGGCAGAATGTCTTTGGAATCGATGGCGTATTGCAGCAGCTCCGTCACCAGTTCCGAAGCGGAAGAAGCGTAGGTCTCGTGGAGATTCAATACCACCTGCTCAATATAGTCGGCGGCCCGGCGGTGGTGGTCGATGACGGCCACACGGGGAATGGATTCCAGCAGGGGCTTCGATTCCACCTGATCGGGCCGGTTGGTGTCCACCACAATCAACAGGCTACGGGAGTCGGCCAGCAGCATGGCGTCGTCCGGCGTCATAAAGGCGTCGGCGTACTCCGGCAGCTGTTCCAGCTGGGCAATGAGCTCCTTGGCGGCGTTGACCTGCCGGTCAATGACAATGTGGGGCTGCTTGCCCTTTTTGCGGCACAGGCACACCACACCGGCGGCGGCGCCCACGGCGTCAATGTCGGCGTTTTTGTGGCCCATGACGAAGACCTCGCTGGACTGGGCGATGAGCTCCGAGAGAGAATTGGCGATGACGCGGGATTTGACCTTGGTGCGCCGCTCTGTCTCCTTGGTTTTGCCGCCGTAGAACGTGAAGTTGTACCGGTCCTTGATGACGGCCTGATCGCCGCCGCGGCTCAGGGACATCTCAATACTCAGAGAGGCAAAGCTGTAGTTTTCGGCAAACGTCGCGCCGTCCTTGCCGAAGCCCAGGGACAGCGTGGCGGCGATGCCCGAGGGGTTCACCACTTCCCGGATGGATTCCAGAATGGAGAACTTGTTCTCCACAAATTTCGGCAGGTCCTTGGCTTCAAACAGGAACAGATACCGGTTCCGCTCCAGCTTTCGCAGCAGACCGTCCACGCCGTCGGTCCAGGCCGACAGGCGGTTGTCGATGGCGGCGTTGATGGAGGACACCACGCCGTCGGGCAGATTGCTGACCAGTTCGTCGTAATTGTCCACCAACAGAATGGATACGATGGGACGGGAACGGATATACTCGTCCCGGACCTGCAGCAGCTCCGTCATGTCCACCAGATAGATGGTGGCCAGAAACAGGGAGGGGTCATACTGATCGGAGTGAATCTGACTGCCCAGCACGCGATAGCGGCGATTGCCCAGGGTGTAATCGCCGGGGCATTCGGGCTTGCCCTCGGCCAGCCAGCGGATGGACAGCTTGGGCAGCACCGTCTCCAGCTTGGGGCTGAAGGTGGAGGGTTTGAGACCCGTCAGCTGGTTAAAATGGTCGTTGGACCAGAATACCTCGTTGTTGGCAATGGACACAATGGCCATGGGCAGGGGCAATTCGTCCCGCAGGGCCGTATCCAGGGAGGCGGTGGTGGACTGAATGTACCGGAGAATTTCCTTTTTCTTCCGAGCCGTGGAAATCCGGAACAGCACCAGCATTATCACCGTCACCGCCAGCTCCGCACCGGCCAGCACATACTGGCCCATGAGGGCCGCCACGGCGGACAGGAGCAGCAGAACCACAAAATAGAGGGGGGCGCCGGGCACCAGAAACCGCATAAACGGGTTGTTCACAAGCCTTCACACCTTTCTCTTCCGGGGGATCATCCGCACAGGGTACAGATAGATTGTATTATAGCAAAAATCCTAGTAAAACTCAATGGAAACTGTCTGAAAATCCGTGGGATTTTCCGGGCTGCCGGAGACGGTTCCGGGGCGGCTCAGAAAAATGTGTATACTTTTTCCCCCCGTTGTGGTATACTGTATCATACGGATCGCTTTTTGCAGCGACAGGAATTGTGCGTTATGCGTCCCAACGGCGCATTTCAATAGATAGAGACTGTACGTTGTTATGAATACGGCGCGGCGCGGAAACAGGCGGGCGTCCGGTGACGGAGAAACGGGGCCGATTACCGGGATGAACGGGTGTCTTGGTTTTTGTGCGCATTTTTGGCCATATTCCATGGGTTGCAGTCGCTGATTTGCGAAAAAACGCAGCCGGTTTTTCACCGGTTTTACCACCGACGCCTGCCGGTACAAGCCGCCGGAGGCGTGATTTTAAAGGAGAAGTGATTATCATTGGCTGAAAAACTGAAAATTATGAGTCTGGGCGGTCTCAATGAGATCGGCAAGAATATGACCGTGCTGGAATATGGCCGCGACATCATCATTGTGGACTGCGGCGTGGGCTTTCCCGAGGGCGACATGTACGGCGTGGATCTGGTGATTCCCGATGTGACGTACCTCATCAAGAACCAGAACAAAATCCGCGGCATTTTCCTGACCCACGGCCACGAAGACCACATCGGCTCCCTGCCCTATGTGCTCCAGCAGATCAAGGCCCCCGTCCACGGCACCCGCCTGACGCTGGGCCTAGTGAAGCTGAAACTGGAGGAGCACAAGATTCTGGACAAGTGCAAGCTCATCACCCATGAGGCCGGCGAGACCGTCAAGGCCGGCAACTTCCAGGTGGAGTTCATCCACGTCAACCACTCCATTGCCGACGCCGTGGCCTTTGCCATCAAGACGCCCATCGGCACCGTGGTCATGACCGGCGACTTCAAGATCGACCCCACCGCCGAGGACGGCATGATCGATCTGGGCCGGTTCGGCCAGCTGGGCAAGGAGGGCGTTCTGGCTCTGCTGTGCGACTCCACCAACGTGGAACGGGGCGGCTATACCGCCAACGAAATGGTGGTCACCGAGAGCTTTGACCGGCTGTTCAAAAACTGCGATCAGAGAATTATTGTCTCCACCTTCGCCTCCAACGCCTACCGGCTCCAGTCCCTGATTACCGTGGCCCACAAATACGGCAGAAAAATCGCCTTTTCCGGCCGCAGCATGGAGAACATTCTCAAGGTGTCCACGGAGCTGGGCTACATGAAGCTGCCCCCCAAGACTGTGGTGGACATCAACCAGATCAAATCCATCCCCAAAGAAAAGCTGGTCATTGTGGCCACCGGCTCCCAGGGCGAGGATATGTCGGCCCTCTATCGCATGGCCTATGCGTCCCACCGGCAGGTGGAGATTCAGGCCGGCGACCGGGTCATTCTGTCGGCGTCCGCCATCCCCGGCAATGAAAAGGCCATCGGCAACATCATCAATGAGCTGTACCGCAAGGGCGCCGATGTGGTCTGCGATAAGCTCTCCGAGGTCCATGTGTCCGGTCACGCCTGCCAGGAGGAATTGAAGATCATCCACGGCCTGCTGAAGCCCCGATTCTTTATTCCCGTCCACGGTGAACAGCGCCATCTGCGCATCCACGCCAAACTGGCCGTCAACGCCATGGGCATGGACCCCCGCCATGTCATCATTTCCGACCTGGGCCGCGTCATTGAGCTGACGGGCCGCTCCTGCAAGCTGACGGGCACCGTTCCCGCCGGTAAGGTCCTGGTGGACGGCAGCGGCGTCGGCGACGTGGGCAGCGTGGTGCTGCGGGACCGCAAGCATCTGGCCCAGGACGGTATGCTGGTGGTGGTGGTGAACCTCAGCGCCGAGGACGGCTCCATCCTGTCCGGTCCCGATATCATCACCCGCGGCTTTATCTATGTGAAGGAGTCCGAGGAGCTGATGGACAATCTCCGGGAGATCACCCTGGGGGCATTGGAGAAGTGCCGCAACCGGCAGGCCCGCGACTGGGCTGCCATCAAATCGGCCATCAAGTCCGATCTGTCCCACTATCTGTTTAAGACCACCAAGCGCAATCCCATGATTCTCCCCGTCATTATGGAACTCTGAAAAACTGCTCAGACTGTCAAAAAAACTGCAAAAACTGACGTAATAGAGCAGCAGGGGGTGTGTGCGGGGGACAAAAAGTCCCCTGCACCGATTTCAATAGACCGAGAATTCAACTTTAAAAAGTTGAATTCTCGCATCAGTCTGTCGAAAGCACTTTTCGACAGACTGTGGCCGGGCCTGCGACGCAGGCCCGGCTATTTTGCACCCTTTTGGCGGCCGCCGCATAGGATGGACCATCTTTATAAAAATGAGGTGACCGCCATGGAATCCGATACTCCCCTGCAATGCTCCGGCGGCTGTGCCAACTGCCCCAGAAGGAAGCAGTGCGCCGCCGCGCCCCAACCGGTGGAGCCGACGGCCCCCGCAGCGCCGCCCACGGCTCCCGCCACACCGCCCGCGGCTTCTACTGCTCCAGCGTCTGAAAACGCCGCCTTGGAGGACTTTCTCAAGGAGAATCCCAGCCGCAGCGTCCTGCGGGTCCAGGCCTTCCGGGGTAATCAGGCCATCCCGGTGCAGGGCGTCGACGTCACCGTCAGCCGCAAGCTGCGGGACGGCACAAATTACGTTTTTTACACCGGCACCACCGACGAAAGCGGTCTGGTGGATGCCATTGCCCTGCCCGCCCCGGAGCGGCAGCAGTCGGTGGAACCGGGCGAACCCCACCCGGACGCCGCCTATCAGCTGGTGGCCCGCCATCCGGAATTTGAAACCGTCACGGCTACGGTCAATATTTTTCCCGGCATCAAAACGGTGCAGCCGGTTCAACTACAGCTGCGGGAGGAATGAGCCATGTCGACGCCTGTGATTCCCGAGACCATCACGGTCCATCTCGGCTTGCCCGACGACAAAACGGCGCCCAATGTACGGGTCCCCTTTGTGGATTACATAAAAAATGTGGCGTCCAGCGAAATCTTTCCCACCTGGCCCGACGCGGCCCTCCGGGCCAACATTCTGGCGCAGATTTCCTTTGCCCTGAACCGGGTCTATACGGAGTGGTACCGGAGCCGGGGGTATGACTTCGATATCACCTCTACCACCCAGTATGACCAGAAGTACATCCATGGCCGGGAGATTTTTGAAAACGTCGGCCAGATTGTCGATGAGATTTTCAACGACTATGTGGTGCGTCAGGGGACCGTACAGCCCCTGTTCACCCAATATTGCAACGGCACCACCGTCACCTGCGACGGCCTGAGCCAGTGGGGGACTGTGGATTTGGCGGAACAGGGGCTGGTACCCTATGAGATTTTGCAGCAGTTCTACGGCGACGATATCGGCATTGTCCGGGACGCCCCCACGGGGCCCAATCTGCCGTCGTACCCCGGCAAGGCCCTGCGGCTGGGCGACGTGGGCGAGGAGGTACGGACCATTCAGCGGGAGCTGAACCGCATTGCCCGGAACTATCCGGCCCTGGGCCAGGACCTGCCCCTCAATGGCATTTTCTCCGCCGCCACCGAGGAAATGGTGAAGAAATTCCAGCAGATTTTCAATCTCCAGGTGGACGGCGTGGTGGGCAAGGCCACCTGGTATCAGATCAAGGCCATTTACAACGCCGTCAAGGGCTTGGGCGAACTGACCGGCGAGGGCCTGACCATTGATGAAGTAGACCGGATTTTCTCCAAGGTTCTGCGCCAGGGCGACCGGGGCGACCCGGTGCGCACCATACAATATTACCTGTCGGTGCTGGGCTTCTTCGACGATACGCTGCCCAAGATTGTCATTGACGGCATTTTCGGTCCGGACACGGAGCGGGCCATCCGCGTGTTCCAGCAGCAGCAGGGCTTGACCGTGGACGGCATTGTGGGCCGGGACACCTGGGACGCCCTGACCAATGCCTACAATCAGCTGCGGGCGTCTCTGCCGGAGCAATATCTCAGCGCGTCCGACGAGATTTATCCCGGCAAATTTCTGACGCCGGGGCAGGAGGGGCCGGAGGTGGCCAGCCTGCAGCGGCTTCTGCGGCGGGCCGCCCTCAATGTGACGTTTCTCCCGACGGTAACGGAAAACGGCGTCTATGACGCGGCCACCGAAGCCGCCGTCAAAGCGGTTCAGAAGCGGGTGGACCTGGAGGTGACAGGCATCACCGGCCCACTGACCTGGGCGGCCATCGCCGCCATTGCCCAGGGGGTGTAGGGCAACAAACAAGCCCACCGGCTGCCGTCGGTGGGCTTGTACTGTGGGTATGGTTAACCGCTCTGCCGGGAAACCAGCTGCCAGGGAATCACCTGGGATTGGCAGGGCTGGCCCTGCATCAGCCGCATCAGCAGATCGGCGGCCATGCGTCCGGCGTTCTGCTGGCCGTGGGAAAGAGAAGTAACGGGGACCGGGGAGATGTCACAGTAGGGGCTGTCGTCGAAGCTGACTACCGCTAGGTCCTCCGGCACCCGGACGCCCCGCTTGATCAGCATGGCAATGAGCCGCGCCGCGATTTCATCGTTGTAGCAGACCAGGGCTGTGCAGTGCTTGAAAATGCTACTGATCCGCTGACAGTATTGGTCGTCGTTGAGCAGCCGTTCCCGGTGCTCGGTGTTGTACCAGAAAACGTGGCGGTCCTCCAGAGGCAGGCCCAGGTCCCGCAGGGCCTCGGCATAACCGGCGTACCGCTCCACGCCCTGGATGTCGTCGCTTTTGAAAAATCCGCCGATGGCCGTGTGGCCCTTCTGGTGCAGGTATTCCACCAGCTGGCGGCCGCCGCCCCGGTTGTCGTCCATGACTGATACGGTGCTGCCCTCCAGCTCCCGATAGATACCGTGCATAAAGACCAGGGGAACGCCCTGGCGGCGCAGCTGCTCGTACAGGTCCAGGTTGGGAGAGGGCAGGCCCGTTTTGGTGCCCTCCACCAGAATGCCGTCGGGCAGATCGCCGTCCAGCAGCGTCTGTAAAATCCGGCGCTCATTGCCGATGTGGTTTTGGGTGGCGAAGAGGGTGGGGGCGCCGTTGTTGGCGGCCAGCACCGTTTCAATCTCCCGCAGAATATTGGGAAAAATATAGTTGCTGATATAGGTGGTGACGACGGCCACGGTCCGCCGGGGACTGGCCGCCGGATTGGGCGTGGCCAGAATATGGGAACCGCTGCCCTGACGCCGTTCAATGAGTCCCTCACTGACCAGCACACTCAGGGCCTGCCGCACGGTCTGACGGCTCATATGGAACTGGGAGCAAAGCTCATATTCCGTGGGCAGCAGCATGGTGTCCCGATAGCGGCCGCTGCGGATTTCCTCCCGCAGCGTACCGGCCACCAACTGGTATTTTGGTTGCATAGGTTCGGATTCTCCTTATTTGCACGTCCACGCCGCCGGACGCGGCGGCACGCGGGCGAACGCCATTCTTGGACCAAGCATATCACACTTGTAGTATGATGGCAAGACAAAATAATATTTGTACCATACAATAAGGAGGAAACTGGAAATTCAATGGAGAACAACTCGGCGGAACGCCGTCGGAACCGGCGGAAACTTCCCAAATGAGACCGTACAAATTTATTTTACGGCAAACAAAATACCGTCCAAATTTACCGTCTGTGCACTATGACCAAACAGAAATAGCAGACAAAATGGAAAAAATGTTGCAATAACTATTAAAAAACTGTTAACAATCCAAGAATTTATTTCAAAAATACAGAATCTGCTTTTACATAGCAAAGTGCGGCGTTTTTTGTATTGTTACAAAATGAGAAACATGAAATTGTCCGTACCTCTTATTGACTTTTGCGGAGAAACGCGTATACTAAGAACCATCAAACGGCCGGCTGCGTCGGGGGTGACTACCCGAGAGAGAATGCCGGTCCATCATGAAATGGAGGAAAATTCATCATGAAGAAACTCATCGCTCTGCTTCTTGCTCTGATGGTCATGTTCTCTCTGGGCGCCTGCGGCTCCAAGGAGACCACCGACAGCACTGCCAACAACGACGCCGCCGCTACCGACGACGCTGCTGCCACCGACGATGCCGCCGCTACCGACGACGCTGCCACTGAGGACACCGGCGACACCGGCGCTGCCGACGGCGAGCTGATCAAGGTCGGTATCATCAACAACGACCCCAACGAGTCCGGCTACCGTACCGCCAACGACGCCGACATGAAGGCCGTGTTCACCGAGGAGAACGGCTACGACGCCACCTATGCTTACAGCCTGAAGAACGACGAGCAGATCGCTGCCGCTCAGAAGTTCGTCCAGGACGAAGTGGACTACCTGCTGATTTCCGCTGCCGGTACCGCCGGTTGGGATTCCGTCCTGATGGACGCTCAGAACGCCGGTATCCGCGTCATCCTGTTTGACCGCACCATCGACGCGGATGACAGCCTGTACGCTGCTTCCATCGTCTCCGACATGGCCCTCGAGGGTGAGACCGCTGTCAACTGGCTGGCTGACCAGGGTCTGGACGAGTACAACATCATTCACATTCAGGGCGTGATGGGCTCCGCCGCTCAGGTCGGTCGTACCGGCGCTCTGGACGAGATGGTTGCCGCCAACGACAACTGGAACCTGGTGACCCAGCAGACCGCTGAGTGGAACGCCGAGACTGCCCAGCAGATCGTGCAGTCCGTCATCGACTCCGGCGAGGAGTTCAACGTCATCTACGCTGAGAACGACGATATGGCCAAAGGCGCTGTGGCTGCTCTGGATAAGGCCAACATCTCCCACGGTGTGGACGGCGACGTGATCATCATGGGCTTCGACTGCAACAAGTGGGCTCTGGAAGAGCTGCTGGCCGGCAACTGGAACTACGATGGTCAGTGCAACCCCTTCCAGGCTTCCTACATCGACGAGATCATCAAGGGCATCGAGAATGGTCAGGAGCCTGCTGAGAAGGTCGTCATCATGGAGGAGAAGGGCTTCGACGCCGCTACCATCACCCAGGAGGACGTGGATCAGTACGGCATCTAATGCCTGACTGGCCAATCGTAAGGATTGATTAACAGACATGTGGTGCAGCATATAGGAATGATATAATCTTCTTATAGTTGCATCACATGTCTTTTTTATGGTTTTTTCTGTCGAAATCCATGAAAATTTGAGATATCTGTAATTGGAGGCGAACGACCTATGCAAGAAGGCGCAGTTTTGGAAGTGCGCGGCATCTGCAAAAACTTCCCGGGCGTGCGGGCGCTTCAAGGTGTGGATTTTACGCTGCGTGAAGGCGAAATCCACGCGCTGATGGGCGAAAACGGCGCAGGTAAGTCCACGCTGATCAAGGTGCTGACCGGCGTTTACACCAAGGATGACGGCCAGATTTTCCTGAAAGGACATGAGGGCCCCGTCCACATCAAATCCCCCGAGGATGCCCAGAACGCGGGCATCAGTACCGTGTACCAGGAGATCACCCTTTGCCCCAACCTGACGGTGGCAGAGAATATGTACATCGGAAGAACCAAGGGCCCCTTCACCAACTGGCGCGCCATGAACCGCCGGGCCGGTGAGATTCTGCGCTCCCTGGAGATTCCCGCCAGCCCCACCCAGCAGCTGGGCACCTGCTCCATCGCGGTGCAGCAGATGGTGGCCATTGCCCGCGCTGTGGATATGGAGTGCAAAGTGCTGATTCTGGACGAACCCACTTCTTCCCTGGACGAGCAGGAGGTCCGCAAGCTGTTCAAGCTGATGCTGGACCTGAAGGCCAAGGGCGTCGGCATCGTCTTCGTTACTCACTTCCTGGAGCAGGTCTATGAGGTCTGCGACCGGATCACCGTGCTGCGCGACGGCCAGCTGGTGGGCGAGTACGTCATCGAAGAGCTGCCCAGAGTCCAGCTGGTTTCCAAAATGCTGGGCAAGGAGCTCAACGATATGGCCGCGCTGGACAAGGGCGAGACCGTTTCCGAGAAGGAAGACCGCGGCGTGCCGGTGCTGGAGGCTCACCAGCTGAGCAGCACCGAGGGCATCAAGCCCTTCGACTTCCAGATTTACAAGGGCGAGGTCAACGGCTTTACGGGCCTGCTGGGCTCCGGCCGCAGTGAGTGCGTCCGCGCCATCTTCGGCGCCGACAAGACCACCGGCGGCACCGTCAAGGTCAACGGCCAGGAGGTTTCCATCAAGAAGCCCCGCGACGCCATGAAGTACGGCATCGGCTATCTGCCGGAGGACCGCAAGCGCGACGGCATCGTGGGCGATCTGTCGGTCCGCGACAACATCATTCTGGCCCTGCAGGTGCTGCGCGGCTTCTTCCGCCCCATCAGCAGAGCCCAGGCCGAGGCCTATGCCGATGAGTACATCAAGCTGCTGGAAATCAAGACGGCGTCCTCCGAAACGCCCATCAAGGCTCTGTCCGGCGGCAACCAGCAGAAGGTCATTCTGGCCCGCTGGCTGCTGACCAACCCCAACTATCTGATTCTGGACGAACCCACCCGCGGCATCGACATCGGCACGAAGATCGAAATTCAGAAGCTGGTGCTGAAGCTGGCGGCCGAAGGCAAGAGCGTGACGTTCATCTCCTCCGAGATCGACGAAATGCTCCGGACCTGCTCCCGTCTGCTGGTCATGCGTGACCGGAAGATGGTGGGCGAGCTGACAGGCGAGGACCTGCAGCAGGATAAAATTATGGCAACCATTGCCGGAGGTGAAAGTGCATCATGACATCCGTGAAAAGCAAGCAGCAGGGCAGTGTCCTGACACAGAAGCTCCATAGCAAGCGGCAGCTGTTCATCCCCATCGCCGCGCTGCTGGTACTGATTCTGGTCAACCTGATCAATGATCCGTCCTTCTTTGCCATCAAAGTGGGTACCAACAGCACCGGAGACCCCGTGCTCTCCGGCAACCTGATCACCATTCTCGACAACGCCTCCGAGCTGGCCATTCTGGCCATCGGCATGACGCTGGTCACCGCCGCCTCCGGCGGACAGGACATCAGCGTGGGCGCCACCATCGCCATCGCCGGCAGCGTGGTGCTGCGGGTCCTCTGCGGCACCGAAGCCCGTCCCGAGACGCTGCAGGCTCCCATTATTGTGGCGTTCCTGGTCTGCTGCGTGGTCTCCATGCTGTTCGGCGCGTTCAACGGCGCACTGGTGGCCTACTTCAAGATTCAGCCCATGGTCGCTACGCTGATTCTCTATACCGCAGGCCGTTCCATCGCTGCGTGGATTAACAACAACGCGCTGCCCATCATCAGCGAGCCCTCCTTTGCCTACTACGGCAACTTCATCCCCGGCATTGCCATTCCCACACCGGTGTTCATCGCCATCGCCTGTATGATCATCATAGCGTTGGTATTGAAATTCACCACCCTGGGACTGTATACCCAGAGCGTGGGCATCAACCCCCACTCCTCCCGGCTCAACGGCATCAACCCCGAGTTCATCAAGTTCATCACCTATGTGATTCTGGGCCTGTGCGTGGCAGTGGCCGGCTTCATCAAGGTCAGCCGCTTCTCCACCATCAACTACTCCGTTGTGGCCAAGGACATTGAAATGGACGCCATCCTGGCGGTTGCCCTGGGCGGCAACGCCCTCAGCGGCGGCAAGTTCAGCATGGCCGCCTCCATCCTGGGCGCCTATGTCATCCAGTTCCTGACGACGACCCTCTACACCTTCAAGGTGGATTCCAGCGCCCTGCCTGCCTATAAGGCGGTTGTGGTGATTATCCTGGTGGTACTCAGCTCTCCGGTCGCACGGGAAAAGATGGCCAAGCTGTGGAAAAAGGTAGCTCCCGCAAAGACCGCAAAGGAGGCAAACTGATATGAGCGCTCCCAACAGCAAAGTTAAGGCAGGACGGTTGACGCCCCGGACCAGCATGTCCGACACCAACATTCTGCTGCTTATCACGATCCTGGTGTTCGTCGTCATGTACGTCGCCGCCGTGGTTTTCCTGGGCTCCGGTTTCCGCAAGCCCCAGACGTTTTTCAACATCCTCAATGAAAACGCCGCGCTGATCATTCTCTCCTGCGGCATGAGCCTGGTCATGATCACCGGCGGTATCGATATCTCCGTGGGTACCATGACGGCCCTGGTCTGCATGAGCTGCGCCGTCCATCTGGACTATCAGGGCGGCAGCGTGGCCAGCGCCGTGGGTCTGGCCCTGCTGATCGGTGTCCTCTACGGCTTGGTACAGGGCTACATCATCGCCTATCTGGAGATTCAGCCCTTTATCGTCACCCTGGCCGGTATGTTCTTTGCCAAGGGCATGACCACCATCGTCAACGCCGACCAGTTCAACGTGGTCCACGAGGGCTTCCAGGCATTGAAGCTGACCCGTATTGACGTGCCGTTCCTGGGCTCCGTCAACAAGCTGGGCACCTATGTGCCCGCCTATGTGGAAATCGGCGTGATCGTGGCGCTGCTTGTTGTGATCCTGCTGTTCTGCCTGCTGCGCTGGACCAAGCTGGGCCGCGCCTTCTACGCTGTGGGCGGCAACCAGCAGAGCGCCAACATGCTGGGCATCAATGTCAAGCGCACCAAGTTCCTGGCCCACTTCCTGTGCAGCGTCCTGGCCGGTATCGGCGGCTTTGTGTACTTCCTGCACGTGGGCTCCGGCTCTCCCTCCCACGCCAGCGGCGCGGAGATGAACGCCATCGCCGCCTCCATCATCGGCGGTACCATGCTGACCGGCGGCGTCGGCAACATCATCGGCACTTTCTTCGGCGTGGTGTCCCTGAACACCATTAAGAACATCGTTTCCTCCCTGGGCCTGGACGAGGCCTGGTGGACCAACATCACCGTTGCCGCCATGATCTGCATCTTCCTGGTGATTCAGAGCGTTGTGCTGATGCGGAAAAACAAGAAGTAACCAAGGAGGAACCATTTCATGAGTTTTGCACAGGAACAGTGTTATCTGGGTCTGGAGCTGGGCTCCACCCGTATCAAGGCCGTGCTGATCGACGAGACCCACCAGGTGGTGGCCACCGGCAGCTATGGCTGGGAAAACCGCTATGAGGGCGGTTACTGGACCTACCATCTGGAGGATGTGTGGACCGGTATTCAGGCGGCCTACACGGAACTGGCTGCCGATGTGAAAAAGCAGTACGGCGTCACCCTGACCAAGCTGGCCGGTATGGGCTTCTCCGCCATGATGCACGGCTATCTGCCCTTCGCCAAGGACGGCGCTCTGCTGGCACCCTTCCGCACCTGGCGCAACACCACCACCGGCCCCGCCGCCGAAGCGCTGAGCAGCCGGTTCCACTTCAACATTCCCCAGCGCTGGAGCATTGCCCACCTGTATCAGGCCATGCTGAACAAAGAGGACCATGTGGGTTCCATCGACTTCCTGACCACCCTGGCCGGTTATGTCCACTGGAAGCTCAGCGGCAAGCGGGTCCTGGGCGTGGGTGATGCCAGCGGCATGTTCCCCATCGACAGCACCACCGACGACTATGACGAAACCATGGTCAAGAGCTTCGACGCCCTGGCCGCCGAGGACGGCTACGGCTGGAAGCTCCGGGACCTGCTGCCCCAGGTACTGTCTGCCGGTGAAGACGCCGGCTGCCTGACGGAGGAGGGCGCCAAGCTGCTGGATGCCAGCGGCAACCTCCAGGCCGGTATCCCCATGTGTCCCCCCGAGGGCGACGCCGGAACTGGCATGGCTGCCACCAACGCCGTGGCCGAGCGCACCGGCAACGTGTCCGCCGGTACCTCCATCTTTGCCATGATCGTTCTGGAAAAGTCCCTGTCCAAGGTCTATCCGGAGATCGATATGGTCACCACCCCCGACGGCAAGCCTGTGGCCATGGTCCACTGCAACAACTGCACCAATGAGATCAACGCTTGGGCCAAGCTGTTCGCCCAGTTCCAGGAGGCCATGGGCCAGGCGGTGGACATGAACAAGCTGTTCACCACCATGTTTGAGTCTGCCATCCAGGGCGACGCCAACGGCGGCGGTCTGGTGCTGTACAACTACCTGTCCGGCGAACCCATCACCGGCCTGGAGGAAGGCCGTCCCCTGTTTGTCCGCGGTCCTGAAAGCGAGTTCAGCTTCGCCAACCTGATGCGCACCCAGCTGTATTCCGCTCTGGCGACCCTGAAGCTGGGCATGGATATTCTCAGCGGGGAGCAGGTGGCCGTGGACCGTCTGCTGGGTCACGGCGGCTTCTTCAAGACCCCGGTTGTGGGCCAGCGAATGATGGCCGCCGCGGCCAACGCCGCCGTCTCCGTCATGGAGACCGCCGGTGAGGGCGGCCCCTGGGGTATGGCGGTTCTGGCGGCCTACGCCGGACGCAAGACCCAGGGCCAGACTCTGGACAACTATCTGGATACCTGCGTGTTTGCAGGTCAGAAGGTTACCACCGTGGAGCCTCAGGCCGAGGACCTGGACGGCTTCAACGCCTTTATGGAGCGCTATCGCGCCAACCTGCCCGTGGAACGGGCAGCGGTGGAACACTATACAATCTGAGCATTTAAGCTACATCGCAAAGGAGCAAATTCCCCATGAGAAATTACGAGTTTTGGTTTGTTGTCGGCAGCCAGTTCCTGTACGGCCCCGAGGTCCTGGAGACCGTGGCCAAGCGTGCCGCCGAGATGGTCGAGAAGATGAACGCCTCCGGCAACCTGCCCTATAAGCTGGTTTACAAGGTTACCGCCAAGACCAACCAGGAGATCGCCGAGGTGGTCCGTGAGGCCAACTACGACAAGAATTGCGCCGGTATTATCACCTGGTGCCACACCTTCTCCCCCTCCAAGATGTGGATCAACGGCTTCGTGAACCTGCAGAAGCCCTACTGCCACTTCGCTACCCAGTACAACCGGGAGATTCCCAACGACGAGATCGACATGGACTTCATGAACCTGAACCAGGCTGCCCACGGCGACCGGGAGCACGGTTTCATCGCCGCCCGTCTGCGGATGCCCCGCAAGGTCATCGCCGGTTACTGGCAGGATGCCGACGTCCAGGAGCGTCTGGGCAGCTGGATGCGCGCCGCTGTGGGCGTGGCCTTCTCCAAGGAGCTGAAGGTCATGCGCTTCGGCGACAACATGCGCGAAGTTGCCGTCACCGAGGGCGATAAGGTCGAGGTCCAGGCCAAGCTGGGCTGGCAGGTCAACACCTGGCCCGTGGGCAAGCTGGTGGAGACCATGGACGCCGTCACCGAGACTGAGATCGACGCCCTGATGGACGAGTACAAGAAGTCCTATGACATTGCCACCGACAACATCGACTCCGTCCGCTATCAGGCCCGCGAGGAGATCGCCATGAAGAAGATGCTGGACGAGGAGGGCTGCATGGCCTACTCCAACACCTTCCAGGACCTGTACGGCATGCGTCAGCTGCCCGGCCTGGCTTCCCAGCACCTGATGGCTCTGGGCTACGGCTACGGCGGCGAGGGCGACTGGAAGGTTGCCGCCATGACCACCATCATGAAGGCCATGGGCAAGGACGGCAACGGCGCTTCCGCCTTCATGGAGGACTACACCTACCACCTGGAGAAGGGCAACGAGTACTCCCTGGGCGCTCACATGCTGGAGGTCTGCCCCAGCGTGGCTGCCGACCGTCCCCGCATCGAGGTCCATCCCCTGGGCATCGGTGACCGCGAAGACCCCGCCCGTCTGGTGTTCGAGGGCAAGGAGGGCGACGCCATCGTCGTCAGCCTCATCGACATGGGCGGCCGCCTGCGCCTGATCTGCCAGGATATCCACTGCGTCAAGCCCATCATGCCCATGCCCAACCTGCCCGTGGCCCGCGTCATGTGGAAGGCTGAGCCCAACCTGACCACCGGCGTCGAGTGCTGGATTACCGCCGGCGGCGCTCACCACACCGTCCTCAGCTACGACGTCACTGCCGAGCAGATGAAGGACTGGGCCACCATGATGGACATCGAGTTCGTCCACATCACCAAGGACACCACCGTGGAGTCCCTGGAGCACGAACTGTTCCTCAACGATCTGGCCTGGAAGTTGAAATAATCTCTGAATACTGCTACAATGGGCCTGTTCACAAGCAGGCCCATTGTTATAGCAATGTGTGTGTATGGAATTGGAGGATAAAAGTATGTTGGAAGCACTGAAAGAACAAGTCTGTAAGGCCAATCTGGAGCTGCCCAAGCACGGCCTGGTCACCTTTACCTGGGGCAACGTCTCCGGCGTGGACCGGGAGCAGGGCCTCATGGTCATCAAGCCCTCCGGCGTCAGCTATGAGAACATGACCGCCGAGGATATGGTCGTCGTCCGCCTCAGCGACGGCGCTGTGGTGGAGGGCAAGTGGAAGCCCTCCAGCGACACCGACACCCACCTGGCCCTGTACAATGCGTTCCCGGCCTTGGGCGGCATTGTCCATACCCACAGCCGTTGGGCGACCTCTTTTGCCCAGGCCGGTAAGGGCGTGCCTGCCTTCGGCACCACCCAGGGCGACTATTTCTATGGGGAGATTCCCTGCACCCGCAAGATGACCCCCGAGGAAATCGGCGGCAAGTACGAGCTGGAGACCGGCAATGTCATCATTGAGACCTTCAACAGCCGCAAGATCGACCCGGCCCAGGTGCCCGCCGTTCTCGTCTACAGCCACGGTCCCTTTGCCTGGGGCAAGGACGCCATGGACGCCGTCCATAACGCCGTGGTCCTGGAGGAAGTCTCCTTTATGGCTTTCCACGCCATGGCCCTGACCCCCGGACTGCCCCCCATGCAGCAGGAACTGCTGGACAAGCACTACCTGCGCAAGCACGGCCCCGGCGCTTACTACGGCCAGGGCTGAGGAGGAACGGCTATGGAACGCAAGGCTTTTGGTATTCTGCCCGATGGCCGGACCGTGGAGGAACTGACCATCCACGGCGGCGGCCTGACGGCTTCTGTGCTCACCTGGGGCGGTATCCTGCGGACCCTGTGGGTGCCCACCAAGGACGGCTCCACGGTGGACGTGCTTCTGGGCATGGATACGGTGGGGGACTACTTGCAGCAGGATAAATACCTGGGCGCGCTGATTGGCCGCTATGCCAACCGCATCGGCGGGGCCAGCTTCGACCTGGGCGGCAAGATTTATCCCCTGGCGGCCAACGACGGACCCAACAGTCTCCACGGCGGCCCCGGCGGCTTCGACCGGCAGATGTGGACCGTGGAGAACCAGACCGAGGATTCCGTCACTCTGACCCTGGAAAGCCCCGACGGCCAGGAGGGCTACCCCGGCAACCTCAGCATCCGGGTGGTGTATCTGCTGGACGGCGACGGACTGCATATCCGCTATGAGGCCACCACCGACGGTGACACCATCTGCAATCTGACCAACCATGCCTATTTCAATCTGAGCGGCCACAGCAGCGGCCCGGTGACAGATCAGGAGATTCAGATTTTTGCCGACCGTTATACGCCCACCCTGCCCGGTTCCATCCCCACCGGAGAAATTGCCCCGGTGGACGGTACGCCCATGGACCTGCGGGTGTCCCAGCCCATGGGGCTCCATGCCGACGATGAGTTCGCGCAGCTGAAACTGGCCGGCGGCTATGACCATAACTGGGTTATCAACGGCCACGACGGTACGCTGCGTCCGGCGGCCCGGGCCGTGAGTCACCAGACCGGTGTGGTCCTGGAAACCCTGACCACCCTGCCGGGTATTCAGTTCTACGGCGGCAACTACCTGGACCATTGCCCCCGCGGCAAGGGCGGCGCACCCTATGCCGCCCGCTGGGGTTTCTGCCTGGAGACCCAGTTCTTCCCCGACAGCCCCAACCATGCCAACTTCCCCAGCGCCGTTTTGAAGGCCGGGGAGACGTACCGCAGCGAGACGGTGTACCGCTTCTCTGTGGAATAAGGTTTGATAAAAAATCAACGCCCCCGACAATCGCTTGTCGGGGGCGTTGTGCATTTTCATTAGATGCGGATCAGCTCATACTGATCGGTACCCAGGCCAATCTTGACGCCGTGGTCAATCTGGCCCCGCCAGTTGGTGTTGGGATGGCTGGCCGGAGGCTTCTGCTCACAGCCCAATGCTGTCATACCAGTTTGGAGGGAAGCCCATACACTTCAGAATTTTTGTTTCGGGAATTTGCTTTGTTTTTTTGCACAGCGCTTTGATTTCTGCCTTGATTTGCTGCAAAGCGGATGTAAATTCATCAGGAGACAGCAGATATTTGAAGCATACAACGGCGGCAAAGAGATCCCGCTGACCCTTGCGATAATAGGATTTTGTCTTACCGATGTGGAGCTGTCCGTGGAGTGGCAACGCCGGAATTGCACGGGTAGGTCCGGAGTTAAAATCATAAAGCCGCTCGTTGTGCGCACATACATTTCTGACGCGGGTCAGAAAATCCAAAATACCAACCAACTGCTGTTCTGTGACGCAGGGAAACTCTTTGCTGACGGCAATCCGTACATCCTGCGTACACAGGCTGTAAAAGATAGAGGTTGTTCCCAGTGTTACAGCCTTGATTGTGACCCATAGGGGAACGTTGCGGTGTTGCTTCCACTGGTGCTCGATATATTGTTTGTGCTCAAAAGGCGGATGCACTCTGTCCCCTAGGTTCTGGATCAACCGCCGTCCCTCACCGCAGCGGGAATATGTCTCAGCCGGGTCGCTGACAACCAAATGATAGTGATTTGGGTTCAGATACGCGTTCTGGTCGTACCCATATTTTTCGACAAAGGCCTGGGACAGCAAGGATTTGATATGCTTTTCAATAATCTGAATGTTGTGAAAAAAGATATCCCGTAAATGATCGTCAAACTCAAATAGTGCCAACAGGTCTTCTATGGTGGTCCCGGGACGATATTCGCCGTTTGGCTGCTTGAACAGCGTTTTATAACCTGAAACAAGGGAAAAATAGCTGTGTTTTTTCAGCAGTTCAATGACTCGCCCTTCGTCCGGTACGCTTAGTTTTTTATCGTCTCTTAATTTGATCACCAATTCTTCATAGGTTTTGAATGGTTTGCTCATCGTATTGCCACCAACCTTCACACAAAAAGAAAAGGGAACTCCGAGGAGTTCCCTTTTCAGGTCACAGGCCCCGCAGGCTTCTGTAACACAATCACTGAAGATACATATATCATATTTTCTGATATTTGTCAAGCGTTTGCAATTGATATCAAGGCGTAAAGCCCTGTGTGATCCAATATATGCAGCAGTTACAGAAATATTGCAGGAAAATTTTATATGCGGATCAGCTCATACTGATCAGTTCCCAGGCCAATCTTGACGCCGTGGTCAATCTGGCCCCGCCAGTTGGTGTTGGGGTGGCTGGCCGTGAACACGTCTTCGATGGACGGGTCGCCGTGGTCATCAATCCAGGTGTTTTGCAGTCTCGGCTGGGCCAGCACTGCGTCACAGCAGGCCTTGTCGATGGCCACCGGGTCAAAGCTGGTGAACATGCCCACATCCGGCACAATGGGGGCGTCGTTCTCTGCGTGGCAGTCGCAGTTGGGGGACACGCTGTTGACCAGGGTGATGTGGAAGTGGGGACGGCCGTCCACCACGGCCTTGGTGTACTCCGCAATTTTGCCGTCGAGAATCTCGCAGGTCTCATCGTGGGGCGAGACAATGGCATCCACGGGACAGACGCCGATGCAGCGGCCACAGCCCACGCACTTGTCGTGGTCAATGAACATCTTGCCGTTGTCCTGAAGCTGGGGGGCGTCGTGGGCGCAGATTTTCTGGCAGCTGCCGCAGCCCACACAGTTGTCGGTGGTGTTGGGCTTGCCGGCATTGTGCATGGCCATTTTACCGGCCCGGCTGCCGCAGCCCATGCCCAGGTTCTTCATGGCGCCGCCGAAGCCCGTCATCTCATGGCCCTTAAAGTGGTTCAGGGAGATGACAATATCGGCGTCCATGACCGCCCGGCCAATGCGGGCCGTCTGCAAATACTGGCCGCCCACAATGGGAACCTCCACATCGTCGGTGCCCTTGAGGCCGTCGCCGATGATGACGGGACATCCGGTGGTGATGGTGTTGAAGCCGTTCATCTCCGCCGCCATCATGTGGTCCACGGCGTTTTTCCGGCCTCCCACATACAGGGTGTTGCAGTCCGTCAAAAAGGGCTTGCCGCCCAGGTCCTTGATAAACTCCGCCACAGCCCGCACATAGTTGGGCCGCACATAGGCCAGGTTGCCCGGCTCACCGAAGTGCAGCTTGATGGCCACATACTTGTTGGTGAAATCGATGGTGTCCATGCCCGCCGTGGCCATGAGACGCTTGAGCTTTTGCAGCAGATTCTCGTCGCTGCTGGTACGGAAATCTGTAAAATATACCTTGGCTTTTTCCATGGGGTATTCCCTCCATATCGTAAAGAATCGATACTACTATGGTAGCCAAAAAAAGCGGCGTTGTCAACGGAAACGGCGGAGGGCAATCCTCCGCCGTTTATGCTCTCTTACATTTTTCCGCTGCGCACCGCCACCAGCTGGGCCGCAATGGACAGGGCCACTTCCTCCGGCGTCTCGCCGCCGATGGGCAGGCCGATGGGCGACCACACCCGGGCAATGTCCGTATCGGTAAAGCCCTGCTCCCGCAGCAGCTTGTTGGTCATGGCGATTTTGCTGCGGCTGCCGATGCAGCCGATATACCGGGCCGGGGTCTTGAGGACCTGGGCGAGAATTTCCCGGTCGCTCTGGTGACCCGGTGTCATGACCACCACATAGTCCTCCTCCGTGATGGTCACCCGTTCCAACACCCGCTCGTAGCTGCCAATGTAAATCTTGGCCGCCTGGGCAAAGGCCGGGGCCTCCACGGCGTGGGGACGGCTGTCATAGATCACCGTGCGGAAATGGACCGTGTGCAGCAGGGGCACCAGGGCCTGGGCCACATGGCCGCCGCCGAAGACGTACACCGTGCCGGGAATCGTCAGGGGCTCACTGTATACGGTGGGCATCAAAACCGACTGGGGACCCAGCAGGGGCTCCACAGGGCCGTCCAGAGACAGGAATTTCAGCTCCCCGTCCTCATAGAGACCCATGGCCGGGGCATCCAGCCGTGTCAGCAGCCACGCCTTGCCGCCAACGGCCAGACGGGCGCACACGGCGTCCAGCAGGGGCAGACTCTCGCTGCCCATGGGCTGAAAATACACGGTCACCTTGCCGCCGCAGACCATGCCCAGGTCCGTTTTGTCGTGGCTGCTCAGATCAAAGTGGTACTGGCCCGCTTCCTCGCCGCGAAGAAAGCCCTGGGCGATTTCCGTGGCGCGGAACTCCACCGCGCCGCCGCCGATGGTGCCCACAGTGCTGCCGTCATCAAAGACGGCCATCTTGGCCCCGGCCCCACGGGGCGTGGAGCCACTGCTGGCAATGATGCTGCACAGGACCGCCCGCGCTCCGGCGGCCACCCGGTCCCGCAGGGTGTTAAACATCTGCTGCATACGGTTAACCCTCCAGTTTTCCGATGGAATTGGCCACCAGGGCCTCATACTGCTCTGTGCTCAGGTCGCAGTGGTAGAACAGGTCGAAGTATTTCGTCACTTCCTCCTGCAAATCGTAGTCGATGGCGTCGGGATACAGCAGCGCGCCCATCCACAACAGGCCCAGATACCGCTGCACCGAAGGCGGGAAGCCCATCCAGTTGTAGGGACCCATGGGGGCCTCATAGTATCGGCCTGTCTGAACAGCCGTCATCTGAGCGTAGCCGTCGTTCTCCGCCACCGTGTCATAGATGCTGTCCGGGGCGAAGAGCAGCACCTCCGGATTCCACACCAGGAGCTGCTCCATGGAGACCTCGTTGCCGGTGCCCTTGGAAGAGGGGGATTCCACCACGGCCACGTTGTTGGTCATCAGGTCCAGCAGCTCCGCGTGATAGGAGCCCTGAGCAATGACATTGAGGCCCTGACTGCCGGTGACGTACAGCACATCCACCTTGTCCACGGAAGCGGCCAGTTCCTCAGCACGGGCGTAGGTGTCCTCACAGTAGGTTGCCAGAACTTCGGCCTCGTCGGTCCGGTTCAGTAGCTTGCCCAGCTGGCGGTAGGCGTCGCCCATGGTCTTGGTGGTGGCGGAAATGTGGACAAAGGGGACGCCGGTCTGCTCCTGCAAGGTGTCCAGGTCTTCCACAACGGGCTCCTTGGGCTCGCCTACGTCGATGACCACCTCGGCGCCGCTGGCCAGCAGCGCTTCGCCGTTCATGGCTTCCTGGCCGCCGTACAGCTGGCCCAACAGGGGCAGATTGTAGTATTCGGTGTCCAGGAACTGGGCGGCGCTGTCGTCCCACTCGTTGGCAATGCCCACCAGCAGATCGGGGCACAGGGCGAACAGGACAATCTGGGCCATGGGGCCGGAGACGGCCACCTTGGTAATGTTGGCAGGGACTGTCACTGTGCGGCCCACGCTGTCGGTGAACTCCACCGTCTCGGCGGTAATGTCGGCGGGCTGGGTGGTCTCTTCCGTGGTGGGAGCGGTTTCCTCCACCGCGGTGTCCTGAGACGGGGTCTCCGGCTGCTCCGCTGCCGGGGCAGCACAGCCGCTCAGAAGCAGCAGGGCCAGAAACAGGGAAAGAATGCGTTTTTTCATGGGGTTCCTCCAATCTCCGGAATGTCCGGTGCGTTCAAAATGGTGATGATATAGGTGGTGGGAGAGGGGTAATACAGGGGAAAGACGTCATCCTCCCGCTGCTCCAGCCGGGGAAGCACTGTCTCCGCCGTCACGGAGGACGCGTCGCCGCCCCGGTCGTAAATACGGAAAAACAATACCGCGTCGTCGAGACTGCGGAACGGCTGGCCCTTGTCCACGGCCACCTCGGTTTGGGAATAGGGAATGGAAAGGGCGTCCAACCGCTCAACGAACCGTCCCGGCGACAACCGGCGCTGTCCGCCGCCCAGGCTGAACGCGTGGCGCTTGTTGGCCTTCTGCACCACGGCCACCGTGCCGCGGCACTGGCGGCGGGCCGCCGTCAAAATCTCGTCGGGCTGTCCAAAGGAACAGAATACCATGGATGCATAGGGCGTGTCCGTCCGGCGGGACAGAATATCGGTGTGTAAAATCTCCGGCTGTTCCCCCTGCCGCCGCTGTTCCAGGGCTGCCAGGGCATCCGCTGACAGGTCGGCGGCAACGACGCGGGAAAAGTGCTTTGCCAAGGCCAGGGACAGACCACCCACGCCGCACCCGGCGTCGCAGATTTCGTCCCCCGGTATCCGCTGCCGCAGGGCGGCGGCCAGCGTTTCTGCCGCGCCATTATAGTCCTCAGCGTCCACCATAAACCGAATCATATCCGGCGTCCAGCGGAACATGGACCGGCGTACCGGGGCAATGAGCACACCGTCATCGGTTTCCAGGAACCGGGCCGGGACGCCGTACAGCTGCCGCAGCAGGGCCGGGGTCACCGCGTCCCGGGGCGGGCCGTCGGCCACAATGCGGCCACCCTCCAACGCAATGACCCGGCTGGCGTACAGCATGGCCTGCTGGGGATTGTGACAGGAGAGCAGAATGGTGTAGCCCTGCCAGGACAGGGCGGCAATCTGTTCCAGAACCCGGACCTGATTGCCGAAATCCAGGGCCGACGTGGGTTCGTCGAGAATCAGAATTTTGGCCTCCTGGGCCAGGGCACGGGCCAGCAGAACCAGCTGCTGTTCGCCGCCGGACAGCTGGGAGAAGTTCCGCTCTGCCGCGTCCTCCATGTGGAGCTTGGCAAGGGCTTTCATGGCCAGCTGCCGTTCCTTGCGGCCCGGCGCGGCAAAGGCTCCCAGGCGGTGATTGGTCCCCATGAGCACCACGTCCAGCACCGTATAGGCAAAGGCCGGATGGTGGGCCTGGGGGATGTAGGCAATGCGTTCCGCCCGCTGCCGGGGGGACCAGGCAGCAAGGTCCTGACCTTCCAGCGTCACCCGGCCGGTGTAGCCGTCCAGCAGACCCAAAAGGCAGCGGAACAGCGTCGTTTTGCCCGCGCCGTTGGCGCCCAGCAGAAAGATCAGCTCGCCGGGACCGGCAGACAGGCTGACGCCGTCCAGAATGCGGCGGCTGCCGTAGGAAAAAGAGATGGATTCCAGATTCAGCATACGTCATCCCTCCCGCCCCGCAGCAGCAGCAGCAGGAAAAAGGGCGCGCCCAGCACCGCCGTCAAAATGCCGATGGGAATTTCCACGGCCAGCAAATTTCTCGAAAGATCGTCCACCAGCAGCAGAAACAGCGCCCCGGCCACCATGGAAGCGGGCAGCAAAGCCCGGAAGTTATTTCCCACCAGACGGCGGCACAGATGGGGCATAACGAGACCCACCCAGCCGATCATGCCGCTGACGGCAATGGAAGCGGCGGTCATCAGGGTGGCGCAGAGGACCACCAGCAGCCGCAGCCGCCCCGGATGGACGCCCAGTGCCCGGGCTTCTTCTTCGCCCAATGTCAGCAGATTGATTTTCCACCGCAGCAGCACCAGGGGAATCATCCCCAGAGCCATGACAGGGGCAATGCGCCACACCTCATCCATGGTGGTGCCGTTGAGACTGCCCAAAAGCCAGTAGGTGATGGCCGGTAATTGGTTGTTGGGGTCCGCCACCAGTTTGACATAGGAGGTGCCGGCGCTGCACAGGGAACTGATGACCATGCCGCAGAGGACCAGATTGAGAATCCGGCTGCCGGGGGCCCGGCGGCCCACGGCGTAGACTACGGCCACGGTACCCATGGCGCAGAGAAAGGACACCAAAGTGATGGCGTTGTGGGTCAATCCCAGGAGGATGGCGATGGCCGCGCCCATGGCCGCGCCGGAGGACGCGCCCAGGACATCCGGCGACGCCATGGGGTTCTGGAACACGCCCTGATAGGCCGCGCCTGCCCCGGAGAGACAGGCGCCCACCAGACAGGCCATAAAAATGCGGGGCAGCCGCAGCTTCCATACGGCGGTGGCCATATTGGCGTCCCAGGTGGGTTCCCAGTGGAAAATGGGGTCCGTCAGAATTTTGTAGGACCGGGCCACGCCCACACCGTAGCGGCCCAGGGCAATGGACAGAAAAATCAGGGCCAGCAGCAGCGCCCACAGGATGATTAAAACGCGGACTTGACGCTTCATGACGCCACCGCCTTGTCCAGCAGCCGGATCAAATGGACGGGCAGGCCGTCGCGGCTGGCTTCTGTCACCGACAGCAGCAGGGCATTGCGTCCGGCGAAGTGGGACCAAAAGGGACAGTCGGCCCGCTGGCGCACCACAGCTACCACCAGGGGACTGCGGTCCATCAAGGCCAGAACGGCGGCGGTAAAGGCGGGGGAGCGGGCCTCCAGAAAGCCCAGTTCATCCAGCAGCGTCACCGTGCCGGGACGCAGTTCCGCCGCGGCCTGATCAAAGGCGTGGGGAATGGCCGCCGCGCCCTGCTCCGTGCGGCGGGCCACGGTCTGTTCCCTACCGTCATGGAGCAGCCGCAGCCGCAGTTCATCCCCTGCCCATCGGGTGGTAAAACCGCCCAGGGACAGGGGACGGGCCGCCAGGGCTTTCGTCAATACGGTGGTTTTGCCCACCTGCACGGGGCCGGTCAATAGGAGTTCCAATCGCTCACCGCCTGTTCTATCGTGATACTGAATTGAGAATAACACAGGGGACAGGCGGTGTCAACCAAACAAAAATGCAGGTTCCAGGCAAGAGCGAAAAATGGGAGCGCCGAAGCGCTCCCATTCAGTTTTTTTTCAGCAGCCGGATATCGTTTCCGGCAAAGAGCAGCAGCTCATAGGTCCCCAGGAGCCGGGAGGCGATCTGGGGCGTGTACCGCTGGCGGATTTCGTTGGTGGTCAGATTGGTGGAGATGATGGTGGGCCGTCCGGCCATCAGCCGCCCGTTGACCAGACTATAGAGGGACGACAGGGTGAACTGGGTGGTCATCTCCGTGCCCAGATCGTCGAGAATCAGCAGGTCGCAGTGGAGATACTTGGCGGTTCCATGGCCGCCGCCGCCGAATTTCTCCGCTTCAAAATCGGAGAACACCTGCCCCGCCGTCTCATAAACCACGGCATAGCCGCCGTCGGCCACAGTGCGGGCGATGGCGGCAGAGAGAAACGTCTTGCCCAGGCCCGTGCCGCCGGACAACAGCAGAGAGGGCGACTGCACTGAAAATTCCGCTGCATAGCGGCGGCAGCGCTCATAGACGTGCTGCATCACGGTGCGGGGGGAGACGCCCAAATTGGCGTCCGGCGTGTCCGGGTACAGGTCCAGACGGAAAGCGTCGAATCGCTCATTGCCGCTGAGCAGGCTGGACAGCTCCTTTTTCTGCTCCTGACGGCACAGTTCCGCGAGACATTCACACATGCGCTCGCCTACATACCCGGTGCCGCCGCAGACGGCGCAGATGGGCTCGGCTTTCAGATCGGCCTCGTCGATGCCCTCGGATTCCAGAATCCACGCCCGTTCCCGCTGGAGCTCCAGATTGGCCTTGCGCATCTGCTCCACGGTCTGCGTGGGGTCCTCGCCCCGCCGAAACGCCGCCGTCATAACCTGGGCCACCGTGGCGCGGAGCTGCCGGTCAATTTCCCGCAGCCGGGGATGGGCGTCGTAAATGGCAGCAATGCGCCGGTCGTTCTCCTGGTCCCGGTTGGCCCGGGCCGCCGCCAAACGGGCCCTGGCCCGGCGCAGTACCTGATCGGAATAGGGCATGATGGTTCCACCTCCGTGTTACTGATTCAGCAGCCGCCGCAAAGCGTCCTGCTCCAGGGAGCCCAAAGGCCCCTGTCCGGCGCTGCCCGCCGGGGGACGGCGGTTGTTGTTCGAGTAGGCGGCCTGCTGGCTCCGCTGGTCGCCGCCCTCCACCTCCTGGACCGTGTGCAGCCCCTTTTCGTGCCAGGATTTCAAAATGGAGTTGCAGTAGGGCCATTTCATGGCCCCGGTGTTGAGACACGTCTTTTCGTAGGCCATGGCGATGACATCGTCGCTGAAACCCCAGTCCAGCCACTGGCGGATGTACTGTTCCTCGGCTCGGGTCAGCCGCCGGTCTCCCAGCTGGAGACGCTGCTGGACCCGTGCGACCACCGTCTGCTTTTGCAGCTGAGTCTGCATATAAAAGGCCGCATCCTCCAGGGTGTCAATGCCCTGATCGGCCCAGTAATACGCTTCTTTTTCAATGGTCCGCAGAGACGGGGCGCGAACAAGCCCTCTGGCCCGGCTGCGCTGAATGCAATATGTAATCAGAATGCCGATGACCTCCGTGGGCAGACCCAGGTAATCGTGAAGGGACAGCAGAATTTTCAATTCCTCTGTGGAGAGCACCCGGCCCAGACGCCGCTGGGCTTCGCCCACCAGGAGGCTGAAGCTGTTGCCCCGTTCTGTGGCCCGCAGGACGTCGGCCTCAGTGTATACCGGCGGCTGATCCCGCACGATGGGCCGTTGGCGGGGGTCCTCCAACAGACCCAGCTGCCGCAGGGAGGCCATGGCCCCGTCCACCCGGTGAGCGGGCCAGCGGAGGGCCTCGGCGGCGGCGGCAGGGTCCGCGCCGCTGCGGAGATACAGGTATAGCAGCGCACCGTCTCCGGAGCCTGCGCCTAACAGGCGGCGCACCTCCGAGAGGGGCAGGGACAGGACAGGTTCGTTCATGGCGCTCGGCTCCTTTCCGACAAAATGGGCAAAATTTCGTATCCTAGATTATAGCATATCCGGCCCTGTTGTTGCAACGGGGAAACCTTTGGTATCAACAGGCCCAAGAGGAAAGTTTTACTCGATTTTTTTCAAAAAATCGCAGGGGTCCAGGGGGCGGCGCCCCCGGTCGCCCGCCGCAGCGGGCGAAATACCCCATCGTTCCCAAGCGCCCGTCGCAACGGGCGCAATCCCCAGGGCGTAAGCCCTAAGGCCGTCGGCCCCACCCCCAAGCGGGTGGTGGACGTCGGCCTTTCTGTACGCACTTGCCACGGTGCGCGGGTGGACGCTGCCTGGTACGGGGCATATGGTCCTCACCGTCCACCCCTTTAGGGGCGGCGGCGAGGACCATGGCCATTGGCCGGAGGTTGCGCCATCTGCGGATGGCGCTTTGGACGATTGGGGATTTTGCCCGCTGCGGCGGGCGGGTGTTTCGCTGGCTGCGGCCAGCGGGAATTTCGCCCCGTGCGCGGGGCGACCAGAGGCCCTGCCTCTGGACTCCGCGATTTTTTGAAAAAAATCGAGTAAAACTTTTATCTGTTTCTCATTACCGCCATACCGGGAAAAAGGCGTACTGCAAAGGCTTTTGCAGTACGCCAATGGAATCCTATGGAATTACAGCCGCTTGGCGATGGCGCGGGCGGCCTGAACGCCGGACGCGCCGGCCTGGGCCAGACCGCGGGTGATACCGGCGCCGTCGCCAATGGCGAACAGGCCCGGCAGCTGGGTCTCCAGCTCCTCGGTCAGCTGAATGCGGGCGGAGTAGAACTTGACCTCCACGCCGTAGAGCAGCGTGTCATAGTTGGCGGTGCCGGGGGCGATCTTGTCCAGGGCATAGATCATCTCAATGATATTGTCCATGTGACGCTTGGGCAGCACCAGGCTCAGATCGCCGGGGGTGGCGTTGAGGGTGGGACGGGTGAAGGAGTGGCCCATACGGTGCTCATTGGTGCGGACGCCCTTGATGAGGTCGCCGAACCGCTGCACCAGAACACCGCCGCCCAGCATGTTGGACAGGGAGGCAATGTGCTTGCCGTATGTATAGGGCTGGTTGAACGGAGAGGTGAACCGGTTGGACACCAGCAGGGCAAAGTTAGTATTTTCAGACCGCAGGGCCGGGTCGGCATAGGAGTGGCCGTTGACGGTAATCAGGCCGTCCACGTTCTCCGCCACCACATGGCCGTAGGGGTTCATGCAGAAGGTGCGGACCGTGTCGCCGTACTGCTTGGTCCGGTAGAGCAGCTTGGACTCATAGACCACGTCGGTGATGTGCTCAAAGACCTTGGCGGGCAGCTCCACGCGGACGCCCAGGTCCACCTGATTGTTGGTCATGTCCAGGCCCAGCTCCCGGCAGCGGTCGGCAAACCACTCCGCGCCGCAGCGGCCGGGGGCGCTGACGCAGAAGCGGCAGTCCAGCGTCTCACCGTCGGCCAGGGTCAGGCTGTAGCCGCCGTCCACGGCCTCGATCTTGTCCACGTGGGTCTTGAAGCGGAACTCACAGTTCTGGTCCCGCAGGAACTCGTAAATGTTGGTGAGGATTTTCAGGTTGCGCTCGGTGCCCAGGTGCTTGCAGCGGGCCTGGAGCAGATGCAGGTCGTTCTCCAGCGCCTTCTTTTCAATGGCGCGAGCGGCGGGGGTGTCGGTGGAGAAAATCTCCTTGGTAGCGCCGAACCGGACGTTGACGCTGTCCACATAGTCGATGAGGTCCAGCAGGTCCCGGCTGTCCAGATAGTCGCCCAGCCAGCCGCCGAACTCCGTGGTGAAGTTGTACTTGCCGTCGGAGAAGGCACCGGCACCACCGAAGCCGGACATGATGGAGCAGGGCTTGCAGGAAATGCAGTCCTTGACCTTGCCGGCCACAATGGGGCAGCTGCGGTGGTAGATGTCCTGGCCCATTTCCAAAATGGTGATTTTCAGATTGGGCTTCAGCTTCAGCAGTTCATAGGCTGCGTAGACGCCGGCGGTACCGGCGCCGATGATGGCTACATCGTAAGTCATGACAAAATATCTCCTTTTTGTTTTTTCCAATTTATAAACGGCGCGCTCAGCCCACCACAGTTTCCCCGGGCAGATCATCGGTGGGAGCGTCCTTGAAATACTCGTCCATAACGGCCACGGCGGCCTGGGCCAGGTTACCGCCCTGGGCGCCTTTTTCCACATAGACGGCAATGGCAATCTGGGGGTCGTCCATGGGGGCGTAGCAGACGAATGCGCCGTGGGCAGAGCCGGTGGAGCCGTGCTCAGCGGTACCGGTCTTGGCGCAGACGGCCACGTCGTAGTTTTTCAGATAGGTGGAAGCCGTACCTTTGGTGACGGCCAGACGCATACCACCTTCCACGGCGGCCATGGCCTCGTCGGAGAAGGTGTAATTGTTGGCCACCACAGGCTCATTCTCCACCAGAATCTCCGAGTAGTCGGAGGAGATGATCTGTTTCAGGAACGTGGCCTCGTACCGTTTGCCCTGATTGGCCAGAGCGGCGGTGTAGACGGCCAGCTGCATGGGCGTAAAGCGGTTTTCCGACTGGCCGATGGCGGCGGCAATGGTATCGGCGTCGTACCAACCGGCCAGGTCCGGGTTGTCCTTATGGACTTCGGCCTTCGTTTCCGGGTTGGCCCGGTAACCGATGGCCTCGCCGATTTCCACGCCGGTGGGTTCACCCAGTCCCAACTGCTTGGCCACATTGTCAATGGCCGTGATACCCGTGCGGCGGCCTACCTCGTAGAAGTAGTAGTTACAGGACACCGACAGCGCTTCCATCATATTGATGACGCCGTGGGTGGTGCCGGTGTTGGTATAGATCAGACACTCGGGCTGGTATGTCTCAAAATAGGTATATTTGCCCAAGTCATCAATTTCATAGTACCGTCCAATCCCAGCGCTGTCAATGGCCGCGATGGAGGTAACCATTTTGAAGGTGGAGCCGGGGGGCATGGGGGCCTGCAGGGCCCGGTTATAGTAGGGCTTGTAGGGGTCCTCACTGAGGGTGGCGTAATCCTCGTAGAAGGTTTCCAGAGAATAGGTGGGGTAGCTGGCGCAGGCCAGCACTTCACCGGTATTGACGTCAATGGCTACCAGCGCGCCGCCCTCGGCGTCCTGGCCTTTACCCTTACTGTCGCTGGAAGAAGAGGAGGACAGACCGTTTTCCCGCAGGTCCAGAATGATCTTTTCCAGCGCCTCCTCAGCGGCGGCCTGGAGGTTGATGTCAATGGTCAGCATCACACAGTCTCCGGCCTCCGGTTCCACAGCCCAGTATTCGTCCAACACCTCGCCGTCCTCATTGACTGTGGTGACCTTGGTGCCGTCAGTGCCGTGGAGCTCCGGCTCAAAGGCCAGCTCAATGCCTGCTCTACCCACGGTGGCGTTCATGGGATAGCCCAGGTCCTTGTAGGTCTCTTCATATTCCTCGCGCCACATGATGCCGAGATATCCCAGAATGTGGGCGGCGTATTCGGTGTTGTAGGAGCGGACTGTGGAGGTTTGCACATTGAGGCCCGGCGTAGCCAGCTCCATGATGGCCGACAGGGTATCGGTGTCAGCGTCGGCCAAAAGGGTGTAACTCTCCAGACCGGTGCCCTCCACGGCCAGCAGGGCCAGCTCATATCGCAGGCCCGTCACCAGCCGCTTCTGGTGATCGGTCCAGTCCGAAGGGATGCCGAAGATCTTTTGCAGCTCCTTCATCAGGGTTTGGGGGGACATGTCCGGGTCGAGACTGTAGGCCAACAGAAATTTGCGGAAATTGTTCTGCCAGCTGGAGTCCAGATCGTCCAGGGTATAGGCATAGGGGGTGGCTTTGGAGATGGGCAGATGGTCCGCGTAGTCCGCGCCCAAACTCTCGCACAGTTCACCCAGCTCCAGAAGCCGTTGGTTGGGGTCGTCGGCGTTGAGGAGGATCACCCGATTGAGCTGAATGTTGTAGCTGGCCCGGTTGGTCACCAGGACGTTGCCGTTGCGGTCCAGAATGGGGCCGCGGGCCGCCTGGACCACCGTGCGGTAGGTATAGGAGCCGGGCTCCTGGGTGGCCTGGGACTGGAGCTTGAACAGCTGGGCGCCGTAGGCGCCCACCAAGGCCAGAATCAGCACAATCGTCACAATGACGCGAAATCGTGCTTTACGTTCCAAGGGGATCACCTGCCTTTGCGATCTTGCCGGTCAGCCACCAGAACAGGGGCGTGGTCAGCAGCGAGAAACCAATTTGCAGCAGCACCAGCCGGGAGGCATCGGCGGGCATGGGGTAACCCAGGAACAGCCGCTGGACGTAGACGGCCCCCTCACAGAGGACCAGATTCAGCAGACTGCCGCCGACGGCGGGCATCAGGGAGCGGGTCACATAGGCACTGGTGATATATCCGGCCACCATGGAGCCCAGGGGCAGGAGAAACACGAACACCGCGCCGCCGGAGGCCCCCGACAGGGCCCAGAACGCGGCGGTGATCAAGGCGAACAGTCCGCCCTGCTCATGGCCCTCCCGACAGGCCACACAGGCGGCGTAGACGGGCAGCAGGCTCAGCTTGGTGCCCAGGAAGGTGCGGTTGCCCAGCACCGAGGTGGACAGCAGCAGCACCAGAAGAAATCCGGCGCTGTAGAGACTCCAGCGGAGGAGATTGCGTTGGCGTTGTGTCATGGCAATCCCTCACGACTGGTAATCGGCGATGAGGAACACCTGTTCCAGATCGCCCAGGTCGGCGGCAGGGGTCAGCTTGGCGAACTTGCCCACGCCGGTCTCGTCGTGTCCGGCGTCGGAGATATAGCCCAGCAGCAGATTCTTGGGGTAGAAGGTGGAACCGGTGGTGACCACCTGATCGTTGTTTTTGAGCACCGCGCCGGAGGCCAGATAGTTCATCCGCAGCGTGCCGTCCTTGTCGTAGGAGCCCTGGACCACGCCGGTGTAGCCGGAGGCGGCGATGGAGGCGGATATCTCCATGGACGGGTCCAGAATGGTGGTCACCGTGGCCCAGGTGGGCCCAGTCTCCGTGACCATGCCCACCACCTGCCCGTAGGCCGTGACGGCGCACATGCCCTCTGTAATGCCGGATTCGGTGCCGCGGGAAATGGTGCAGGCCGTTTTCCAGTTGGAGGATTCCCAGCTGGTGACGTAGGCGGAACGGAAGGTGAAATCGGGGTGGTCCTCCTGGAGTCCCAGCAGGGCGGTCAGGTATTCGTTTTCCCGTTCATACTGGGCCACGTCCCGGGCGTCCTCTTCCAGTTCGGCCACCCGCTGCTTGAGCAGTTCGTTCTCGGCCTCCAGGGCGTCGTAGCGGAACAGGTAGTCGTAGAACTGCTCCACCTGCCGCACCACCGCCGCCGTGGCGGACCGGAAGGGCGACAGCACCAGCCCCGTGATCTGCTGGCCCAGGGTTGCGCCGTCGCTGATGACGCCCACCACCGCGAAGAGGATGGCCAGGCTCATGGCCGCGGCCAGAATCATTTTGACCCGGCCGGAAAAGAATTTTTTCAATGCGTTTGCACCTCAGAACTCAAGTTACGTCGGCCTGTCCGAGAATCTCCACGCCCAGATGGCGGAGCATGGCGCACAGGCGGCAGATGGGGAGTCCCATGACGTTGTAATAGTCGCCGTCCAGCCGCTCCACAAAGAGACCGGCCAGCCCCTGAATGCCGTAAGCTCCGGCCTTGTCCATGGGTTCGCCGGTGGCCACATAGGCGTCGATTTCCCGTTGGGACAGGGGGCGGAACCAGACGTGGGTCACCACGGTGTCGGTGATGGTGCGGCTGCCCCGGCGGACGGTGACGCCGGTCATCACCTGATGGTCCCGGCCAGACAGCGATGTGAGCATGGCTGCGGCTTCTTCGGCGGTGCGGGGCTTGCCCAACACCCGGTCCTCCAGGACCACCACCGTGTCGGCGGCCACAATCACCGCGTCGTCTCCGGCGGTTTCGGCAATGGCCGCGGCCTTCTGGGCCGACAGACGGGCCACCTCATCGAAAGGCTTCTTTGCGGCGTCCATGGTCTCGTCGATGTCGGCGGCCGCCACCGTGAAGGAAAGGCCCATGCGGGCCAACAGCTCCCGCCGCCGGGGCGACTGGGAGGCGAGAATCAATTCCATATCAGCAAGGTTCTCCTTATCAGTATTACATAGACCTTTAACTATAGAATTATACACGAAACGGCATGGAAAACGCAAGCCCCACAAGAAAAAACAGGGGGACTTCCAACTGTCCCCCTGCGAACTACATTATTCCACGCCCCGAACATAAAGCCCACGGGTATGCTGGCCGGGATCGAAGACGCCGCCGCTCTGCCAGGCACGGACCACCAGATCCACCTCTCTGGGGTTTTCCGTGGTGAACAGCAGCCGGTGGCCCCACACGCCCAGGACGCCCAATTCCTTGTGGCGGTCCAGCAAAAACAGCTTCCGCCCATTGAGGACCACGCTGCGGCAGGTGCCGGGGTCCGGCAGAATGGGGAACTCGGCCCCCGTCCGGTCCACCAGGCTGGTGGGCTGGCCGTGGCAGTTGCAGACGCCGGTACGGTTGCGGATAAGACAGCTCTCCGTCAGCATCAGGGGCAGACGGCCATAGACCAGCAGCTCCGTGGGCAGCGCCTTGCCCAAATCCCGAATCTGGGCCAGCCGCAGTTCAAAGGAGGCCGCCAGGGAACGGAAATGGAGCCGCCGCACCTGCTGGGCCGCCAGGGTGTTGCACACGTTGAGCCCAAAATCGCCCCGCAGCTCCATGCCCAGCTCCAGGGCCGTGACGATCTGGCCCAGATTGCCGATAAGGACCGTGGAGACGCCCAGCTGCCGGACGGTTTCCAGCTGGCGGCGCACCTTGCTCCACTCCCGGCCCCAGACCACCCGGGGCAGCACGGCGCAAACCTCCGTCCGCTGGCACAGCGCGTTCACCCGGTCGGGATGGTCGGCCAGTTCGCTGACGGGCACATAGAGCACCGTGGGCCGGGCGGCCAGCAGAGACGGCGTCACCTGCTCCAGGGACCGGACCTGTACCGTCAGCACCGGACGGCCGCTGTGGGCGGGCCAGGCGTGGGCAGGGGTGTAGCTGTGGAGGGGCACCTTAGGCAGCTGGCCCCGCAGGGCCGACAGCCGGATCAGCGCTTCCCGGCGCAGACCGTTGACCACGCTGGCCGGAACCATCATGCCGGGGGCCACCTGGGCCTGGACCTGACGGCAGACGTAGGGGGTACCGCCGGTTTTGGAAAGGCGTGTTGTCAATTCTTCTTCTGTTACCGGGCGGCTGATGGCCTGCTCGGGCACGGGCCCCTCGGCCCGGCACACATGGCCGGACCAGTCGGCCACCAGCAGTGTCACCGGTCGGCCCGGCTGCACATCGATCTGGAACCGCACCGGCACCCGGGACAGTTCGCCCGTTTCGTAGGTGGCGCGGGCCTTGGCCAGCAGCTGTTTGTCCTCCCGTTCACCGGTGCGGATGCCCAGCATGGAGCGGTCCACCTGATCCCGCAGATATCCGTCGGTAAAGCCCTGACGGGAGAAGATGCCCTGGAGTTCCTCCAGGTCTTTGCGGGAGACGGGCTTGCCGTCCAGGGCCGCCCGATAGATGCGGGTCACCACGGCCACATATTCCGGCCGCTTCATACGGCCTTCCAGCTTCAGGGAGTGGACGCCCATGCCTTCCAGCTTCAAAAGGTGCTCAATGGCGCAGTTGTCCTTGAGACTCAGGGGGTACTGCTGCTGATAGCGGCCATAGCCGCAGGGGAGACGGCAGGGCTGGGCGCACTGGCCCCGGTTGCCGCTGCGCCGTCCGATGACGGCGGAAAAGTAACATTGTCCGGAGTAGCACATGCAGAGGGCGCCGTGGCCGAACACCTCGATTTCCACGGGGCTTTCCCGGCAGATGGCGGCAATTTCGCTCTCCGGCAGCTCCCGGGCCAGGACCACCCGGCTGCAGCCCAGTTTGGCGGCCAGCTTGACGCCGTCCAGATTGTGAATGCTCATTTGGGTGCTGGCGTGGACCTCCACCGTCGGGGCAATTTCCCGGCACATGGCAACCAGGCCCAGGTCCTGGACGATAAAGGCGTCCACACCCAGCTGGGCCGCCCGGCGAATCAGCTCCGCCGCTTCGGGCAGCTCCCGGTCGGAAGCCAGGGTGTTCAGCGTCAGGTGGACCCGGACGCCGCGGACGTGACAATAGGTGACGGCTTCCCGGAGATCGTCCAGGGTGAAATTCCGGGCGCCCATGCGGGCGTTGAAGCCGCCGGCGCCCAGGTAAACGGCATCCGCGCCGTTCTGGACCGCGGCCCGCAGGGCCTCCATGGAGCCTGCGGGGGATAACAATTCGATCATCTATCTCAACCTCTCATACAGAGAACAACAGGAGTTCTTGAATATGTCAACCAGTATACCATATTTAGTGGCTGGAGAAAAGAGAAGACACAAGAAAAAGTTTACATAAAATCCGAATGGTCTTTCAGCAAAAACTTACAAAGGGCCTGCCGTCCGCCCTTTACAAGAGCCGGGAAAATGGGGTATGATAAGAGCAATCTGGCTCGATCAAAAGGAGGATGCGCCATGCATCACGGATATATTTCCTGCGCCTGCGCCGCCCCGGCTCTGCGGGTGGCCGACTGCGCGTACAATGCCGCCGAGACGGTGAAATGGCTGGAAGAGGCCCATGCTCAGGGGGTCCAGCTGCTGGTCTTTCCCGAACTGGGTCTGACGGGCTACACCTGCGGCGAACTGTTTTTGCAGAAGACCCTGCTGGAAGGGGCCATGGACGCCCTGATGACCGTCAAGGAAGCCACGGAGGGCAAATCCATGGTGGTGTTTGTGGGCCTGCCGGTCCAGTGGAACCACAAGCTGTACAACTGCGCCGCCGTGCTCTACGACGGTTCCATTCTAGGCCTGGTGCCCAAAACCCATTTGCCCAACTACAGCGAATTTTATGAGCAGCGGTGGTTTACCCCGGCCACGGAGGACCTGTGCGTCACCCTGGACCTGGGCGGCGAAGCGGTGCTGCTCATGCCCAACCAGATTTTCCCGTGCCTGAATGTGCCGGAACTGGTGCTGGGCTGCGAGCTTTGCGAGGACCTGTGGGCCCCCAACCCGCCGTCGGTGCAGCAGGCGCTGGACGGGGCGACGGTCATCGTCAATCTGTCGGCATCCAATGAGGTGGTGGGAAAGGACAGCTACCGCCGGGAGTTGGTAAAAAACCAGTCGGCCCGGTTGTCCTGCGCCTACTTCTACTGCTCCTGCGGCGACGGAGAATCCACCACCGATCTGGTGTTCTCCGGCCACCAGCTGCTCTGCGAGGACGGAACGCTGCTGGCCGAACGGCGGGACCATGCCCCCGGCATGGTGAAAACGGAGATCGACGTCCAAAAGCTGGACGGCGAGCGCCGCCGCCGCAATACCTTCCCGGCCCGAACGGTCCGCAAGGGGGAGAGCGCCGCTTTTTACCTGGAGGAGCGGGAGACGGTGCTGACCCGGTTTGTGGACCCCATGCCCTTCGTCCCCGCCGATGCGGCGGCCAGAGACGGCCGCTGCGAGGACATTCTGAGCTTGCAGGCGGCGGGACTGCGGAAACGGATTGAGCATGCTCATGCGAAAACGTGTGTGGTGGGCCTGTCCGGCGGCCTGGATTCCACGCTGGCCCTGCTGGTGACCGTCCGGGCCATGGACAGCCTGGGCCGGGACCGGAAAGATATTCTGGCCGTCACCATGCCCTGCTTCGGCACCACCAGCCGCACCAAGGACAACGCCACCAAAATGGCGGAGCTGTTGGGCGTCCGTTTTCTGACTGTGCCCATCGGCGCGGCGGTGGAGCAGCATTTTAAAGATATCGGTCTGCCGGAGGATGACCGTTCCGTGACCTATGAGAACGGACAGGCCCGGGAACGGACCCAGGTGCTCATGGATTTGGCCAACCGCCAGGGCGGCATGGTCATCGGCACCGGCGACCTCAGCGAATTGGCCCTGGGCTGGGCCACCTATAACGGCGACCATATGAGCATGTACGGCGTCAACGGTTCTGTCCCCAAAACGTTGGTGCGCCATATCGTCCGGTATGTGGCCGACCACAGCGACAAGGAGTTGGCGGCGGTGCTGCTGGATATCCTCGATACGCCGGTGTCGCCGGAGCTGCTGCCGCCGGAGGACGGGGAGATTGCCCAGAAGACGGAGAATTTGGTGGGCCCCTATGAGCTCCACGACTTTTTCCTCTATCAGATCGTCCGCTTCGCGTTCCCGCCCGCCAAGGTTTACCGGCTGGCCCGGTACGCCTGGCAGGGCCGGTATGATGACGAGACCATTTTGAAGTGGCTGAAAACCTTCTACCGCCGGTTCTTCCAGCAGCAGTTCAAGCGCAGCTGCCTGCCCGACGGTCCCAAGGTGGGCAGCGTCAGCTTGTCGCCCCGCGGCGATTGGCGGATGCCGTCGGACGCCTGCGCCACTTTGTGGCTCAACGAACTGGAAAACCTGTAAAACAAAAAGTTTTACTCGATTTTTTTCAAAAAATCGCAGTTTCCAAAGGCAGAGCCTTTGGTCGCGCCGCGCACGGCGCGAAATACCCGCCCGCCGCAGCGGGCGAAATTCCCCATCGTCCCCAGCGCCATCCGCAGATGGCGCAATCCCTGCGGCAACGCCGAAAGACCACCGTCCCCACCCCAAAGCGGGTGGCGGACGGTGGCCTTTTACTGATTATTTCCCGATAAAATCCTCCCGGATGGCCGTTACCAGCGCGTCCACATCCTCCAGCGTGTTCTCATGGCTGAAGCTGATGCGGATAGCGCCGTCAATGACATCGGCGGGCAGACCCATGGCCTCCAGAACATGGCTGCGGTGGCCCTTGGCACAGGCGGAACCGGCGGAGACGTAAATCTCCCGGTCCTGGAGCCGGTTGATCAACTCCTGGGAGCGGTGGCCCGGTACGCTCATGCCCACAATGTGGGGAGCCGCCGCCGCACCGAACAGCACCACGCCGGGCAGCTTGGAAAGCTCATCGCGGCAGTGGTCCCGCAGGGCTTCCATATGGGCGATATCTTCTTTCAGCGACGCGGCGCCCACGGCGCAGGCCGCGCCGAATCCACAGATGGCCGGGAGCCCTTCAGTGCCGCTGCGGAAGTTCCGCTCCTGGCCGCCGCCGTGAATCAGGGCGGGCAGGGGCAGGCCTGGCTTGATGTACAGCGCACCGACGCCCTTGGGGCCGTGGACCTTATGGCCGGAAATGGAAATCAGGTCCGCCCCCAGGGTTTTGGCCTTGAACGGCACTTTCAGAAAGCCCTGGACCGCGTCGGTGTGAAACAGAGCGTTGGGACTTTTGCGGCGGGTGACCCGAATCATCTGCTGCAAGGGCATGACCGCGCCGCACTCGTTGTTGACCATCATCACCGATACGAGAATGGTGTCGGGCCGCAAAGCGGCTTCCAGCGTTTCCGCGGAGACGGTGCCGCTCTCGTCGGGCTGGAGGTATGTCACCTCAAAGCCCTGCTGCTCCAGCTCCCTGGCCGGATGGAGGATGGCGTGGTGTTCCACCGCTGTGGTGATGATGTGGCGGCCCCGCTTGCCCAGCCGTTTGGCCGCCCCGTGAAACACCCAGTTGTCGGCTTCGGTGCCGCCGGAGGTGAAGAAAACCCGGTCCGGCTCGGCTCCCAGAGCCGCCGCTACCTGCCGCCGGGCCTGACTGAGACGCCGGGCGGCGTCCATGCCCAGGTTGTGCAGGGAAGAGGGATTGCCCCAGCAGTCCCGCAGCAGCTCCGTCACCGCCGCCACGGCTTCCTCACAGGGCCGCGTGGTGGCGGAATTGTCAAAATAAATCATGGTATGCTCCTCTATGGTTCTGAACAGCGCCGCCAATGGCGGAGCGCTGTCTCAGGTAATGTCAATCATATACTGGCACAGCTCCCGGGCGGCCTTGTCCATATGCCGGGTCTCCTCGGGGGTCAGTTCCAGCTCCACAATCCGCTCCACGCCGCCGCTGCCGATGACGGCGGGGACGCTGAGAAAAATATCGTCCTGTCCGTACTCCCCATGGAGGGCCGCCGAGACACAGAGGGTCTTGTGGCGGTCGTTGAGCACCGCGTCCACAATGTCCGCCGCGGCGGCAGCCATGGAGAAAGCGGCGGAGCCCTTAATCTGAATCAGATTGTAGGCCGAATCCGCCGCCGTGTTGGCCACGGCTTCCCGGTCCACCGTCTCCGGCAGCGGATTGCCGTTGACCCGCACCTGGCTCCAGGGAATCACCGGCTCCTCTCCGGCGTCGCCCAACACCCAGGCTTCCACGGCGGCAGGGTCCGTATGCAGCACCTCCGCCAGATGGCTCCGCAGACGGGCCGTATCCAGGGACGTGCCCAGGCCGATGACCCGTTCCGGCGGCAAATCCGAAAGCTGATGGGCCAGCCAGGTCATCAGGTCTGAGGGGTCTGTCAACACCACCAGAACGCCGGAAAATCCCGTGGCCATGACCGTCGGCACAATGCGGCCCACGGTGGTGGCGGACCGGTCCAGCTGGTCCAGCCGGGGCGCGTTGGGGGCTGGATTGGCCGACACGGTGAGCACGCACACCTGGGCGTCGTCACAGTCGTAATAGGTGCCCGACCGAATGCGGGTCCGTCCCCCCAGCACCCCCAGGCTGTGGCGCAGGTCCGCCGCCTGGGCACGGGCCAGCCGCGGGTCCGCGTCCACCAGAACCAGCTCATCGCACAGGTTCCGCAGCACCAGATGGTGGGCCAGAGCCCCACCGATTTGTCCAACACCGAGAATGGCTACTTTCTTCGCGGCCATGTTTCTCTTTCCTCCATCTATTGACGACCATACCGCATCATTGTGTCGGCGGCCCGCAACGGATCTTTTGCACCAACTGTGCAGCGGAAAACTTTTGAAATACATCCAGTATTCCTGCAAGTTTCCCACTTTCATTTGGCACAAAATCTCTCGCTGCGTGCTCTTGCCAAATGCTGCGGTATGGTCTGACTATTTTTCTGATTTTCTGATTATTTACCCACGCAGAAGCGCGAAAAAATCTGATCGGTGATCTCCGTCCGGGCCGTCCGGCCGTTGATCTGTCCCAGCAGTTCCATGGCTTCCTCCACATCCACCAGAACCGCGTCCGGCGTCAACCCCTGCCGCAGGGCCGCCGTGGCCCGTTCCAGCGCTTCCGACGCCAGAAACACCGCCCCCGCCTGTCGGGCGTTGGTGAGAATGGTGCCGTCACAGGGCAGGTCCAGAGGGAACAGCTCCGCCACCACCTGTTCCAGAGAATCCAAGCCCTCGCCGGTTTTGGTGCACAGGGGAATCACCCAGTCAAAGGGCAAATCCCCCGGGGAGACCTGCTGCGGCAGGTCCTGCTTGTTCAGCAGGGCGATGGCGTGTTCCGCCTCCCAGGCCGCCGCCATGGCCGCCTGGTCTTCGTCGTCCAGGGGGCGGCTGCCGTCAAAGACGCACAGGGCCAATTTTGCCTTTTTGGCCGCCTGACGGCTCCGTTCCACGCCCATGGCTTCAATCTGATCGTCGGTGTCCCGGATGCCCGCCGTGTCCGTCAGCCGCAGCTTGATGGAACCCAGCTTCAAAACCTCTGTCACCGCGTCCCGTGTGGTACCGGCCACGTCGGTGACAATGACCCGGTCATAGCCCGCCAACGCGTTGAGCAGGCTGGACTTGCCCACGTTGGGCTTGCCCAGAATGACGGCGTCCAGGCCGTTTTTCAGCACCGTGCCCCGGCGATAGGTGGCAGCCAGGGCGGCCAAATCCGCCTGGGCCGACGAGATGGCTTCGGTGATCTCCGAATTGCGGAACTCCTCGATGTCCTCGTCGGGGTAGTCCAGAACGGCGTGGAAGTGGGCGCACAGTCCGGCCAGTCGGTCATACAGCGGGTCAATGCGGCTGCGGACCGCGCCGGACAGCTGCCCGGCGGCGTTGGCGGCGGCTTCGGCGGTGTCGGCCTCGATAAGGTCAATGACGGCTTCGGCCTGGCTCAAATCGAGACAGCCGTTGAGGAAGGCCCGCTTGGTGAACTCGCCGGGTCCGGCCTGTTGGGCCCCAGCGGCGAACAGCGCTTGCAGACCCGCCGCCAGAACGGCCAGAGAACCGTGACAGTGGAGCTCCGCCGTGTCCTCGCCGGTGTAGGAGTGGGGAGCACGGGACACGGTGGCCAGCACCTGATCCAGCACCCGCCCCTGGGCGTCGTGGAGACTGCCCAGAACCAGACGGCGGTCCGCCGTCTGGGCCAGGGGCTTACCGCTGACGGCGGTAAACACCCGGTCGGCCACAGCAATGGCGCCGTCGCCGGACAGGCGCAGAATGCCGATGGCCCCCGGCTGGGGCGCCGTGGAAATGGCGGCGATGACCTGAGACATGGGATCCTCTCCTTTTCGTATATCAAGCACATAGTATACTCCTTTTTTACCCCGATGACAAGGGAGACCGGCGGAGAATTGTCGGAGTTTGGGGAAAGCGTTGCGTTTTTCCGGAAATTATGGTATTTTATAAAGACTAAACTGTTCGAAAGGACATATCGCCATGAAACAATGGATTGCCGCATTGCTCTGCGCCTTGGTTTTGGTGCAGCCGGTCCTGGCCACCGGTACCGGCAGTGACGCGGATGCCACCAAGCAAGAGACTGCCGGGGAAACGGCGGACAACGCCGCCGATACCGCCGGGGAGGATGCTGCGGGGGACGATACCGCCGCGGCCGGAAACAGCGGTACGGACCGCATTCCCAGCGCCGACCCGGACAATGCCAACGCCGCCGGCGGTACCACCGGTGCAACCGGCACGACGGCCAACACCGGCACAACCACCGGTACGGGTACCGGCAACACCGTAGATGCCAAGACGGCCACCATTACCAATTTCAATGCCCAGTGGACGGTGGACGCCAAGGGCCGGGCCACGGCCAACATCCGGGTGGATATGAATCTGCCCTCGTCGGTGACGCAGCTGGACTTTCCCATCGGCAACGGCGTGGAAGCAAAGCTGGGCGGGTACGATAAGCTCGAAACCGTGAATATCACCGACGGCAAAGCGCTGCGGCTGGTGGCGGACCCGGGTCTGACGGGCGTCCAGACCTTTACGCTGTCCTATGTGGTGGAAAACGCCATCAAGGTCACCGAGACGGGCCAGAAGCTGGAATTTGATATTATGGCTCCCGGCTGGGCCTGGCCCATGACCCAGGCGTCCTTTTCGGTGACCATGCCCGCCACCTTCACCGGGGAGCCGACCTTCGTCGGCGGCTATTATGCCGATCTGGTGGCCGACCATATGACGCTGGAGCAGACGGATACCACCATCACCGGTACGTATCAGGAAGCGCTGCGGGACCATGAGAGCCTCAGCATTTCCCTGGACCTGCCCGCTGAGTACATCACCATCCGCAGCGCCAGCGGCATCTCCCAGGTGGTGACGCTGTCGGTGACGATTGTTCTGGCGGTGCTGGCGCTGCTGTACTGGTACAAGACCCTGAGCAACGGGAAAATGAAAATCGCCTCCCGCACCATGGCCCCCGACGGCGTGGGCGCCGGTGAGCTGCCCCTGCTGCTCATGGGCGGCCGTCCCCGGCTGGCGTTGCAGGTGGCCCAGTGGGCTTCCCTGGGCTATCTGGTCATGGGCTATGACCAGCGGGGCCGGGTGGTCCTCCAGAAGACCATGGACATGGGCACCGAGCGCCGTCAGTCCGATCAGGTGACATTCCAGAAGCTCTTTGGAGACAAGACCATCTGCGAGGGCGAGGGCCGCCGGTTTGCCGCGCTGGCAGACTGGTACGCCCAAAATATGGAACGCAGCTGCCGCCGCCGCTATTTCTCCCGCACCAGCGGCGCGCCCCTGATTCTCTATCTGCTGGGCGTCCTTTCCTGTGCCGTGGCCCTGTTCGGCGCGGCTTCGACGGGACTGCCCGCCGGAAAGCTGCGGGGCGTTTTGCTGGCACTGCTGGCCGTGCTGGGTCTGGCTGCCGGTGTCTCCGCCACCGTTTCTGCCATTATGGCCACCCGGCGGCAATTTCAACCGGTGGTCATCGGCGTATTTCTGCCGTTGGTGGCGCTGGTGCTGTCCGTGATATGGGGCGGTGTGCTGCCCATGGTCATCGCCCTGGCCACAGTGGTGTTCGGCGCGGTGGCAACCATACGCGGCGGCCGCCGCAGCGCCGCCGGTCAGAATATCACAGCCCAGGCGCTGGGTTTCCGCCGGTATATTCAATACCTGTCAGCCCACCAGCTGACCATGCAGCTGCGGGACAACGGACTGTATTTCTACGATCTTCTGCCCTTTACCGAGGCCATGGGGCTCAGCGACGATCTGGCCTCCCGGGTCAACCGGTTCCCCCTGGAGCCCTGTCCCTGGTTCCGGGCCCGCCGCAAGCAGCCCCAGACGCCTCCCGGCTTTGCGGCGGCGTTTCAGGATATGCTCCGGCGCATGGAAAACAGCGGACGATAACCGCTTGAACATCCGGATACCAAAAAATTACCGCAGCGACGCAAGAAAACGGCTTTCTTGCGTCGCTGCGGTTTTTTGTGCGGGAAAATTACTTCCAATATCAGTGCGGTTAAATCCGGAGATCCAGATTGGGCGACAGGACCGCGAACCGTTCAAAATACCCCTTGGCGTAACATTGCAGATTGGCCAAAAACCGGTTCAGCAGGCTGGCGTTTTCGGTATCCTGCTTGGAAGGGGAGAGCAAGTCCGACACTTTGCGCGGCTTGCCCTGGGCATCCAGACGGAATTCGACTTCCTGGCGGTGTTCCGTGCCGCTGTCATCGGTCCAGCAGACCCAGGTGCGGCCCTTGAAGGAGTCGGTGGGGTCAAAGCCGTCGGTGGTGTAGTCGGTGACGGTTTTGGTGCCGTCGGCGTGGCTCACGGTCATGGATGTGAGCTGAATGCTGCCATGGGCGGTGACAGTGCCGCCGCTTTCATAAAACCACTGGAAGTGCTTCGGCGGCACCACATCCGGGTCCAGGACAAAGTGATCCTCGGACACAATAAACGGGTCGCCGGCCAATGCGGAGTTGAAGTTATAGCGGTGGGTCTCGCCCTTGGCCAGATAGTCGGGCACGGTAAAGGTGGAGTCGTGCTCCTGGGCCACGGCCTGGGCGCCCGCCGTGATGGCGGAAATGGCCGATTCACTGGCGTAATAGTAATCGGAGTTGTAATAACTCCAGCCGTGCTGGGCGTTCATTTCACCGGTGATGTACTGCTGTCCCTCGGCGTTGTTGCGCTCCACGGCGGCGGCCAGAATTTTCTGCCGGAACAGGTCGTAAAACCGGCTGGCCGTCTCTTTCTGTGCATCGGTCAGGGGACCGGTGGGATTTTCCGCAGAGCCGAACAGCTCCTTTTTCAGCAGCCGTTCATACTCGGCCTGCAATTCGGTTTCGGACAGCTTCCCGTTCATAAATGCGTTGATGGGCGCGTCCATGGGACTTTTTACGGCGGAAAAATCGCCGCGCAGAGCGTCTTCCATGGTGATGTAGGAAAAATTGGAATCAAAGCGCACAAAGGAATCGGTGTTTACGGAGCTTTCAGGAACTTTTTGCAGGTCTTTGGAGATATCCAAATGGGTTCCGTATGGGCTTTGAATGACCGGGTAACTGGACGGATTGACGCCATTCATGTTCAAGACCTCCCTCTTTCTGCCAAAATCGGTTTTGCCGGTATCTGCGGCGTATGCTGGAAGCCGCACCAAAAACTGCACAATACAATCATTTTTATTATCGGCACAATTTTCCAAAAGGTTAACAGATGCATGGCCGGTTGGGGGAACGGTTCCAGATAACCCGCAAACTGTCAAAAAACCGTTAAAATTGCCGCGACAGAGCAGCAGGGGGTGTGTGCGGGGGACAAAAAGTCCCCTGCACCAATTTCAATCAATCGAAAATTCAACTTTTCCGAAGTTGAATTTTCGCCCCTGGGCTTGTCAAAAATACCTTTTGACAAGCCCAGGGGCCCGCTGCCGACGGCAGCGGGCCCCAAAAGGCGTTACAGATTACACATATTGCTGGGTGTTCACATCCACCACACCGCGGGTGGTAATGCGCAGGGTGGGAATCACAGGCAGGGCCAGGAAGCTCAGCGTCATAAAGGGGTCGATACCGGGATTGATGCCCAGGCTGTAGGCCACCTCCTTGGCGTGCTCCAGCGCTTCGTTGAGCTGCTCCACCGGCTGTTCCGTGAGAATACCGGCCACTTCCAGCACCACTTCGGCCAGAATCACGCCGCCCCGGACCACCACGATGCCGCCGCGGTTTTCCACCACCCGGTTGACGGCCACGGCCATGTCGGCGGAGTTGGTGCCCACGGCGATGATGTTGTGGCTGTCATGGGAGATGGAGGTCGCCACAGCGCCTTCCTGGAGCCCATAGCCCTGGAGATAGCCCAGGCCGATGTGGCCGGTGCCCTTGTGGCGCTCCACCACGGCCACTTTCAGAATGTCCTGCTCCACGTCCACCTTGGTGGCGTAGCCCTGGTCGGTGGTGAGGATTTCGCCGTCCACCAGACCGATGATGCCCCGCTGGCGCTTGTCGCGGAAATCGTCCACCTCCAGCTTCCGGACGTGGAAGGTATCTCTGGCCCGTTCCAGCAGATAGGGGTCGATCTGGGGCCACGGCATATCGCGGCAGTAGTCGTCGCCGTACCACAGCTTGCCCTTTTTGAACACCATTTCCACCTGGAAGTGTTCCAGACTGTCCACCACGCAGAAGTCGGCCAGATAGCCGGGGGAGATGGCGCCCCGGTTGTTGAGCTGGTAGTACCGGGCGGCGTTGTGGCTGGCCACCTTGACGGCAATGATGGGGTCCACACCGGCGGCAATGGCCCGCCGCACAATGTGGTCGATGTGGCCCTCTTCCAGAATGTCGTTGGGGTGGCGGTCGTCACAGCAGAACATGCAGCGTTCATAATACTGGGGCGTCAGCAGGGGCAGCAGGGCGTCGAGATTCTTGGCCGCCGTGCCCTCCCGGATCATGATGTACTGGCCCAGACGCAGCTTGGCCAGGGCGTCTTCCATGTCGTAGCACTCGTGGTCGGAATAGACGCCGGCGGCCACATAGGCGGCCAGGTCCTTGTCCCGGATGCCGGGGGCGTGTCCGTCGATCTTCTTGTGGTGGGCCTGAGCCGCCACGATCTTTTCCAATACCATGGAATCGGCGGCGATAACGCCGGGATAGTTCATCATTTCCGCCAGACCGTTGACTCTGGGATGCTCGTAGAAGGAGTCGATGGCCCGGTAGTCCAGGACCGCGCCGGACTCGTCCAGGGGCGTGGCCGGGACGCAGGAGGGCAGCATAAACCGCACATCCACCGGCAGGCCCTCGGTGGCCTGGAGCATGTAGTCGATGCCGTCGGTGCCCATGACGTTGGCAATCTCATGGGGGTCCGTGATGACGGTGGTGGTGCCGTGGGGCAGCACCGCACGGGCAAACTCCCGGGGGCTGACCAGAGAGCTTTCCAGATGGATGTGGGCGTCGATGAGACCCGGCAGGACGATTTTGCCGTGCATGTCGTAGGTCAGGCGTCCCTCATAGGTGCCCATGCCCACAATCAGCCCTTCGGCCACGGCAATGTCGGCGGTACAGAGCTCATTGGAAAACACGTTGACATAGGTGGCGTGTTTCAGGACCAGGTCGGCCGGTTCCAGTCCGGCGGCCACGCGGACGATCCGCTGCTTCTTGCGCAGCTTGCGGTTGATTTTGCCGGAATAGCTTTCGTTGGTATTTGCCATAGGACTCATCCTTTCGCGCTTGGCACATCGGACGGAAAAACCCGCCCATCAGGCGACGGTGATTGTCTATTTTGCACATTGTACCACAATCCGGCGGGAAAGTCCAGTCAGCGGTCCGGGAAACCCGTTACCGCAGAAAGGGCAGCTGCTGCCAGCGGCGGTAATCCTCCAGGGTACAGGCGGCAGCGGCGGCGATTTCGTCCCACTGGTGGACCGCAGCCGAATCGGCCACGGCGCAGACCTGGAACCCGTCGTTCACCGCCGTATGGACCGCGTAGCAGGCGTCCTCAAAAATCCAGGCGGCGTCTTTGGGCGTACTGCCCAGGGCGGCCCGGTAGATTTCCGGCGTGTGTTTGCTGTGGCCCACTTCGCCGCAGGTGTAAATTTCATCGAACAGCACGTCAGCCCCGGTGAGCCGCAGGGCCGGTTCCAGCAGATACCGGTCCGTGGCTGTGGCCAGCACCAGCGTCACGCCCCGGCCCTTAAGCATCCGCAGAAAGTCCAGCGCGCCGGGCTTGAGGGTGGCTTCCTCATTGTAATAGCGGACCAGCCGTTCCTCCAGAACCCGGTTGATTTCCTCCAGACTGTGGGGCAGCTGGTAGTCCTGTTTCAGAAAGGGCGCGTACTCCAACATGCCCAGGGGCAGAGTGTCCCGTTCAATGGTGTCCTTGGGCGTGTAGCCCAGGGCCGTCACCACATGGGCGGCCGAACTGGCCCACATGGCCGTGGAATCGAGAATGGTTCCATCCATATCAAAGATGGCTTTTTGCAGTGTCATGGTGTTCTCTCCTTCTCAAAGGTACCCCCACTGTATCATCCCGCCCGGCGGCCTGTCAATGGCTGTATATGCAAAAACATGCTGTATATATTCATAATATACTGTATATTTATGGGCAGTAGCTGAATATTCCCAAATATGCGTGAAAGTATCATGTATTTTTATTCAATTTTACACTTGCCTTTTCCCGGCGGCGGTGCTATGATAATGCCACAAAATAAAACGACACCTACGGAGGCGTATTTGCAATGAGTGAGATCAAGAAAATCGTCCTGGCCTATTCCGGCGGCCTGGATACTTCCATTATCATTCCCTGGCTGAAGGAGCACTACAACAACCCTGAGGTCATCGCCGTGGCTGCAGATGTGGGCCAGGACGACGAGCTGGAGGGCCTGGAGGAGAAGGCCATCAAGACCGGCGCTTCCAAGCTGTACGTGCTGGACCTGGTGGACGAGATGGTGGATGACGTTATTATCCCCTCCATGATGATGGGCGCCAAGTACGAGGACTACCTGCTGGGCACCGCCTTTGCCCGTCCCGTCATCGGCAAGGCCCTGGTGGATATCGCCAAGAAGGAGGGCGCCGACGCCATCGCCCACGGCGCCACCGGCAAGGGCAACGATCAGGTCCGCTTCGAGCTGGCCATCAAGCGGTTCGCCCCCGAGATGAAGATCATCGCTCCCTGGAGAGAGTGGGATATCAAGTCCCGCGAGGAGGAGATCGACTACGCCGAGGCCCACAACATTCCTCTGAAGATTTCCCGTGAGACCAACTACTCCAAGGACAAGAACCTGTGGCACCTGAGCCATGAGGGCCTGGACCTGGAGGACCCCACCAACGAGCCCCTGTACGACAAGGAAGGTTTCCTCGAGATGGGCGTGTCTCCCTTCAAGGCTCCCGACGAAGCCACCTATGTGACCCTGGACTTTGAGAAGGGCTGGCCCGTGGCCATCGACGGTGAGAAGATGAAGGCCAGCGCCATCATCGCCAAGCTCAACAAGATCGGCGGCGCCAACGGCATCGGCCTGCTGGACATCGTGGAGAACCGGCTGGTGGGCATGAAGGACCGCGGCGTCTATGAGACCCCCGGCGGCACCATCCTGTACCGGGCCCATGAGGTTCTGGAGATGCTGACCCTGGACCGCGACACCAAGCACATGAAGTCCAAGCTGGCTGTGGACTTCGCCGATCTGGTGTACAACGGCAAGTGGTTCACCCCCCTGCGGGAGGCCCTGACGGCCTTCGCCATGGACACCCAGAAGTATGTCACCGGTCAGGTGAAGCTGAAGCTCTACAAGGGCAACATCATCACCTCTTCCGTGTCCTCTCCCTGCACCCTGTACTCCGAGAGTCTGGTGACCTTCGACGAGAGCGACTACGATCAGGCCCAGGCCACCGGCTTCATCAACCTGTGGGGTCTGCCCGATACGGTGCAGGCGCTCCGCGAGCAGGGCAAGCTGTAAGAATGACGGTTCCGAGGGGCAAACGACTGTTTGCCCCTCCTTTGCAATGATGATTTCTACGGGAAGAAAGGAACGAACGAACCATGAAACTTTGGTCCGGACGGTTTGAAAAGAACACGGATAAGCTGGTGGACAGTCTCAACGCCTCCATTTCCTACGACCAGCGGATGTATGAGGAGGATATCACCGGCTCCATGGCCCACGCCGCCATGCTGGGCGCCCAGGGCATCATCCCCCAGTCGGAAGCCGACCTGATCGTCAAGACCCTGGGGGAGATTCTGGACGACTGCCGCGCCGGCAAGATCGAGTTTACCGAGGAGAACGAGGACATCCATATGAATGTGGAAGTCCTGCTGACGGAGCGCATCGGCGCTGCCGGCAAGCGGCTCCACACGGCCCGGTCCCGCAACGACCAGGTGGCCGTGGACCTGAAGATGTACCTGCGCAATGAGATCGGAGACCTCCAGGAGAAAGTCAAAAAGCTGATCTCCGCCATCTGCGACAAGGCCCAGCTCCATCTGGAATCCATCATGCCCGGCTATACCCATCTGCAGCGGGCCCAGCCCTCCACCTTTGCCCATTACACCATGGCTTACGCCGAAATGCTGACCCGGGACCTGGGCCGTCTTTCCGACTGCAAGGCCCGGCTGAATCAGTGCCCCCTGGGCTCCGGCGCCATGGGCGGCACCACCTATCCCATCGACCGGTTTATGACGGCCAAGGCCCTGGGCTTCGACAAGCCCACGGAAAACTCCATCGACGGCGTCTCCGACCGGGACTATGTTCTGGAACTGGCATCCGCTCTGTCCATTCTGATGATGCACCTGTCCCGATTCTCCGAGGAGATCATCCTGTGGGCCAGCTATGAGTTCGGCTTTATCTCCCTGGATGACGCCTATGCCACCGGCTCCTCCATCATGCCCCAGAAGAAAAACCCCGATATTGCCGAGCTGGTCCGTGGTAAGACGGGCCGGGTGTACGGCGACCTGATGGGCCTGCTGACGGTCATGAAGGGCCTGCCCCTGGCCTACAACAAGGATATGCAGGAGGATAAGGAGGCCATTTTTGACGCGGTGGATACGGTTTCCCTGTGCCTGGATGTGTTTACCCCCATGTACGAGACCATGACTGTGCGGGTGGACAAGCTGCGCCGGGCTGCCGCCGAAGGCTTCATCAACGCCACCGACTGCGCCGACTATCTTGTGAAACAGGGTATGCCTTTCCGGGACGCCTATACCTGCGTGGGTAAGCTGGTCCACTACTGCATCGAGCAGGGCAAGACGCTGGAAACTCTGTCTCTGGACGAATACCACACCGTTTCCCCCGTCTTTGACGAGGGCGTGTATCAGGCCATCGATCTGATGACCTGCCTCAAGGGCCGTATGGTCCCCGGCGGCCCCGCCCCGGAGATGGTCCAGAAGCACATCGACCATACCCGGGCCGCCATCAAGTAAGTCAGTCCTGATAGTTTCGGTAGTAGACGGCATACATGACACCGATACCGATGGTCAGGAACACACCGGCCAAAAGGACCATCAAACGCTGACCCGGCTCGGCCAACAGCGCGCACAGGAGGAAAAACATCAGCAGCATCAGCAGCATCCACCAGTTGTGAAGCAGCCGGAACAGCAGCTTCCGGGGCTGGGGCACATCCGGTTCCAGGGCGTCCGGATATTTGGCAGCACACCGGACGATCATTACCGGCACCGGCCCCATGCGCCGGTAGGTGCGCATGGCCAGATAGGGGATACCGTCAATTTCAAATTCCGGCTCCAGCCCCTCTTTGGTGATGACCAGATTCAGGTCGTGCTCGTTGGCGTAGGCGAACAACACATTGGTAAAATCGGACGGTGTGGTGATGGCATCGTCGGGCGTAAAGGAAAAGGATTTTTTGTGCTCCGCCGCGGCCACTTTCTGATAATCGGCCTTCCAGTCCAGGAACAGGCTGGACCGCGCTTCCGGCGTATCCATCTGTTGCAGGAGACCGTCCACAAAGGCCGTGTCCACCGTGGCTGCCCCCTGCAGCTTGCGGCAAAAGGCGATGGAGACGTCCAGCTCTTTCCGCCGCTGCTGCAATCGCGCTTCCTGGGCTGCGGCCAGCTCTGTAACCGAGGTTTGCCCCTGGAGACAGGCGGCGATGTCCTCCAACGGCGTATCCAGCATCCGCAGAGCGCGAATGAACTTTAAGGTGTCGATGTCCTGCTGGGAGTAGTCCCGGTAGTCGTTGGCGGGATTGCGCGCCGGATGAATCAATCCCTGTTGCTCATAAAATCGAAGATTCCGCCGGGAAATCCCGGTATACTGTTCGGCCTGTTTGGCATTCATAGGGAAGCCACCTCCGGATTCCTGCTTGGATGCCCCCATCATACACTATGCACCAGGTGCCAGGTCAACAGATTTTTCACAAAATCGTATGGTAGGAGGAAGTTTCCCATGGAACAGAAGCATTTTCTCAAGCTGCTGGACTTCACGCCCGCAGAGATCACCCATTTTCTCGAAGTGGCCGCCGATTTGAAGGCCAAGAAGAAGCAGGGCATTGCCCATGCCTGCTGCCCCGGCAAGCATGTGGCCCTGATTTTTGAAAAGACCTCCACCCGGACCCGCTGCGCCTTTGAAGTGGCCGCCCGGGACCTGGGTATGGGCGTCACCTATCTGGACCCCTCCGGCTCTCAGATCGGCAAAAAGGAATCCATTGCCGATACGGCACGGGTCCTGGGCCGCATGTACGACGGCATCGAGTACCGGGGCTTCGGCCAGGACATTGTGGAAGAGCTGGCCCATTATGCCGGTGTTCCCGTGTTCAACGGTCTGACCAACGAGTTCCACCCCACCCAGATCCTGGCCGACTTCCTGACCATTCAGGAGCACTGCGGCAAGCTGAAGGGCATCAAGCTGGTGTACATGGGCGACGCCCGGTACAACATGGGCAATTCTCTGATGGTGGGCTGCGCCAAGATGGGTATGCACTTTGTGGCCTGCGCCCCCAAGGCGTACTTCCCGGACCAGAAGCTCATTGACCAGTGCCAGGCCATTGCCGCCGAAACCGGCGCAACGCTGGAGTTCATCGAGGACCCCATGGCGGCCACCAAGGGCGCCGACGTCATCTACACCGATGTGTGGGTGTCCATGGGCGAGCCCATGGAGGTATGGGAGCAGCGGATTCACGATCTGAGCCCCTATCAGGTCAACAAGGCCCTTATGGATAACGCCGGTCCCCAGTGCAAGTTTATGCACTGCCTGCCTGCGTTCCACGACCTCAAAACCACCATTGGTGCCGAAATGGGCGCAAAGTTCGGCCGGGACTCCATGGAGGTCACCGACGAGGTCTTTGAAAGCCCCGCCTCCATCGTCTTTGACGAAGCAGAAAACCGCATGCACACTATCAAGGCCGTTATGGCGGTGCTGATGGGCGGCATGTAACCACCATACAAAACAGGCGCGCGGCATTCCCATTGCAGCGCGCCGTTTTTATGCCATGTTTCGTAGGGCGCGGCATCCCTGACGCACCCGCGGCGCATCCTGTCCGGGGCCGTCAGGGATGCCGGCCCCTACGGCGGCAGGACGCACGAACTCGGTTCTGCAACCCCAGTAAAAAAACGCCCGCTTGCGGCTGCAAGCGGGCGTTTTTGCGTCAAGGAATCAATAGTTTTCGGCCTTGATCTGGAAATAAGCCTGGGGATGGGCGCAGACGGGGCAGACCTCAGGGGCAGCCTTGCCCACCACAATGTGGCCGCAGTTGGAGCACTGCCACATACAGTCGCCGTCGCGGCTGAACACCAGCTTGCCCTTCACATTGGCCAGGAGCTTGCGGTACCGCTCCTCATGCTCCTTCTCAATGGCGGCCACACCCTCGAACAGGTCGGCGATGTGGTCGAAGCCCTCTTCGCGGGCCTCCTTGGCAAAGGTGGCGTACATGTCGGTCCACTCGTAGTTCTCGCCCTCGGCGGCGTCCAGCAGGTTCTCCTCCGTGGAGCCGATGCCGTGGAACAGCTTGAACCACATCTTGGCGTGCTCCTTCTCGTTGTTGGCCGTCTCCTCGAAGAGGTTGGCAATCTGGACATAACCGTCCTTGCGGGCCTTGGAGGCGTAATAGCTGTACTTGTTGCGGGCCTGGGACTCACCGGCGAAGGCGGCCATCAGGTTTTTTTCGGTCTTAGAGCCTTTCAGTTCCATAGTAAGTTCTCCTTTGCAATGATAGAATTGTCAACGCGCCGTCGGCGCGGGGGACGCTCAGGGAAGAATCTTTTTCGCTTTGAGATACCGTTCCTGCTCGGAAAAAATGCAGCCGCAATACTTCTGCATATAAAAGCCGTGCTCCCGTGCAAAGGCCTGACCGTCCCGGAACAGGGGACGGAAGTCCTGATAGTAAAAGGATACCCCAAATTCCCGGGCGGCAGTCTCCGCCACATCCCGCATCAGCTCATGCTGCTGATAGGGACTGATAAAGAGACTGGAGGTAAAGGCGTCAAAGCCGCCCTCGGCGGCCTGACGGGCCGTTTCCCAAAACCGCATTTCGTAGCACTTGAGACAGCGGCCGTCGATGTTGGCCGCCACCTCCCGGACAAAGGGCCGCAGGCCGTAATCGTCCCGTTCAATCAGGGGCAGGCCGATTTCGGCGGCATAGTCCCGCAGGCAGTTGCGGCGGGAACGGTATTCCGTAAAGGGATGGATGTTTGGATTGTACCAGAACGCCGTCACGTCATGGCCCTGGGCCTGCAAATCGGCAATGGGCCGGTTGGCGCAGGGGGCGCAGCAGGCGTGCAACAGAATCTTCAAAACGGTTCGCTCCTACTCGATGAGATCGCCGGTGAGCCGTCCCGTCACATAGGGGGCGCAGCGCTCCCGATGGGCCACATGGAGCGGATGCTCCCGAAAGTGTTCCAATGCGTCGGCGTCGGCAAATTCGGCGTAAAAGATGAGATCATAGGCGCCGCCGGCCAGATTGCGGCCAATGCGGGCCTGTTGCAGTCCGTCGATGCCCAGCAGCGTTTCCGTGGAGGCCGTCAGCACCTGCAAGGCGTAATCGGCCTGTTCCGGGGCGGCGTAGTCCTCCCGCAGTTTCCAGAATACAATATGGCGTACCATAGGGGATCATCCTTTCCCAACCTGCTGAGAATCGGCAGGAAATTCAAATATCTCCCGTATTATACTCCAGAATTATGAGGAAAAAAAGTAAACGGTGTAAAATTCTCTGTTTCGCACAAGGTTATGGATGGAAATTTAGTCCAATGCCAACCCCAGATAGGGGGAAGCAGCCGGGGGCGTCTCCGCCAGCCAGCGGGCCATGGCAAAGGGCGTTTCCTCGCCGGGGGCCCGCACCAGAAGACGGGAGACTCCCAGGGCGGCGGCCATCAGGTCCGCGCCCGCCTGCCGGTCGCCGGGCCACAGCAGTTCATAGCCCATGCCCTCCCCATCGCTGTCCACCGCGCCGCAGCCGATACCGGTGACGCCATGGGATTCCAGTCGGTACAGGCCGCCGCCGTAGTGGGCGGCCAAGTCCCGCTGGAAGGATAGAATGGGCACCGAACAGGACACATAGGCGGAATGGGCCAGCAGTTCCTCCCGCAGCATCAGATACTCCGGCGGCTCGATGGCTTCCCAGGTCCCGGCGGCGGTACCGGCGTCCAAGGTTTGGAGCGACACGGCGGTGTAATCGGAAAAGCCGTACCGCCGGTACAGCTGCCGCAGACTGTCGCTGCCCGGCACCAGTACCAGACCCCGGACGCCCTGTTCGGGCAGCGTCCGGGCAAAGTAGTCCAACATGTCCCGGCAATACCCGCGGCCCCGATGGGCCTCGTCGGTGGCCACAGCATAGACATAGGCCACGGGCCAGCCTTTTCCGTCGTGGCAGACGGTCATGGGCAGCCAATGGGCCATGGCCACGGCGTCTTCGCCGTCCCGGCACACCACGGTGCTGTCGGGACGGAACAGCTTCTGAAAAAACCGGTCGATGACGGCTGGATCGTCGCCAAAGGCCGACTGCCACAACGCTTTCAGCCGGGGCACGTCGCCGGAGCGGGCCGGGCCGGTCACAGGGTGGCCTCCAGCTCCGCGAAGCCCTTGCACAGCAGCAAATCCGGATGGTACGATTCCTTGGCCTTCCGCAGACCCGGCAGACCCATGTCGTCCTCCCGGTTCAGATAGACCACCTCCGGGTATTTGCTGCGGATATATCGGGCAAACTCCCGGTTGATGATGGGATACGCGCCCTGAATGTGGGCGTAAGCCTTTTCAAAGTTCACGTCAAAGGTGTCGGGCTGGATGTGATGGCCCATGGTAAAGGCCATGACCTGTCCGTCGGCCCGCAGCAGCAGGCCCTCCAGGCCCAATGCGTCATAGTCGTCAAAGGCCCGGCCCAGAGCGATTTTCTCAATGCGAAAATCGTGCTCGTCGGAGGTCTCGCCGTCGTACTGGGCGTACCAGTCCTCGGCCATGGCCCGGCACAGAGGCAGGGTTTCGGCGGTGATGGGCTCCACGGTCCAGTCCGGGTGGTTCTGCTCAAACCGGTTGCAGTGGTTCCGCTTGGACTGGAGCTTTTTGCCGCCCAGGTCGGCCAGACGGTTGATGTCGTAGAGGTAGTCAAAGGCGTTGCGATTTTCCGTAAACCGGAACTGACCCGGATACAGGGCGTCCAGCTCCTGGCGGCGGTTGCAGTCCACGCACAGCAGACGCATGGGGTGGTTGTAGTAGGCGGCGTCCTCAATCAGACGGTCGATGACGTACCGCAAATCGCCTTTACCGGCGGGGTAGGCGTAATACTTGATGCCGTTGTATTTGATGAACTGCACCAGATAGTCGCCTACCTGGGCGATTTCGCCGTAGCCGCGGCCCCAGAGGTACATGTTGACAAAGCTGGTCTCACAGCCGCGATAGCCTGCGGCATGGTAATAGGGCTGCATCCATTCCCGGTCCGCCAGGGTGGGATGATGAAATTCAATGGGCACGATGATTCTCCTTTGTAAGTTCAGACAATAATAAGAATGATTCTTGATAGATACTATAGCATAGATATGGGAAAAAAGCAATGGGTGAAATTTTGCTTGTGCTTTAGGGTGTGAGCGCTTATAATGGCTCCATGAGATTTCTTCATAATTGTTTGAGAGAGCGGGAAAAGCATGGATACAAAAAAGTATGAGGCGCTGCTGGCGTCGGCGCGGCTGGGTTCCTTTACCAAGGCGGCCCAGGAGCTGGGCTATACCCAGTCGGGGCTGACCCATATGATGAACGCCCTGGAGCAGGAGCTGGGCTTCCCGCTGCTGGAGCGGGGCCACTACGGCACCCGGCTGACGGAGCGGGGCGGCGAACTGGAACCGGCCATTCTGCAATTTGTGGAGGCGGGCAAGGCGTTGGAGGCCCAGATCGACGCGGTCCGGCGGCAGGAGAGCCAGTCGGTGCGGGTGGGCGCCTATTCCAGTATGGCGGTTCATTGGCTGCCCGCCATTTTGCAGCGGTTCCGGGATATCTGCCCCAACGTCCGGGTGGACGTGCAGATGGCGGGCATTGAGGAGCTGTACGGCTGGGTCCACAGCGGCCAGGTGGAGCTGGCCTTTGTCAGCCGTCAGGACGATTTGAAGGCCGATTTCCTGCCCTTGAAAGAGGACACCCTGGTGGCAGTGCTGCCCGATGAACCGGCCTTTGACGGCTGGAAGACCTTTCCCGTCTCAGCATTTGAGGACCGGGAGTTTTTAATGCCCGCCCTGGGCTTTACCAGAGACATTATGCCCATGTTTCGCCGCCATCATGTCCACCCCCGCATCCGGAAAACCACGGTGGACGACCCGGTGGTGATTTCCATGGTGGCCCATGGCCTGGGCGTCAGCATCATGACGGAGCTGATCATGAGCGGCCGGTCGGACCCCACGGTAAAGGTGCTGCCCATCGAACCCCGGACGTTCCGGGAACTGGGCATTGTGGTCCGCAGCCGCCGGGAGCTGAAACCGGCGGTGCAGGAACTGATTCAATGCGCCGCCGAGACCATTCGGGAAATGCAGTCGTGACGACCATACCTGTGAATAAGGAGAGACTATCTGTGAAGAAACTGTGGAGTGTGTTAATGCTGACGGCGTTATTGACAATGGGCCTGACGGCCTGCGGCGGCGAGAGCAGCCAGGAAACCGGTACCGGTGTGCTGGCGGGCTTTACGGCCCAGGACCTGGAGGGCAACGACGTGGACGATTCCATTTTTGACGACTACGATGTGACCATGATCAACGTCTGGGGGACGTTCTGCGGCCCGTGTATCCAGGAGATGCCGGACCTGGGCCAGCTGGCGGAGGACTACGCCGACAAGGGCGTGCAAATCGTGGGCATTGTCAGTGACGCCACCGACTACGAGGGCGGCTACCTGGAGGAGAATGTGGAGCTGGCCAAGGAAATCGTGGAGGAGACGGGGGCCGGGTATCTCCACCTGCTGCCCTCCCAGGATGTGCTGAACCGGGTGCTGACCAGCATCCAGGTGGTCCCCACGACCTTCTTTGTGGACAGCGAGGGCAACCAGCTGGGCGGCATTGTCACCGGCTCCAAGAGTTATGACGACTGGACGGCCATCCTGGACCAGAAGCTGGAGGAGGTCAACGGGTGAAGCGCCATCTTCCGGCGGTGGCCGTGTTCTGCGTGGGGGCGGTGCTGCTGACCCTGGGCATTGTGCGGGGCGAGGCCCAGACGGTGCTGCAAAAGGCCGTCATCATCTGTATGGAGTGTATTGGAATTGGCTAGAAAATCACTGCGCAGCAAGCTGCGCCTGGGCTGTCAGGTGGCCTTTACAGCCCTTTCCAATGGATATGTCCAGGGCTTTTTCAAAGGAAAAATCTACAGCGGCCCCACAAAATACGCCTGTGTGCCGGGTCTCAACTGCTATTCCTGCCCCGGCGCCCTGGGTTCTTGCCCCATCGGGTCCTTGCAGGCCGTTATCGGCAGCCGTAAATTCCACCTGTCCCTCTATGTGCTGGGCTTTTTGATGATGGTGGGGGCCATCCTGGGAAAGGCCGTCTGCGGCTTCCTCTGCCCCTTTGGATTGGTGCAGGATTTGCTGCATAAAATCCCCGGTGTGAAAAAGCTGCGCCGCCTGCCCGGCGAGAAGTATTTGCAGTGGCTTCGGTATGTAATGCTGGGCCTGCTGGTGATTCTGCTGCCCATGGTGGTGGTGGATATTGTGGGCCAGGGCTCCCCCTGGTTCTGTAAGTACGTCTGTCCCTCCGGCACCCTGCTGGGCGGCATCCCTCTGCTGGCGGGGAATCCGGCTTTGCGCGGCGCGGTGGGCTGGCTGTTTACCTGGAAGATGGCCATTCTGGTAGTGATTTTGGTGCTGTCGGTGTTCCTGTACCGGCCATTCTGCCGGTATCTCTGCCCGCTGGGGGCTGTCTACGGCTTTTTTAACCGGTTCGCCCTGTATCGCTTCACGCTGAACGAGGAACAGTGTACCCACTGCGGGGCCTGTCATAAGGTGTGCGGTCTGGATATCGACCCCAGTAAAACGCCCAATCACAGCCAGTGTATCCGCTGCGGTAAATGTCTGGACGCCTGTCCTCATGGAGCCATCTGCTCCACATGGCAGAAGAAAAAAAGATAAAAGTTTTACTCGATTTTTTTTTAAAAAATCGCAGTTTCCAAAGGCAGAGCCTTTGGTCGCGCCTCGCAAGGCGCGAAATACCCGCCCGCCGCAGCGGGCGAAACACCCCAGCGGGCGAAACACCCCAGCGTTCCAACCGCCATCCGCAGATGGCGGAATCCCGGCGGCTGTGTGCAGCCGCCATTGGTTCCCCGCCCCCGCTTGGGGTGCGGGGAACCAATCAAACCACAACAGAAGCAAAAGAGGGGAGGAACCATTCCCATGAAAGAAACCATTCTGGCCGGGCTTCCGGCCATTCATCTGGAGCTTTCGGAGCAGCAGGTGGACACCCTGTGTGCCTTCGGCAAGCTGCTGCTGGAAAAAAATCAGGTTATGAATTTGACGGCCATCACCGACCCCAAAGAGGTGGCCCGGCTCCATTTTCTCGACTCCATGGCGCTGCTGGACGCCGCCGATCTGGCGGGTAAGCGGGTGGTGGATGTGGGCTGCGGCGCGGGATTTCCCGGCGTACCCCTGAAAATCGCCCAGCCCGCCATGGATTTGACGTTGTTGGATTCTCTGGGCAAGCGTATGACGTGGCTGGGGGAGGTGCTGCCCCAGCTGGGGGTGGAGGCCGCCTGCGTCACGGCGCGGGCGGAGGAATTTGCCGCCGACCACCGGGAGCAGTACGATTTTGCCACCTCCCGGGCCGTGGCCCGGCTCAATATCCTCTGTGAGCTGTGTCTGCCCCTGGTCCGGGTGGGCGGCGCGTTCCTGGCCATGAAAGGTGCGGCGGCCCAGGAAGAGCTGGACGAAGCCAAGGGCGCCATTGCCAAACTGGGCGGCAAGCTGGAACGGGTTTACGAATACCCCGTGGGCGACGCCGTCCACCGGGTGGTGATCATCCGCAAGGTCAAAACCACCCCGAAGCAGTATCCCCGGCGGTACGCCAAAATCAAGCAGCAGCCGTTGTAACCGGTTTCAATAGGCATGTTGATGAAAACAGCAGGGGCGGCGGGGCAAAAGTTGTGACGTCCGACAATATGCACAACTACCTCCGGGAACTATAATGGATTCCATAAGCAGTTTGACCACAATTTAACAGGAGGAGAAATCATGCCCAATTTGTTTTACCTGTCCCACTCCACCGACGGCTGGCAAAATCTGGCCACCGATGAATGGCTCCTGGACAACCTGGCGCCGGACGAGATGATTCTCTACTGTTATATCAACCGCAACGCCGTCATCATCGGCAAGAACCAGAACCCCTGGAAGGAGTGCAACCTGGGGGCCATGGAGGCCGACGAGGTGCAGCTGGTGCGCCGCATCACCGGCGGCGGCGCCGTGTACCACGACATGGGCAATCTGAATTTCAGCTTTATTGCCGGGGAAGACCTGTACGACGTGGAAAAGCAGATGAATACCATCTTGCAGACCATTCGGATGCTGGGCATTCCCTGTGAATTTTCCGGCCGCAATGATCTGCTGGCCGAGGGCCGCAAGTTTTCCGGCAACGCCTTCTGCAAGCGGGGAAAGATTTGCCAGCATCACGGCACCCTGTTAATCAATTCCGACATGAGCCGATTGCAGCACTATCTCCAGGTGGACCCCCGGAAGCTCCAGGCCAAGGGCGTGGAATCGGTCCGCAGCCGCGTCTGCAACCTGACGGAGTTTCGCCAGGATTTGACCATCCCCATGGTGGTTGGCACCCTGAAACAGGCGTTCCGCAAGACCTACGGCGACTATACGGAGTGGGTCCCCACTCCAGCCGACGAGGCCGCCATGGCCCCCTATCGGGAGAAACACAGTTCCTGGGAGTGGCGCGTGGGACAGACGCCGGCTTTCGACCTGGAACTGGACCGGCGGTTTGACTGGGGCGGCGTGCAGATTCTGCTGACCTCCCGGGAGGGCTGTGTGGAAAAGGCCGAGGTGTTCTCTGACGCCATGGACCCGGAATTGCCCGCCTTGGTGCAGGGATTGCTGACAGGCTGCCGGGTGGATTCCCAGCAGATGGCCCAATCGCTGGGCCGTTGCGAAAATCAACAAATCCAGGACATTGCCGCCTGGATTCGCCAGGAGCGATTGTAATGCGCACGTTAAAATACGTTATTTTGGGCCTGCTCATGCGCCATCCCATGAGCGGCTACGATATCACCAAGGAGTTCCAAAACGGTCTGACGGAGTTTTGGGATGCCAAGCACAGCCAGATTTATCCGGAGCTGCGGAGACTGTACGATGAGGGACTGATCACCTACGAGGTGCAGATTTCCGGCGAAGCGCTGGAAAAGAAGGTCTATTCCATCACCGACCAGGGACGGCAGGAGTTCCACGCCTGGGTGGAGGAGGATGTGGATACCATCCCGTTCCAGCGGGACGTGTTCCGTCTAAAGCTGTATTTCAGCGACAACCTGGAACCGGCGGCGGCGCTGCATATCATTGACGCCCAGCGGCGGCTCCACCGGCAGAAGCTGGAACACCTGGAGGACAAGGTCCAGCGGTGCTTCCCCACGCCGCCCAAACGGGGAACGCCGTCCTTTGGCGACTATGTGGTCATCACCGGCGCCATCATGCGGGAGCGGGCCTATCTGGAGTGGCTCGCTGCCTGTACGGCGCTGTATCAGACGGAATCCTAACAGAAAAACGCTGCAAAAACCCGCCGTTTCGCAACGGCGGGTTTTTTGCAGTTCATTTTGAACGTTAAAACAGAATCTGCCAGGGGAGACGGCCGCTGTCAGGATCGGTGATGCCGAACTTTTCGCGGTTGATCTCGTCAATGGCCTTGCTCAGAGAAGCGTAGGTACCGGGGAACACGGAGCCGGGCCCGCCCTGGGTGATGCAGGGAATGAAATAGTTGGGGCCGATGGCGTCGCAGACCTTGCGGGCGGCCTTGCGGCAGTCCTCGTCGGTCCAGCCGGAGAAGTCCACGGACTTGTTGTCGATGCCGCCCATAAAGCTGATCTTGCCGCCGTACTTCTTCACCAGTTCCGGCACGTTGTTGGACTCCATGCAGCCCTGCCAGACGTCAATGCCCATTTCAATCATGTAGGGCACCAGGGTGGCGCCGAAGCTGTCGGAGTGATGGAACACCAGCTCCACGCCGTGGTCGTGGTAGTACTTGTAAATTTCCTTGTAGGGCTCCAGGAAGAAGTCGGCAAACATATCGGGGCTCATAAAGGTGCTCATTTCGCTGCCCCAGTCGTCGTGATGGAAAATGGCGTCGGGATGCAGGTTGGAGCAGATGCCTTCGGCCAGCTTCAATTCCCACTCGGTGATGTACTTGATAAGATCGTGCATCTCGTCGGGGTTGGTGATGTAGTACATCAGGGCGTTGGTGATTTCACACAGATAGTGGGTCTGCTCGAAGAGACCGGGGGCAATAAAGGTGGCCTTGTAGGATTTGGAGCTGTCCACGGCGTCATATTGGGCCTTGAACATATCCCACTCGGACTGGGCGAAGTCCAGAGGAGGGGCTTTGACATAGTCCTTCCAGTCCTCAATGTCCTTGACCACAATCTTGTCGGGCGTGTGGACGGGGAACGCGCCGGGGGTACCGGCGGGGAAGGAGTTGGTCACGCCCCAGGCGTTGACGACATTTTCCTGGCCGGGGGCCGGCTTGGGGCTGTGCAGCAGGAAAGGATGGAACAGCAGCTGAATGGCTTCGTACTGATTGACATAACGGTCGGGCTTGCCGCCCCGGATGACCTCACGGAGATTTTCCTTTGCAGTCAGCATGACATCAAACTCCTTTACAGAAAAACAGGGTAGTATCGTAGAAAAAACACTGTTTTTGGATTGATTACCATTGGGATATCCTTATTTTACCGGTAATATAAAAGAATATCCAGAGGCTGACGGTACAATTTTCCCCGGCAGGAACTGCGGGCTCATTGTGCCGACGGCACAATGCCCCATGGACAGAGACCGCGCCCTGTGGTAGACTGAACGCAAAGGAGTGGTTCCCGTGAAATTGAGTATGTGGAATCTGGCCAACGCCCTGGCGGCCCTGGACCCGGAGGTGTCCATCCGTCCCGATTCCCCCATGGTTCTGCGCAGCGGGCGGCTGGCCTGGGCCACCAACTGCGTCCAGGTGCGGCAGGACGGTCCCGACTGCCTGTGTCTGTGGGAAAGCGATTCCATCCGCATCCGCGATATGGACGCATTGGAGGGGGTGGAGCTGGTCCAGAGCGTCTTCGACGCCATGAACGACTGGTATGCCGATCTGCGGGAAGCGGCGGAGGCACGGGATTACCAACGGCTGGTGGACCGGTGCCATGTGGTGCTCCACAGTCCGGTGCTGCTGTGTGATGAAAACGGCTGTGTGCTGGGTATCAGTGCCTGTTACGGCGCCGACGAGGTGGACGGGGAATGGCGCTATTTGAAAACCTATGGATACGCGTCCATGCGGGGCATTGAAAATGTCCAGACAGTGTTGGGGCCCGTGGCCGTCTCCAATGAGGTGGTCCGGCTGCCCCATCGCAGTTCCGGACGGTTCAGCGCCGGACTGACTACCCGTGTGTTCCGGGGCGGGCAGCCCCTGGGCCGTCTGACGGTGCTGGAGCGGGAGCGGCATCTGAACCGGGGCGATGTGCAGATCGTCCAGCAGATTGCCGCCCTGCTGGCGGTGAACTTGCAGCCGGAGCAGACCGGCGGCAAAAGCGGCGGCGCGTATCTGGACCGGCTGATGGCGGGCCAGACGTTGGGGGAGACGGCCTGGGAGCACCTGTACCGCACCAGGGGATGGCTGCCGGAGCACACCTACCGGCTGTGGGCGTTTGGCGGCGGCGGACAGAAGGCGTCGCCCCTGCGGGAAACGCTGGGCCGCACGGTCCATCAGGCCATCTGTACGGCAGCGGAGAGACAGCTTTGGATTTTGACCAATGAAACCCAGGGGGGCCGGACCCTGCCGGAGAAATTGGAGACACTGGCCGCCGATAACGGGCTGCATCTGGCGTGCAGTCTGCCGGGCCCTGGGGTGGCGGAGACGGTCCAGTGGGCGGAACAGGTCCGCTACGCCATGGAGCGTTCCACGGCGGCAGGGGTTCTGGAACCGTTTTCCGCCTGTGCCGTGGACTATCTCCTGTGGGGGACCAGAGAAGCGGCCCAGATGCTGGCGGCCTGCCATCCCGACGCCCGCCGCCTGTGGCAGGCAAAACAGGACGGCGAACCCATGCTGTACGATACCCTGCGGGCGTATCTGGACCTGGAACGGGGAGCCAACCGGACGGCGGCGGCCCTGTCCATCCATAAAAATACGCTCTTTTACCGGCTCCACAAGCTGGAAGAGACGTTGACCGCCGATCTGGAGGACCCGCTAACGCGGCTGCATTTGCAGCTGTCCTTTCGGATTCTGGAGCAACAAAAAAACACCACTGCCGGTTGAAAGACAACTGACAGTGGTGTTTTGGTGAGATACTTACGCGCAGTAATTAAAAATAAATGCAATAAAAAGCCGTTACTTTTGCTGGTGTTCTGTCAACTTTTGATACATCTTCATTAACTCCGCTACACAAGAGGGTTCCGTGGTGGTCTTGACATCGAAGCCGTAAGCCTGCATGACAGCTTTATCATTCTGCTGGTGAGCTTTCCGCAGTTCCGGGGGCATAATAGTCTCGTCGTAGAGGTCGGCCAAGCTGGAATCGGGGTACAGGGCGCGAGCGTCCAGAATGGCCTGGGCTGTCTGATCGATTTTCGCCCGCTGCTGCTCAGTGGGCGTGGGCCAGGGGAAGTTGTTGTAGACCACATCATTTGAATAACGGAAATCGCTTTTTAGTCGACCACACACAGCTCGAACCCAAGACATATGGACATTTGAAATCAGTATGCCAAAATGATAAAGGGTAGCATTTGGGATCATACTGTTTGCATCTCCACAGATGTCCAATGGAGACATAAATCCAAAAGGAATGTACCTCCGGTTTTGAGAAGAATGTCGAGGAATCAATATATACGATGTGTGAGGTTGGCGCATCTCCATAAATCGAAATGGATAATCAGCAAGTCTTCTGGTTGCGGCTTTGGTACTCTCTAACCGAAAGTCTCGCGTTTGAGATACTCTTTTCATGATGTTTGGCATAGATTTTAGTTCAGAAGGGGAAACATTTTCTAGCCATAAACACCATCTATGGACATTATGAAGAAACTCACGAGCGCCAAAAAACCTTTTAATGTAAAGTTGTTCTTGTTTGGTAAACTCACTATAGTCTTCTTCTTCAACGAGTAAATTTCCTCCATCAACAGGACTACTTCCTTTAATCACATCCGGAACATCACAAATAGGCTTGTTTCTGCTACAAATGAAAATATTAGGCGCGTCCATTAAATAAGCGTTTATATTTTCTGCTTCCCGAGAACGTTGGCCTGCATAGATGCGTTTTTTATTGTTATTCAGCGTAACACTGAAGCCCACAATCACACAATGCACATGAGCTTTCAAGCTGGCTTCACTATCCCAACGGAATGTGCGGTGAGCAAAGTCAATGTGAATTCCAAAACGGTCATACAAAGGCTTCCAGACGCCAGCAACCTGTTCACCTTGGGTGATAGAATTTGTGGACACAAAGGCGGTACGGATGCGAGTTCCTTGCATAAGCGCCGCAGCCTTGAAGTACCAACCGGAAACGTAATCAATTTTGCCCGCCGTCTTATATGGCTTTCCTTTTTCATCCACATAGATGGAAAGAATGTCATCTTTTTGTGCCTTGCTTTGAAGAGAATACCCCACAAACGGCGGGTTGCCCATGATGTAGTTTAACTCTCGTTTCGGCACGACGATCTCCCACTCCATGCGCAGGGCGTTGCCCTCGGTGATATTGGCGTAGGATTTCAGCGGGAGGAAGTCCAGGGACATATGGATGATATCCTCTGTCTCTTTCATCATCTGGCTTTCCGCAATCCAAAGAGCGGTTTTTGCTACGGTTACCGCGAAATCGTTAATCTCAATACCGTAAAACTGACCGATGGAGACTTGAATGGGATTGACAAAGTCACCCAGGGTGATCTGATCAGAAAGAGAGCGGAGGACTTCATTTTCCAGCTTGCGGAGAGAGATATACGTCTCCGTCAGGAAATTGCCGGAACCACAGGCAGGGTCCAGAAATTTCAAACCGGCCAGTTTATGCTGGAACTCTTTTAAACGCCGTTTCCGGGTCGTTTCCAAGGCAATGTTCTGGATTTCTGACAGTTCCGCTTTTAAGTCATCCAGAAACAGCGGGTCGATCACCTTGTGGATATTTTCGATACTGGTATAGTGCATTCCGCCGGAACGTCGGGTTTCCGGGTTCAGAGTGCTTTCAAACACAGCGCCGAAAATCGTGGGGCTGATGGAAGACCAATCAAAATCTGCGCTGGCCCGCTGGAGAATCAAATCCACAATGGCTTCATCCAGCCGGGGAATGGTAATGTTTTCATCGGCAAACAGTCCGCCGTTGACGTAGGGGAAAGCCGCCAAGTCATCATCCATATAGGGGTCGCGTTCTTCCGGCTTTGTGTCCAACACCTGAAACAGGTCAATCAAGGCGCGGCGGGCGTCGCGCTGGTGGTTTTGGAGATAGTCATGGAATTTACCGTGGCCGCCGAACACCTCCGAGTCCTCGGCATACAGGCAAAATACCAGACGGACGCATAAGGCATTCAGACTTTTCAATGTATCCGGGGATTCCGGGTCTTTATACTGTTTCAAAAGCGCATCGTACAAGGCACCGACGATCTCACCGGCCTGCAAGGAAATTTCCATTTCCTTTTTAATGTTCTCGTCTCCCGTATCCACCAGAAAGTTCAAACGATGGTACTCTTTCTCCAAATCTGCCAGTGCCACCACTTCCGGCTCGTCATTGGGACGGTTCATGTCATGAATATGGAATTCCCGGAAATTGCAGACCACAATCCACCGGGGATTCATGTCATGAGGCAGATATCCGGCATAACGGCGAGCCTGCTGATACGGTGTCAGCATGGAGCCGTCAGACTGCTTATAACCGCGCCGAAGATCAACGTCTATGCTCTTTTGCTCAATCAGAACGCGGGTTTCACGGATATAGCCATCAATATAGCTGATATGATCCAGCTTCACGGGATACTCAAATTCTATGGCTTTTTCCGGCTCTTCCACACCATAGACATTCCGCAGCAAGTCAATCCAAAAGCGCTGTGTCTCCTGTTTTTCATCACCCCGGCCCGCCCAGTATGTCAAAAACTCTTTGGCGGCTGCCCGCCGCTGCACATCTGTCATGGCGTATATCCTCCCCAAAAACAAATTCTTCAGATGTATATGGTATAAAAAAAGTTCAGGGTGAAAGCTGGCGCCTTCACCCTGAACGGTAATGACATTGGGCTATGAGCCTGTCATTTTTTTGTGGAGCAGGGTACGGGAATCGAACCCGCCTTCTCGGCTTGGGAAGCCGATGCACTACCGATGTACTAACCCTGCGTCATCTTGCAGAGTTAGTATAGCAGATTCCCGTGTAAAATTCAACCGAAAATTGTCAAGGTTCTAGACGGAACAGGCGGCACCCGTTTTCCCAGGTGATTTGTTCGATTTCCTCCACGGTTTTGTCCCGCAGCTGGGCCAGCTTTTCCGCCATGCGGGGCAGCATGGTGGAGTCGCAGCGCTTGCCCCGGTAGGGCTCCGGGGCCATATAGGGGCAATCGGTTTCCAGCACAATGCGGTGCAGCGGCACATTCTCCGCCACTTCCAGCGCCTTGCGGGCATTTTTGAAGGTTAAAACGCCGGTGAATCCCACATACCAGCCCAGCTTCACCAGTTCCCGGGCCATTTCCAGGGAGCCGGAATAACAGTGGAACACGCCGGTGACATCGGGGAAGTCCTTGACGATTTCCAGACCGTCGCCGTGGGCGTCCCGCTCGTGGACGATGACCGGCAGGTTCAGCTCCCGGGCCAGCTCCATCTGCATCCGAAAGGCCTTTTTTTGCTGCTCCCGTGGCACGTCTTCATAATAATAGTCCAGGCCAATCTCACCGATGGCCACCACTTTCTTGTCTTTGGCCAGCTCCCGGTAGGTATCCACCAACGCGCTGTCCACATGGTCGGCGTCGTCGGGGTGGGAGCCCACGGCGGCATAAATAAAGTCGTATTGATGGGCCAGTTCCATGGCCATCCGGCTGGATTCCAGATCACACCCGGCGTTCAGAATGCGGCCCACGCCGTTTTGCTCCATGGAAGCCAGCAATTCGTGGCGGTCACTGTCAAAGCGGCGGGCGTCGTAATGGGCATGGGTATCAAAGAGCATGGTCGGTTCCTCCTGCGTTCTGTTCCAGCCAGATCAGCAGCACCGCCACGTCGGCGGGGCTGACGCCGGAAATTCTCGAAGCCTGCCCCACGTTGAGGGGCCGGATGGCGTTGAGCTTCTGCCGGGCCTCCAGCCGCAGGCCGCCCAACTGGTCATAATCCAGATCGGCGGGCAGCAGCCGGGCTTCGGCTTTCTGAAATTCGGCCACCTGCTTTTCCTGCCGCTCCAGGTAACCGGCGTATTTTAATTGTATCTGTACCTGTTCCGTCACGGCGGCGGGCAGGTCCGGCCGTTCCGGGTCAAAGGGGGCCAGCATGTCATAGGTGACGCCGGGACGGCGCAGCAGATCGGCCAGTCGGGCCGACGATTTCACCGGCACCTCTCCGGCCTGCTCCAGCATGGCCGACAGTTCCGGCGACGCCGGAACGCCCTTGGCTTCCAGCCGGGCCTTTTCCTGTTCCACCGCCGCGTATTTTTCCTCCACCGCCCGAAGCCGGTCGTCCGACACCAGACCAATGCGGTGGCCGATGGCCGTCAAACGCTGGTCGGCGTTGTCCTGCCGGTGGAGCAGCCGGTATTCGCTGCGGGAGGTCATAATGCGGTAGGGCTCCTGGGTGCCCTTGGTCACCAGATCGTCCACTAACGTTCCGATATAGCCGTCGGAACGTTTGAGAACCATGGGTTCCCGACCCAAAAGCTGCAAGGCGGCGTTAACACCGGCCACAAAGCCCTGGACGGCGGCTTCCTCATAGCCGGAAGAGCCGTTGAACTGGCCCGCACCGTAGAGACCGCGAATTTTCTTAGTTTCTAATGTAGGCAGCAGCTCCGTGGGGTCGATGCAGTCGTATTCGATGGCATAGGCGGGCCGCATCATTTCGGCGTGCTCCAATCCAGGGATGGTGTGGAGCATTTCCAACTGAACATCCACCGGGAGACTGGACGAAAAGCCCTGCAAATACAGTTCGTCGGTATCAAGACCCGTGGGCTCCACAAAGAGCTGGTGGCGGGGCTTTTCCGCGAACCGTACCACCTTGTCCTCGATGGAGGGACAGTACCGGGGACCGATGCCGGTGATCTTACCGGAGTAGAGGGGGGAGCGGTGGAGGTTGTCCCGGATGACCCGGTGGGTCTCCTCATTGGTATAGGTGAGATAGCACACCGCCCGGTTTTTCAGAGGGTGTTCCGTGGTAAAGGAAAAGGGTTGAGGGTCGCTGTCGCCGGTCTGGATTTCCATTTTGGAGAAATCGACGCTGCGGGCGTTGAGACGGGGCGGCGTACCGGTTTTGAACCGCTGGAGCCGCAGGCCCAGGTTCCGCAGACAATCGGAAAGGCCGTGGGCGGCATGCATACCGTCGGGACCGGAATCATAGGATACGTCGCCGGTGATGACGCTGCTTTCCAGATAGGTGCCCGAAGCGATAACCACAGCCCGGACCGGGAACCGCAGACCCAGCCGCGTCACCACGGCGGAGACGGCGTTGTTTTCCACTTCAATGGCCGTCACCTGATCCTGCTGGAGATAGAGGTTTTCCTGCTGCTCCAGAATGTGCTTCATATGGGACTGGTACAGCCGCCGGTCGGCCTGGGCCCGGAGGGAGTGGACGGCGGGGCCTTTGCCCAGATTCAGCATCCGGTATTGGATGCAGCAGGCGTCGGCGGCCCGGCCCATTTCACCGCCCAAAGCGTCCAGCTCCCGGACCAGATGGCCCTTGCCGGTGCCGCCGATGGCGGGATTGCAGGGCATATTGCCCACGGCGTCCAGATTGATGGTAAAAACCACCGTCCTAAGGCCCAGCCGGGCGGCGGCCAGACCCGCTTCGATGCCGGCGTGACCGGCGCCGATGACGGCGATATCGTAAGTTTCCATGGGGGATTCCTCCCAAGCGCAGAATATTCTAGCCTATATTGTAACAGTTGGCCAAAGGAAGTGCAAGGGGGCGCCGCCATAGGCGGACGCCTCCTTGCAGACTGCAAAAAAACCGTTAAGCCTGCCGCGACAGAGCAGCAGGGGGTGTGTGCGGGGGACAAAAAGTCCCCTGCACCAATTTCAATCAACCGAACATTCAACTTCAAAAAGTTGAATGTTCGCCGCGAGCTTGTCAAAAAAATATTTTTTTGACAAGCCTGCAAGGGGGCGCCGCCATAGGCGACGCCCCCTTGGAAAGAATGGGCGGGATTCAAACCTGTTCCAATTCTGCGGTATTCTGTAATCGGGCGGCAATGGTTTCCGCGGCGCGGAACGCCGTATTGGCGGCCAGGGTGGCCACCACCACGCCGCCCATGCCCCAGCCGTAAAAAGAAAATACCGTGGACACTGCGCCGGTAAAGACGCCGTAGAGCACCCGGAAGGTCAGCCCCATGGGGGTGGTTACCGGGTCGGCGGACAGGAAGCAGGCCCCCAACAGGGTGCCGCCCCAGCAGAGGACGGCCATGGGGTCACAGTGGGGCAGCACCGCCGCCGTCAGGAACGACGCGCACAGATAGGGGACCGCCACGGCCCAGGGCAGCAGATGGCGCATGGCCAGATAGGCCGCACCCACCAACAGCAGCAGCGTGGACGCCTCCCCTATGGCCCCGTCCAGATAAGCCATCAGGAAGGTACCCTGGCAGTCTTTCAGGGCCAGAGGGCACAAAAGGGGCAGCAGGGCGGCGCGGCCCAGGGCGGCGGGATTCCACCAATTTTGACCGATGCCGCCGGTAAGAACCTTGACCGACACGGCGATGACGGCCCCCAGGGGCGCGGCCCACAGGGCGGCCCGGGCGGGCAGCAGCAGAGCCGACAGCAGGCCCGTCACCAGAACCGTCAGGGTTCGCAGCTCCTGCCGCCCGGTGAAGCGGTCCCAGAGAAATTGGGTGGCGGCGGCGGCAGCCACGGCCAGCAGCAGCATGGCAGCGGCCCGCAGGCCGAAGAACCAGACGGCCCCTGCCGCCGCAGGCAGCAGGGCAATGGCGGCGTCCAGCATTTGCAGGGCTGTGGATTGGCCACAGTGGATGTACGGTGCGGTATTCATAATAAAACCTCCTCTTTGGATGGGGTGTACCCGGCGGCGGGACAGACGTAGCGGCAGGCGCCGCAGTGGAGACAGTGACCGATGCCCAGCCAGGGCTGGCGGTCCATGGGGCAGACGGCGGCGCAGCGGCCGCAGCGGATGCAGGGGGTGCCGTTGCGGTGGCGGCGGGGCGGCAGGACGCACAGGGATGTGATGCCGGGGACCAGGGGACCGTCGGCGTGACGCAGGGGGGAGCCGGTCATGGGTCCGCCCAGCAGCAGGGGCCCGTCCGGGGCGGCGGCGGCTTCCAGAATGGCCGACAGGGGCGCGCCCATGGGGGCGTCAATGAGGGCGTGGCCCCGCCGCCATGCCACGCTGACCCGCTGGCGGATGGGCGGCGTACCTTGCAGCGCCGCGCCGAAGGCGGCCACGGCGCTGACGGGCAGCACCAACACGTCGCCCTCCTGGGGCGGCTGGCCGGGGGGCAGACGGCCCAGGGATTCCGCCAACAGCTGGGGATGGGCCAGGGGATACCGCTGGGGCACCGTCATCACGGTGCAGTCCAGGGGCGCGGCGGCCTGGGCCGCCTGATGCTGCCCGGCTCCCACGGCCAGCAGGGTGCGCCGGGGATGCAGCTGCCGGTTCAGAAAGGCCAGCCCCGCCGCCACGGCGTCGGCGTCGAGACAGAGGGCCGCGTCCTCGGTGCAGTGCCACGGCTCCCGGTCCATGGCCGAGACAATCAGCGTATCCAGCCCCGGCGCGGCCTGGGTGACGGCCTGGGCCAGAGGACGGCCGCCGGGGAGCCGCACACCGCTGTCCCACAGGGCGTCTTCGTCATCCGGCAGCTCCAGCGGGTCCGCCGCCGTGTCCAAACCGTCGTTTTGGAGAATCAGGGCCAGACAGGAGCCGCCGGCGGCCAATTCCATGGTGTCCAGGGCGGCCACGGTGCCGGAGACCGGCGCGTAAATGGGCAGGGGATCGCCGTTGCCGTCGGCCACCCGCTGGCCCCGGGAGACGGGGTCCCCAACCCGGACCAGGGGCGTTTCCCCCCGGGGCAGGGGTAGAATGATACGTTCTTGCTGCGGCAGACTGGTGGGGGGCGTGGTGACCGCCCGGCCCATGGGGACGCCGCGATTCCATGGCAGCATGGATAGGACCTCCTTCTATATCTGGTAAATTTTGGCTATATCATAGCGGAGGCCGCCGGATTTGTCCACTGGCCGGAAGGGGTCGGAAAATGCAGAGGGGGGCGGAAGAGCAGCAAAGGCCCCCGCAGGCTCCCGGCAGCCGTCGAAAGTTGCGAACGAAAGTTGGTATAGGCGGAGCGGCCCCCGGGCTGCCGTCGGGGAAATACGGGGAAAAGCGGTTTTTCTTTGCATTTTTTTCATCCATGCGGTACAATACTCTTATCTATCCCCAAGGAGGGAACCCCATGTTTCCCAAGGAATTTTTAAGCCGCATGGAGGGGCTCATCGGGCCGGAAGGTCTGGAGGCGTTTCTGGACGCCGCCAAGCGGCCCCGTGCCGTGGCCCTGCGGTTCAACACGCTGAAAAAACTGCCCGCCATTGCCGGCGGCGAGCCGGTGCCCTGGGCGCAGAACGGCTATTATTACGATCCCGACACCCGCCCCGGCCTGTCTCCCTACCACGACGCGGGGGCATACTACTTGCAGGAGGCCAGCGCCATGGCCCCAGCGGGGCTGCTGGATGTGCGGCCCGGTATGACCGTTCTGGACCTGTGCGCCGCCCCCGGCGGCAAGTCCACCCAGCTGGCGGCGCTGCTGGACGGCCAGGGGCTTTTGATCTCCAATGAGATTGAGCCAAAACGGGCCAGAGTTTTGGGCCAGAATCTGGAGCGCATGGGCTGCGCCAACGCCCTGGTGCTCAACGAACACCCCAAGCGACTGGAGGAGCGGTTCCCCGGCTATTTTGACCGGATTCTGGTGGACGCTCCCTGCTCCGGCGAGGGCATGTTCCGCAAGGAGGCCGCCGCTGTGGCCGACTGGAGCGTGGAGACGGTGCTGATGTGCGCCCGGCGGCAGGATGAGATTCTGAAATCCGCCGCCGTCATGCTGCGGCCCGGCGGCCGTCTCGTCTACTCCACCTGTACCTTTGCTCCGGAGGAAAACGAGGGCACCGTCTCCCGGTTCCTCCATACCCACCCGGAGTTCCATGTGGTAAAGGTGGACGCCCCCTGGTTTGCCCCCGGCCGTCCCGACTGGATTGACGACCCGGCCCCCGGCCTTGAAAAGACCTTCCGCCTGTGGCCCCATAAATTGAAGGGCGAGGGGCATTATATTGCTGTTTTGGAAAAGCTGGGAGACGAGGCCCTGTTGGCGGAGGAAAGCTCCCGCCCTGCGGTGCAGAATCCATCGGACCGGCGCAGTGGAGCGAACCCGCGCCGTGGGGAGCGGGGACTTACCCCCGCCGTTCCCAAGGAATTGGAGGAGTTTCTCACGGCCCTGGACATCACCCTGCCGGAGGGGGCGCTGCTGCCCTTTGGAAAATCCCTGTGGCTGACGCCGCAGGCCATGCCGGAACTGCGGGGCCTCAAGGTCATCCGCCCCGGTTTGGAGCTGGGACAGCTGCTGAAAAACCGGTTTGAACCGGCCCACGCCCTGGCCCTGTGGCTGAAAACCGCCGCCTCTGTGGCGGATTTTCCCGTGGACAGCCCGGAGATTGCCGCCTATCTGTCGGGCCAGACGATTCCCGGTTCCCAGACCGGCTGGACGCTGATCACTGTGGACGGCCTTTCCCTTGGCTGGGCCAAGGGCAGCGGCGGCGTATTGAAAAACCATTATCCCAAGGGGCTGCGCCGCTGATCCGTCCATTCCCGCTGCCGTAGGGGCCGGCATCCCTGACGGCCCCGGCCGGGGTACGATTCAGGGCGCGTCAAGGATGCCGCGCCCTACGAGAGAGGGTGCCATACCCATCCATAAGGAGGTTTGTGCTTATGTCCAAAGTCCTGATTGTCGAAGATGAACGGGCCATTGTGGAGATTCTCAAATTCAACCTGTCCCGGGAGGGCTATGAAACGCTGGAGGCGCTGGACGGCGAAGCCGGTTTGCATCTGGCCCGCACCGCCGACCCGGATTTGATTCTGCTGGACGTGATGCTGCCCAAGCTGGACGGTTTTTCCATCTGCCGCCAGCTGCGGGAGGGCGGCGTCAGCACGCCCATCATCATGCTGACCGCCCGTGAAGAAGAAAACGACAAGGTCTTCGGCCTGGAAGCCGGGGCCGACGACTACATCACCAAGCCCTTTTCCATGCGGGAGCTGATGGCCAGAGTCAAGGCCAACATCCGCCGCCGCACACTGGATTCCGCCGAGGCCCCCGCGCCGTCTCAGGAGACGCCGTCCGCGGGGCTGGTATTGGACCCGGACGGCTTTTCCGCCCGCAAAAACGGCGTTCTGGTGGAGCTGACCCAAAAGGAATTCGATCTGCTTTCCTTCCTGATGGCCGCCCCCGACAAGGTATTTACCCGGGAAGAGCTGCTGGAAAAGGTGTGGAATTACGACTATTACGGCGATATGCGCACGGTAGACGTGACGGTGCGCCGTCTTCGTGAAAAAATCGAGGACGACCCCGGCAAGCCCGCCCACATTCTCACCAAGCGGGGCGCGGGCTACTACTTCGTGCTGTAACGGCACAGGGAAACGAGGTGCAACATGGGTTCCATCCGCACAAAACTGGTACTCATTATGATGCTGCTGATTCTGGCGCTGATGACCGTCGTCGGCTCCTTCCTTATCAACGGCGTCGGAAATTTCTATATCGATCAGTTCTACGATGAGATGGGCCGCACCTTCTCACAGGAGTTCATCCGGCAGCTCCAGGACACCGCCGACGAGGGCGAAGAGGAGATGAAGGAACTGCTCATGTCCAAGGCGGACCTGGGCATCGATATCACCGGGCGCAACGTCTATGTCCTGGACAGCAGCGGCGCCGTGCTGGCGGGCTCCGACCAGAACGCCGCCGTCTCCACCACCAGCAATCTGCTGGAGGCCCTCAATGGACGGGTGGGCCAGGACAGCTCCATCACCAGCTCCTACATGGATTTGGCGGTACCCATCACAGGGGATAACGCCTCGTACATCGTCTATGTGCTGGACAACAAATCCACCGTCAACGACTTGACTGCCAACGTCATGGATATCATTGTCCAGTCCCTGATCATGGGCATGGGCATCTGTCTGGTGCTGTCGGTGCTGCTGGCACAAATCCTCATTACACCCCTGCGGGCGTTGTCCAAGGGTACTCGCCGGGTGGCCGCCGGGGATTTTTCGGAAAAGCTGGAGGTCACCTCCCGGGATGAAATCGGCGCGCTGACCCGGGACTTCAACGACATGTCCCGGGTCCTCCGGGACACCTTGGCCGCCGCCGAAAACGAGCGCAACAAGTTGTCCACCCTGTTTCTGCACATGACTGACGGCGTGGTGGCCTTCGACGCCCAGGGCCGCGTCATCCATGCCAACCCCGCCGCCGTCCAGATGCTGGGCAGTGACCCGGCCAAATCCGGCGGCTTTGACGAAATCTTTGGCCAGGAGACCCAACTGCCCTTGGTGCTGGCCCTCCAGAGCCCGGAGTTTGTGGAGACGGAGAAAACCGTGGGGGACCGGAGTTTGGAACTGTTTATGGCCCCCTTTACCACCGAGGGAAGCCCCGCCGGCGTCATCGCCGTCATCCACGACGTCACCGAACAGCGCAAGAGCGAGCAGACCCGCCGGGAATTTGTGGCCAATGTGTCCCATGAGCTGCGTACCCCCCTGACCAACGTCAAATCCTACGCCGAGACCATGGCCGACGCCGGAGGCGATCTGCCGCCGGAATTGCAGCAGCAATTCCTCGGCGTCATCATCAACGAGGCTGACCGCATGACCCGCATTGTTCAGGACCTGCTGACCCTCAGCAAGTTCGACTACGGCAAAATGGAGATGAACATCTCCCGGTTCTCCTTTGCCGGGGCCATCCGGGACGTGGCCGAAGCCGTGGCCATGGACGCCCGCAACCACGGCCACACCTTGACGGTGGACGTCCCCGACGATCTGCCGGAGGTCAACGGCGACCGGGACCGCATCCAGCAGGTCCTGATCAACGTGGTATCCAACGCCATCAAATACACCCCCGACGGCGGCCGCATCGAACTGACGGCCGGTGTCAGCGGGGAAATGGTCTGGGCCAAGGTCCGGGACAACGGCATCGGCATTCCCGAAAAGGACCTGCCCCGGCTGTTTGAGCGGTTCTACCGGGTGGACAAGGCCCGGTCCAGAGAGTCCGGCGGCACGGGACTGGGTCTGTCCATTGCCAGTGAAATTCTGCGCCAGCACAAAGGCGAAATTGCCATTGATTCCGTCTACGGCAAGGGTACCACCGTCACCGTCACCCTGCCCGCCGCCGATTCCCAAGCGTGAAAGGAGGAGCCATCGTGCGTCCACGCACCAAGGAAGTGTGCAAGTCCATCCTCATTGTCCTGCTGCTGCTCTCCGTGGTGATGCTGTCCCTGACGGCCATTCAGTACAGCGGCGCCGACGGCCTTTCCGGCATGATGCAGACGCTGTCGGGAAAACTGTCCGCCCCGCCCAAAAAGACCGAGGACCCCACCTTTACCGACGCGGCGCTGCCCGTGGTTATTTCTGCGGTGGGCCCGGCGGGCCGGATCAGCTACCTGGGCAGTCAGGAAGCGCTGGATAACGCCTTTGCCGCCCTGGGCGGCCAGCTGGCCGCCGCCCTGGACACAGCGGGAACGGCGGAAGAGCTGAACCGCATGGCATTTCTCCGCCGGGCCACCCAGGCGGAGCTGTGCTTCTACTATCCCGGCGCGGTGCCCCTGGACGTGCTGGCCCAATGGCTGGACGCCACCAGCGGCCAACGCACCGGCAGCGGCTATCTTTTCTGCCTGCGCCGCAGCGGCGACGCCGTGGAACTGCTGGTAGAGGCCGACGGCGTCTATCAGGCCATGGAAACCGAGGTGGACAGCACGGCCTTCGGCGAGGTCCTGGAGACCTTGGGGACCGACGGCTCGTTCCTGGCCGCCGAGGGCGGCGAGCCCTACGGCCATCTGGACCCCATGACCGTTATCCAGCCGTCCTATACGGCGGTACCTGTTGTCCAGGCCTCCAACCCTGTGAACGATTCCTTCCTCAAGACCGCTGCCACAACGCTGGGGTTCAATCCCTATGGCGACAGCGTGTACCGGGATGACAGCAGCACCACCTATACCGAAAGCGACGCCTCCCTGCGCATCAGCGCCGACGGCGTTCTGAAGCTGGAAAACACGGGCCTGTCCCGGCGGTTTGCCGCCGCCGGAGACAGCGACGCCCAGCGTATTGAGCTGGTTCGCTCCCTGGTGGACACCATCGCTGCTGGACAGCTGGGGGACAGCTGTCTCTGGTTTACAGGCATGGAGACCGACGGCCAGACGGCTACGGTGGAGTTTTCCTGTTATGTAGAGGGCCTGGAGGTCCTGCGGGCCGACGGTCCAGCCGTGGAGGCCCGCTTCCAGGGCGATGTCCTGACGGAACTGACGCTGCGACTGCGGACCTATACCGTTACCGCGGCTTCCAAAGCCCTGCTGCCGCCCCGGCAGGCCGCCGCCATCGCCCCGGCGGGGACCCGGCTGCGGCCTGGCTACGCCGACATGGGGGAAACCACCCTGCAGGCCGACTGGCTCCGTTCCTAAGGAGGCGAACCATGCCCATATCCAAGATCAAGAATATTGTGATTCTGATTCTCCTGGTGGCCAATATCATGCTGTTGGTGCTGCTGATTCCCCTGGCCCGCCAGCGCCAGCAGCAGCTGGCCCAGGCCCAGGAATCATTGGAGACGCTGTTTGCCCAGGCCGGTGTCCAGCTCAACGCCGGACAGCTGCCCGATACCCGGCCCCTCTATACTCTGGAGTTCACCCCCGACGACAGCGGTGCGCTGCCTGCCATGAAGGCACTGCTGGGGGAAATGGTGCTGATGGAGCACGACTCCACCCGCTATATCCAGACCTATTCCTCGGCGGCGGGCTCCTGCCAGCTGTCCAGGGGCAGCGTGCTGACGGCAAAGCTCCAGAACCAGAATCCTGTGGCCGATCTGACCAAGGACCTGTCAGGCCTGCTGGTCCGGATGGGACTGGAACCGGCCGGGGTGTCCACGCCCCAGCGGGTCCGGGCCGGCGTTTACCGGCTGACGGCGGTGCAGCAGCTGCTGGAGGTGCCGGTATTCACTGCCGCCGTCACAGCCACCTATGAAAACAACGTTCTCACGGAATTGGGGGGAACGCTGTACTTCGACACCACCGGCCTGGTCCGCACCGACGACGTCATCGGCTGCACAGCAGCCGATGCCCTGGTGGCGTTTCTGGGCAGCCGCGACACCCTGGGATGGGTGGGCGCTACGGTGAACGAAGTGGAACAGGGCTATTGCCGGGCCGATACGGCGTCGGCGGCGGTGGTGCGGCTGGTACCCGGCTGGGCCATCTATACCGACACCGGCGATTTCTGGGTCAACGGCATCACCCGGACGGTCAGCCCCCTGGTTTGGTAACAGAAAGGGAAATTGTGGCAGGAAATTTGTTTCCGTTTGTTTTCAATTCTTAAAACTTTCTTTACATTCTCTTGAGGGTGTGCTATACTGTTGTGTGCCGGAATCTGCCTTTTTAACCAGAACCGGCCTGTCGGCCTCCTGCGGTCCCACACGGAGTATGGTTTTTCCGTGACGGGGCATGCTGACAGTACCGGGAACCGTTCCCGGCTCCGGACCGTTTCCGGAGCATCGATCCTGTATTGAAGAGGGCTGTAACATTGATCAAATATGAGATCAACGGCGGCAAACGCCTCCAGGGCACCGTGACCATCTCCGGTGCGAAAAACGCTGCTGTGGCCATTCTGCCGGCGGCGCTGCTGGTGAGCGGCACCTGCCGTATTGAAAACGTGCCGGATATTTCCGATGTGCGCCTGCTGCTGCAGATCCTTTCTGACATGGGCGTGTCCATCCGCAGAAAGTCCCGCCACACACTGGAGCTGGACTGCACCCGCGTGCGGAATATTGTGGCGCCCATTGATTTGGTGCGCCGTATTCGCGCTTCCTACTACCTCATCGGCGCGGAGCTGGGCCGGTTCGGTCAGGCCAAAGTGGCCATGCCCGGCGGCTGCAACTTCGGCGTCCGTCCCATTGACCAGCATATCAAGGGCTTTGAAGCGCTGGGCGCTTGTGTCGATCAGCTGGACGGCTACGTCTGTGCCGACGCCCCCGACGGCGGTCTCACCGGCGGCCATGTGTATCTGGACATGGTCAGCGTAGGCGCTACCATGAACATCATGATTGCCGCCGTTCTGGCCAAGGGCACCACCATCATTGAGAACTGCGCCAAGGAACCCCACATTGTGGACCTGGCCAACTTCCTCAACGCCATGGGCGCCAAGGTCTCCGGTGCGGGCACCGACGTCATCAAAATCCGCGGCGTGGACCAGCTCAAGGGCGGTACCTACTGCATCATTCCCGATCAGATCGAGGCCGGAACCTATATGGCCGCCGTGGCTGCTGTGGGCGGTGATGTGCTGGTGGAAAATATCATCCCCAAGCACATGGACTGCATCACCGCCAAGCTGCGGGAAATCGGCGTACAGGTCACCGAGTACGACGACTCCATCCGCATTGCCCGCCAGCGTCCTCTGCGCCGGGCCAATGTGAAGACCATGCCCTATCCCGGTTTCCCCACGGATATGCAGCCGCAGATTGCCGTGTGTCTGGCTTTGGCCAACGGCACCAGTATCATCACCGAGGGCATCTACGACAACCGGTTCCGCTATACGGCGGAGCTGATGCGCATGGGAGCCAGTATTCAGGTCAACGGCGGCGTTGCTGTGGTGGACGGCGTGCAGGCCCTCCATGGGTGCAGCGTCAAAGCCTGTGATCTCCGGGCCGGTGCGGCCATGGTCATCGCGGGTCTTGCCGCCGAGGGTCATACGACGGTGGAGGATATCCACTATATCGAACGGGGCTACGAGGATATCATCGGCAAACTCCGGGCCATCGGCGCAGATATTCGCCGCATTGAAACGTATGAAGACAACGGCGCAGATGCCGCCGGTTAAAGAATCGAAATTATGGGCGTACCGCCGCGGCGGTACGCCCATTTGCGTCATTTCAATCTTTATGGGCAGAATTTTGCCAGACGTTCCACGTCCAGATGGTAGAAGCCCTGGGGCGCTTTTTCCACGACACCGTCAGCGCACAGCTTTTGGATAATGCGGTGGATGTGACGGTAACTGACGCCGGTAGCGGCGGCAATATCCATCAGCGTCCCACAATAGCGGCTGCCCCGCCGGTGCTGCAGCAGATGGCGGCACACCTGCTCCCGGGCCGGGGACAGGCTGGCGCTTACCAGACGGTCGGTGCTGCGGGTCAGCTTTAACGACAAATCCCGGGCCACCTGCCGCAGAAACACCAGATTTTCATCCCGCTGCCGCCGGGCGCGGGCATAGGGATAGGCCAGACAGATCACATCGGTCTGGGCCGCCACTGTGGCCGTGGCCCCGTCGGACTCCTGCATCAGCTCCACATCCCCCAGCGCGCCGCTCTCGGCGGTATAGCACAGGGCCAGCCGCCGCCCGTCGCCCTGGAGGACCAGGGCTTCCACCCGGCCCTCTACAATAAAATAGAGACTTTCCACCGGCTCCCCCTGACGGATCAACGTCTCCCCGGCGGCAAAAAACAGACAGCGGCAGTCGGCGGCGTCAATATCATAGGGCCGCAGCCGTTCCGCATAGTGGGCCTTTTGCTGGATTTCCCGCATGGCGTCCCCCTCCTTTGGCTTCATTGTACACGCCCCGACGCCATATGACAAGTGTCCTACTGTCCGGCGGCGGGGCTATGGTACAATGGGGCCAAATTCTCAGGAGGTGCTGTCATGGATACCATTCTCTCCCTGCTGACTGGTGTGGTCATCGCCGTGATGATTCTGTGGAACGGCCAGCTGACCGCCGGTTACGGCAACTACGCCGCCGCCGTCATCATCCATGTGGTGGGTACGGTGTTTTCCGGCGTCCTCTGTCTGGCGGGACGGTGTAAAGTGTTTGCCAAGGCTCCGTTCTGGGCGTACCTGGGCGGCGCGATTGGTGTGCTGTCCACCTTGTTCAATAACTATGCTTTCGGCCATATTACCATGACCAGCATTGTGGCGCTGGGCCTTCTGGGCCAGACCATCACCTCGGTGCTGCTGGACCGGTTCGGCTGGCTGGGCGCGCCCAAACGGCCGGTGGACCGGTCGGTGGCTGTGGCCCTGATCAGCGCCCCTGTGGGTATTTTCCTGATGCTGGACGGCAGCGTGAGCCAGTCGATTCTGGCGGTGCTGCTGTCGCTGGGGGCCGGTGTGACGGTGGTCCTGTCCCGGATGGTCAACGCCCGTCTGGCGTCGGAGACCAGCCCCTTGGCCGGGTCCTTTGTCAACCATCTGGTGGGCTTGCCCATCTGCGCAGTCCTGCTGATCCTGGTGGGCCAGTGGACCACACCGGCGGCGGGTACCATGGAACCGTGGATGTACTGCGGCGGTATGCTGGGCGTGACCACGGTACTGCTGTTCAATATCACCGTACCCAGGGTGTCGGCGTTCCGTCTGACGCTTCTGTCCTTTGTGGGTCAGGTGTTTACCGGTGTGGCGCTGGATGTGGCATTGGGTCAGACGGCTTCCGCCGCATCGTTCCGGGGCGGATTGGTCATCGCGGCGGGCCTGCTGGTGTCGCAGCTGCTCGGCGCAAGAAAAAGCGTTGCAAAAACGGAAAATTAAAGTTTTACTCGATTTTTTTCAAAAAATCGCGGTTTCCAAAGGCAGAGCCTTTGGTCGCCCGCCGCAGCGGGCGAAATTCCCGCTGGCCGCAGCCAGCGAAATCCCCCAGCGTCCCAAACCGCCATCCGCAGATGGCGGAATCTCCGGCCAACGGCCAAGGCCCCCCGGCGTCACCCAAAACGGGTGGCAGCCGGGGGGCCTTCTGCGCACAGAAAATCTATTGTAACGTGGGGGTTTCGCGCCTTGCGAGGCGCGACCGGGGCGCCGCCCCTGGACCCTGCGATTTTTTGAAAAAAATCGAGTAAAACTTTTTATGTTTGGCACTTACAGGATTCCCAGGTGCTCCAGAAGAATTTTACATCCCAGCAGCACCAGAACCACGCCGCCGGCCAGCTCCGCCCGGCTTTTGCCCTTTTCGCCCACAATACCGCCGGCCCGTACGCCGATGGCCGACAGAACAAAGGTCGTTACACCGATAAAGGTGACGGCGGGAACAATATCCACCTGCAAAAAGGCAAAGGTGATGCCCACGGTCAGGGCGTCAATGCTGGTGGCAATGGCCAGGGGAAACATGGACTTACAGGAAAAATCGGCTTCCACACACTCCTCGTCGTCCTTCCGGGACTCCCGGATCATATTGATGCCGATGACGGCCAGCAGCACAAAGGCAATCCAGTGGTCCACATTGGTGATAAGCGATTGAAAGCGGACGCCCAGCAGCCAGCCCAGAAAGGGCATCAATGCCTGAAAGCCGCCGAACCACAGTCCGGCAATCAGGGCGTGGCGCAGCCGCACCTTACCGGCGGAAAGACCCTTGCAGACCGAGACGGCAAAGGCGTCCATGGACAGTCCCACGGCGATCAGAAACAGTTCGATGATTCCCATATGTACCTCCCAAAACAACAAAAAAAGACGAAATCCGCCCAAGGCGAACTCGTCTCGTCATTGAAAGCATGGCCAGAGGGCATCCCTCAGTCTGTTGACCATGCTACGCAGTCAGCGCGCCGACTACTCCCAAAATTCTGCTGTATACCATATCACGGCAGCATGGGGCTAGTCAATGCTAACCTGCGGAAAAAAACCGTGGCATTTTCCGCTGGAATCTGCTATACTATATAAGAACGAAACGTTTCACTCTCATAGAGATTGACAGGAGGCTACGCCATGAAACATCCTTTACATATGCTGGCCTTTGATCTGGGCGCCAGCAACGGACGCGGCATTCTCGGTTCCTTTGACGGTGAGAAAATCACCATGCAGGAGCTGCACCGCTTTGAAAACGACTACATCGACCTCAGCGGCGTCCTGTACTGGGACAGTCTCAATCTGTTCCACCAGACGAAGCAGGCCCTCTATGCCTTCAAGCGGGCGGGCTTGGGGGACCTGGCCTCGTTCAGCGTGGACACCTGGGGCGTGGACTACGGCCTGCTGGATAAAAACGGCCATCTGCTGGGCAGCAGCCGTTCCTATCGCATGAGCTGCGACGCGGACATGGAGCGGGTCTGGCAGAAGGTTCCATTTGAAACCCAGTTCCGCCGCACGGGTATTGCCGCCCAGAATTACAACACCGTCTATCAGCTGTGCCGCCGTCAGGCTGAGGGCGACGTGGCATTGGAACAGGCGGAGACCATGCTGCTGACGCCGGACCTGATCGGCTATTTCTTCAGCGGCGAAAAGGCCAGCGAATACACCATCACCACCACCACCATGCTCTATGACCCGGTGACGGGGGATTGGGACTGGGCCTCCATCGACGAGCTGGGCCTGCCCCGGCGCATTTTTACCAAGATCGACCGGCCCGGCACGGTCCGCGGCCATCTGCTGCGCTCCATTGCCGAGGAGGTGGGCATCAATCAGGCGGCCCACTGTGCCGTCGGCGGCCACGATACAGCGTCCGCCGTGGCGGCCATTCCCGGCCAGGGCAACTTCGCGTTCTGCTCCAGCGGCACCTGGTCTCTCTTCGGCGTGGAAACCGACCAGCCCATTCTCTCCGATGCCGTCCGCGATGCGGGCTTTACCAATGAGGGCACGGTCCAGGGCGGTTTCCGGCCTTTGAAGAACATTATGGGCCTGTGGCTGATTCAGGAGTGCCGCCGGGACTGGGCCAAGGCGGGCAAGAAATACAGCTGGGACGAGATTGTGGAGATGGCCAAGGGTGCCGAGCCCCTGCGCTCCGTCATCGACCCCAACTACGGCCCCTTCTTCTCCGCCGGCAACATGGAGGAGAAAATCCGGGACTACTGCCGCAAGAGCGGCCAGCCCATCCCCGAGACGCCGGGACAGGTGGCCCGCTGTATTTATGAATCCCTGGCCCTCAAATACCGCTGGGCCCTGGAGCGGCTGGAGGAGATCAAGGGTGCCAAGCTGGAAGCCCTGAACATTGTGGGCGGCGGCATCCAGAACAAGCTGCTCAATCAGATGGTGGCCGACGCCATCAATCTGCCGGTGGTCACCGGTCCCATTGAGGGTGCCGCCATCGGCAACCTGCTGATGCAGGCCGTGGCCCTGGGCGAGCTCAAGGGCCTGGACGAGGTCCGGCAGGTGGTCCGCAATTCGGAAACCGTGGTCACCTATGAGCCCCATCACACCCAGGCCTGGGCGGACGCCTACGGGCGGCTGCTGGAAAGCGCGGAAAAGGTACAGGCATAATGGAACATCCGGGCGCACCGCACCATGCTGCGGCGCGCCCGTTTTTATGGAATGGCCCGTATGCTGCATGGTATGCACTCTGTAATGGCGGATGCATGGCGGCACACGCAGGTGCCGCCCTACGAACACGAACGGACTGCCGACAAGAGACGTAGGGCGGGACCTATGTGTCCCGCCGCGCAGTACAGTCCAATCGATTACCTGTCTTGGGGCGAACCCGTAACCGTTTTGTAGGACGCGGCATCCTTGACGCGTCCGGGACGCATTCCACCTGGGGCCGTCAGGGATGCCGGCCCCTACGCCAATGGGAACAGTTGGCTCCTGCCATCACTCCGGACGGGGGACACAGGGACAGCCGGGAACCGTCGGCCGGTCCGGCCCGCAGGACGAACGGCCCATACAGTCCTCGGGACTGTTGCGCAGCTCCGCCACGGCTTCCAGCTTCTGCTGCAAGAGCCATTGTTTCATAATCAGCGATTGAAGCAGCTCCCGGGTGCAGCGGCAGCTGGTGAGCAGCTGACAAAAGGTGATCTCCCCGGCAGCGTACCGCCGTACCACGGCCTGGGTCTGTTCGCCCTGGGCGTTGAGAATATGGGAGGCCGACATGGCCTCCAGGGCCGCCGACTCCAACAGGTCAATGCGGGCCTGACGGAAGGATGGCCGGTGTTCTGCCGGTGGAATCTGTGGCATTCCCATGGTATATCGTCTCCTTTGTTGCGTATGCGCCGCGGCGCTGCTACAGTCTATGGCCCCCGCCGGGAGAATAGACCGGCGGGGCTTGCGCCGGTTGGGGAAAGCGAGTATAATAAAACCCATATATCGTCATGGAAGGGGAGGTGCCCCATGAAGAGCTATTTCAAGCTGCTGTTTCAGCGGGCGGTGGTCGTGTCCCTGTGCCTGTTGATTCAGGTGGGCGTGCTGGTGTTCGGCGTACACTACCTGTCGGGCTACTCGGTCTGGTTCAACATCGGCATGGATATTGTGGCCTGGCTGGCCGTCATCTGGATTGTGTCCTGCCGCACGGAACCCACCTACAAAATCGCCTGGATTATTCCCATTCTGGCGTTGCCGCTCTTCGGCATCTCCTTTTATCTGCTCTTCGGCGGCAACCGGCTGTCCCGGCGGCTGAAACGGCGGATGCAGACGGTGCAGCAAATCCATATGGACAACCTGACCCAGGACATGCGGGTGCTGGAGCGGGAGGAGGCGCTGAGCCCCGACGCGGCCTTGCAGTCCAATTACCTGATTCGGGTGGCCGGGTGCCCCGTCTGCGAGAACACCGAGAGCACCTACTACGCCTGCGGCGAGGCGGCGGTGGGGGACATGCTGGACGCCATCGCCCGGGCCGAACGGTATATTTTCCTGGAGTATTTCATCATCCAGACCGGGCGGCTGTGGGAACAGATGTTGCGGCTTCTGCGGAAGAAGGCCGCTGCCGGTGTGGATGTCCGGATCATCTATGACGATTTCGGCTGCATTATGACGCTGCCCGGCGGATACTGGCGGAAGCTGGAGAAGGTGGGCATCAAGGCCTGTCCCTTTAACCCCTACGTCCCCGTGCTGTCCTCCCGGCTCAACAACCGGGACCACCGGAAATTCCTTATTGTGGACGGAGAAATCGGCTTTACCGGCGGCATGAATCTGGCCGATGAGTATATCAACCTGGAAGAGCGCTTCGGCTACTGGAAGGACTGCGTCATCCGCCTGAAAGGCGAGGCCGTCTGGCCCATGACCGTCATGTTCCTGGCCATGTGGGCCCAGATCAAAGGGTGGAAGGAGACCGTTTCCTTCTACAAGCCGCCCCGGCCCATTGCCATCAGCAAGCGGCCCCACGGCTTTGTCCAGCCCTTTGCCGACAGCCCCCTGGACAATGAGCCGGTGGGCGACACGGTGTTTTTCAACCTGATTACCAAGGCCCGGCGGTCGGTGTATATTATGACACCCTATCTGATCATCAGCGACAAGATGATCTCCGCCCTGACTGTGGCCGCCAAAAACGGTGTGGACGTGCGGATTATCACGCCGGGCATCCCCGATAAAAAGATGGTCTTCGCCGTGACACGGGCCCATTACGCGGACCTGCTGAGCCAGGGCGTGAAAATCTACGAGTACAGCCCCGGCTTCGTCCATGCCAAGGTGGTCTGTGTGGACCGGGAATACGCCGTGGTGGGTACGGTGAATTTTGATTTCCGCAGCCTGTACCTCCACTTCGAGGACGGCGTCTGGCTCTACAAGGCCGACTGTGTGGGCGCTGTGGCCAGGGACTTCGACGAGACGTTCCAGCTGTGCCACCGCATGAGTCTGGCGGAGGTCCGCTCCTGGCCCCTCCACCGGCGGCTGGCCGGCGCGTTTCTGCGGCTGTTCTCCCCCCTGATGTGATCCCCTTGGGCGCGCTGCCTCCGGCGGCGCGCCTTTACCGCACAGATGGAAAAAACCCAGGAAACGCCCTATACAAACGGAGGTCTTTCTGCTATACTGATATAAAACCAACAGTGCGCCCTCCTGTGGCGCTTTATCTTTTTTTGAAAGGCAGGAACTTGTATGACAGGAACTTCTGCGGTCATTTTTGTCCCGGACGATACCAATAAGACCGGCTATGGCCGGCCGTTGATGCTGTCGCGGATTATGGGCAGCCCGTTGCTTTCCTGGCTGGTGTCGGCGCTCATCGCCCGCGGAGCCGGTCGTTTTTTTCTCGTCTGCCATGAGCGGTGGGCCGGAGAGGCCAGAGCCTGTTTCCCCGCGTCGGTGGACCTGATGGTGGCCGGCAGCGACGATGCCGGAGACCTGCTCCATGTGTTTCTGTCCACGGCGGAGGACGACGACCGGGAGACCGTAGTGGTCACCGGCCCGGCGGTCTTTATCTCCACCCGTCTGGCCGCCCAGGCCAATGTGATTCCCGCCCCCAGCTGCGTCTACCATGTGGACCGTGCGGCCCTGATGGACGCGCTGGATGAAAAATTCAGCTTCCTGGAATTCCTGCGCCAGCGGGGCAAGGCCTATGCCGACCGGGACGGCGTCTACTCCATCCGTTCCGGTGAGGAGCTGGCCGCCTGGCAGCCCACGCTGAACCTCCAGCACCTCCATGATCTCATCCGCAACGGTGTGGAAATCTGGGACTATCAGAACTGCTACGTGGACCCCACGGTCCGCGTGGGCAAGGGCACGGTCCTGATGCCCGGCACCATCCTCCGGGGCGCCACGGTCATCGGAGAAAACTGCGTCATCGGTCCCAACGCCCTGCTGGAAAACACCGTCATCGGCGACCGTACCACCGTCAACAGCTCCCAGCTGTACGACGCCCATGTGGGCAGCGACACCACCGTGGGCCCCTTTGCCTATATCCGTCCCAACTCCCACATCGGCGACCATGTGCGGCTGGGTGACTTTGTGGAGGTCAAGAACTCCACCATCGGCGACGGCACCAAGGTGTCCCATCTGACCTATGTGGGCGACAGCGACGTGGGCCGCAATGTCAACTTCGGCTGCGGCACCGTCACCGTCAACTATGACCGGGCCAAGAAGTTCCGGACCATCATCGAGGACGACGCCTTCATCGGCTGCAATACCAATCTGGTGGCCCCCGTCACCGTGGGCCGCGGCGCGTACACCGGCGCCGGTTCCACCATCACCGACAATGTGCCGTCCGGCGCACTGGCCGTGGCACGGGCCCGCCAGACCAACAAGCGCGAATGGGCCAACCGCCACAAGCTCAAGGAATCCAAATAACCGTGTAACCGTTCAGCAGGTGCTGATTCATAGGATAAAAAACCATAAAACGTGTAGAGAGGTACAGTACAAATGATCACACATGGTAAAGAAGTAAAGGTGTTCGCCGCCAACGCCAACCGTCCCTTTGCGGAGGGCGTCTGCCGCGCTCTGGGCGTGCCCCTGGGCGAAGGCACCGTCACGACCTTTGCCGATGGCGAAGTCTCCGTCACCCTCAACGAGACCGTCCGCGGCTGCGATGTGTTCATCGTCCAGCCCACCTGTAAGCCTGTCAACAACAACCTGATGGAACTGCTGGTGACCATCGACGCCTGCCGCCGCGCTTCCGCAGGCCGGATCACCGCCGTGATGCCCTACTTCGGCTACGCCCGTCAGGACCGCAAGGCCAAAAGCCGTGATCCCATCTCCGCCAAGCTGGTGGCCAACATGATCACCTGCGCCGGCGCCGACCGCGTGCTGACCATGGACCTCCACGCTTCCCAGATTCAGGGCTTCTTCGATATCCCCGTGGATAACCTGCTGGGTAACCCCGTATTCGTACAGTACTACCGCAACATGTTTGAAAACACCGACGACGTGGTGGTCGTCTCCCCCGACGTGGGCAGCGTGGCCCGTGCCCGCGCTTTCTCCGCCAAGCTCCACATGGGCCTGGCCATCGTCGACAAGCGCCGCCAGAAGGCCAACCAGTGCGAGGTCATGAATATCATCGGCGACGTCAAGGGCAAGACCTGCATCCTGTTCGACGACATGGTGGACACCGCCGGTTCCCTGTGCAATGCCGCCAAGGCCATCAAGGAAGTGGGCGGCGCTGCCCGTGTTCTGGCCTGTGCCACCCACGGCGTTCTGTCCAACCCCGCCGTGCAGCGCGTCCAGGACAGCTGCATCGAAGAGCTGATGCTCCTCAACACCATCCCGCTGCCCGAGGAGGCCAAGGGTTCCAAGATCCGCCAGCTGGACGTGACGCCCCTGTTTGCCGAGGCCATCCGCCGTACCTTCGACGAGGTCTCCATCTCCTCCCTGTTCTAAGAGGTTGTATGCTGTTCAAGTCTTCTCCCTGTGAATATCTGGTGGTGGGCCTGGGCAACCCCGGCAGCCAGTACGAGGCCACCCGCCACAATGTGGGCTTTCGGGCCGTGGACGCATTGGCCAAGGAGGCCGGTGTCAAAATCGACCGGGCCAAGTTCCAGGCCCTGACGGCCCAGGCCACCGTGGGCGGCGTCCGGGTGCTGCTGATGAAGCCCCAGACGTATATGAACCTCAGCGGCGTAGCCGTCAAACAGGCTGCCGACTTCTACAAGGTGCCGCCGGAGCGGGTTTTGGTGCTGTTTGATGACATCGATCTGGACGTGGGCCGTCTGCGTATCCGCAGAAACGGCTCCGCCGGTGGTCACAACGGCATCAAGTCCATCATCTCCAGCCTGGGCAGCCAGGAGTTTCCCCGCATTAAAATCGGCGTGGGGGCCAAGCCCCATCCCGATTACGATCTGGCCGACTGGGTCCTCAGCCGCTTCACCCTGGCCGAGCAGAAGCTGCTGGACCCGGCCATCGAACACGCCGCCGAAGCCGTGCCGGTGATCTTCACCCAGGGCATCGAGCGGGCATCGTCCCAATTTAACCGTAAATAATTGCCGAATTTCAGGGCAAAGGGGGGCAAACTGTCACCCTTTGCCCCTTCGGTCGTTATGGGATACCAATTTTTTACAATCATTGTCTTGTGAGAGGTGAGCCATGGACGTTTTACTTTCCGCCCTGCGGGGCCTGCCGGAATATGAAAAGCTCGTGACCGCCGTGGCGGCAAACCGGGCGGCGGCGGTGTCGGGTACGGGCCAGGTGGCCCGCGGTCATTGGATTGCCGCCCTGTACCGTCACTGTGACCGGCCCATGGTGGTGGTCTGTCAGGACGACGAGGCTGCCCGCCGGGTCCAGGAGGAGCTGCGGGCCTTTCTGGGGGAGGAAGCCCCCATTCTGCCCACCCGGGAACTGACGCTGTGCGACACGGCCGCCGTGTCCCGCGGCTGGGAACAGAAGCGGCTCAAACAGCTGTACGATCTGGCCATGGGCAAGACGCGGCTGCAAATTGCCTCGCTGGAAGCCCTAACCCTGCGGACCATGCCCAAGGCGACTCTCTGCGGCGCATCCATGACGCTGCGGCCCGGCATGAACTTGGAGCCGGAGGAACTGGCCCGGCGGCTGGAACAGGCGGGGTATGCCCGGACCTCTCTGGTGGAGGGCCCCGGTCAGTACGCCTTGCGGGGCGGCATTGTGGACGTGTTTTCCCCGGCCTGTGAAAACCCCCTGCGGGTGGAGTTTTTCGGTGACGAAGTGGATATTATGGGCTTTTTCGATGTGCTGACCCAGCGGCGGACGGAAAACGCCGACGAGGCCCCCATTCTGCCGGTGGCCGAGGCCCAGCTCCATCTCCACCCCGGCGGCCTGCCGGGATTGTGCGACGACCTCCGGGCCATGATCGCCAGACAGAAGCGCCGGAAGACCGTCAATACAGCCTTGGTGGAGACGCTGCAAGGGGATTTGGACCGGCTGGAAAGCGGCGTCCCCCTGGCCGCCGCCGACCGGTATCTGGCTCTTTTGTACCCGGACCAGACCTGCGGCGCGGACTATATTTCCAAAGACGCCCTGGTGATCTTCTGTGACCACAGCAACCTCCAGAGGGCGGCCCGGCTGCGGCAGGAGCAGCTGGGCATGGAGCTGGACGGCATGCTCCAGAGCGGTCTGGTGGCCGGAGAGCTGTGCGACTATGTGACGGAGTACGAGGATGTCTTCGACCGGTTCCGGGAGCAGCCGGTGGTGTTCCTCGACAACTTCCTGGCCACCTCCTACCCGAAAAACCGCCCGCCCCAGGAACTGCTGTCGGTGACGGCCAAGCAGCTGCCGCCCTACGGCTCCAGCCTGGATACGGTGGCCCAGGATTTGCGCTACTATCAGAACATCGGTTACGGCGTTCTGGTGCTGACGGGCAACCGCCGCCGGGGCGAGATTTTGCAGGAGCTGCTCCAGGGACAGGACATCAAGGCCAGTCTCTATTATCCGGCGGAATCCCTGCCCAAGGCCCACCAGATCTTTCTGACGGACGGGGCGCTGCCTGCGGGCATTGAGTATCCGGAGTTACAGCTGGCTATTCTCACCGAGGGCCAGCTGCTGGTCCAGAAGGCGGAGAAGCGCAAGGCTGCCGCCGCGCCGGAACAGAAGAAGAAAAAGGCCACCAACCGCCAGAAGCTCAACTCCTTTACGGACCTGCACCCCGGTGATCTGGTGGTTCACGAGCACCACGGCATTGGCCGGTATGTGGGCATCGAGCAGATCAAAGTGGACGGGGCCTTGAAAGACTATGTGAAAATCGCCTATCAGGGCACCGACGCCCTGTATGTCCCGGCCACCCAGCTGGACATGGTCAGCAAATACATCGGCGGCGGTGAGGACACGCCGGTGAAGCTCAACAAGCTGGGCGGCGAGCAGTGGCAGAAGACGAAAGCCAAGGCCCGGACGGCGGCGAAAAAGCTGGCCGTGGACCTGATCAAGCTGTACGCCCAGCGCCAGCGGCGCATGGGCTACGCCTTTTCCGCCGATACGCCGTGGCAGACGGAGTTTGAGGACGCGTTTCCCTATGCCGAGACCGAGGACCAGCTGCGGTGCGTGGCGGAGATCAAGGGCGATATGGAATCGCCCCAGCCCATGGACCGGCTGCTCTGCGGCGACGTGGGCTTCGGTAAAACGGAGGTGGCCCTGCGGGCCGCCATGAAGTGTATGCTGGACGGCAAACAGGTGGCGGTGCTGGTGCCTACCACCGTTCTGGCCCGGCAGCACTATGTGACGGCGAAAAAGCGATTCAGCGGTTTTCCCGTCAATATCGACGTGCTCTCCCGGTTCCGCACGGCCCAGCAGCAGAAAGACACGTTGAGCCGCACGGCGGCGGGGCAGGTGGATATGCTCATCGGCACCCACAAGCTGCTGCAAAAGAACGTGTCGTTCAAGGATTTGGGCCTGCTGATCGTGGACGAGGAACAGCGCTTCGGCGTCAGCCACAAGGAGCGGCTCAAGGAACTGTGCGGCAATGTGGACGTGCTGACCCTCAGCGCCACGCCCATTCCCCGGACGCTGAATATGGCCCTCAGCGGCATCCGCGACATGTCCACCATCGAGGAACCGCCCCGGAACCGCTATCCGGTCCAGACCTTTGTCCTGGAGCACAACGACGCCGTCATCCATGAGGCCATCCGCCGGGAGCTGGAGCGGGGCGGACAGGTGTTTTACCTCCACAATCGGGTGGAGAGCATCGACCGCTGCGCCGCCGATTTGCAGAAGGCGTTTCCCGACGCCCGGGTGGCCGTGGCCCACGGCAAGATGAACCAGGAACAGCTGGGCGACGTTATGCAGCAGATGGACGAGGGTGAGATTCAGATTCTTGTCTGTACCACCATCATCGAAACCGGCATTGATATCTCCAACGTCAATACACTGATTATTGAGAACGCCGACCGGTTCGGTCTCAGCCAGCTCCACCAGCTGCGGGGCCGGGTGGGCCGGTCCAACCGCCATGCGTTCTGTTATCTGACGTTCCGGCGGGGTAAGGTGCTCAGTGAGGTGGCCGATAAGCGATTGTCAGCCATCCGGGATTTCGCCGCTTTCGGCTCCGGCTTCAAAATCGCCATGCGGGACCTGGAAATCCGCGGCGCGGGCGATCTGCTGGGCGCGGAACAGTCGGGCCACCTGATGAGCGTGGGCTATGATATGTATTTGAAGCTGCTGGAAGAGGCCGTGCTGGAGGAACGGGGCGAACCGGCGCCGCGGGAGGCCGAATGCTCCTGCGATATCTCCGTCACCGCCAACATCGACAAGAACTACGTCCCCGCCGGGGAGCAGCGCATGGACCTGTACCGCCGTATGGCGGCCATCCGGACCCAGGAGGACGCCGACGAACTGCTGGACGAAATCGTGGACCGCTTCGGCGATCCCCCCAAGGGCGTCATGAATCTGGTGGACATCGCATTGCTGCGGGCCAGGGCCGCCGCCGTGGGCGTTATCGACATTTCCCAGAAGGACGGACGGGTCAACTTCACCCTGTCCAGCCTGGATTTTTCCGCTGTGTCGGCCATCTGCGCCGAGCCGTCTTTCCACAATAAACTGTTTTTCTCCGCCGGTTCCATCCCCCTGCTGACGTGGAAACTGTCCAAAACCGATGACCCATTGCGAGTTGCCCAAAACTTCGTGGCAAAATATGCCGGTTTTTGTTCAAACGGGAATGTTTTGTAACTTATGGGGATAATTTGTAATAAAACCGTAACAGAAATGTCCTTGGCAAAGGGGCCGTCATGGGATATAATAAGACAAAAATCTACAATGCCAACAACATTGCGTATTTAGGAGACGACCATGGGAAAATTTGAAAAACCGAGGAATCAAAAACCTGCCCAATCGAAACCCACGGCTGCCCAGAAGCATACGGCCAAAGTGACCAAAGCACCCAAAGCCGCGCAGACGCACAGAACCGCCCAACCCGTTGTCAAGCCCGCCAAAAAGCAGGGCGCCGGCAAGGGGAAGATCGTCGCCATCACCGCGGCGACGCTGGTGGCCCTGGTGATTTTGTGCGGCTTGGGCTATGCCCTGGCAGTCCACAGCGGCGGCAATATTCTGCCCGGCGTCAGTGTGGCCGGTGTGGATGTGGGCGGCATGAGCCGGGAAGAGGCCAAGGCTGCTGTCCAGAAGGCTGTCGATGCCACCTACGGTACCGAGACGCTGACGGTGACGCTGCCGGACCGCACCCTGTCCTTTGCCCCCGCCGATACCAAGGTCAGCGTGGACGTGGACAAGGCCGTGGAAGCCGCCTGGAACTACGGCCGTGACGGCGGTATTTTCCAGACGCTGAAACAGTCCCTCACCGCCGCCACGGAAGTGCTGCACACGGTGGACATGGGCAGCGCCCTGAGCATCGACGAGGAGTATATCCGCTCCACCATCGACGCCACCGCCGCAGAAGTCAAGTCGGAGCGGAAGGATTCCACCTATGAAGTGGTGGAGTCCGAGGTGGAGCAGCCCGCGGAGGACGGCAAGGAGGGCGAGACTGTCAAAGAGACCATCCCCACGGAGGTTATCATCCATGTGGGCACCAGCGATAGAAGTCTGGACGCCGACGGTCTCTATGACGCCATCATGACCGCCTATATGAACAACGATTTCACACCCCTGGAGTACACCTACGAGGAGACCCGCTATACCCAGGTGGACCTGGACGCCCTCTATGAAGAGATGTGCACCGACATGGCCGACGCCTACTACGACAAGGACAAAAAGGAAATTGTCGACGAGGTGGAGGGCTACGGCTTCGACCTGGCTGCCGCCAAGCAGAAGCAGGACATGGCCGAAGAGGGCACCGATTTGTCCATCACCCTGTCGGCGGTGGAGCCGGAGGTCACACGGGCCAAGCTGGAGGAGACATTGTTCCATGACGTGCTGGGCTCTGCGGATACGTCGTACCCTTACAACCCCGGCCGTACCACCAACCTGGATTTGGCCTGTAAGGCCATCAACGGCACCATCCTGAACCCCGGCGATGTGTTCTCCTTTAACGATATCGTCGGTGAGCGGACGGCAGCCAAGGGCTATCAGCCGGCCATTGCTTTCGTCAGTGGCACCTCCACGCCGGAACTGGGCGGCGGTATCTGTCAGGTGGCTTCCACCATCTACTATAGTGCACTGAAAGCCGATCTGAACATTGTGGAGCGGCTGGAGCACATGTACACCGTGGACTATGTGCCGCTGGGTATGGATGCCACCATCTACTGGGGCAGCAATGTGGACTTCAAGTTCTCCAATTCCACCCAGAACCCCATCCGCATCGATGCCTATCTGAAAGACGGCAAGGTGCATATTGGTCTGGTGGGCACCAAGGAAAGCGAGTACACGGTGGATCTGGATTTCAAAACGATTTCCACCACCCAGTGGAAGGACGTGACCCAGGTAGACGAGTCCAAGCCTGCCGACTACAAGCAGGTTACAGTCACGCCTTACACCGGTTACAAGACCGTCACCTATAAGCGGTATCTGGACGCCGACGGCAACCCGGTCTCCGATTGGGAGAAGGTCCAATTCCCCAACAGCACCTACCAGAAGCGGGACCGTGTGACGGTCATCGGCAAGCAGGAGGAAGAGGTACCGGAGGAGCCGACGACGCCGACCGAGCCCGGCACGGGCACCGGTACGGATACGGGTACCGGCGGCACGAACACCGGCACCGGCGGTGATACCGGCACTAGCGGCACGGACACCGGCACCGGCGGTAGTACCGGTACCGGCGGCACGGATACCGGCACCGGCGGTAGTACTGGTACCGGCGGCACGGATACTGGCACTGGCGGTACCACAACGGACCAGGGCAACGGCAGCACGACCGCCGATCCCGGCAATGGTTCCGACGTGCTGGAATAATCTCAAATACGAAAACAGGAGCGCTGCACAGCGGCGCTCCTGTTTTTTTGCGTGTATGGCTCCTACCTGATAAAATATGCGTTCTAAGGACCGGTGCGGCTGCATAGGATACCTTATAGGGAGGGATTGCCATGCAGAGCGACAAACTGAGGGTCCGCCGCCGGGCGGCGTCCATGCTCACCATGGCCCTGGCCCTGCGGCTGATGATGGCGCTGGGGGTAGAGGACTGGACCGCCCGCACCCTGGAAGCGTGGCTGTCGCCGCCGGTACCGGCGGCCGCCATGGCGTCTGTCGCGCCGGAGCCAACACAGGAACCGGAGCAGAAAGCATCGGAACCGGCACAGCAGGAACCGTCTGTCCCGCCATCCCTGGAAGGGGACAAGCTGGTGTTTACCGAGGAGGACGCGGCGGCCATTACCATTGGCGGGGCCTGTACCTATGACGTGGACCCCTGGGAGCTGTTACAGCGGGAAAGCGTCCTGGACTCTGACCAGGACGGCCCCACGGTGCTCATTGTCCACACCCACACCTCCGAAGCCTACACCATGGAGGTCGGATGGGAATACGACGAAAACGAAACCGCCCGCACCCAGGACACGGAATACTCCGTGGTACGGGTGGGGCGGGTCTTGGCGGAGGGGTTGGAAGCGCGGGGCATTTCGGTGCTCCACGACACGTCCTTCAACGACTATCCCAGTTATAACGGGGCCTACAATTCCACGCTGAAAAAGATTCAGCAGTGGGTGGAGGAATATCCGACCATCCAGATGGTCATTGATATTCACCGGGACGCCGGTGCCAATGCCGACGGGACGCCGGTTCGCCATGCCGTCACCCTGGACGGCGTGGAGACGGCCCAGCTGATGCTGGTGGTGGGCACCGACCAGGGCGGTCTGAGCCACCCCGACTGGCAGGACAATCTGAGCTGGGCGCTGAAATTACAGGCGGTACTGGAACGCCAATGGCCGGGTCTCTGCCGCAATCTGGATTTGCGGACCGAACGGTTCAATCAGCATATGACGCCGGGGTCTCTGCTCATTGAGGTGGGCTCTTCGGGCAATACGCTGAAAGAAGCGCTGGCGGCGGCGGAGCTGCTGGCCGACGGCCTGGCGGACCTGATCGAAGGGACTTAGGCCGTTTGCTGCTGGATGTGATGGCGCAGCCAGCGGCCCCGCAGGTAGTAAATGATGAACAGAACGGTGGTGACGCCCCAGGTCAGAGGATAGCTGAACGCAATGCCGCTGTTGGTGGGGGTGTCGCCCACAAAGAGGAACAGGTACACCAGACGCAGGGCGCAGATGCCGCCGACGGTCAGCAGGGCGGGCTTGAGGCTTTCGCCTACGCCGCGCATGGCGCCGGAGAGAATCTCGATGCAGATATAGAGGAAGTAGTAGGGCGTAATGGTCAGCAGGATTTCTCCGCCGATTTCCCGCACGGCGGGGTCCTCGTTGAAAATGGCAATGAGGAGATTGCGGAACAGCACCATCAGGGCCACAATGACGGCGGTGATGGAGAACTGCAAAATAAAACCGGTGCGGATGGTGGATTTGAGCCGGTCATAGCGGCGGGCGCCGAAGTTCTGACCCACAAAGGTCATGACGGTGATGCCCAGGGCCGAGCTGATGGGCCAGTAGACGCTGTCCACCTTGCGGAAGGCGGCCCAGGCGGCAATGGAATCGGTTCCCAGACCGTTGATAAACGCCTGGATAAAGACGTTGGAAATGCTGTACATGGAGGACTGAACACCGGCGGGCAGGCCGATGCGCAGCATGTGGGACAGCAGGGACGGCTGGAAGTAAATCCGCTTCATATGGAGCCGGAAGATGTCCTTGGTGCGGCACAGAGAGATCAACACCAGCACGGCGCAGATGACCTGGGCAATGGACGTGGCAATGGCTGCACCGGCGGTGCCCAGGGGAATGACCACCACCAGCAGCAGGTCCAGCACGATGTTGAGGACGCAGCAGACGGCCAGGAAATAGAGGGGCCGCCGGGCGTCGCCCACGGCGCGGAAAATGCCGGAGCCCATGTTGTAGATCATGGAGGGAATCATGCCCAGGAAGTAGAAGCGCATATAGTCCTCGGCATAGTGGAAAATGTCGTCGGGGGTGTTGATCCACCGGAGAATCGTGGGGGAGCCGAAGACGCCCACCAGTGTCAGCAGACCGCCGCAGACCACGGCCAGCACAATGGCTGTACAGACGGCGCAGCGCAGGGCCATGCGGTGGCGGGCGCCGTAGTGCTGGGAGATGACCACCGACGCGCCGGAGGACAGACCCACAAAGAAGTTGACCAGCAGATTGATCACTTCCAGGTCTGTGCCGCCGACGGCGGCCAGCGCTTCCTTGCCCACGAAGCGGCCCAGAATGACCGCGTCGATCATGGAGTACAGCTGCTGGAACAGCGTCCCCAGGAAAATGGGAAAGAAAAACAGCAGCATCTGTTTCCAGACGACGCCGTTGACAATTTTGTTATTCTGTACGGTGGTTCCCATGGCGGGCCGTCATCTCCTCTTTCTGGTTTCTGGTACTCTTTGCGGGGCGGAAAAAGAGCCGGGGCATGCCCCGACTGCTTGTTCCCACAACATAACAGAATTTTCGTCAAAAGGCAAGAGGCAGCGGGAAAAAAGTTCACCAATCTTTTGGTACCTATGGTATAATCTCTGTATCTTGATACAGGAGATGATTCCATGACTTCCACCGTACTGTCCGGTCTGGAACCGGCGGCGGTTTTTCACTGGTTTGAACAGATCAGCGCCATCCCCAGAGGGTCCGGCCACACGGCGGCCATCAGCCAGTTCTGCGTGGACTTTGCCGCGCAGCGGGGCCTGCGGTGCTGCCGGGACCGGACCAACAGCGTCGTCCTTTACAAGGACGCTTCCCCCGGCTATGAGGACCACCCCACCGTGATTCTCCAGGGCCATCTGGATATGGTTTGGGAGAAGACGGCGGACTGTGACCTGGACTTCCGTACCCAGGGGCTGCGGCTGGCCGTGGACGGCGACCAAATCTATGCCCAGGGCACCACCCTGGGCGGCGACGACGGCATCGCCATTGCCTATACCCTGGCCCTGCTGGACGACCCCGACGCCGTCCATCCGCCCCTGGAGGTGCTTTTGACTGCCGACGAGGAGACGGATATGGCCGGTGCCGAAGCCCTGGACCCGTCGCTGCTCCAGGGGCGGCGCATGGTGAATCTGGACTCCGAGGAGGAGGGTGTTTTCACCGTCAGCTGCGCCGGCGGCGTCACGGCCACCATCGCCCTGCCCTATGACACCGCCCCCGCCGGGGGATACCTGTACCGTCTGCGGGTGACGGGCCTGCTGGGCGGCCACTCCGGCAGCGACATCGACAAGGGACGGGCCAACGCCATTTTGCTGCTGGGGCAGGCGCTGCGGCTCCTGGACCATCTGACGCCCCTGCGGGTGGCCAGCCTCCGGGGCGGCGGCCGGGACAACGTGATTCCCCGGGAGGCTGAGGCGCTGTTTGTGGCCCCGGCGGACAAGGAGCAGAGTCTGGCTACGGCAGCCGAAGCCTTTGCTGCCGAGCTGCGGGAGGCGTACCCGGTGGAAACGGGGCTGGCCATCACCTGTGTGCCCGACAACACCGGCGTGGCGGAAATCTGGGACCGGCCCAGCACCCAGCGGTTTCTGCGGCTGCTGACGGAGGTGCCCAACGGCGTCCAGTCCCGCAGCCGTTCCATGGACGGTCTGGTGGAGACGTCGCTGAACCTGGGCATTCTCCGGGTGGCCGGTGACACCGTAAAACTGACCTTTGCCATCCGCAGCAGCCTGGAGCGGGACAAGCGGTATCTGACCGCCGTGCTCCAGGGCATCGCCCAGCAGGCGGGCGGACTGTACTTCGACCTGGGTGATTACCCCGCCTGGGAGTATCGGGAGATGTCGCCCCTGCGGGACACCGCCGTGGAAGTCTACCGCCGGCAGTATGGCCGGGAGCCCCAGGTGGTTTCCATCCATGCGGGGCTGGAGTGCGGCGTTCTCAGCAAAAAGCTGCCGGGGCTGGACTGCGTCAGCCTGGGCCCCGACCTCTTTGACGTTCATACGCCCCAGGAGCGCATGAGCATTGCTTCCGTAGCCCGGACCTGGGACTATCTGCGGGCACTGCTCAGGGCGCTGTAAAGATAGGCAGACTGGGGGCGGCCAGGGAGAAGGCCATGAGACTGACGCCGTAGACGGCGGCCAGGACGATGAGCAGTCCCACAAAGGGCATGGCCCGGCACGTCCGTTCCAGCCGGTAAGCCGTGAAAAAGCCCAGGGCCATGACGGCGTAGTAGAGGCCGATATCCACCCACAGGGATTCCACACCGAAGCCGGTTTTCAGCAGGTAATACAGACCCGTCAGCACCAGGGGCTGGAGCAGCAGCGCCGCCAGCGCGCCGCTCCACCAGCGCAGCGGGTCGGCTTTCCGACGGGCCACCAGGGCCGAAGCCACCAGAAAGGGCCAGTACAGCAGCTTCAAATGCTCCCAGACGCTTTCACTGACCGGGGCCAGCAGCCCCACCAGAGGAATGGGCAATACATTGTAGGCGAAGTGCATGGCCGTACCGGCCAGGGACGACAGCACAAAGGCCCACAGCAACGGTTTTTTATTCATTGGAAAAAACCCCCTTCACACCGTTATCCTATGGTGGGAAGGGGGTTTTTATGACGGGTCAGTTGCCCTTCAGGGCGTTGTAGACGTTGAGCATGGTGATGTAGGTCTGCTCGCGGGTGTAGGTGCCCTGGGGATTGAAGGCGTTATTGCTGCCGTTCATGATGCCGCAGGAGGTGACGAACTGGACGCCCTCGGCGGCCCAGGGGGACACCTTGGCGGCGTCGGTGAAGGTGGGGTTCTTGGTGGGCGTCACGGTGCCCAGGAGCTTCACAGCCCGCTGAATCATAATGGCGGCCTGCTCACGGGTGATGGAGTTGTTGGGGCGGAAGGTGCCGTCCTCATAGCCGGTGACGATGCCCAGGGCGGCGGCCAGCTGGACGTTGTAATTGTCGTAATCGGTGAATTTGTAGGAATTAAACTCGTCGCCGTAAATGCCCATCTCATGGCGCACCGTATCGGCGCTCTTGCCCAGGCAGGCGGGGAACAGCTGCAAAACCGTGGCGGCAAACTCGGCGCGGGTGATGGGGCCCTTGTAGCCGTAGGTGAGCCAGGAGGGAATCAGACCCAGGGAGCGGGCCTTTTCCACATCGGCGGCGGCCCAGGAAGAGGGGGTATGGGGGTCGGCTACGCCGGGGTCGATGGCGTTGGAGCCGCTGCCGCCGGATTCGGGATTCTCATAGGGCTTTTCGTTGGGGTCCTGGGGAACGATGGTCAGGACCACGGCCAGCTCCCGGCCCGCCGGGGTCAGAAAGCCGCTGCCGTCGGCGTAGAGCATGGAGGACGCGCCGCCGTCCAGGCTGATGGCGTGGACCGCGCCCAGGCCGATCAGGTCGTTGGCAATCTGGGGGAAGGTGCCGGAAGCGGTGCCCAGCAGCAGGCGGCCGTCGCCCATAACGGCGGCAAAGGACCGCAGGGAAGAGCTGGTGTTGGACTGCTTGGGATCGCTGTCGTACTGAGAGTTATAGGTGCTGTTGGCGGTGACGTTCTGCTTGTTCTGCACCAGCATACGGCCGCCGGTGACGATGGTTTTCATGTTGTCCCACATGGCCTGGTCGCCGGTGCGGGTGCCGGTGTAGTTGTAGGCAAAACGGATGGTATCGCCCACGGCGGGCAGGCTGTTCCACTGGCTGACGTTGGCCACAGCGCCGGCATTGTAGATCAGTACGCTGCATCCGGCGGGGGTGGTGTAGGTGCCGCCGCCGTTGACGGATACCACCTTGTCATCCTTGATGGTGAAGACCTTGGAGGAGGCGGGGACCGTATAGGCCAGCTTCAGGTCGTCGGTCATGAGCATGATGCCGGTGGAGTCGTTGTACAGCTTGTTGACGCCCCAGACGTTGGCCGTGCCCTTGCCGCTGATAACGGCGGTGGTCTGGATGTTCACCCGGTCAATGGCCACTTTGCCGTCATAGGTGAAGCCGATGACGTTGTTATCGTCGCCGGCGTGAATCACCTGGCCGTCCCGGACCAGGGCGCCGTAGATTTCGGCGCAGTTGGAGGGGAAGACGTTGCCCGCGCCGGAGTAATAGGAGTTGAAGAAACCGCCGTTGACTGCGGCCACGCTGCCGGAGACCATGGAGGACGCCGCCGTGTCGGTGTGGAGGCCGCTGGCGCCGGTGACCACGTCGCCGGTGCGGCCGGTCATGTCCACATAGACCAGCTTGCCGCCGGATGCCACGCCGGAGCCGGTGGTGACGCCGCTGGCGGCATGGGCCGCCGGAATCAGCGCCAGCGTCATGGCAGCGGCCAGGGCCAGGGAAAGCAATCGTTTCATGATGGATGCCACTTCCTTCTTTTAATTTTTCCACTTATAAGTGTATCACAGACGGAATCATTTGGAAAGACGATGCAGGATGCATAGATTCGTCATTTTCAACAAATACAAAAAGGGGTGTATATTGATGAAATATCACGGCAGAACAATGGATAAACGCCGTTTTTACTCAGAAAATCCGAATAAAATTTTGAGACCCTAAAAGTTTGTTAGGTTCCAAATGGGCGATGTTCAAGATATACAATGCAAAATGCCAAAATTCGGCGATGTTTATGGGCTTCGTCTATTGCACCGAAGAAAAAAACGTGATATCTTAATGGAAACGACAAGGGCTGTCGGGCGTACCAGACGGCCCGGCGGAGTGCTTTTACGGATCGGCTTGCGGGTACGCTACCTGCAAGCCGTTTTTTTGCGGCCGGAATCCGGCCCACGGACAGGAAAGGATGGCAGTATGGCGAAAGGTTTTAACCGGAAGATCGTTTTGGAGGACGGCAGCGAATACTATGGCCGGGGCTTCGGCAGCATGGATACCCGTGTCTGCGAGCTGGTGTTCAACACCTCCATGGTGGGCTACCAGGAGATCGTCTCCGACCCCTCCTACACCGATCAGATTGTGGTCATGACGTACCCTCTCATCGGCAACTACGGCACCGCCGACGACGATTTTGAGACGAAGATTCCCACCATCGGCGGTCTGGTGGTCCGGGAGTACAACGACAATCCCTCCAACTTCCGCTATACCAAGACGCTGTCGGAAATTCTGGAGGAGAACCACATTCCCGCCATCGAGGGTTTGGATACCCGGCTGCTGGCCCGGTCCATCCGGGACCACGGCAGCCGCAAGGTGCTGCTCTGCGACGCCGATTTGCCCCTGGGCGCGGCCCTGGAGCTGCTGAACACCACGGAGCTGCCCCACGATCAGGTGAAGCGGGTCAGCTGCCGCAAGCGCTGGTACTCCCGGACCTCCAACCCCAAGTTTGACGTGGTGGCCGTGGACTGCGGCATCAAGCTGAATATTATCCGGTCCCTCAATGCCCGTGGCTGCAACGTCACCGTGGTGCCCTACGACACCCCGGCTTCGGTTATCGCCGGTATGAATCCCGACGGCATTTTCCTGTCCAACGGCCCCGGCGACCCGGAGGATGTGACGCCGGTCATCGAACTGGTCAAGGAGATGCGGGGCAAATACCCCATTTGCGGCATCTGCCTGGGCCACCAGATGATCTCCCTGGCCTACGGCGCCAAAACGTACAAGCTGAAATTCGGCCACCGCGGCGGCAACCATCCGGTCAAGAACCTGCGGACCGGCAAAATCGAAATCACCAGCCAGAACCATTCCTACGCCGTGGACGCCGATTCCGTCAAGGGCACCGGCATGGAGGTCACCCACATCAATCTGCTGGACAACACCGTGGAGGGTGTGGCCTGCCCCAAGGACAAGGTGTTTTCGGTCCAGTACCACCCGGAAAGCGCCCCCGGTCCCCAGGACAGCGGCTACCTGTTTGATGAGTTTCTTACTATGATGAAGGAGGGCAAGCCCAATGCCTAAGAGAACAGACATTCGCAAAGTCATGGTCATCGGCTCCGGCCCCATCGTCATCGGACAGGCCGCCGAGTTCGACTACGCCGGCACCCAGGCGTGCCTTGCCCTGAAAGAGGAGGGCTATGAGGTTTTGCTGGCCAACTCCAACCCGGCCACCATCATGACCGACACCTCCATTGCCGACAAGGTCTATATGGAACCCCTGACGGCGGAGTACGCCGCCCGCATTATCCGGGTGGAGCGGCCCGACGCCCTGATTCCCGGCATCGGCGGCCAGACCGGTTTGAATCTGGCTATGGAGCTGGAAAAGATGGGCGTCCTCAAGGAGTGCGGCGTGGAAATGCTGGGTACGTCCAGCGACTCCATCCGTCAGGCAGAGGACCGGGAGCTGTTCAAAGAGCTGTGCCAGCAGCTGGGCGAGCCGGTCCTGCCCTCCATTATCGCCAATTCCATGGACGAGGGCTTGAAAGCCGCCGAGGAAATCGGCTACCCTGTGGTGCTGCGTCCCGCCTTTACCCTGGGCGGCACCGGCGGCGGCTTTGCCGACAATGAAGAGGAATGCCGCGAAATCCTGAAAAACGCCCTGTCCCTGTCTCCCGTCCATCAGGTCCTGGTGGAAAAAAGCATCAAGGGTTACAAGGAAATCGAGTATGAGGTCATCCGCGACGCCAACGACACGGCCATCACCATCTGTAATATGGAGAACATCGACCCCGTGGGCATCCACACCGGCGACTCCATCGTGGTGGCCCCCAGCCAGACCCTGACCAACAAGGAATACCACCTGCTCCGCGACAGCGCGTTGAAGCTGATTCGCGCCTTGAAAATCGAGGGCGGCTGTAACGTCCAGTTTGCCCTGGACCCGGCTTCCTTCCGCTATTACCTCATCGAGGTCAACCCCCGCGTGTCCCGTTCCTCGGCTCTGGCTTCCAAGGCCAGCGGCTACCCCATCGCTCGGGTCTCCGCCAAAATCGCCGTGGGTATGCACCTGGACGAGATTCAGCTGGCCAACACCCCCGCCAGCTTCGAGCCGTCCCTGGACTATGTGGTCACCAAGATGCCCCGGTTCCCCTTTGACAAGTTCGCCGACGCCTCCAACGCCCTGTCCACCCAGATGAAGGCCACCGGCGAGGTTATGGCCGTGGGCCGCACCATCGAGGAATCCCTGCTCAAGGCCGTCCGTTCCCTGGAGACTGGCGTGTGTCATCTGCATATGGCCAAGTTTGACATCATGGGGCCCCAGGAGCTGCTGGACTATATCCAGATTGGCACCGACGACCGGATTTTTGCCATTGCCGAGCTGATTTACCACGGCACCGACCTGGGCGTCATCTGCAACGCCACCAAGATCGATATGCTGTTCCTGGACAAGATCAAGAACATCATCGACTGTGAACACGCCCTCAAATCCAACGTGGGCGATTTGGATGTGCTGTGGAGCGCCAAGCGCATGGGCTTCTCCGACAAGTATATCGCCAAGCTGTGGGACACCACGGAGCTGGACATCTGCGAAAAGCGCAAAGCCGCCGGTATTGTCCCGGTCTATAAGATGATCGACACCTGCGCCGCCGAGTTCGACAGCTATGTGCCGTACTTCTACTCCACCTACGAGCAGGAGAACGAGTCCATTGTCTCCGACCACAAGAAGATCGTGGTCCTGGGTTCCGGCCCCATCCGCATCGGCCAGGGTGTGGAGTTCGATTACTCCACGGTCCACGCTGTCCAGACCATCAAGGCCAGCGGTTACGAGGCCATCATCATCAACAACAACCCGGAAACCGTTTCCACCGATTACACCTGTTCCGACAAGCTGTACTTTGAACCCCTGACGGTGGAGGACGTGATGAACGTCATCGATCTGGAACAGCCCATCGGCGTCATTGCCTCCCTGGGCGGCCAGACGGCCATCAATCTGGCGGAACCCCTGATGAAGCGGGGCGTGAAAATCATCGGCACCGATTTCGCCGCCATCGAAAAGGCCGAAAACCGCGACGCCTTCGAGCGGGTCATGCAGGAATTGAAGATTCCCCAGCCCACCGGCGAGGCCGTCACCAATATCGAAGACGGCATCCGGGTGGCCAACCGTATCGGCTATCCGGTGCTGGTGCGGCCCAGCTACGTTTTGGGCGGCCGGGCCATGCAGATCGTCTCCAAGGACCAGGATTTGAAGACGTACCTGCAAACCGCCGTTTCCATCAACGAGGAACAGCCGGTCCTGGTCGACAAGTATATTGTGGGCAAGGAGCTGGAAGTGGACGCCATCTGTGACGGTACCGATGTGTTTGTCCCCGGCATCATGGAACTGGTGGAGCGGACCGGCATCCACTCCGGCGACTCCATCAGCGTGTACCCCACCTTTTCCATCTCTCAGAAGGTCAAGGACACCATTCTGGACTACACCCGCAAGCTGGGCCTGGGCATCGGCATCGTGGGCCTGTATAATATCCAGTTCATTGTGGATAAGAACGAGAACGTCTATGTCATCGAGGTCAACCCCCGTTCCTCCCGGACCGTTCCTTTCCTGTCCAAAGCCACCGGCTATTCCCTGGCCGATATCGCCACCAAGGTCATTCTGGGCCACAGTCTCCGGGAGCAGGGCTTCCGGGAGTTGTATCCGAGAGAGAAGCAGCGCTATTATGTGAAGGTCCCGGCGTTCTCCTTCTCCAAGATCGCCGGTCTCGACGCCTATCTGTCCCCCGAAATGAAGTCCACCGGCGAGGCCATCGGCTACGATGTGAACCTGAACCGCGCCCTGTATAAGGCACTCAAGGCCAGCGGTGTCAGTGTCAAGGACCACGGCACCGTGGTGGTCACCGTGGCCGACGAGGACAAGGACGAAGTTCTGCCCCTGGTCAAGCGGTTCTACAACCTGGGCTACAATATTGCCGCCACCTTCGGCACCGCCGAAAAGCTGAAAGCCCACGGCATCCGCGTCCGGGTCCTGGGCAAGCTCAGCGAGGGCAGCGACGAGATTTTGCGGACCATCCGCCGGGGCGAGGCCAGCTATATCCTCAACACCCGCGCCATCAATTCCGGTATCCACTACCAGGATGGCTATGCCATCCGCCGCTGCGCCGTGGAAAACAACGTGACCATGTTCACGTCCCTGGACACGGTGCGGATGCTCCTGGGGACCCTGGAGGAGATTTCCTTCTCGGTGTCCACCATCGACGAACAGTAAAGCAGCAGAAAGGAAAAGGCCGCCGTCCGCCACCCGCGTAGGGGTGGGGACGGCGGCCTTCGGCTTTGCCGGGGGTTCCGCCATCTGCGGATGGCGGTTTGGGACGATGGGGTATTTCGCCCGTTGCGACGGGCGACCAGAGACGCTGTCTCTGGATTCTGCGATTTTTTTGTAAAAAAATCGAGTAAAAACTTTTATATTTTGGTGTGTTAACCGCTGTTGCAGTCTGCCGGGGCCGGCATCCCTGACGGCCCCGGATGGAATGCGCGTAGGGCGCGTCAAGGATGCCGCACCCTACGGATGCCCAGTGCCGAGTTTGTTACTTTCGCAGCTTTTGGCAATATTGGGTACAGAGTTTATCGGTGCAGTTGGAACACTTCAATGCCTCGTTGGACTGCTCCCAGAACCGTTCCGGGTGCAGCAGGACGCTCAGCTCCCACATGCAGAAGACCACCACCGACAGAAAACACAAACTCCAGGAATAGAAGCTGGGGACAAAGAACAGCGGCGTAAACATCATCAGATGGTCCCAGTTGAAGATGCGGCAGGTGGTACAGCAGCGGTTTTTCATCATCAGCCGGAACGGGCACCAGATGAGAACGCAGATCAGGTCGCAGACATAGAACGCCGCCGACAACAAAAACATCATACTGCGGCTGAGAATCCCCAGGTGATACAGCAGCCCCTGGACTGCGCCGAAGGCCACCCACAGCACCATCACCTTGTAGGCGGATTTGGTGGTGGAGACGATATAATCCCGCAAAGCCTGGTGATTGATTTTTTCCCGAATGGGCCGGAATCGCTGCTGGAACAGCTTTTGGGACCCCAGGGCGATTTGCCGCTTGGCGGGAATCAGCTGGCACAGCATATCCAGGACCCACACCAGCCACAGCAGATGCAGCACGGAAAAGTGGGAGAAGAAGCGCATACCGTACAAAATATCAAAGGATGACGGGTGGCGCAGCCACAGCAGGACGCAAAACAGAAAGATGATACAGCGGATCACCAGCTCAATCCAATACCGTTTTCGGATGGGAGACATGGGGGCGCGTCCCTGGGGCACGGTGGAAGTGGAATGCTCCATGGAACCTCCTTGGTGCAGCGGTCCCGTGGGCGCGGACGCTGTCGGGACCGGTTTCAGACAAATCGTATAAGAATATTGTAAGAGTTTGGGGAAAGGGTGTCAAGACCGGGCGGAGAATGGAAACAATGTGTAAACAGTGGGCGAAACGGGGGCCACAGTCTTTCCCTTTGGGAAAAAACCGGGTATACTACAGATAACTTCAATCAAGGAGGTACCGACCATGGATCAGAGACTGGAGATGCTGCGGGGCGGATGCAGCGCCGTAGGATGGCAGACCGAGGACGGCAGCGCCTTATGGGCCCGCAACATGGATTTTAACCGCATGGCGGCGGGCAGCGCGCCGACGTATCTGCCCAAGGGCACCGTGATGACGGCGGCGGAGGGGGTGACGGCCCCGGCCAAATACGCCGCCGTGGGTATGGGATTGCTGGCCGTGACCGGCCTGCCCTTGCTCTATGACGGCGTCAACGAGGCAGGGCTCATGGGCGGCCAGCTCTACTTCCGGGGTCTGGCCCGATACGCCGACGGCCCCGAGCCGGGAAAACAGCCCATGCAGCCGCCGCTGCTGGTGGGGTGGATGCTGAGCCAATGCGCCACCCTGGACCAGGTGGCCCAGGCGCTGGAGCGGGAGTTCACCCTGGTCAATACGCCTTTGCTGGGGGCCGTTTCGCCGCTGCACTGGTCCTTCTCCGACCGCACCGGCGAGGTCATGGTGGTGGAATCTGACGCCAACGGCCTGCACATCTACCGCAACACCGTGGGCGTCATGACCAACAGCCCGTCCTATGACTGGCACCGGACCAATCTGCTCAACTACGCCGCCATCCGGGACCTGGACTACGACACGGTGGAGATGGGCGGCGAACGGCTGGAACAGTGCTTTTCCGGCAGCGGTGCCCAGGGATTGCCCGGCGATTGGAGCGCCCCGTCCCGCTTTGTCCGTCTGGCCTATTTGCGGAAGTTCGCCGTTCGGGGCAAGGACGAAAAACAGGGCATTGCCCGGCTCCTGCGCATCATGGGCAGCGCGGCGTTTCCCCTGGGCATGGTGCGGGTCAGCCAGCCCGGTGAAGCCACGGAACTGGACCAGAATATTCAGCCCTGGGACTACACCATTTACACCGTGGCAGCCTGTGCCCAGACGGGCCGTTTCTGCTGGACCACCTACGACAATCCGGCCATTCGTTCCGTCACTCTGTCGGAATTGGCGGGCTTTGATCAGCCCATGCAGCTGCCAATTTGGGAAGAACCGGAATTTCTCCCAGTTCTTGCACAGCGATAGTACAAAAGACGCTGAAAAAAGCCCGCCCCGAACGCGTTCGGGGCGGGCGGTTTGGTTATGTAGGAAGTATCCCGCGATTACACGCCGGCCAGCTCCTTGGCCTTCTGAGCGGCGGAAGCGGCATCCTCGGTGTAAGCGTCGGCGCCGATCTCGTCAGCAAAAGCCTGGGTGATGGGGGCGCCGCCAACCATGACCTTGATGTTGCTGCGGAAAGGAGCAGCGTTCAGGGCAGCCACGGTCTCCTTCAGGGAAGGCATGGTGGTGGTCAGCAGAGCGGAGCAAGCCACGATCTTGGTGTCGGGGTTGGCCTCGACCATCTCCACGAACTTCTCCTTGGGAACGTCGACGCCCAGGTCGATGATCTCGAAGCCGGCGGACTCCATCATCATGGCGACCAGGTTCTTGCCGATGTCGTGCAGGTCACCGGCGACGGTGCCGATGATGATCTTGCCGGCGGCGTTGGTCTCGCCGGAGGCCAGATGGGGCTTCAGAACGTCCACGCCCTTCTTCATGGCACGGGCGGCAACCAGCATCTCAGGAACGAAGATCTCGCCGGCCTTGAACTTGGCGCCGACGGAATCCATGGCGGCGATCATGCCCTCGTTCAGGATGGCGGTGGGATCGCAGCCGGCGTCGAGAGCCTCCTGCACAGCAGTGGGAACCTTCTTGGCCTTACCGGCCTCAACAGCGGCAAATACTTCCTGAATCTTCTCGTTCATGGGAAAAACCTCCTAAAAAATGATATTGAAATGGTTTGCATTTTACAGGCAATGGATTACAGCAGGCCCTGTCTGTGGGCGGCGATGTAATTCATGCAGTCCTCATCCTGCTCGGTCAGCAGCTCGGTGGCGTACATGAGGCCCACCATATCCTTGTTGGTGGGGTCCACAATGGCGCTGTCCATACCGGCCTGCATGGCCAGGGCCATAAAGGCCATATTCAGCGGCTTGCGGAAGCCGGGGAAACCAAAGGAGATGTTGCTCAGACCACTGGTGATGTGGATCTCGGGGTACTGGGCCTTGATGCGGCGGCAGCATTCAGAGAACAGGGTAAAGGCGGCCTGGTTGGTGGCGGCAGCCTCGACCAGGGGATCGATGTACAGACGGTTGGGAGCGATGCCGTACTCCTTGGCCTTGGCCATGATCTTCTCAAACACGGCCATGCGGTCCTCCACGCTCTGGGGGATGCCGCTCTCGCACAGCAGGGCGATGCAGCCCCAATCGGTGTCGGCAATGGCGGGGAAGACGATGTCGGTCTTCACGCGGCCCTGCTCATCTTTCTCCATGGAGACGGAGTTGACGATACCGGTGCGCTTGCAGAACTTGAAGGCTTCGGCACAGACGGCGGCGCTGGGGCTGTCGACGGCGATGGCCACATTCTCCAGCTCGTCGGGAATGACAGACTCCACTTCCTCGATCATCCACTTTAGGGTTTCCACCTCAACGGCGGGATCGGTGGAGGCGCACACGTCGATGTACAGGGGCACGGGCTCCTCAAAATAGTCCTCGTCCTGGGCGGCGGCAATCTGTGCCTTGGCGCGCTCACGAATGAATTCGGCATCGCGCTCGGCGATGGCCTTGGCCACTACAGGAATGGCACCGTTGATCTTCTCACCAATGATAATCAATGAAAAGCGACCTCCTCGTTTTGTGCATATTGCTGAAAAACGTAATGTTTTTTCTACGATATTGGTATTATATCTCAAATCTCTATGGTTTTAAATCCAGCAACCTATTGACAAATCATCATGATTTTTCCTACAATATGTATGATGAATAAAGAGAAAATTTTAGCATCGACTTGCGGTGCGATTTTCGTATTATCTGGGAGGTCATGACCATGAAACTCAGCCCCGCTCTGCTGTGCCGGGAGCTCTCCAAGCTGTATCCCGTCTCCACCGACGGCCCCCTGTCTGTGGAGCCGGTTCTGACCCGGCCCCAGCTGCTGGAACCGGGTGCCGCTCCCGCCGAAGGGGCCCTCTGTGTGGCGCCGGCCGGGGAGGACTGGAGCGCCGCCGCCGACCGGGCGGGCCTGGTGCTGACCGTGGGCAGCGGCGCGCCGCGGGGACGGCAGGCCGTGGTGGACGCCCCCTCCACCGCCGCCGTGTACAACGCCATCCAGGCGGTGTTCGACCGCTACGACGGCTGGTACAGCGACCTCAGCGACTCCCGGCTCCAGGGCCAGTCCATCCAGACGCTGCTGGAACTGAGCCACAACTTGTTGGGCAAGCCCCTGGTGGTCATTGGCATGGACTTTTCGGTGATCGCCTCGGTGGAGGGCGAATCCCATGGCATGGCCAGGGGTATGTTCGGCGCCACGGAGGATACCTACGACGTGCTGACCACCTTGAAGCACAGCGGAAAATATGAGGCCGTGCGGCAGCTGGACGGCTGGTTCCACTTCTATTCTGAAGAGGAAATGGGCAGCTGCATGTGTGTCAACATCAAAAAATACGGCCAGACCACCTACCGGCTGATGATGTTCGACACGGAGGAGCAGCAGGAGCCCGTGTACGGCTTTCTGCTGGAACATCTGGCGGCCATGGTGGAGCACGCCCTGCTGCACAACACGGCCCCCGTGTCCGGCGGCAGCCACGCCATCCGCACCATCCTCCACACGGCCATCAGCGACCGGACGGCGGACTATGTGACCATCAGCCAGCGGCTGGACGGCTGCGGCTGGCACAGCAGCCATGAATATCTGTGTATTGTCTTGCAGCTGTCTTATCTGGACCAGAAAAACCTGACCATTCACGCCATTTGCAGTTATATTGAGAACATCCTGTCCGGCTCCTGCGCCTTCCAATATAAGGACGATATTGTGGTGTTTGTGGATTTGACCCTGTCCTCCATGAGTCAGACGGATATCTCGTCCCGGCTAAGCTGCTTTGTCCGCGACAGCCTGCTGAAAGCCGGTTACAGCCGGGTGCTTCTGGGCCATTTCAATTTCCGCCGCCAGTACGATCAGGCTTCCATTGCCCTGGAGGTGGGCACCCGGCGGAATCCGTCCTTCTGGATTCACCGGTTCAACGATATCGCCTTTGACTACATTCTGGAGCAGGCCACCCGGAAGCTGCCGGGCTATATGCTGAGCCACGAACGGCTCCTGCGGCTGAAATACGGCGACGAAGAAAACGGCACAGAGTACCTGCGTACTCTGCGCCTGTATCTGGACAATCATTTAAACGCGGTGCAGACGGCCCGGGAGCTGTTCATCCACCGCAGTACCTTCCTCTATCGTCTGGAACGCATCAAGGCGGTGCTGGGCACTGATCTGACGGACCCGGACGAAATCCTATACCTGATGCTGTCTTTCCGGCTCATGGAACGGGAGACACCGGCGGACCCCATGCGGCCCGCCGGACCGCCCGCCAGTCAGAACAAAAAACATCCCGTATAGGCGATGGTGTTGGGGCCGTAGTTGTACTTGAGGCCGCTGTCGGTGCAGACCTGGCTTACCAGCAGGCCGTAGGCCTCCATGGACGAGAACGCCTTGTCGGGGAACCGGCAGGGGGCGTCGGGATAGGAACAGGTTTCACATTGGCGGCAGCTGCCCACGCCCAGGGGCATGACGTCCCCCAGCTTTTCCCGCAGAATGGGCAGCAGCTTCTGCTGGGACTCCTTCTGCCGGTCCTCCGTGTCCCGGATGGATTCATAATCCCAGCTATCCTCCAGCTCTCCCACGGTCTGCACCACCAGGGTGTGGCTGTAGTGGGAGAGCTTTTCCGCGCATTCCGAAAGCTCGCCGCAGGCCGGCGGGCAGGACCAGCACACGCCGTAACGGTGGCAGGTGTTGGCGGCGCACATGTCCCGGACCTCCTGCATGGGTTTCAGAATGGCCGCGTCGGCCACGGCGGCATGGGTGAACCCGGCTTCCAGAGCCAAGGCCACAAGGGCTTCGTTATTCATGGTCAGTCCTCCTCTTCGTCGCTGTCAAAGGACAGCTCGTCCACAAAAATATCCTGGAAGCGGGGGTCATTGGCCAGCTCCAGAAATTCCACCTCACCGGCTAGACGGCTGGCCAGTTCAAACTGGAAGTCCTCCCGGACGGCCAGCTTGGCCCCTTCTCCGGCGGCGTTGCCCACGGGAATGATCTTCTCCCGCAGAATCTTCGGCAGCAGGCCGATGGCACAGGCACTGTCGGGGGACATATAGTTGCCGAAGGCACCGGCAATGAGCACCTGTTCAATGTCTCCGATTGCCACGCCCAGCCGGTCGCACAGGAGCCGGATGCCGGCGGCAATGGCGGCCTTGGCCAGCTGGACTTCCCGGATATCCGATTGGGTCAGACAGACCGTATCATTAAAATAGTAGGCGGGCTTGCCGTCGGCCAGACCCAGGGCGGCGGGACCGTCCGGGTCAAAGCGGCCCGTCTCGTCCACCACGCCCAGCTCCAGCAGCACGGCCACGGCGTCGAGAAGACCGGAACCGCAGATGCCCTGGGCCTCGCCGCCGCCCACGACGCTGTAGCCGATGGAACCGTCGGCGCCGGTGAAGACGTGGTCAATGGCCCCGTCGGCGCCCCGCATACCAAAGCGGATTTTCGCGCCCTCAAAGGCGGGGCCCGCCGCTGTGGAGCAGGTGACGGACCGGCGGCGGTTACCCAGGACCATTTCGCCGTTGGTGCCGATGTCGATCATCAGCGTCAGGGGGTCCCGGTGGTCCCAGCCGCAGGCCAGCAGACAGCCCACCGTGTCCGCGCCCACAAACCCGGCGATACAGGGCAGAATCCGCACCCGTCCGTCGGGGGCCATGTGGAAGCCCAGTTCCTTGCCGGGCCGGACCTCCGCGGCCCGGTGCTGGGGCATATAGGGGGCCACCATCAGGGGAGCCGGGGAGTAGCCCAGCAGCAGATGGTGCATACAGGTGTTGCCAACGGCGGAGATCAGCCGCACGTCTTCCCGGCGGCAATGGGCCGTGTGGCAGAGGTTGCCCAGCATTTCATTGAGGGCCTCCCGGATGGCCGCCGTCAGGGGTTCCACACCGTGCTCCATGGCGTAGCTGCCGCGGGCCACCACGTCGGCACCGAACTGGGTCTGGGGATTGAGGCGGCTGTCCACGGCCAGCTGGCCGCCGGTGCGGCCGTCCAGCAGATAGCCCACCAGGGAAGTGGTGCCCACGTCGAAAGCCGCCATGGCGAAAAACTCACCGTCTGCGGCGGCTGCGGTGTCGGCCATGGAAATGCCGCCGGTGAGAATGCGGTTTTCCCCGTGGCGGGGGAAGACGGCGGACACGTCGCCGCCCACCATCAGCTGACAGGCGGGCAGCAGCTCGTCGCCGGGTACCGGACCGCCGGCCATGGTCAGATGGTCCCGTCCGGCAGTGATGCGTACCAGACATTTGCCGCAGGTGCCGCGGCCGCCGCAGGGGGCGTCGGGTTTCAGTCCGGCGGCAATGGCCGCCGCCAGCACCGTGGTCCCGGCGGTGACGGAGATGGAGACGGCGTCCTCGGGAAAGGTCACACAATACCGTTGCTCATCCAAAATGGGATTCCTCCTTTGCAGGTTTCTCAATGGCGTTGTTCTTTGACTACCATTGTACTGCGGGAAACAGGAAGATGCAACCATCATCCGTCGGAGGGCGGGAACCGGAATGTGATAAAATATGTATAAAGTTTCATGTTGCCTGTTGCACCCGGTCGAAAAAAGCGGTACAATAAAACAAGCCGCGGTGCAGCAGCTGCCCGGTGGAATTTACAGAGAAAGGCGGTTTTGATCCCATGCTGAGCAAACGTCAAAACCTTTTGGAAACCCTTCGCGGCGGCAAGCCCGACCGCTATGTCAACCAGTTTGAAGCCTTCGCCATGGTGGGCAATCCCTTTGTGGCCACCAACCCCGCCCCCAAGCCGGGCCAGGAGATGGTGACCAACCTGTGGGGCGTCACCCGGTCCTGGCCCGAAGGCACCCCCGGCCCGTTCCCCATCCATGACGCCCGGCACACGGTGTGCAAGGACATCACCGAGTGGCGGAACTATGTGAAGGCTCCCAGCGTGGAGTTCTCCGACGAGGCCTGGGCTCCCTTTGTGGAGGCGGCCAACCAGATCGACCGCAACGAGTATTTCGTCACCGTCAGCATGATTCCCGGCATCTTTGAGCAGTGCCACTACCTCATGGGCATGGAGGACTGCCTGGTGAACTTCTACGAGGAGCCCGAGGCCATGCACGAGCTCATCGACTACCTGACCGAGTGGGAGCTGCGCTACGCCGAGCAGCTGGTCAAGCACCTGCATCCCGATGCCGTGTTCCACCACGATGACTGGGGCAGCCAGATTTCCACCTTCCTGTCTCCGGCCATGTTTGAGGAGTTCTACGCCCCCGCCTACAAGAAGCTGTACGGCTACTACAAGGCCAACGGCGTGGAGGTCATCTGCCACCACTCCGACTCCTACGCCGCCACCCTGGTGCCCGCCATGATCGACATGGGCATCGACATCTGGCAGGGTGTCATGCAGAGCAACAACATTCCCGAGCTGATCGAGAAGTACGGCGGTAAGATCACCTTCATGGGCGGCATCGACAGCGCCACCGTGGACTTCCCCGGCTGGACCCGTGAGATCGTCAACGAGAAGGTCCGGGAGGCCTGCGAGAAGTTCGGCACCAAGTTCTACATCCCCAACACCTCCCAGGGCGGCGCCATGAGCACCTTCCCCGGCGTCTACGAGGCTGTGACGGAGGAAATCGACAAGATGAGCAAAGAGATGTTCCACTGAGCATCCAGCAAACCGTGACCCTATGCCGGGCGCACCGTGTTACGCGGTGCGCCCGGTTTTTGCGTCCGGCAGGGCGGCGGCGGGCTTGGGCGCGCTGCGGAAGCACTTGCGCACCAGGTCAAAGGGAATCACCGTGGCGGCCAGGAGGATGACGGCGGCCAGGTCCTGCCAGGGCAGGGGCGTGGTGCGGAAGACAGTACCGCCGAAGAACACCAGCAGTAGCTGAATCACCGACACGGCGGCGAAAATCCCCACAAAGGCCGGATTGCGCCGCAGATTGGAAAGGAGATACCGCCGGGTGGTCCGGGCGTTGAAGGCGTTGAAGATGCCGCAGAAGATAAACAGGGTGAAAAAGGCCGTCAGATAGCCCACATAGCTGTCCAGATAGCCGAACCGCAGCCGGAACCAGGGGTGGCGCAGAAAGACCGTACACAGCAGCACCGTATAGAGCCCCGTGGTGAGAATGTGGCCCATCATGGCACGGGTGAGAATGGGCTCGTCGCGGCCCTTGGGCGGCTCCTGCATATACCGTTCCAGGGGCGGTTCCCCGGCAAAGGCCAGACCGCCCAACGTGTCCATAATCAGGTTGACCCAAAGCATTTGGGTGACGGTCACCGGCGTGTCGATGCCGATAAAGGGGGCCAAAAGAGACACGCCCACAGCGCAGAGGTTCATGGTCAGCTGGAAGGTGAGGAATTTCCGGATGCTCTTGAAGATGGTCCGGCCATAGCGGACGGCCTTGGCGATGGAAGCGAAATTGTCGTCCAGAATGACGATGTCGCCCGCTTCCCGGGCCACTTCGGTGCCGCTGCCCATGGCAAAGCCCACGTCGGCCAGCTTCAGGGCCGGGGCGTCGTTGATGCCGTCGCCGGTCATACCGGCCACCAGCCCCAGGTCCTGGGCCGCCCGGACGAGACGGCTCTTGTCCGACGGCAGCGCCCGGGCCACCACCCGCAGTCTCGGCAGGGCAGCGCGGAGCCTTTCGTCGCTGAGACGGCCCAGCTCTTCACTGGTAAGAATGAGATCACCCTCCTGAGCAATGCCCGCCTCCATGGCCACGGCCCGGGCGGTCCGGCGGTTGTCGCCGGTGATCATGACGGTCTGGATGCCTGCGCCTCGGACCTGGGCCACGGCCTCCCGGACGCCGGGCCGCAGGGGGTCCCGGATGGCCAGCAGGCCCACCAGCGTCAGGGGGCATGTCTCCGGGTCCCCGGACCCCACAGCCAGCAGCAGCACCCGCATGGCCCGGTCCGTCAGCCGTTCCATGGTCCGGGACAGGGAGCCGGGAACGCCGCCGCACCGGCGGCCCCGCCGGTCGTAATACTCCCGGCACCGGGGCAGCAGCACCTCCGGCGCGCCCTTGTAGAGCAGCAGGGGGCGGGGCCCGCTGAGCCGGGCGCAGGCATATTTCCGGCTGCTGTCAAAGGCCAGAACCGGCTCCGCCTTGACGGTCCCGGCCCCGTCGGCGGCAAAGGCCAGCACGGCCCGGTCTGTGCTGTTGCCGCCGGTGGGACGGCCCTGGACCAGCATCGCTTCATTGCATCCGGCACAGATCTGGGCGGCCAGCTGCCGCAGGCCGCCGTCGGCAATGTCCGACAGACGGGCACTGCTGTGGCCGTCGGCGGCGTAAAAGGCGTCCACGGCCATGGTTCCGGCGGTGAGGGTGCCGGTTTTGTCGGTAAAGAGAATGTTCATGCTGCCTGCCGTCTCGATACCCACCAGTTTCCGGACCATGACGTTGTCCCGCTTCATCCGCAGCATATTGGCCGACAGCACCACGGCGATCATCATGGGCAGCCCCTCCGGTACGGCCACCACCACAATGGCGATGGCCAGCAGCGCCGCATGGAACAGTCGGGACAGGACAAAGGCCGGGTCCTGCAAACAGGAGACAATGGCGGGCATATAAAAATTGTTGTCCAGCAGAATGGCGTTGAACAGGTCGGCAAAGGCAATCAGCCCCGCCGCCGTATAGCCCAGACGGCTGATGGAGCGGGCCAGCTGCCCCAATCGGGCCTTCATGGGACTTTCCAGCGCGTCGGCCTGGAGCTCCTTGGCCAACGTGCCGTAGAGGGTGTGGTCTCCCACCCGGCACACCAGAAGAATACCGTGACCCTCGGTGATGACCGTGCCCCGCAGCAGTTGATTTTTTACCGACGGCGACCAATCCCTGGGGGCGGCGTCCCCGGCGGGGACCTTGCGCGCCTCCTTGCTCTCGCCGTTGAGGGGCGACTGATCCACCCGCAGACTGCCCGACAGCAGAATGCCGTCGGCGGGAATCCGCTCCCCGGCCTGGAGCAGTACCAGATCGCCCACCACCACGTCGGCAACAGGCAGGAGCCGGACGCCCTCGGCCCGTTTGACGCGGCAGACGGCAGCGTCGGCCTCCTGCTGCAAACGGGCGAAGGCCCGTTCGCTGCCGCATTCGGATACGGTGGAGACAAACGTGGACAGGAACACCGCTACGGCAATGCCCACCGGTTCGGCCCAGGAGCCTTCCCCCAGGGAAACCAGCAGATTCAGCCCCAGGGCCACCAGCAAAATACGGATGATGGGATCGGAAAAACTCTCAAAAAACCGGGTGAAAAACGTTTTGCGGTTTTGCCGCGTAAAGGCGTTGGAGCCGTACCGCCGCCGGGCGGCCTCCACCTGGGCGCGGCTCAGTCCCGGCCGCGAACTCATTTCCATAGACAGTACCTCCCCGAAAGGTGTTTGCAACAGCCTATGCACACGGTGGGACAAGTATGCCGTAGGGATTGCGCCGGGACCGTGCATATAGTATCATATACTATATTGAGCGCTGCCACAGCGTATGGGTTCTGCACGTTGGAACTTTGAAAAAGAAATGGAAAGGTGGAATTTTGATGCGCAACCAAAAACTCCTCCGCAAACTTTTGGGATTGCTGCTGGCTGTGGGGACGCTGGCAGCGTCGGTCCTGCCGGTGTCGGCGTCCCAGGTGACTTTCACCACCCTCATCGAGGCCCAATATGAGGATGCCGGACAGTTCAATGAGGGATTGGCCGCCGTCAAGGAGAACGGCAAGTGGGGATATATCGACGAGACCGGCGAGACGGTGATTCCGTTCCAGTACGATAAAGCGTACCTGTTCCGGGAGGGGCTGGCCCTGGTGGGCAAGCAAGAGCAGCGGGATGTGTGGCACCCCACCGGTGAACTGGACCAGGGGGGCAACCGTGTCTATGAGGACGGTCCTGCCGACGTCTATGTGTGGTACATCATCGACGCTGAGGGCAACGAGACACCTCTGATGGCTCCCGCCTATGTCTACGACGAGGAGACCCAGGAGGGCGGCTACGAGGAACAGCCCGCCTTCGGCCTTTGCAGTTCCGTCGATCAGCAGCTCTTCGAGGCCTGCTATTACAACGGCTATCTGAATTTGGAAGGCTATGTCCATCTGGAGGAACCGGAGAACCTGGTCTATGACCGCCAGGGCAACCGCCTGGATTTCGGATGGAATATGGCCAGCCTGGCCTATAATGAGGGCGTATTTGTGGGATATACCGAGGGCGCGGCTGGATTCTGTGTGCTGGACGCCACCGGCAAAGTGGTGCTCAGCAGCGAGGACAACTACCAGGTGGCCGCCCTCCGGCCCTTCAACCAGGGCATGGCCCCGGCCCTGTGCTATCCGGAAGCGCTGAATTTCGCCGGCGCGTGGGGCTTTATGGACCGCAGCGGCAAAATGGTGATTCCCGCCCAATACAAGGATTTTTATGTCGGCGGCCCCCTGACGGAATACAAGGTGTTCAACGACGGCATCGCCGTGGTGCAGAGCATGGACGGCAAGTGGGGCGGCATCAACAAAAACGGCGCTACGGTGATTCCCTTTGCCTATGATTCCCTGCGGCTCTTCCATGAGGGATTGGCTGCGGCCAAGCAGGGGGGCAAATGGGGCGTTATCGACACAGCCAACCGTGTGGTGGTTCCGTTCCAATACGACACCCTCAGCGGCTACAACGAGGGCCTGTGCGTGGCGGTGAAAAATGGCCGCGCTTTCTGCATTGACCGGTACGGCAACGAGGTCCCCGGCTCCGACAGCGTGGATACCTCCATCTATTTCCCCGAGGGTACGGACAGTCTGGCGGTCTTTACGCCGGAACGCATCGTAGTAGTGGAACAGGATGGAAACTATGGGTTTATGACCATGGACTACACCGCCGACCTGCCCCAGCCGTCGGAAATGGACAGCTGGGCCTATGGGGAAGTCGTCCGGGCCATTGAGGCCGGTCTGATCCCCATGGACCTGCAAAATCAGTATCAGGCCAATATCACGCGGGCTGAATTTGCCGCCCTGGCCGTGGAACTGATTACCACCGAGACCGGAAAAACTGCCGAAGAGCTGGTAATGGAAGCCACCGGCAAGACCATGACGGACCTGGTGACCGCCTATCCGTTCACCGACGCCAACAGCGAGGACGTTTTGGTGGCCAATGCCCTGGGCATCATCAACGGCAAGGGCAACGGTACGTTTGACCCCTACGGTCTGCTGACCCGGCAGGACGCCGCCGTTATGCTTCTGCGGACCGGCCAGTATTTGGGCAAGACGGAGAGCGGCGGTACCGCCGCGGCGTTCACCGACCGGGATGCCATCGCCGGATATGCCCAGGCCGGTGTGGACTATGTCAGCGCCATGGGGGTTATGAACGGAACTTCTGCCAATACGTTCTCCCCGCTGGGCAATTATACCCGGCAGCAGGCGTATCTGACCGTCTGCCGCCTGTACGAAGCATTGCAATAAGAGAACCGGGGCTTGCCGCTAAAGCGGCAGGCCCCGGTTTTTGTCCCAGTGTGGCAGTTCCAGGAACAAAAATTGAAAAGTTTTACTCGATTTTTTTCAAAAAATCGCGGTTTCCAAAGGCAGCGCCTTTGGTCGCCCGCCGCAGCGGGCGAAACACCCGCTGGCCGCAGCCAGCGAAACACCCGCGCCGCGCACGGCGCGAAAATCCCCATCGTTCCCAAGCGCCCGTCGCAACGGGCGCAATCCCCAGGGCGCAAGCCGTAAGGCCACCGCCCCCACCCCTATGCGGGTGGCGGGCGGTGGCCTTCTTGCGTACCCTCTATCGGCGGCGGGGGCAAGCCCCCGCCCTACAGGGTGGAACCAATCGGTTTTCTGATTATCGTTCGTAGGGCGCGGCATCCCTGACGCGCCCAAACTGCACCCCATCCGGGGCCGTCAAGGATGCCGGCCCCTGCGCTGGTGGTGGTCGGCAGTGCGGCACTGCGGCGGGACATGCAGGTCCCGCCCTACGTCCGTTGTTGTTGGTGCGTTTGTGTTCGTGGGTTAGCAGATGGTCCCCGCCATCCACCCCACGGGGGCGGCGGCGGGGACCATGGCCATTGGCCGGGGATTGCGCCATCTGCGGATGGCGCTTTGGACGCTTGGAGATTTCGCGCCGTGCGCGGCGCGACCGGGGCTCTGCCCCTGGACCCCGCGATTTTTTGAAAAAAATCGAGTAAAACTTTTATCTGTTTTTCCCAGTACCGTTATACGGACAAACTCCGATACCCCCTTTTTCCTTGTCAAACCGCCGCCTCCGTGGTATGGTAGAAACAACGAAGAAGGAGGAATTTCTATGCGGGAGCGCAGACCGTTCTATATGACAAAGTTCCACTGTATCGGCGGCGACTGTCCCGACACCTGCTGTCGGGACTGGGAAGTGGTGCTGGATGAGGAGAGCGCCGCCTTTTATCGAACCGTACCGGGAGAACTGGGCGATTTATTGCGTGCTTCCATGACGGAACTGGACGGCGAGCCCTGCTTTTATCTCAAGGATGGGCTTTGCCCCCTGCTCAATGAAAAGGGCCTGTGCCGCATTCAGCTGGAACTGGGCGAGGAACATCTGAGCCGCTCCTGTGACCTGCACCCCCGCTTTGCCGAGGAATACGGTTCCCTGCGGGAATGGGTGGTGTCCATGGCCTGCCCCGAGGCGGCCCGGCTCCTGCTGTCGGACCCGGCCCCGGTGACCTTTGTGGAGGAACAGACCGACGAACCGGTGTCCGGCTGCAACGATCTGGACCCGCGTCTCTTTTTCTCTCTGGTGTCTCTGCGGAAGACGGCCTATGGTATCGTGCAGGACCGGTCGGTGGATTGGCAGACCCGGGCGGCCCGGCTTCTGGCCCTGGCGGAAGCCTACCAGCGGAATCTGGACCAGCACCGTCTGTCCCGGCTGGACGGCGTGATCCGGCGGTATGCCGAGGGCCGGTATCCCAACCATCTGTCTCTGAACACGCCGGACTGGTCCCTGCTGGACACTTTGGAACCCATCAACGACACGTGGAACACCCTGTGGCGGCAGACCAGGGCCTTTGTCCCCACAGAGGAAGTGGAAACCGCATATCATCAGGCTACGGCATCCTGGGACTACCAATGGGAACACCTTTTAATGTACTTCCTCTACCGGTATGTCCTCAAAGCCGTCAACGACCGGCATGTGCTGCCCAGAATCCGGCTGGCAGTGTACAGCGTTCTGTGGCTGCGGCGCATGGAACTGGCCCAATTTGCACACCATGGATGGAGTGTGGAAACCCGCATGGACCTGCTCCACCGCTACAGCCGTCAGGTGGAGCACTCCGCCGACAATCTCCAAAAACTCCATACCATTTTGATGGAAACTGTGATATAATACAGTAATCAATTAAATCAAACAAGGAGACGATACCATGCGCATTGTCGTCAAAGTGGGCACTTCCACCCTGACCCACGCCACGGGGCGGCTGAACATCCGCCGGGTGGAAGCCCTCTGCAAGGTTCTGTCGGACCTGAAAAACGCGGGCCATGAGATCATTCTGGTGTCCTCCGGCGCCATCGGCATGGGCGTAGGCAAGCTGATGCTGACCAGCCGCCCCACGGATATGCCCACCAAACAGGCCGCCGCCGCCGTGGGCCAGTGCGAGCTCATGTACGTCTACGACAAATTATTTTCTGAGTACCACCACACGGTGGCCCAGATTTTGCTGACCGGTTCCGACGTGGAGAACCCCCAGCGCCATGACAATTTCCGGAACACCATGTTCCGGCTGCTGGAGTTGGGGGCGCTGCCCATTGTCAATGAGAACGATACCGTTGTCACCGACGAAATCGCCGTGGGCGACAATGACACCCTGGGGGCCGTGGTGGCCGTCAGCGTGGCGGCGGATTTGCTGGTGCTGCTGTCGGATATCGACGGCCTGTACACGGCGGACCCCCACAAACACCCCGACGCCCGGCTCATTGACCGGGTGGAAACCATCACGCCGGAGATCGAAGCATTGGCCGGTGGCAAGGGGTCGGCATTGGGTACCGGCGGCATGGCCACCAAACTGTCGGCGGCCAAGCTGGCCACGGAGGCCGGGACCGATATGATCATCGCCAACGGCCAGCACCCGGAACTGCTGTATGAGATTGCCGACGGAAACGCCGTCGGCACCCGATTTGTGGCAAAGGAGCGAAACAAATGACCACTTTGGACCAATTAAAGGCCGCCAAGGCCGCTTGTCCGGCCCTGCTGCGGGCCACCACGGAACAGAAGAATCAGGCCCTTTCCGCCATGGCCGACGCGCTGCTGCACCATGAGGCGGACATTCTGATGGCCAACCAAAAGGACATGGCCGCCGCCAGAGGGACCGTGTCTGAGGTGATGATGGACCGGCTGCGTCTGGACCCGTCCCGCATCGACGGCATGGTGGAGGGCATCCGCCAGGTGGCGAAGCTGCCGGACCCGGTGGGGCAGGTTTTGGAAACCGTCGAGCGGCCCAACGGCTTGCGCATTGAAAAGACCACCGTCCCCATGGGCGTGGTGGCCATCGTCTACGAGAGCCGCCCCAATGTCACCTCCGACGCGGCGGCATTGGCCTTGAAGAGCGGCAATGTCTGCATTCTCCGGGGCGGCAAGGAGGCTTTCGCCACGGCCAACGCCATCACCAACGCTTTGCGGGAGGGATTGGCGGCGGCAGGACTGCCCCAGGACTGTGTGAGTATGATTCAGGACACCACCCGCGACAGCGTCAATGTGCTGATGAAGGCCGTGGGCCTGGTGGATTTGCTGATTCCCCGGGGCGGTCCCGGCCTCATCAACGCCTGCGTCCAGAATGCCCTGGTGCCCTGCATCCAGACCGGTACCGGCATCTGCCATATCTATGTGGATGAAAGCGCTGACCAGGACATGGCGCTGAACATCATCGAAAACGCCAAAACCAGCCGCCCCTCCGTCTGCAATGCCGCCGAGGTGCTGCTGGTCCATCGGAAGATCGCCGCCGAATTTCTGCCCAAGCTGCGGTTCCGTCTGGAGCGGGACCGGGTGCGGCGGGGCTTGCAGCCGGTGGAGCTGCGCTGTGACCGGCGGGCCGCCGCCGTTCTGGACGGCATGGTGGCCGGTCCCAGGGACTTTGATACGGAGTTCCTCGACTATATCTTGGCCGTGGCCGTGGTGGACAGCGTGGACGCGGCCATCGGCCATATCGCCGCCCACTCCACAGGCCATTCGGAAGCCATCCTCACCGAAAGCGAGGAGAACGCCCGGCTGTTTACGGCCCTGGTGGACAGTGCCGCCGTCTACGTTAACGCCTCCACCCGGTTCACCGACGGCGGAGAGTTCGGCCTGGGCTGTGAGATGGGCATTTCCACACAGAAGCTCCACGCCAGAGGCCCCATGGGCCTGCGGGAGCTGACATCGTATAAATATATTATCCGCGGCAACGGACAAATTCGATAAGGAGGAACGATAGAATGTATCAGTTGGGATTTATCGGTACCGGAAATATGGCGGGCGCCCTGGTGGAAGCCGCCTGTAAGACCGTGGACCCGGCGGCCATTCTGCTGACCAACCGCACCGCCGCAAAGGCGGAGGTGCTGGCCCAGCGGCTGGGCTGTCAGGTGACCACCTCCAACAGCCAGGTGGCCCAGAATGCCAAGTGGATTTTCCTGGGGGTCAAACCCCAGATGATGGCCGGTGTTCTGCGGGAAATCGCCCCGGTGCTGGCGGCCCGTCAGGACCGGTTCATCCTCGTCAGCATGGCGGCGGGCCTGCGGCTGGAAACGCTGGCGCAGATGGTGGGGGAGGACTATCCGATTCTGCGGATTATGCCCAATACTCCGGCGGCCATCGGCGAGGGTATGATCTTCTATACCCCCAACCACCAGATGACCGAGGAGGAGGTCCAGGACTTCTGCACCATTCTGGCCGCCGGCGGTATGCTGGACCGGCTGCCGGAACCCATGCTGGACTCCGGCACGGCGGTGGCGGGCTGCGGCGGCGCGTTCTGCAATATGTTCCTGGAAGCCCTGGCCGACGGCGGTGTGGCCTGCGGTCTGCCCCGGCAGAAAGCGCTGCTGTACGCGGCCCAAATGGTCATCGGTACGGCCAAGCTGATGCTGGAAACCGGCAAACACCCCGGCGTCCTCAAGGATGAGGTCTGCTCCCCGGCGGGCAGCACCATTCAGGGTGTCCGGGCCCTGGAGCGGGGTGGCTTCCGCTCGGCGACCTTTGAAGCCGTGGTGGCGGCCTACGAAAAGACGAAAGCCTTGGGCGATTAAAAACAAAAAATCGGGAGCACTTGCGCTCCCGATTTTTTCATTGCGGTTTGGGCTGATATTTCCGACGCAGCACCGTCAGCAGATGGAACACGCTGGTGACGGCAGCCAATCCGATGGCGATGCCCACGGCCACATCCCAGGTGGTTTGACCGTATTCCGACGCCGCTTCAGCGTTGCCAGCGATGGCATTATAGAGGGTGTAATACAAGGAGCCGCCGGGAACCATGGTGATGACGGCCGGGGCCGCGAACACTGTGGCCGGAGCCCGCAGCAGCCGGGCCATGATCTCCGCGAAAAGACCGCCAAACAGGGCAGCAAACAGATTGGCCACCAGCAGGGATTCCATGTGGGCGTGCATCAGCAGGTAGAACCCCCAGGTGGCCATGCCGCCCAGACCGGCCACAAACAGTTTCAGCCCCCGCACGTGAAAGAGAATGGCGAAGCCGAAGGAGCCGAGGAAGGCGGAAGCCAGCTGCCAGAACAGTTCCATACCCGTCATCCGTAAATCCCCCTTCCCAGCAGATAGATGGCCAGGGCGAAGCCGCAGGCGATGCCGCCGGCCTGCAGCAGCGATTCACACAGACGGGACAGGCCCGAAAAGGTGTCACCGCTGAGCAGGTCCCGGACGGCATTGGTAATGGCCAATCCGGGGATGGTCAACATAATACAGCCAATGAGCACGGCGTCCAGGTGATTGCCCAAGCCCATGCTGTAGAGAATCAAGGCCCCCAGGCCCGTACAGAAAGCCGTGCCGAAGAGGTAGAACAGGGGATTCATCTGCCGCCGGATGGGCAGCAGCATCATGGATTCCACCAGCAGGGCCAGCAGGGAAGCCGCCAGCGCGTCCCAAAGGTTGCCGCCGAAGAACACGGTAAAACCCGCCGCCGTCAGCACGCCGCCCACATACGTCATGAGCTTGGACAGCCGGGGGAGATTCTGAATTTCCGCATACCGCCGCTGGATTTCCTCCACCGGCGGCTTGTGGGCGCAGATATAGCGGGACAGGTCGTTGAGCCGGTCCAGCCGCGTCATATCGGTGGAGACCTGGTGCAGCCGCCGCGTTTGGGTGATGACGGTGTCGTCGTCCACTTCCAGAGAGACCAACATATTGGCGGTGATGGTAAACGAATTGACCCGGCGGACGCCGTAGGCCATACACATGCGGTTGATGCTGTCTTCCACGCGGCTGATTTCCGCGCCGCTGTTCTGCATGGCCTCGCCAATGTCCAGAATGGCATGGAGCAGCCGGTGATACGAAAGAGCCATAGCAACGCTCCCTATCTATTCATACAAAAATATCCGCAGACAAGTGCCTGCGGATATTGATTATAACAGGGATTGTACTATTTGCAATACTTTTTTACCATGTTAAAGTATGGAACCATGGGTCGGACGCAGTCCGCTGGCCGGAACCGGCTTACTTGGCAGAACCCTATGTAAAAAATTCCATAGGTTCCCGTAAAAAACCGCCTCCAGGGCTTCCGGCGGGAAGCCCCGTTCCCGCAGACGGTCTTCCAGAGCGGCAAGGCCGCCCCAGCCGTCCAGCACATCTTCCTGGGACGGGTCCCAGTGGAGCCAGTACGAACGGCGGCGGGACATGGCTTCCGCATACTCCCGTGCAAAGTCCAGGCCGAGACAGGCCCGGCCGCCGGTGCGGTCCCAAAGGTGGAGCAGATGGGCGCAGAGATCGTCGAGACCGTCGCGGCTGTGGGGCCGCCGGGCCAGAAAGGACACCTGATTGAGCCCCACCACACCGTTCCGCCGCCCCAGGGCTGTCAACTGGCCGTCGGTGAGATTCCGATTGTGGGGGCAGAGGGACCGGCAGTTGGAATGGGAGGCCAGCACCGGCCCTTGGCCCAAGGCCAACACCTCCCGGAACCCGGCGTCGCTGAGGTGGCTCACATCCACGGCCATTCCCAGGTCCCAGGCATGGCGGACCAGGTTCCGCCCCGCCGCCGTCAGTCCGCCGGATTCCATGCAGCCGTCGGCAAAGGCATTGCGGCCGTTCCACGTCAGCCCCAGCAGCCGGATTCCCAGCCGGTGCAGCATGGGCAGCAGAACGGACGTGGTGCCCAGGGGGGCCGCACCCTCCAAAGACAGCACCAGGGCAATCTGCCCTCGACGCCGGGCATCTTCCAACTCCTCCGCCGTAGTCACCAGGGCGAACGCGCCGCCGCATACCGCCACCTCGGCTTCCACAGCGGCCAGCTGTTCCAATGCGTTCTCCAAAGCCGCCCCCGGCGGTGTGAATGGGTGGACAAATACAGCGCCGACCACCAGTTCCACCCCGGCATGGCGGAACCGGGGCAGATAATAGGAGCGGAGAAACCCGCAGTCTCCGGCGGCCCGGTGCAGCGCCAGCACCGCCGGGAAATCATCATGGGAAATCGCAGCTCTCATACGGTACCTCCACAGACTGATCGTAACCAGCCGAAAATCAGGGCGCCGTCGGCGGCGTCAGCCCGTGCATAGGGGCCGCAGAGCCGCTCGGGATGCCATTGGACGGCCAATACCGGTTTTTGCCGGTGGCCGAAGGCTTCCACCACGCCGTCCAGAGACACCTGTAAAATGGAGCAGTCCTCGGGAAGCGCGGCCACGGCTTGATGGTGATGGGTGTTGACGACGCAGCAGGGACCGTAAAGGGACGTCAGCAGTCCGGCGGTCCGGGTGTCGTGGAACCGGTCGCTGCCGTCGTCATTGCCGCCGTGGCCGTCCACATGGGGCGTCAGGCTGCCGCCCAGGGCCACGGCCAGCACCTGGGCTCCACGGCAAATGCCCAGGATGGGCTTGTTTTGCGTTAGAAACTGGTCACAGAGTTGCAGTTCCCGCTCATCCCGGTCCCGGTCCACGTCCCGGCAGAGGGCGCTGTCACAGCCCAGCCGCTCCGGGGCCAGATCGCCGCCGCCGGGCAGCAGCAGGCCGTCGGCCTTGTCTGGAGTGGCGGCCACCGAAAGCCCCGCCAGACCCAGGGCCGCCGTATAGTTGGGGAAGCGGGAGGGGTCATGGAGATAGATACATGGCAAGAAAACCACCGCCTTTCGATGGTATTCTATGCGGCAAAAAAATAAAAATGAAAAATTTTAAAAAAGCTATTGACAATCCGCTCTATAAGCGATATAATACCCATGCTCTTGAGATTGCTGGTATAGCTCAGTTGGTAGAGCAGCTGATTTGTAATCAGCAGGTCGGGGGTTCGAGTCCGTCTACCAGCTCCAAAAGCTAGGCAGCTCAAGCAAGTTCATATGGGGGATTTCCCGAGTGGCCAAAGGGGACAGACTGTAAATCTGCTGGCTATGCCTTCGGTGGTTCGAATCCACCATCCCCCACCAAAACACCTGATTTCTTTGGAAATCAGGTGTTTTTCTTGCTTTTTCAGCAATCATGATCTCCGGGTACCAATGTTTTCGGGTCTGTCGCTACGACTTCGTTCCTTAACTCCTTTCTCTACTGCTCCATATCACACACCCCCGTATCTGATGTCCTGTACCAGATACGGGGGTGTTTTGAAAGTTTTTTGACACTCTGCGCTGTTTCCTGGTCTTTCTCCCGGAGGCGGCTGCTTTGGAGTGCATATAATAATGAAATTAGGCTTAGCCGGGGTCCTGCCTGCTCAGCGGCCGGAACTGCAATATTCCTGGAGAATATGGATCAGTCCCTGCGCGTGGGTGGACAGGTAGCGCTGGCGGCGGTAGGCGGCCACCAGGGTATTGGTGAAAGGCTTTGCCCGGCCCACGGAGAAGCAGCAGCGGCGCTGCTGCTCCGCCGTCAGCAGGTAGCGGCAATACCGCTCCGGGGCAAAGGTGATGCCCATGCCGTTGATGGCCAGGCGGATGGTCAGCTCACTGTTACGGGTCCGCAGGAGGATATCGGGGTCCATGTGGTAGCTGTTCAGCAGCTGCATGGCGGCGTTGCCGGTATTCTGGTCGGGGTAGAGGAGCACGAACTTCTCCTGACGGAACCGGGACAGGCTGACCCAGGGATGGCCAAAGCCGGGCCGGGGCTGGGCATCGGCCGTCAGGGGATGGTCCGGCGGCGCCACCAACAGAATTTCCTCCTGGCCCAGAATCTGATAGTCCAGCTCCTGGGGCAGCTCATGGAGATTGTAGATGGTCAGATCGATGGAAGGGTCCGCCAGGGCCCGCTCGGCCACAAAGTTCATCTCCTCAAAGAGATTGATCTGAATGTTGGGGTATCGCTGGTAAAACAGCGGCAGTACCTGGTTCAGCACCACATTGCTCAGCATAATGGGCAGACACAGGTTGATGCGGCCATAGCCGTTTTGCAGGATGTCGTGGAACTCTTCGTTCCATTCCTGCTCGCTGTCCAGGATGCGCTGGGCATAGTGGAGGTAGCGTTCACCCAGATAGGTGGGGATGTACTCCATGCCGATGCGCTGGAACAGGGGCTGGCCCAGCCGCGTTTCCACACTTTTGAGGTACTTGCTCAGGGAAGGCTGGGAGATGTACAGGGCTTCGGCGGCCTTGCTGATGCTCTTGTACTGGGCAATGGCGGCGATGTAGCGGACTTCTCTCGATTCCATGGCGTACTCCTCCGTTCCGGTGCGGTCAAGCGTATGGCGTAACTGCATAGTTTTTATAGATTATATATATTTGACATGCAAAAATCAACTTTCTATAATCTATAATTTTTAAAGTATATGAAACATTTGGCATGGCAGCCAAATGACCATCGCGATTGAAGAGGGATGAAGATGAAAAATCGAAGCGCATACTACATGATTACGCCAATTTTAATCATTCTGACGGTCTTCCTGTTCCTGCCGCTGCTGAAGGTGCTGTTTCCGTCCATCTTCGCCGAGGGCTATCCCTTCTCGGCCTATGTGGAGTTCTTCTCCGACGGATACTATCGCGGCATCCTCTACCGCACGGTGCGCATCGCCGTCGTTACCACGGCGTGCTGCATGGTGCTGGGCGTCCCCACGGCCTATTTCGTCAGCCGCTGCACCAAACACTGGCGCGGCATTCTGCTGGCTGTGGCCATTTTCCCCATGATGACCAACTCCGTCATGCGCAGCTTCGCCTGGATCAACATTCTGGGCACCAACGGCATCATTAACCGGCTGCTGCTGGCCCTGGGCGTCATCGACGAGCCCGTGAAGCTCCTCTATACGGAGTTTGCCATCGTCATCGGCTCGGTGTATCTGTTCCTGCCCCTGATGATCGTCACCGTGGCCGGCGTCATGGAGAACATCGGCGACGACATGATGGAGGCCGCCGAAAGCCTGGGCGCCAACCGGCTGACGGCCTTTCTGCGGGTCATCTTCCCCATGAGCCTGCCGGGTATCATCGTCGGCAGCACCCTGGTGTTCACCGGCACCCTGACGGCCTACACCACCCCCCAGCTGCTGGGCGGCAACCAGCAGATGGTCATGGCAACCCTCATCTATCAGCGGGCCATGAGCGTGGGCGACTGGACCGGCGCTGCTATCATTTCGGTCATTATGATCGTCATTACCCTGGTCGTGATCAAGTGCTTCAACCAGATTGCGGCCCGGCTGGACAAGAGAGGTGCATAAGACATGAGAAAAGGAAAAGTGCTGACGGTCTTTGCCGTCCTGGTGTTCGCCTTTCTGGTGGCGCCTCTGGTCATCATTGCCGTGACGGCCTTCGGCGGCGGCAACGCCATCCAGTTCCCCATTGAGAGCTTTTCGCTGAAGTGGTTCGCCAAGGTCTTTACCACCAAGTCCTTCCTGGAATCCTTCCGCACCAGCATCATTGTGGCCCTGCTGGCCACGGTTCTGGCTCTGGCCGTGGGTATCCCCGCCGCCTACGCCCTGGCCCGGTCCCACATCCGGGGCAAGGGACTGCTCAAGTCCATCTTCCTCAGCCCCACCATCGTGCCGGGCATCGTCATCGGCTTTGTCCTCTATCAGTTCATCGTCCTGTCTCTGGATATCCCCGTATTCACGGGTTTGCTCATCGGCCACTTTATGGTGACGCTGCCCTATGTGATCCGGGTGGTGGGCTCCAGTCTGGACCAGTTCGATTTCGCCATCGAGGAGGCCGCCTGGAGCCTGGGCTGCCCCAAGGGCCGGGCCTTCTTCCTGACGGTGCTGCCCAACATCACCTCCGGCATCTCCGCCGCCTTTATGCTGGCCTTTATCAACTCCTTCAATAATATCCCGGTCTCCATGTTTCTGACCGGCCCCGGCGTCAGCACCTTCCCCGCCACGCTGATGAACTATATCGAGTACAACTACGACCCGGCGGTGTCCGCCGTCTCCGTGCTGCTCATGGCTGCCACGGTGATCATCATGGTCGTGGTGGACAAGACCCTTGGCATTGCGTCTCTGGCAAAGTAAGAAACGGGAGAGTTGAAAATGGAATTTCTGTCACTGAGAAACATCGACGTCGTATACGACAAAAACAAGCAGGTGCTCAAGGGTTTGGACCTGGACATCCAGAAGGGCGAGCTGGTGTCCCTGCTGGGTCCCAGCGGCTGCGGCAAGACCACCACGCTGCGGGTGGTGGCCGGTTTCATCGAGCCCGTAGGCGGTACCCTGTCCCTGGACGGCACCGACATCACCAAGGTACCCACCCACAAGCGGGGCTTCGGTCTGGTGTTCCAGAGCTACGCCCTGTTCCCACATCTGAACGTCTTTGACAACGTGGCTTTCGGTTTGAAGTTGCGCAAGCTCTCTAAGGAGGAAATCTCCCGGAAGGTCCTGCACATGCTGGAAATCTGCGGCCTGACGGAGCTGAAGGACCGCTTCCCCCAGCAGATGTCCGGCGGCCAGCGCCAGCGCGTGGCCCTGGCCCGCGCCCTGGTCATCGAGCCGAAGCTGCTGCTGCTGGACGAGCCCCTGTCCAACCTGGACGCCAAGCTCCGGGTGGAGATGCGCGTGGAGATCAAGCGCATCCAGAAGGCCCTGGGCATCACCACCATCTTTGTCACCCACGACCAGGAGGAGTGCTTCTCCATCTCCGACAAGGTGGCCGTCATGAACAAGGGTGTCATCGAGCAGTACGACGCCCCCGAGGTCATCTACAAGAAGCCCAAGACGGAGTTTATCGCCCGGTTCATCGGCTTCCACAACTTCCTGAATCTGACCCGGGTGGAGGGCTGTACGTACAAGACCCCCAGCGGCCAGACCTTCACCGTGGCCGAGCCCTCGGAGCTGACGGCCTGCAAGGGTACCATCCGCCCCGACGATATCACCGTGGCCGCCCCGGACCAGACGGAAAACATCCTCAAGGGCACGGTGGGCATCCGCACGTTCCTGGGTAAGAGCTACCAGTATGAGATTGAGACCGAGGCCGGCAAGCTGACCGTCAACATGGACCCGGATCAGGTCTACGACGAGGGACAGGGAATCCGCCTGTATCTGCCCCAGAACAAGCTGGTCCTGGTGGCCAACGAGGAAAACTAAGCCGTATTGCGGCGCGTTTTATAGAAAAATGGAGGAATGGAACATGAAAAAATTGATTGCTTTGGCCCTGGCCTGCATGATGCTGGTGGGCATGACCGCCTGCGGCGGCAGCAGCAAGAACAAGCTGGTGCTGTCCACCTACGGCCTCAGCGAGGATATCTCCGCCGAGGAGGTCTACGGCCCCTTCGAGGAGCAGGCCGACTGTGAGATTGTCACTGAGACCGGCACCACCAATGAGCGCTATACCAAGCTGTCCGCCAATGCCAACGCCGGCATCGACGTCATCGAGCTGTCCCAGGCCCTGACGGCCCAGGGCGCTGACGAGGGCCTCTTTGCTGAGCTGGACCTGTCCAAGATTCCCAACGCCGAGAACCTTATCGCCCCCGCCAAGGAGTTGGCGGAGAACGGCCAGGGCATCGCCTACACCATCAACAGCGTGGGCATCGTCTATGACCGCGAGGCCTGCGGCATGGAGATCACCTCCTTCGACGACCTGTGGGACGCCGCCCTGGAGGGTAAGATCGCCATTCCCGATATCACCACCACCTTCGGCCCCGCCATGGTCTACATTGCTTCCGACCACGCCGGTGTGGATATCACCACCGACAACGGTGCCGCAGCTTTCGAGCAGCTGGCCGCCCTGAAGCCCAATATCGTCAAGACTTACTCCAAGTCCTCCGATCTGGTGAACATGTTCACCTCCGGTGAGATCACCGCCGCCATCATCGGCGACTTCGGCGTGCCCGTCATCCTGGGTGCCAACCCCGAACTGACCTACATTGCGCCCACCGGCACCTATGCCAACTTCAATCTGCTGAACATTCCCAAGAACGCCGAGAACATGGACCTGGCCTATGAGTACATCAACTACCGCCTGTCCGAAGAGGTCCAGAAGAACAACGTGGCCGTCCTCAATGAGGCGCCCACCAACAGCACCGTCACCCTGACCGATGAGGAGGCCGCCACCCTGACCTACGGCGACACCGCCGCCAATGCCCGTGTGCTGGACTTCACCTTCGTCAACGCCCAGCTGGAGAGCTGGATCGACCAGTGGAACCGTACCCTCAACAGCTGAGCCGTCGAGAGGGAATCGTATGCATGCAGATCTGATTTTGAAAAATGCGTTGGTGTTTCAAACCTTTGAGCAATGCTTTTTGAAGATGGATCTGGCGATCACAGGGGAAAGGTTTCAAACCCTTTCCCCTGTTTTTCCATCTGCGGACTGGACGGCGGACCGGGTCGTGGACTGCACGGGCAAATATATTGTCCCGGGCCTTATCGATATCCATATGCATGTGGAAAGCTCCATGACCTATCCTTACGCCTTTTCCCGGTGGGCCCTGACCCACGGCACCACCACCGTGGTGTCCGATCCCCATGAGATCGCCAACGTCTTCGGCCTGGCGGGCATCGAAGCATTTCTGGAGCAGACGCCGGTGCTGGATATCTTCTACGGCATCCCGTCCTGTGTGCCATCCACCGACGTGTCCATGGAGACCAGCGGCGGCGCCATCACCGAAGCCGAGGTGGAGACCCTGCTGGCCAACGAGAAAATTGTCTGTCTCGGCGAGGTCATGAACTTTCAGGCCCTGGTGTCTCAGGAGGAGACGCTGCTGCGGCGCATCATCGCCCTGTGCCGCCGCCGTCGGCCGTCCCTGCGGCTGGAGGGCCACTGTCCGGCCATCACCGGCGAGGACCTGTCGGCCTTTATCGCCGCCGGGGTGGACGCCGACCACACCCAGCAGACGCCGGAGTCCGTGGTGGAAAAGAGCCGCAAGGGCATGTTCCTGGAATTGCAGGCCAAATCCCTGACACGGGAAGTGATCGCGGCCATGAACGACCATCATCTGTGGGAAAACGCAGCGTTGGTCACCGACGATGTCATGCCTGACAAGCTGCTGAAAGGCCACCTGAACGAAAACATCAAGCTGGCCGCGGCCAACGGCATGGCCATGGAACAGGCCATCTACTGCGCCACCTGGACCCCGGCCCGGCGCATGGGCTTCACCGACCGGGGCATCATCGCCCCCGGCAGACTGGCGGACTTTCTCATTCTGTCGGATTTGGACACCTTCGCCATCGAGGCCGTCTACAAGCGGGGCAGGCCGTACACAGGGGAGGAGCCGTCGGCGGAGAACTTCCGCTTTCCAGAATCCTTTTACCATTCCATCCACTGCCGGGAGGCCGTGGCCGAGGACTTTGTCCTGCGGGTGCCGGACCATCTGACGGAGGTCCAGGCCAATGTCATGGGCTGCAAGACCTTCGGCAACGCCACAGAGCATCGGGTCCGGACCCTGCCGGTCCGGGACGGCGTCGTGGACTGGCAGGGGGCGGGACTGAATCTGGTGACGGTCTATGAGCGTTACGGTAAGACCGGCGGCATCGCCCACGCCCTCACCGAGCCGGGCTTCACGGCTCCCGGGGCCGTGGCCACCAGCTGGTCCCATGACAGCCACAATCTTCTCGTCAGCGGCAACTGCGTCGAGGATATGATCGCCGCTCAGCGGGAGGTGGTGCGCCGTCAGGGCGCCTACGTCTGCGTTCGGGGCGGGCAGGTCACCGCCGCCGGTCTGCCCGTGGGCGGCATCCTGTCCGATGGCCCCATTGAGGACCTGGCCCGGGAGCTGGGCGCAGTCCGCCGGGCAATGGAGGCCCTGGGCTACGACAACAACAACGTCATCATGAACCTGTCCACCCAGTCCCTGCTGGTATCGCCGGAGCTGAAGGTCAGCGAACGGGGATTATTCCTGGTGAAAACTCAGACCAGGCTGCCCCTGCTATTCTGGCAGGATGGGGAAGAAGGGGGGATACTGTGAAAAAACATGTGATTATCAACAGCATCGTTGTTACCATGAATGGGGCCCGGGACATTCTGCCCGACGGGTATGTGGCCATGGAGGACGACCGGATCCGCCATGTCGGCACCATGGAGGACTATCGCAGCCGGGACTGGACCGGCTACACGGTTATCGACGGCCGCCGGGGGATTCTCATGCCCGGCATGGTGAACCTCCACGCCCATCTGGGCATGGTGGCGTTCCGGGGCCTGGGCGACGACTGCAAGGACCGGCTGCGGGTCTTCCTGCTGCCCATGGAGCAGCAGGCCATGAGCGGCGACATGGTCTACCATTCCACCCGCTACGGCGCGGCGGAGCTGCTGCTCAGCGGCGTGACTACAGTGCTGGATATGTACTACTTTACGGAGCAGGCGGCCCGTGCCATGGAGGACAGCGGCATTCGGGGCTTTGCGGGCCAGACCCTTATGGACGCACCAACCTGTGACTTTGCCAATCCTGCCGATGCCATGGCCTATGGCCGGGACCTGATGGACCGCTGGAACCGTCCCGGCCGCCGGGTCCAGGTGTATCTGGCACCCCACGCCACCAACACCTGCTCGGCGGAGGTGCTGCGGCAGGCCCATGCCATCGACCAAAACGCCGCCACGCCCTTTTCCCTCCACACGGCGGAGATGGACTATGAGATGACCTATTTCCGGGAGACCTACGGCCAGACGCCGGTGGAGTACCTGGATGCCCTGGGCGTTCTGGACCGGCGGACCATCCTGGCCCACGCCATCCGGGTATCGGAAGCGGACCTGGACCGGATGGCGGCGGCCGGGGCCTCGGTGGCCCACTGCATCGCCTCCAACACCAAAGCCGCCAAGGGGGTGGCTCCGGTCATGGCCATGCTGGAACGGGGCATCCATGTGGGCTTCGGCACCGACGGCCCTGCCAGCGGCAACACCCTGGATTTGCTGACACAGATGCGTTTCTGCGCCAACTTCCAGAAAAACGAGAGCCATGACCGCAGCGCCATGCCTGCCGCTGCCATCGTGGAGATGGCCACCGTGGGCGCGGCCCGGGCCCTGGGTCTGGAGAACGTCATCGGCTCCCTGGAGCCGGGGAAGAAGGCGGACTGCGTCCTGTTGGAGACGGATTCCTTCAATATGTACCCGGTTTACGACCCCTATTCCACTCTGGTCTACAGCGCCCAGGCGGGCAATGTGCGCCACATGTTTGTGGACGGACAGTGGCTGGTGCGGGAACGGCAGATGACCGGTGCCGGCGCCGGAGAGCTGCGGGCCAATCTGCGGGAAGTGGTGCAGGGCAGCGCCTTTTCCACCATGCATCCCTTGACTTGACCGACTCAAACAGGCCGCCGTGCCGCTCTGATACTGGGCAATGTATGGGACCTGGTAAAGTTCTCAAATGATAAAGCAGCCCGGCCCGTGAAAGCGGGCCGGGCATTTCATATGTTCAGACCAATGTTGCCGTGGTTCCAGACGTTTATGATGGGACCAGAGCCACGGTATAGCGGCCGGTTTCCTCCAGGGTTTCCACGGTTTTCAGACCGCTCTCGGCAATGCGGCAGACACCGTCCTCCAAAACCGCCGTGAACCAGGCCAGACCGCCCAGGCGGCAGGCCGGGTCCGACTGGGCGGAAATGCAGTTGCCCAGGGAGTAGTACACCAGGGTTTTGTGACCGTCCCGGCCCTCCACCCATTCTACGGGCTGGAGAACGTGGGGATGGGTCCCAAGGGCCACGTCGGCACCGCCCTCGGCAAAGAGCCGTGCCCACCGCAGCTGGGTTTCGTCGGGCTCCGCTGCGTATTCGGTGCCCCAATGGACGAACACCACCACTAAATCCGCATCCGCTCGGGCTTCCGCCAGAGCGTCCAGGACCTGGTCCTCGTTGTCCAGCGTGTGGAGGGACCAGGGGGTATCTTCCGGCAACCGGTGGCCGTTGGTGGTCTGGGTAAAGCCCAGGAACGCGCAGCGGATGCCGTTTTTCTCCAAAACCTCGTAGGCGCGAAAGCCGCCGTCGGTTGTCGCCTGGATGCCGGGGCTGAGAATACCGCGGTCTGCAAAGAACGATGCGGTCCGGTCGATGGCCTCGGTGCCGCAGTCCAACGCGTGGTTTCCGGCGCAGCTGACCACGGAAAAGCCGGCATCGGCCAGGGCCTCGCCCACCTGGATGGGTGTACCGATGAGGGGAAAGGAGGCGTACTCCGACGGTTCGGTGACAAAAAGCCCCTCCTGCTGGATGGCCGTCACGTCGTATTGGGAAAGTTCGTCGGCCAGGGGTTCATAACAGAACGAAAAGTCGCCGTTCTGCCGCCGGAACGCATAGTCGTAAATCTGCCGGTGAATCAGATTGTCCCCCAGGACTGCGAAGGTCAGTTCCGCCGGTACCAGGGGAATGTTGGTCAGGCCCCAGCTCAGCCAATCCCAGGCGGTTTCCTCGCCGCGCCGGTCCGTCAGCACCAGCCGCCGCGTCTCGCCAAAGGACCACGTCTCCACCTCCCGCCCCAGCTCCGAGGCCATCCAGATGGGGCGCATGGTGTCGCCGGTCCAATCATAGATGAAAATGTGCTGGGACCAGGACGTGTCGTTTTCCTCCACCCAGAATGGGCGGCTGTCGCCGTAGCGGCCCTGCCGCCAGCACAGAAGCAGCAGTTCCCGGCTGCCGTCGTGGTCGATGTCCTGCCAGAGAACATCCTGCACCGGAATTTCCGGTTCCGTCTCCCAGACGGTTTCGCCCGCCGTCCGGACCCGCAGCGTCCGGTTTTCCAGCAGAATTTCGTCCGGCTCGCCCGGCGTGGTACCGGAGAGACGGGCTTCCTGCCACGGTACCCACCGGGGCGGAACGGCCTTGGAATACAAGTCGGCAAATAGGGCAATCGCGGCGATGAACACCGCCGCGATTCCCGCAAAAATCCATTGTTTTTTCGTCATTCCACACACCAATAGCTGGTGGTCCACTGGGGTTTCTCCACCTGCGCATCCCAGTTGTAGTAGCTGTCGGCGGTGAACCATTGGCCGATCATCTGCCGCCACGCCTCATCGGTCAGCCGGTCGGCGCTGGGATGGGTGAACTGATAGAAGTCATAGACCGCGCCGGAGGCCAGACGGAGCGTACCGTCCACCGGCACCACCACAAGAATCTCCGCCGGGCGGCCGTTGGCCACCTGGAGCACTGTGCCGTTGGGGTCCGTGGCAATGTCGGTCACCAGAGAAGAGGGAATCTCCTGGGCGTCGAAGTACTCCGCCTCCGCTTTGTCCTTGACGGCTTCGATCCAGAAGTGCTCCAACGTGCCGCCATAGCCGCGGATGAGCTCATATTCCTCGTCGGTGAGGGTTTCGTTCCGCAGCTCCTTTTCAGAGATGGTCCGCAGAAGTTCCGCAAGCTGTGCCAGACGGGACAGGTTTTCCCGGTCGGCGTCGCTGAGGAAGCCCAGCTGATCCAGGCCCTCGGCAGTCTGCTGGGCCAGAAGGGCAAAGCGTGCATAGACCTCCACTTCCGGGTCCACATAGCCCCGGTCATCGATGATCTCCGTGGGACCGCCGCCCATTTCGGCCACCACCTGCTTGGAGTAGAGGACCGTGTCGTGCTTGAGTTCGGTATAGCTGCCTGCGAAGGTCTCCAGGGCCTTCTTCTGCCACTCGCCGCTGCACATATAGGAGGGATAGCCCTCGCCCTTGGTCTCCAGCAGCGGCATGAGGGTGTAAAGCCAGCTGGAATAGAGACTGGCGGACCAGGTGGCTTCCGGCGCGTCGGCAACGCAGGCGCGCAGCGTTTCCATGTTCTCACTGTACTTGGGATAGCTGGTGGCCCCCATCTCGTCCAGCAGCTCCAGGGCCTTGTCGGAGCCCAGGGCCGCCGGTACATCCAGAGCGTCGGGCAGCATCCGGCGGCTGCCGTCGGATCGCTCCTCTACGGCCCGATAAACCAGACGCTGCATAATGGCCGCATCCAGCGTGAACCGCTGGCCCATGAAGCGGAAGCCCTTCTTGGAAGCGAGAATGTCATCGACGGTGCCGGGCTGGAGGTCCGCGTCCCAAACGGGCACGGAGTTGATGGCCGGCGGGTCCATCTTGGCAAGAATGGCCTTGAAGACCGCGAAGCTGTCCTCGTCTTCCGGCAGCGCCGAGACGTCGGGCATGCTGCCGTAGGCCGCCTCAATGGCCGGGGCGTATTCATAGTAGCCCAGGTCGTCGCTGGTCCCGGCGAAGAAAGAGGTTACAGCGTAGATTTGTTCCCAGGCGGCGCTGTCGGCGTCCATGGCCAGGGTCATCAGCAATGCGCTGCGGGTGAGGGTGTCGGGGTCGGCGGCGTCTTCGGCGGTCTGGGAGAAGTTGACCTGGCCATACCACATCATGGCGCGGAAGTAGGCTTCCAGCACCGGGTCCCCGGCGTAGTAGCCGCGGGGAATGTACTGGGAGTAGTCCATGTAGTCCAGCGCCACGGTCGAAAGTACGGGATTGCCGGATGTCTCCATAATCCGGCCCAACTCCGTTTCCACCATCTCGGCGGCGTACTCCGGCACCGCTGCGGTGCCGTCGAGCAGCTTGGCGCCCACGGCGAAATAGGCCACATTCCGTGCGGCGGCTTCCTCCCAGCCGGTACCCCGGAGGGCGTCATACTGGCGCTGGGAGGCGTCGAGCATGGAGAAGGTCAGGGACTTGAGGGCATCGAAAAGGTGGTTTTTCTCGGTCCGGTTCAGCAGCAGACTGAAATAGAGGTGATACGTGTGCATCAGAGAGTCCACAGTGACAAAGTTGGGAAGCTGATAGTAGCGGTTGTCCTCGTAAAGTTCAAAAAACTCGTTGCCGTAGCTGCCGGTGACCACAAACAGGTTTTCTTCCAGCTTGGATGTGACGGCGTCGGAGAGATAGAACTGGTTGAGGTTGACCACGTTGGAGAGGCCCGGCGACACCTGATAGGCGGGGACCGACGGCGTTACGGCACCGCCTGACAGACTGCTGAAATCCAGCAGTTGGAGCCGGGGCCGGGTCTCCACAGCAGGCACGTCCAGGTCGGATTCGGTATCGCCGCCGGCAGAGCCGCCGTCGGCGGAGGTCTGGAGGGAAATCTGCGGCTCTTGATTTCCCGCGCAGCCGCTCAAAACAGAAAAGGCCATCAAAACGGCCAGCAGAGCGGCCAGAATGCGGAGCTTGCAGGGAACCCGGCGACACAGCGCCGCGTTGCCGTCGCGGGTGCAGTCGAACAGTTGTTTCATGGAATTTACCTCCATTCACAGGTGATTTTCGGGTTGTGCGCTTTTCAGCTACAGTATACCATGGGGCAACCATCCCGTCCAGATGGGGAAGCGGAGGATGGATGCCCGTCGGCTTACAAAAAAGCAGAAAAAACAGCGGTGCAGCTCCGGTTTATCCGAGTGACACCGCTGTTTTTCTATGCTTTTAATTGGTAGACCCGGTCCGGACCGTCGCCGTGGGCAATGACAATTTCCTCTGCCATCAGTTCGTCCAGGAATGCCAGCGCCCGGTCCGGTTCCAGCTGCACCTGAACAGAAAGTTCCGCCGCCGAAGCGCGGATGTGTTCCGTCAGGTATTCGATAATCATCTGTTTCCGGATGGGGCCCATGGCCGCCGGACGGCCGCCCATGAGGGTGGCGGGCTGCTCCCGTTGGGAATTGCCCAGGACCAGCTGTAAAATGGTCCGGTCCGGGGAAAACCGTTCTTCGATTCTCGGCTGTTCCCAGCCCTGCTGCTGCCAAACCGCGTAAATACGGGGAATGCCGCTGCCGGTCTGCTCGCCCAGGTCCACCAGATGGAACATCCGGGTCAGGGCCGCGTTTCTGGGGTCGGATACGCCGCCGCTTCTGGCCCGTTCCACGGCAATACGAAACGCGCCGGGGTTGGAAAACACAATGCGGTCCCCCCGCCGGGCAATGACCACGCCCTGCCGCCCGTGGTAGTCGGCATTCAGCAGACAGTTGACCAGGGCTTCCCGCAAAGCGTCCCGTACCGCATCCACCGCCGAGGCTCCATAGAGCCGTTCCTGCACGAGACGGTAAAAGTCGTACAGATTGCCGCTCCAGTCCCCGGAATCGGACACAATCCGGTCCGGATGCCCCTCCGGCTCGGCGGCCTGCGCCCGGTATTCCAGGGCATAGTTGGGAAATTGGGCGACAATGGCGGATTCCGTGCCGAACATCAAAAGACCCGCCGCCGTGGGGTGGAGTATGCCGCCGCTGTCCCGGCCCGCCGCCCCCAGCTGTTCCAGGAATTCAGGGTCCGGCAGGTCCTCCCAACCGGTGCGCCGCCGCTGCAAATGGGTCCGGTACCGGTGGATGCTGTCCGGGTCCAGAGTATCCATGTCCGCACGGTCCAGAACGTCCATATCCTGGGTCTGCACGGCGGCGTCCCGGAGCATGCTCCATACCTCTTCTCTGGTACAGCGGTAATCGCCTTCGCCGCTGCGGCGGTAGGAGCCGGACATGGGATCGACACCGATGTACACGGGCCGGTCCTGGCGCAGGGCACGGGGCACCGTAATGGCAATGATATGGTCGCCGCCCACGGTGACCGTCTGAACCTGCTGGTCGGTGAGAATGTTGGCGCTGACCTTTTTGGGGTTGTTGACGATGTCCCAGAACTCCCGGATCAGCCGGTCCGGGTCCGGCAGATTCACCGTATGCAGGGAGTGGTCCGGGTGTTCCTCCACCCCCAGCAGCAGGATGCCGCCCAGCGTGTTGGCAAAGGCCGAATACGTCTCCCAGATGCTGTGAGGAAGGCCGCCCAGGGCCTTTTTGGCTTCAATCCGGTTATTTTCCCGGTATTGGTCCATTTTGGAAAAATCAATCATAGGTCCGCCTCCTCTGCCGATTCCGCCGGGTGGGTCTGTTTGGATACTATGATTGTAGCCCAACCGGATATGTTTGGCAAGGGGCGGGGCCTATGCTTTTCCTGCCCCAGGTGGTATAATCGGACCAACAGCGAGACAAGGAGGACCCTATGGAGCGGATATTGCTTTTGGAGGACGACGACGCCCTGGGGCGGGGCGTCGCCATGGCCCTGGGCGGGCCGGAGCGGGTGGTGGAACGGGCCGCAACGCTGGCCGAGGCCGGAGGCCGGCTGGCGGCCAACCGGTTCGACCTGCTGATACTGGACGTCAATCTGCCCGACGGCAGCGGCTTGACGCTGCTGCGGCGGCTGCGGAGCGGCGGCGATGGGACGCCGGTCATTCTGCTGACGGCCAACGATCTGGAATTGGATGAGGTCACGGGCCTGGAAGCCGGGGCCGACGACTATATCACAAAGCCCTTTTCCCTGGCGGTGCTGCGGGCACGGGTCAATGCCCAGCTGCGGCGGGGCGGTTCCGCCCCTGCCGCCGTGGTGACGTTGGGGCCCTTTACCTTTGCCTTTGACCGGATGGAGTTCCGCCGGGACGGCGTACCCATTGAACTGTCCCGAACGGAACAGAAGCTCCTGCGGGTCCTGGTGGAAAACCGGGGCCACGCTGTCAGCCGTACCGCCCTGGTGGAGCGGGTATGGAGCGACGGGGCGGAGTTTGTGGAGGAGAACGCCCTGTCCGTCACGGTGAAGCGGCTGCGGGCCAAGCTGGAAGCGGACCCGGCCCGGCCCGACTACATCCGCACTGTCTACGGCATCGGATACACCTGGGCGGTGGCTCCATGAGCGGCCTGCTGATGGCCGCCGCCCTGCTGCTGGCGGCGGCGGTTGTGGCGGTGGACCGATACCGGACGGCCCGCACCATGGCCCGGCTGGACCGGATGGTGACCCAGGCCATGGACGGCGATTTTACGGAATCGGACTTTGACGAGACGCGGCTGTCGGCCCTGGAAGCCCGCATGGCCCGCTATCTGGCGGCCAGTGCCTTATCAGCCCGGAATCTGCGGCAGCAGAAGGAGCAGATTGCCGCCCTGATTTCCGATATTTCCCACCAGACGAAAACGCCGGTGGCAAACTTGCGGCTCTACGCCCAGCTGCTGGCCGAGCAGCCCCTTTCGCCCCAGGGCCGGGACTGTGCGGCGGCCATCGACGCCCAATCGGAAAAGCTGGAAACGCTGATTCAAGCGTTGGTCAAGTCCTCCCGGCTGGAGACGGGCATTCTGACGCTGCACCCTGTGGCCGGGGACCTGGCCTCCATGGTGGAACGGGCCGTGGCCCAGTACGGACCCAGGGCAGGGGAGAAGGGGGTCACGCTGACGGTGGGAGAGACGGCGGGAGACGCTGTCTTTGACGCCAAATGGACCGAGGAAGCCGTCTGCAATCTGCTGGACAACGCGGTGAAATACACGCCCTCCGGCGGCACGGTGACCGTGTCGGTGCGCAGCTATGAGCTGTTTTCCGCCATCTGTGTGCGGGATACGGGACCGGGTATCCCCGAGACGGAACAATCCAAAATTTTCGGCCGCTTTTACCGGTGCCCCGGCGCGTGGCAGACCGAGGGCGTAGGCGTGGGGCTCTACCTGACGCGGCAGATTGCCCAGGGCCAGGGGGGCTATGTGAAGGTGGACAGCACCCCCGGCGTGGGCAGCGCCTTTTTCCTGTACCTGCCCCGGAATGACCGGCAACGGGCAGCGCCGCAACCCTTGCCCCAACCGGAAAAATCCGGTATACTGAAAGAAAACCACCGGGGCGCGGCTCCGGCAACAGGAGGGTGTATCATGGCACAGATTACATTGGGAAAAACGGGGATCACCGTCAATAAAAATGGCTTCGGCGCGCTGCCCATCCAGCGCATCAGCCACCAGGACGCGGCAAAGCTGCTGCGGCGGGCCTTTGACGGCGGCATCACCTTTTTTGATACGGCACGGGTCTACTCCGACAGTGAGGAAAAAATCGGACTGGGCCTGAGCGACGTGCGCCATCAGCTGTACATTGCCACCAAGACGGCGGCGGAGACGGCGGAGGACTTCTGGAAAGACCTGCACACCAGTCTCACCAATCTGAAAACCGATTATGTGGACCTCTACCAGTTCCACAATCCATCGTTTTGTCCCTGTCCCGGCGATGCATCGGGCCTGTATGACGCCATGCTGGAAGCCAAGCGGCAGGGCAAAATCCGCCATATCGGCATCACCAACCACCGGCTGCCTGTGGCCCGGGAGGCCATCGAATCGGGGTTGTATGAGACGCTGCAATTTCCCTTCAGCTATTTGACGGGTCAGCAGGAGTTGGAGCTGGTGACCCTGTGCCGGGAAAAGAATATGGGCTTTCTCTCCATGAAAGCGCTGTCCGGCGGCTTGATTACCAACAGCGCCGCCGCCTACGCGTTCCAGGCCCAGTACGACACCCTGCCCATCTGGGGCATCCAGCGGGAGACGGAGCTGGACGAGTTCCTCAGCTACATCCAAAACCCGCCGGAAATGACGCCGGAACTGGAAGCGGTCATTCAGCGGGATCGGAAGGAATTGGCGGGCAGCTTCTGCCGCGGCTGCGGCTACTGTATGCCCACCTGTCCGGCGGAAATCGACATTGCCACCGCTGCCCGCATGTCCCTGCTGCTGCGCCGGTCGCCCAGCGCCGGACACCTCAATGAGAAGGGCCAGGCGTTGATGAAGAAGGTGGAGGACTGCACCCACTGCGGACAATGTGCGGCCCACTGTCCCTATGAGCTGGACACGCCCAAGCTGCTGGAGGACAACTACCGGGACTATATGGAAGTTCTGGCGGGCAAACCCCTGTAAAATACGGCAAAACGGTGCGCTGCCAACGCAGCGCACCGTTTGTTATGCATGGGAAAGGGTTTAACGCAGAGTGTATTCGTACTGGGTGCCGCCCAAATCCAGCGTCACCAGAATGGATTTGCCGGAGGTGTCCACCTCGACGGGGCACTCGACCAGGGCGTGGGCAATGCAGGTTTCCAGGGGCGTGGCCGCCGTATAGCTGCCCACCCAGTCAAAATTGTTGTCACCGTCGTTGACGATGGTAAAGCCGTCGTAGGGATACTGGCCGTCATAGAGGACCGAGGCGGTAAACAGCTCATCAATGCGCAGGTCCCGCTGCATGGTGTTCTTTACGTCGGCTTCCACATGGACAAAGACCTTGCCGCTCTCAGCGGGATAGCTGGTGTAGACGCTGCTGGTGTTGGGAGGCAGAACCTCATAGGACAGTTACACCTTTTTCAGGGTGAATTCATAGTCATTGGTGGTAATCAGATCACCGATGGCAATGGGCTGAGCGGCAGGCTCGGCGGTAGCGCCGCCGGTTGCAGCCGCGGTGGCCGCGTCACTGGTGCCATTGGCGGAGGGGGCAGCGCCGCTCTGGACGAATTCATACCGATTGGTATAGCCGATGACCACCCGCTCGGAGTTGGCCGTCCAGTCGTAATCACCAAAGCCGTCGTTGTAGCCCAGCTGGACCTTGACGGTTTGATATTTCTCCAACATTGCCGGCGGCACGTCAGCCCAAAGATAGACAGGACTTTCGGCAAAAGGACCCAGTCCGTCCATGTTGCGGATCAGCAGTTCGCCGGTATACGTATAGGTATCGTCAAATACGATGGAGACCGCGGATTCCAATCCCAGCGTATTCAGGGTCTCAGTGCCGACATTGACGATGGTACCCTCCAGCCAGAAATACAGATTGCTGTCACTGTGGGTTGAGACAGAAATGCCGTCACCCAGCTTATCGCCGGAAAGGAACTGCGTTGTGGTCAGTTCCAGGTCCACACCGTTCAACGCTACGGTGTCGCCGATATTCACTTGCGTAAAGGCGGGCGTTTCCGGTTCCTCGGGTTCTTCCGGCTCTTCCGGTTCCTCCGGCTCCTCAGGGGTTTCCGGCGTTTGGGTGGTGGTCTCCTCCGCCGGGTCCTTGGCCGTCTCCGTGTCGTCGGTCTTGGAGCCGCAGGCCGTCAGAGACAGGGCTGTCATCAGAGCCAGCAACAGGGCTATTTGTTTTTTCATCGCTGTTTCCTCCATTCTTTTTCTGTTTTTCCAAGCATATCGCACTTTTTTCGACAAAACAATATCCCGGCTGCATAGGGTTTTGACGGCAACGGTTGCAAGTGGGACCGTATTGGTGTAGTATATATCCACACAAGAGAACCGGCGGTCCGTTACCCGCCGGAGAGAGGAAGGGGCGTCGTGGTCAAGACTATGGAACCCATGACCACCGGTTCCATCTGGAAACGGATCGCCTTTTTTGCACTGCCCATTCTGCTGGGCAATTTTTTTCAGCAGATGTACAACACGGTGGACTCCCTGATCGTCGGCAATTACCTGGGGCTCAACGCTCTGGCGGCGGTCAGTTCCTCCGGCAGTCTCATCAATATGCTCATCGGCTTCCTGATGGGCGTGTCCACCGGTGCGGGCGTGGTGGTGGCCGGATTCTTCGGCGCGCGGGATGAAAAAAATCTGCGCTGTGCCGTCCATACCACCGTGGCTTTCGGCTTGGTGGCCGGTGTGGTGATGACCGTGGTGGGCATGGTGCTGTCACCGCAGATTCTCCAGTGGATGGATACGCCCCAGGCGGTCATGGAGCAGTCGGTGGTGTATCTGCGGATTTATTTCCTGGGCTCCCTGGGCAACGTTCTCTATAATATCTGCGTGGGCGTTTTGCAGGCCGTGGGCGACAGCCGCCACCCTCTGTACTATCTGATCGTTTCCTCCGTGGTCAATCTGGTGCTGGACTTGGCGTTCATCGCCGGACTGGGCTGCGGTGTAGGCGGTGCGGCGGCGGCCACGGTGATTTCCCAGATTGTCAGTGCGGTGCTGTGTCTGGTCCAGCTGGGCCGTTCCCGGGAGGCCTACGGTCTGCGGTGGCGGGAGGTCCGGTTCCACAAGGGGATGCTGGGCCAGGTGCTGCGCCTGGGCGTACCCTCCGGCGTCCAGAACTCCATCATCAACTTTGCCAATGTCATCGTCCAGTCCAATGTCAACGCCTTCGGTGAAATAGCCATGGCCGGTTACGGCGCTTATACCAAGGTGGAGGGCTTCGCGTTTCTGCCCATCACCAGCTTCGCCATGGCACTGACCACCTTTATCGGCCAGAATTTGGGCGCGAAAGAGTTTGAACGGGCCAAAAAGGGCGCCCGGTTTGGCATCCTTACAACGGTGATTCTGGCCGAGCTGATCGGTGTGGTCATCTTCGTGCTGGCACCCCAGCTGATTGCAGCCTTTGACAGTACACCGGAGGTCATCGCCTTCGGTACCGATAAATCCCGGACGGCGGCGCTGTTCTATTTCCTGCTGGCCTATTCCCATGCCTCTGCTGCTGTGCTGCGGGGTTCGGGCAAGGCCATGGTACCCATGGTGGTGCTGATGATCTGCTGGTGCGCCATCCGGGTTACCTTCCTGTCCATCGCCGTGCCGCTGACCGGCAGCATTCTGACGGTGTATTGGGTGTACCCGCTGACGTGGTTCCTCAGCTCCGTGACGTTCTTCTTCTATTCCCGAAAGGGCGACGCTCTGAACCGTAAGGTATTCGATGCAAACGCCCTTTGAATGCAATGAACCAAATATGGAAAAACACGCCCAACTCCCTGCGGAGTTGGGCGTGTTTTTGTATGTAACAGGTGATAGTTCAAACTTTTTGCACAGCTGTGACGGCGTCCCGGACCCATGGCCCCATCCGAAAAACCGACAGCATACAGCCCATGAGCAGGGAATTGAGCACCAGGGCTGTGCCGCCGTAGGAAACAAACGGGAAGGAAATGGCACCAAACAACGCATACCCCAGGTTGGTAACGCCGTAGGACAGCACTTGTAAAACAAACGTGGTGCTGACGGCCACAACCAGCAGCTTTCCGAGCATGCTCTGCTGACGCAGACCACGGCGCATACAGAAGATGCACAGTCCCACAGACAACAGCATCAGAGCGAGAAACGGCCCCAGGCCAAAGCGGTGGATACCGTAGAGCAGGGTGTAATCCGTTTCCAGATTGGGGATGGTGGAAAGGTCTCCGCCGCCTTGTCCCCAAAATGCGGCCTGGGTGACAAGTTCCCGCACTTGATTATTGAGATGGCCGTCCAGATCGATACGGAAGCTGCGGAACTGCAAACTTTCCGAGGAGAGCAAAGTGACCAGAAATACGCCGCAACACATCAACGGGGGAATCAGTGCCAGGGCCAATCCACGAACCCGGCGCACGTGGAACCAGCCCAGCCAGATGGCCGTACACAGCAGCACCAAACTGGCGATGGTATAGAGCAGAAACCCAATGATGGTGGGAATACAAAGCAGGAAGCCCGCAAAGGGCAGATAGGCCAGCCCACAGTAGACGATACCCAACATGCCCCGGTTCCGCATCCAGTATACGAACAGTCCATAGGCTATGGGAAAAATCAGCGTCAGATTGCCCAGCATGATGTCGAAAGGGGGCAGCGACAAAACCGCAAAGCTATGCCCCAACATGACGGCATGCAAGGAAACGCGGATGCGGAATAAGGCCAGCAGAGAAAGTGCCAGCACAAGACCATAGACCTTACCGGCATGACGGCCCAGCAGGGAAGTGTCCATAAAATAACCGAGGATAAACGCGGCGGCGGCGATCCCATAGGGGAGCGCCCATATGGCGTCCGGTGACAGCATGGATTGCAGCACCAGCCCCACGGCCAGAAGCACCAGGATGACAAACATGGGCAGCCAGGGCGTTTGGGGGCGATGGGTCTGATTCAGGGCCTGTCCCACCATTTGGGCGTCACCCATCTGAGCCACCGCCATCCGGGCGGCCTCGTCCGCATCGTGGCCCTGTTCCACATAGGCGTCCTGCTGGTCACAGAGGTGCTGCTCCAGCTCCTGCGCCACGACGCCCCGCACCCGTTTCCAGCGAATTTGCTGCGATACCTGCTGACAATATTCGGTGAAGTGCTCATTGGAAGGCATGGACGCCGCCCCCTTTCAAAATCTTCTCCACGGCATTTACAAAGCGCGTCCATTCCAACTGCTTTTCCTGAAGCCGTTCCCGGCCGGATTCTGTCAGATGGTAATACTTGCGGATGCGTTCCTGGGGCGTCCGCTGCTCATAGGAGGATACCAGCCCCTGTTTTTCCAGGGTGTGCAGAATGGGGTAAAGGGTTCCGGCTTTGAAGTCAAAGGTGTGGTCGGAACGCAGAGCCAGCGTTTCAATCATCTCATAGCCGTACATGTCCCGTTCCTCCAGCAGCTTGAGAATCAGCGTGGTGGTGCTGCCGGCCAACAGGCTTTTGTCTACCGACATAGATTGACCTCCTTTATATATAGATTATCTATATAATATACAACAACAAAATCGTTGTCAATAGGCGGTGTTTTGCGTGTTGACAACGATTCCTGTAATCATAGGAAAAACGTCCTGAAATCTTTCAATTTCAGGACGTTTTTGGTGGAGATAAGCGGGATCGAACCGCTGACCTCTTGAATGCCATTCAAGCGCTCTCCCAGCTGAGCTATACCCCCATATTTCATTATGCACTCCCTTGGTGCTTTGATAGTATACCCTGTTTTTTCGGATATGTCAACTATTTTTTCAAAAATTTTTACACAACCCATGCGTTCCGTTTTGCGGGGGAACGTGGTACAATGAGGACAACCAAAACAGAAGGGAGCGAACGGTATGAAACACTTGCTCAAAGGCGGTCTGGTGGTGGGCGGCAGCGGCCCCGTCCGGGCCGATGTGCTCATCGATGGCGAACAGGTGGCCGCCGTGGGCCTGAACCTCGACGAGATGGCCCAGCAGATTACAGATGTCACGGGAATGCTGCTGTTCCCCGGCTTTATTGACGGTCACACCCATTTTGATCTGGATGTGTGCAATACCACCACGGCCGATGACTTCTATTCCGGCAGCCGCAGCGCGCTGCGGGGCGGCACCACCACTATTGTGGATTTTGCCTGCCCCAACAAGGGCGAGAGCCTGCGCCACGGTCTGGACCTGTGGCACCAAAAGGCCGACGGCAAGGCCGCCTGTGACTACGGCTTCCACATGACCATCGACGACTGGAACCTCGACATTCGCCGGGAACTGCCCGCCATGTTTGACGAGGGCATTTCCACCTTTAAAATGTACATGACCTATCCGGCCATGATGATTGGGGACCGGGACATGTTCAGCGCCATGGAGGCCTTGCGGGACCTGGGCGGTCTGGCGGGCTACCACTGCGAAAACAGCGGCGTCATCGACGCACTGATTGCGCAATATCTGTCCACCGGCGACACCGGCCCCGGCGCCCATCCCCTGAGCCGTCCCGCCGCCGCCGAGGCGGAGGCCGTCTCCCGGCTCCTGCGGCTGGCGGAGATTGCTGAAACGCCGGTGATTATCGTCCATCTCAGCACCGCCGCTGCCTTGGAAGAGGTCCGCGCCGCCCGCCGCCGCGGACAGACGGTGTTTGTGGAAACCTGCCCCCATTATCTGCTGCTCCAGGACGACGTCTACTTCCAGGAGGATTACAGTCAGGCGGCCCGCTATGTCTGTGCGCCTCCCATCCGGGAAATCGGCAATCAGGCGGCGCTGCTGTACGGTCTGGCCAACGGCGAAATTCAGACCATTGCCACGGACCATTGCAGCTTTACCTTGCAGCAAAAGGATGCCGGACGGGGCGACTTCACCAAGATTCCCGGCGGCTTGCCCGGTGTAGAGACCCGTGGATTGCTGGCCTATTCACTGCTGGTGGGCGGCCATGTACTGAGTGTTGGGCAGCTGGCCCAGGTGCTGGCGGAGAATCCCGCCAAGCTCTACGGCATGTGGCCCCGAAAGGGCGTCATCGCCCCCGGCAGCGACGCCGATATTGTAGTCTACGACCCCAAGACCGACACGGTCATCACCGCCGAGGGCCAGGAATCCCGTGCCGGATACACGCCCTTTGAGGGCTTCCAGACCTGCGGCAGCATCCGCAGCGTCTATCTGCGCGGCTCCCTGGCTGTGGACAAGGGTGTGGTCCTGGCCGGCAGCCACGGTAAGTATATCCACCGGGACCGCCCCATGCTGTAAAGGAGGACAGCTTCCATGGAACGACAGATGTTTCCCGTCTATGACAAAGCATCGGAGATTCTCAACGCTCTGCCTGGCGGTATTCTGCTGACGGCTGCCGCCAATGGCCGGACCAACACCATGACCATCGGCTGGGGCACACTGGGCATGGAATGGGGCATTCCCATTTTCACGGCCTTTGTCCGGACGGGCCGCTTCACCAGAGAATTGCTGGACGCCAACCCGGAATTTACCATCAACGTTCCCGTCGGCGACTTTGACCGGAAAATCCTGGGCTTCTGCGGCACCAAATCCGGCCGGGACGTGGACAAGTTTCAAGAATTGGGCCTGACGGCGGTGCCGGGCGTGGAGGTTTCTGTACCGGCCATTGCCCAGCTGCCCCTGACGTTGGAGTGCCGCGTCATCTACCGGCGGGCCCAGAACCCCGACGCCATCCCGCCCCGGTTCCTGGAGAAATACTATCCCCAGGACGTGGGCTCCGACGCCACCGGCTCCAACCGGGATTTCCACATTGCCTATATGGGCGAGGTGGTCGCTTCCTACCTGTTGCAGCCGTAAGAAACAAGAAAACAGCGGGCCGGTTCCCACAGGAACCGGCCCGCTGCTTTTATTCAGTCTGATCGGGCGGCACTTCGTTGTCCATGAGCACGCGGGGGATAAACCGTTTGGCAAACCGGCCCTTGCCCCGGCTCTTGACAAAGAAAAATCCGATGATGGAGAAGACCACGGCACCGATGAAGTTGACGAACAAGTCCTTCATGGTGTCGTAAAGGCCAGGGTCCAGATAGCCCCCCAGCCCCAGGGATTGCTGGGTACCGTCTTTGAATACGAGAATGGTGTCGGCAATATTTTTCACTGTCACCACATGGTTGGAGTTGGTGGGGTCCAACGACACGGAGGCCAGATACGTCTGGATGTGGTCTTTCTGCATGTCGTAGCCCAGAAACATGTCCATGGACCACTCAAAAAACTCCCACAGTACGCCGACGGTCATGGAAAAGCAGAAGGCCACCACCGCCATATAAAAGGGCGACAGCTTTACGGAAATGCGCTCATTGCGGTTCAGCAAATCCACCAGACAAAAGCCGATGGCGGCACACAAAAAACCGTTGACGGTGTGCAGCATGGTATCCCAATGGGTGATATGGGTATAATAGGCACGGATCTCACCGAGGATTTCGGCGGCGTAGATGAACAGCAGGATAATGACTTCCAGCGTGTCGGGCAGATCAATGCGCAGCTGCCGCTCCAGCAGAGTCGGCAGGGTGAACAGGACCAGCGTCAGGACGCAGAGAAAGACGTTCTCATAGTTGCCGTTGAGAAACTGGGCAATGAGGACGCCGATGACCGACAGCCGGAGAAAAATGTACAGCGCCGTCATCCGCTTGCCATGGGTCCGAACGCTTTGGCGTCGTCTGGGCAATCCAACCCCTCCTTTTGGTACGATTGTAAAACGATTCCGATACTTCTATCTTACACCATGTGTCAATGGCAATTTTCATTGCTTTTTGCGTCAGGCTTATGATATACTGATTGTTCAGAACTATCACGAAATTGATTTAGAAAAGGAAACTCCATGACATTTCAAGATTTACAACTGCTGCCCGCCCTGCTGCGGGCGGTGGGAGATATGGGCTATGTGGAGCCGTCTCCCATTCAGGCTGCCGCCATTCCGCCGGTGCTGGCGGGCCGGGACCTCATCGGCTGCGCCCAGACGGGCACCGGTAAAACGGCGGCCTTTGCTATCCCCATTTTGCAGCGGCTCCAGAAAAAGGCCGACGGTTCCCATAAGCCCATCCGGGCCCTGATTCTCACACCCACACGGGAACTGGCGTTGCAGATACAGGACAACTTTGAGCGATACAGCAAGTATCTGCCCCTGCGCAGCACCGTAATTTTCGGCGGCGTGGGACAGATGCCCCAGGTGGAAGCCATCCGCAAGGGCGTGGATGTACTGGTGGCTACGCCGGGCCGTCTCAACGACCTGTGCAACCAGGGCCACATTGACCTGAAAAAGATTGAAACCTTCGTTTTGGACGAGGCGGACCGGATGCTGGACATGGGCTTTATCCACGATGTTCGCAAGGTCATCGCCCGTCTGCCCCAGCGGCGGTAGACGCTGCTGTTTTCCGCCACCATGCCCAAGGAAATCGCGGACCTGTCCCAGCAGATTCTCCACAATCCGGTGCGGGTGGAGGTAACGCCCCAGTCTTCCACCGTGGACGCCATCGAACAGCAGCTTTATAAGGTGGACAAGTCCAAAAAGCGGGACCTGCTGCTGTGGCTGCTGGGGAAGCGGCCGGAGCAGACCATTCTCGTGTTTACCGCCACCAAGCACGGCGCGGACCGGGTGGTGCGGGAATTGAACCGCAACAACGTACCGGCTATGGCCATCCATGGCAACAAGAGCCAGACCAACCGGGTCAAGGCGCTGGAGAGCTTCAAGGACGGTTCCATCCGCGTTCTGGTGGCCACGGATATCGCCGCCCGGGGCATCGATATCAGCGAATTGCCCCTGGTCATCAACTTCGACCTGCCCAATATCCCGGAAACGTATGTCCACCGCATTGGCCGCACCGGCCGCGCCGGTCACAGCGGTTTGGCCATCAGCTTTTGCAACTTTGACGAGCTGGCCTATTTGAAGGATATTGAAAAGCTCACCAAAAAGACCGTGCCCGTGGTGGAGGACCATCCGTTCCCCATGGAAATTTTCGAGCCTACCCCTAAGGTCCAGCGGGGCCCCCGTCCGTCGAAGCAGCAGCCCAGGGAGAACAAGACTGTCGAAGCCACCGGAACGTCCGGCGAAAGCGCGTCTCAGACGGTGAAACAGGGCAGCAAGCGAAAAAAGAAAGCGGCGCAGCCGCCCAAGGCCGCCGAGCCGAAGCCGGAGCAGAAGACGCTCCAGGTGCAGATGGAGCACAAGCCCCGCCATAAGCCGCTGCCGCCGGAGGAGCCGGTTCAAACGGGCCGCCCGGTGAAAAAGCTGCGGTCCGGCGCGCCGGAGCTGCCGGGAAGAGTGGTAGCCTTTGCCGATGGCCGCCACCGGCCCCGCCGCCGTGGCAACCGGGGCAACGGCCCCCGGCAAAACGGCGAACAATAAAACGCACACCTGCAAAGCCCCCGGCGCCCCCACGTAAGAGGGGAGCCGGGGGCCGTTGGTTCCTTATGTGCCTTATGACACCAATTCGCCCGTGGGTAGGTAGCGGACGACTTGGGATTGTCCATCCGGCAGGGAATAGGATACTTCCAAACAGCCGTCTGTAAAGGTAAGATTGCAGTTTTGAGCGACCGATTCTGCCGGAAGTTGGATTGTACTCAATAGATCGCCAAACCGGTCGAAGCAGAGAACGGTATGTTCTGCCGTCCGAACCGCGTAGACGCCGCCGCCATCGGTGACCATCGTGGAATCCTCCACCGTTACACCGGGAAACAGGGGCGTGGGACGGCTGCCCGCCGGGCAGCGGAAGCAGGTGGTTTCCCCATCATTGCTGTAGCAATAGAGGTCCTGGCCCACCTCCCGCAAAGATTCTGCGTAGCGGCCGCCGGCATAAGGCCCCGCCAGAACGGCGCCGTTTTGGTCATAGAGGGTGTAGATACCGTCGAGGTCTACGATATAGCTGTCACTCTAACGGCAGAGATGAAGCCCGCCGGGAATGAGCGGAGATAGCGTTCCACTGCTGTCCAGGATTTTCCAACCGCCGTCCTGCTGGATGGCAACGCGATGATTGACACAGTTGGTCACCATGGTTTCCGGTGTGCCGGGGGCCGGACAGGTCCACAGCACCTTCTCCGATGCGTTGATACCGCCCAGGGTGTTGTCATCCAGCCAGACGATGGCTTGACCGTTGTACCAGCCGGTCAGCGGCAGATAGGTGCCGCCGGTGGTACCGTCCGCGTGGAGCACCACCCGGTCCAGGGTGTCATTGGCCGCCCAGCCCCAGGCGACGCTGCTGGCTGCGTCGGATGTGTAAACCGTATCCAGCATATATCCCTCCATCAGCCGTCCGGTTTCCGGCACATAGAGGGCCATTTTGCTGCCGCCGTCCCACGTCACGCTGATCCAGCTGCTGAAAAACGCCGAGGTATAGAAGTAGCCGCTGGAATCGCCGATATCGGTCAGCACATGGTTGCCGTCGGCGTCCTCCAGATGGACCCGCAGCGCACCGACACCGGCGCTGTCCACCACCTCATGGTAGGGATATTCCGACGTTTCCGCGGGCGACGCTGCCTGAGCGGGATCGTACAGCCGCAGCATGGTCAGAATGGATTGCTCCCGGGTATAGGAGCCGTTGGGGTGAAAACCGTTTTCACCGGTGCCCAGCATAATGCCGTTTTCATAGGCCCAGTATACATCGCTGCGGGACCAGGCGCGCAACTCCGCCCCGTCGGAAAAGACATGGGGCATGGCCGGGCTGGCGTCGGCATCGGCCCGCAGCAGCGCCAGACGGTGGAGCATGGACGCGGCCTCCTGCCGCCGGATGGGGGCGTCTGGGTCAAAGCGGCCCCCGCCGACACCGTTGACGATACCCAGAGACGCGCAGCGCAGCACCGCTTCGTCCTCACAGTCGGTAAAGGAAACCGGCTGGGGCGTCTGCTGCCGGACCTGTCCGGCTTCCTCCCAGACGGTGTACAGCGCGGACGCCAGCGCGCAGAATTCCGCCCGGGTGATGGGCGCGTCGTAGTTCGTTTGGAGCGGTTCCGGTACCAGACCGGCCGCTGTCGCCGCCTGTACCCCCTCCGCGGCCCAGCCGCTGGGCTGTGCGGCGTAGGCTCCTACCGGCAGAACCAGCAGGGCGGCTGCCAGCAAATACAGAATCCATCGCTTCATATCCATGCAGCCTCCATTTCCTATCCGTATTTCGGGGTAGAAATCGACAGGGGATCTCTGGGATACCCCTCTACGGCCAGCATACCATGATTCCTCCGAAAGTCAACAAATTTCCCATGGAAAAGCGACGCCATCTGTGCTATACTAACGGCGTTGAGTAAAATTTCCCAAACAGGACGGTGAACACCATGGAATCCAAGGGCATCAAAATCGCGGCCAAGAATCAGAAAGCGTTCCACGATTATTTTGTAGAGGAGCGGTTCGAGGCGGGCATTGAGCTGTTCGGCACGGAAGTCAAGTCCATTCGCCAGGGCACCCTGAACCTGAAGGATGCCTGGTGCAACATCAAGGACGGAGAAATCTGGCTCAAGCAGATGCATATCAGCCCCTATGAAAAGGGCAATATTTTCAATAAAGACCCCATGCGGCCCCGGCGGCTGCTGATGCACAAACGGGAGATCAACCGGCTGTATGGTCAGATCAAACAGGACGGCTATTCGCTGATTCCCCTGTCTGTGTACTTTAAAAACGCCCGCGTCAAGGTGGAGGTCGCGCTGTGCAAGGGCAAAAAGCTCTATGACAAGCGCGAGGACGCCGCCCGCAAGGATGCCAAGCGGCAGATGGACCGGGCTATGAAGGAAAGGAATCGATAAGTATGGCAAATCCCATTGCAACCATTGAAATGGAGAACGGCGGCAAGATCGTCATGGAACTGTTCCCCGATGTGGCCCCCCAGTCGGTCCGCAACTTTGTCACCCTGGCCCAGTCCGGTTTTTATGACGGCCTGATCTTCCATCGCGTCATCTCCGGCTTTATGATTCAGGGCGGCTGCCCCGAGGGTACCGGCATGGGCGGCCCCGGCTACTGCATCAAGGGCGAATTCAAGCTCAACGGCGTGGACAACAACGTGTCCCATAAGCGGGGCGTGGTTTCCATGGCCCGTGCCCAGTCTCCCAACTCCGGCGGCAGCCAGTTCTTCATCATGCATGCCGACGGCGAGTTCCTGGACGGCCAGTACGCCGCCTTCGGTCAGGTGATCGAGGGCATGGACGTGGTGGACGCCATCGCGGCGGTGAAGACCGACGGCGCCGACCGGCCCCAGGAGGAGCAGAAGATCAAGTCCATCACCGTGGATACCCAGGGCAAGACCTACATGCCCCCCGAGAAGCTGAAGGACCCCTACGGCCGCTTCTGAAAATGGGCATGGTTTCCGGTTGACAACGGCCGGAAATGCGATATAATATAGTATCCTGCCAGAGTAATGGCAGATCACCCCTGCCGCGGGTAAACCGCGGCAGGCACCATATGGGGGCGTACCGGTTTCGACGGGGGTGGTGAGGCTGGAATAGCGAGCAGAGGCGCCTGGCCTCTATAAAACGGGCAATTTTTAAACTTAACTGACAACAATAAAGTTGCCTTGGCTGCCTAATTAGGCGCCCGTTCCCCCCGGAAGGACCGCGAGCCGGGCTGGAGCGTCGATGAGCGGTGCACGTGCGTGCGGTAAGCTTTGCCCGCACCATGCATGATGAAGCTACTGATCCGTAAAGGGTGTCCATTCCCGTTACGGTGAGGGAATGTAAAGAACGGACTGCGCTCGGAGAGATTCCTGTCAAGCTGCTTTCGGACGCGGGTTCGACTCCCGCCGCCTCCACCAAAGCAACATAATCCGAACTTGTTCCCCATCGGGGACGGGTTCGGATTTGTTGTTTATCTCAAAGACATGGCGATATAACCTTAAATGGCCCTTTATCTGCTACAACAGATAAGGGCCGTTTTTTATGTATCGTCGCTATTTTGCTGCTTCTTCCATTCAGCAAAAGCCGCTTGCCCTTCCGGGCTTTCAAAGTACGCTTGAATTTTCGGGAGCAGGCAACGAGCCAGCGATTCGATTTCAAAATCGGGAATTACTGTTTCTTCCAGTTCTCCGGCCATATTGGGGCTGCGATACTCATTCATAGGTCATCACCGTCTTTCTGGGTACAAAGGTATCAAAGGCGGAATTGACGCAACATAAAGGCAGTCGCACCGTCTGGGTCATACTCATAGAGTTTATCCATGTTAAACGCCACTGCTTTATAGTTTTCATAAGGTACAGTCAATTCCTTACCCAGCGAATTATCTTCGATAAACCGCAGAACATCGTCACCGACAAGGGCATTATCAATAAAGGCTTCATTTGCTTCCAGGGGCGCAGTAACCGGCAGATTGACAGTCATCCTTGCAATCGGTTCAAGTCCGTATAGACCTTCTTGCAGTAATTCGATTGATAACCGCCCACTCGGTTCATAATGCCCGACATGGAGCACAACCATAGTTGTTTTTCCCAAATACTCAAACGGGAGTTGCTTTCGATACATAACTTGTCACCTCTAATCTTCATATTGTTCTAAAGTACTAATGTCCTCATGTTTAGAGCGTTCAAGATAACTTTCCAGCGGATATTTAGCGGTTTCCGCCCCGTGCTTTTGGAGCCAGAGCCGCATTTCACGCATTTTATATTCTTCTTTGCCTGTCAGCAATCTTAGCTTAAAGTCATATATATAATCGTCATACAGATACTCGATAAGCTGTCTATCTGCACCGTCGCCCCAAATACTGTATGCCTTATACATTGTGGGGTACAATCCAGACCCAGAGCGCAGATGCTCAATGGACTGACGTAGTGTATTGTCCCGTGGGCTTGTTGCGATCAACGCAGCGGCATTTGTCCCGACAGCAATCCCAATTAAGTCATCTGAAAATGCGGTCACTTCACCCGTGGATGTATCAATAAAGCGGTATCTATCGCTGATATATTTTGCAATCAGTTTTTGCAAATCCTGAGTTGTTTTGCTGTTTCTCAACAATTCGCTTGTTATCTGGTGCGCATAGTCATGGAGAAAAGACGCTTCAAACCGCACCCAGCTTTTATATTGTAGCGCCTCGTCATAACGGTAGCCCATTGTTTTAATTTGTTCCTGCTTTTTGTCGTAACACCTTAAAAATCCATTGGATTTACCTGCCCTTGACCCGATGTAAAAGGTCTCGTAGGTCCCGTCCTTGTCGATAGCCGACATATTTCGGACAGATTGCCGGTCATTTCGGTTTTTCACTACATAGGAGCCATCTTTCAACCGTTCATAAATCAAATCCGGGGAAAGCTGTCTGCCCGGAAGTAATTCATCCGAATAGTCAAAATAGTCTGCTGTCAGGTCAATGCGTGATAGACGTGTGGTATATGCACCATCCTGCACCATATCGAGGAATACAGCGATATTTATATCGGATTGAAACCTCTTTTTGAACTCTTGCTTATATGTGGCGTATGCGTGAGCGGAATAGCGTACACATATCCCCATCGTGGGCATATCCTCGTTCCAACTGATTACCAGATACCACGGCCTATTTGTATAGGTAAGCCCGGAAGTATATCCCGCCTGTACCTTTTCGGCTCGTTCCATCTCTCCAAAAAATTCAGCGAGTTTTGATTTACAAAGAAATGTTGTGATTATCTGCTCTGCAACCTCGGGCCATTCTGTAATTTTAACCTTGTCGATTGGTTGCAGAATAAGGGTAAACTCATCTACTCCTACGGATAGTGAGGGCATTTGTACCACCCCCTTTTTCGGCTTTTAGGTGTGGAACCCCCGTGATTACATCACGGGGGTTCCGGGTTTACGCCCTCGGATTGAAGATTATCGTGTTGAGTCAACTCCGCGAAAATATCAAAAGCAAGTGTAGGAAACGACACAGGTCGAGGCGCGGCGGTGATGCCGTCGCAAAAAATCAGCCCCTGCCCTTTGTTCCAATGCCGGGATGGCAGGTCTGCCGAGCGGCCAAAAATCGTCAACAGCGTAGTTGCCGGGGCGTTGCCAAGGCAGATTTTGAGTGGTAAATTGTCACGGATAGCCGTGGGAATATCGCCGGAGTCGGACTTTTGCATGGCAATCCAAACGAAAAAGCCAAGTTGCCGCCCCATCAAGACTATACTACGCATGAGTTCTTCCACCTCGTCACGGCGCTTTTTATCCCGGCTAATTGAGGCTTGAAATGCGGCATACTCGTCCATTAGAAAAATATAAGCTGGAAGCTGAAAATCCGTAAAATCCGAGCCGAGTCTGCCGCTTAACTTGACCTGCATTTCCTCTTTCCGCCTCATCATGCAATCATAAAACTGCCGCAGCAAATCAATGATACCGCCAATATCATCCGCCGTCCGCTCCGGGGCCAGTGAGCCGCCCAAAACCGCTATGTCGCTGCCCTTGGGGTCGGCGTAGTAGACAATCGGAGCAATCGGCCAGTTGCGGAGTTGTGCTATCAGCCCCATCAAGGCGTAGGACTTGCCCGAGCCGGTGATGCCGACAAGCAGCAGGGAGCGGATTTTGATGCCTTCGTTTCGTGCGTCGCAAAATAATGTGTACGGGCCATATTTATCCGTATGTTTGCGGGCGTAGTCGGCCAGCGCCGCATAGCTGTCAAACTGTAATTGCCGGTCAATACGGCTGTCTGAAATCTCGTAGCAGTAGTAATTGTTATCGTCCGAGATATACTGCGCGTCCACCACATACATGCCAAGGGCCGAGGACAGATTGACCGCCGCCAAGCTGGAATCAGATTTAATGTGGTTTTGGACTTCCACCAGCCCAGCGGTAAAGGTGCAGTCATCAAAGCGTATCTTGACGCAGGGCAAGCGGTAATACTGCTCCCCTATCGGGACACCATATCCCGCCTCCAGCAAGGCCCGCTCAATACTCCGGCACAACTGCCAGTGGCGCAGGGCGTATTTTACGCCCCGGCGCAGGTGATGGGCAACAGCCCACCACACCGCGCCCCCGACCAGCAGGGCAGACGCCAGCAGGAAGCAAAGCAGGCCGAGCCGAGCGCAGACATGGGCCACACCCCAGCCAGCAAGAGCGGTGCTGACCGGCCCCCGCAGGAGCCAGCCTGCAAGCCCCGTTGACAGCATGGCGGCAAGCCAGATTATCACATACCGGCTTCGGGTGTCGCGTCGTTTCATCCCTTGGGCCCTGCGCCCGGTGCGGACTGTTGCGCCTTTTCAATAGACGAAAAGCGCAGAATCAACGAATAGTTGATATAGTAACTTGCATTGGGCAGGAAGCCGCCCAGCGTCACCTTGTCCCCCTTGACGAAGGGCAACGGATAATTACAGCCTATGACGGTAGCCATAAAGGTTTCAAGTGCATTGTTGTCCCGCTTGCGGCCAGATTTGTCAACGCCGTGGTCGTGCGTGTCGTTGTTAATCTGCAAAGTTACCGTTGCTCCAGCCGCAAGACCAGCTTCGGGCTTGCCCCTATACGGGGACTGGCTAACAAAGGTAAAGCTGTTGCCCCAATCGCGGGCCACGCTGTCCCAGTCAATGACAGTATGGATATACGGTGTTACATTTAGCATGATAATTCCCCCCTTTCTGTCAAAATTTCATTGTCATCTTTGGGCCACGGGGGTGGGTCTGGCAAGTCCTCGCCCAATCCCTCGTATGTCATGGCCCAAATCATCCCCCACAGCGTCCGCCAATGGTAGATACTGTTTCGCTCATCAAATACAGGTGCATTTGTGGCGGTAGTCCTGCCGGTCAAAACATTATAGGCGGTCTGCCGTATAGCGCGCAGGGTGCGGGCGGTACGCTCGGGTATCATAGAGCTTTCCATCGGCCTTTCCTCCTTTCGCTCTGTATCGTATCATAAACATTTTCCGATGTAAAGTGCCGCTATTTCGTTCGTTCGTCAATTTTTCGTAACTTTTTATAGTGATAAATTAGAAATAAAAATGCCTTAAAAAAGCCTGATTTATGCTATTGCAAAATAGCGATTTCCAAAAGTGGCGATTTATCGTATGTTTCAGAAAATTCCTAAAATTCCCATTTTAGGGCGTGCGGATGGTGCGCTGGATGACGAGGCGGGACAAGGTGGCTTTCGACCGCCGCCAAAGGGGAATTTTTGTGGAAAATAACAACAAAAAAATCCCCGCTCCGGAGACCGGAGCGGGGGATGCGGCAGATGATTAGCGGTAACTGAGGCAACCAGCGTCAATCCAACCTGCTCTCCACAGGATGGTAGCCATCTGACCACGGGTCAGCGGTGCGTAGGGGCTGAAGGTGCCCTGAGCGTCCGTGCCGGCAATCATGCCGAGGTTGTAGATGCGGCAGATTGCGTCTTCACACGCCTTGACGATGACATCTTTACTTTCCTGGATAAGCATGACTTTACCGGCAAGTTCCCAATTTTCCTCAATCCACTGATGGATTGCGGCAGCGTCGGGCAGGTCGTCGACAGACGAGATATAGGTGCTGGGGTCTTTACCACCGTCCAGACTGGCACGCCAATTGTCATATACGGCTTGCCACATGCTGGCAGTCTGGCCCACTTGATTTGCAATGAGACCACCTGAACCATCAACGAGCGAGAGTTCATAGTCAGTCAGAATGGTCTTACCGCCTTTACGGGTCAGGTTACCGGCAAGCCACATTGCCGCAAAGGCACGGTCAGAAATGGCATTATCTTGATATGCCTTGTAACCGAGGGAGTCGCCGGAGCCTTCGACTTCGTTGCCAATCAGTCTGGTGTAGATGAATGCCACCTGTGCACGGGTCAGGGCATCATTGGGGCCGAACTTGCCGCCGCCGTAGCCGTTCAAGAGGCCGCCTTCTGTGAGAGTCATAATTGCGTCGTAGCACCACATATCAGAAGGCACATCGGTGTATGCGGCATCATAGGTGTCGGACTTGACGCCGGAAGTGAAGACCTTTTCGACTTCGCCCCAATCTTCATTGAGGGAGTTACCGGGACGGCTGGAATTGCTGGACGAACCAGAGTTGCTGGAAGTGCCGGTGTTGCTGGAACTGGAGCCGATGGTGTATGCAGAGCCGTCGGTGGTATCGTAGTGACCAATCAGTTCGTACACATACTCCCTGTCGTCATTTGCGTGGTACTGGTAGATGTCGACGACAAGTCCGGCAGGGATTGTGATGTCCTTGCACTTCGAGACAGACCAGTTGGTGCCTGCGGCTTTAAGCAGGACGGTTCCGCTGGACGGCCAGTCAAACTTGCCGTTCTTGGCATCGCTGATGTGTCCCACGGCATCGTAGACGCTCTCGTCGAACTCGGCACCGATGCAGGTTTCGAGGTTCAGGCTTTCGCCGGTAGCTGCCGCATGAGCGGCCGGGACGGTGCTGACCAGCATGACAGCGGCCAGCAGAGCGCCCCAAAAACGCCGGTATCTTTTCATGGGTAATCTCTCCTCCTATATCAATTTGTGTGCCGTGTCTCCCCGGACAGGGCGGCCCGTGGGGGCGGGGCATTCCCGGCCCCCGTGGGCGTTTCCTGCGGGGCGAACAAAAAGGCCGTGCAGGAAATTACCCTGCACAGCCTTAATCCAGCACACAAGCCCATTACGGGAGAAATCCCCTTGTAAAAAGAGAAAAATCCCGGTATAATGAGCGTGGCGCAGAAATTCTGCTGTGTGGGTGGTTGGTTCACCTGCATAGGGACGTGGGGTGTTCCAGCACCTCACGTCCTGCCCTTATTATTCGCCTTGCTTGTATTGTACTGCAATTTTTGACAGCGCGCAAGCGGTTTTTTCGGACTTTACCTGTTCGGAGGCCGCTTTTTTTGTTGTTCAGAGGGTGGCGGTGCTGGTTGTCGGGCGTGGGTGGCCCGCCACGGACGGGGCCGGGGTGCGCGACGGGATCCGCAGCAAGGCGGGGTCAGAGGTTGGTACGCTCCATGGATTATCCCGCTGGGATAATCCGTCGCTCTCATGCCTGCGGGCATAGGTTTTTGAATCTTATTCAATTCTATTTTAGAATTGACAACAATGTCGATTTGATGTATAATGGAAGGCAGAAAGGGGCGATTGTATATGGATAGCATCGGCCAGAGAATGAAAGAACTCCGAGAGGCAAGCCGCCTATCGCAAGCGGATATAGCAAAATTGTGTGGCAGCAATCAAGCGACGATTGCCAAAACGGAAACCGGGAAAAAAGCGCCATCAGTCAATCTGCTGATTTGGTGGGCTGACTATTTTGACGTGTCAATGGATTACCTGTGTTGCCGAACAGACCAGCCGCAGGGCAAACTATATGAGTGCAAGCCGAAAATGAACATCAGCGGGGACGAAATGAAGAAGTTTATTGAAATGTGCTTCGACCCGAAATCCCCCTTCAACGAAAAACTGAAAGAAACCTTGCTGACGATGATGGGGGAACAGGAAAAATGAAAGCTGTGATTTACGCCCGCTTTTCCAGCGACCGCCAGCGGGAAGAATCCATTGAAGGGCAAATCCGGGAGTGTACGGAATACGCTCAGCGGCAGGGTATTACCATTGTGGGCGAGTATATCGACCGCGCAAAATCCGCAGCAAAAGATACCGAAAAGCGCGAGAACTTTTTACGCATGGTGCGAGACAGCGGCAAGCATTTGTTTGATATTGTCCTTGTTTGGAAGCTGGACAGGTTCGCCCGGAGCCGCTACGACAGCGCACACTATAAGAATATTCTCAAAAAGAACGGGGTAAAAGTCGTTTCCGCCACAGAACACATCGCCGAGGGGCCGGAAGGCATCATTCTGGAAAGTATGCTGGAAGGCATGGCCGAATACTACTCCGCCGAACTTTCCGAGAAAATCCATAGGGGGCAGCGGGAAAACGCCCTCAAGGGCAGGAACAACGGCGGCGGCGTCCCGCTGGGCTATGTGTTAAATAAGGAAACGCAGCGATTAGAAGTTGACCCGCTCATGGCCCCGATTGTCTGCGAGATTTACAAAAGGTACGCAGCGGGCGACACCGTGCGGGAAATCGTGGGCGACCTCAACCGCCGGGGCATCAAGACCAGCCGGGGCCGGGCCTTTTCCATGAGCAGCTTTAATGCACTCTTGAAAAATCGTAAGTATATCGGTGAATACCGCTATCAAGATGTCGTTATCCCCGGCGGTGTCCCAGCCATCGTCCCCGAAGATATTTTTGACCGTGTGCAAGCGAAGATGGACAAAAACAAACGCGCACCGGCGAGGACAAAAGCCGACGATGATTTTCTGCTGACAACAAAGCTGTTCTGCGGCAAGTGTGGCCGCATGATGGTGGGCGACAGCGGCACCAGCCACACAGGGATGAAACACTATTATTACAAGTGCGGCAGCGCCAAGCGGAAAACCGGCTGTGACAAGAAAGCCGTAAAGAAACAGTGGATTGAAGATGTTGTCGTCCAGCAGACCATGAAAATTGTGGTGGACGGCCCCTTGATGGAGCGCATCACTGACCGGCTGCTATCCCTGCAAGGTGAGGAAAACCACGACTTGAAGCTGCTGGAAAGCCGTCTGGCTGATACGGAAAAGGGCATTTCAAATATGCTGGATGCAATTCAAGCAGGTATCATCACAACATCGACCAAACAGCGGCTTGCCGAACTGGAAGCGGAAAAAGAGGAATTAGAGCAGCAGATTATTGAAAACCGCATCCAGCACCCGGTTTTAAGCCGTGAGCAAATCGGCTTTTTCCTCGACCAGTTCAAACGGACGGACGTGACCGACAAAGAGCAGCGGCAGCGGCTCATTGATAGCTTCGTCAATGCGGTCTATGTGTACGAAGATAAAATCGTATTTACCTTTAACTACAAAGGCGGAGCAAAAACCATTTCTTTAGATGATATACAAGGTTCGGATTTGGACGCAGAGTGTCCACCAAAAATCCCGAATGCGATAGCATTCGGGATTTTTATTTCATCAAGGGGCTGTTATCGGCGTGACACAGCTGCCGGAAGAGCGTTTTCGCGGCCAAGAAGAAGCTCTTCTTACGTGCTTTTACCTGCAAAGCTACTGAATCTCTCGTGAAACCATTCTGCCACAAGATATCGTCTCTTGATACCAATGATTACCGGCTTCCATTCTCCACATTCCTCACAGAGCTCAGGCTCTTTGGAGAGATGAAAGTACCGGGGACTGTATGCAGAGCCGGAGACCTTATTAAAGCAATCCAGACAGAATTCTGCCATCTATCATCACCTCTGTTCCATGATATCAAGTATGCATTGCAAATGCAATGCATACTTTCGAAAAATGGTGATATAGACTAATTGCAATACAAAAGTATTGCGAGGAAAACTGTATGGGCAGATTTCAGATACCGACCACGCCGCCGACGATCAACAAAACCATCCGCTTTCCAAGCGACGTGGTGGAAGAAGTGGAAAAGGCAATTCAGGGGAAAAATTGTACGTTTTCTGCCTTTGTGATTGCCGCAGTCCGCACGGCTCTGGAGGATATCCAGGAAGCAGATACGTCGTGCTCGGACCGAAAGAAATAGTATTTTGATGTTCCCAAAGAGGGCCTATACGAACCAACCGGTTTGTATAGGCCCTCTTCTTCTCATTTTATTGCGTCCTTCATCATATGCCAGCTGATTTCCGGTGCTGCCAATGGCATTTCGCAGATCACAGCGCCATCTTTGCTTTGGGCGATCACATTGTCATGGATATTCATGCTCACCAAATCATGCTGGGAAATACGGAATATGGCCATGGTACTGCCCAGCAGAACATTGCCAGAAACCTCAAACTCCTTGGCAAACTGCACGCCATCGGTTCCCAGATCAATGGCTGCGGGCATTTCCGCGCAGGCATTGTTCAGGCCGTTCCCTGTGTCCAGAATGATATTATCCCGCAGAATCAGCGCGTCAAAAGCATTCTCAAAAGTGGGGTCGATAAAATATGTGCGCAGACCCTGGCCGCAATTCTCGATCAGGTTTCCTTCCACAAGATAGGTGCCCAGATTTACTGCCGGCAAGCCGGTATTCTCAAAGGTGCAGGCGTTGCCGCTGTGCCGCATATAGTTGTTTCGGATGGTAACGTGATTGGCAACGCAGTAAATACCGTCCCCGATCAGGCTGAGATTATTGGTCGGTTCTGCGGATTCACACTGAAACAGCGAATTTCCGCCCCATTCTATGGTGCAGTTCTGAATGACGGCCCCTTTGGAACGGTCCAAATTGCTGCTCAGCGCATTGCTCAAATAATATTTCAGCGACAGATTATCCAGCACATAGCCATCCGCATGATAGCCGTCCAGAAGGTTGCCGTATATGTCCCCGTGGGAACTGATCTGTATGGACATGATTTCAATATCGTGAAAACAGTCTGCGGGGTTTCCGGCATCACAGCGCAGATACAGGTCTCCCGTACGGTAATCCTGATAAAAGTCCATGGGATAACTGAAACCGGTGAGGTCCACACGGCTGAGATAGGTCAGATCCTCGGTCAGCTGCTCCGCAACCGACCGGTATTCTCCCGCGCTTTTGATACTGATATTGGTGCAGGGATCTTCGGGTGCGCAAAGTCCGTTGACCGGGTCCATGGGCAGAACATCCACGGCAAGCCAGCCGTCGGGGGTGGGCCATTCCAGAACCCGCTTTGCATAGGCGGTATCGTCAAGCACGATTCCGCCCACATCGCTCAGGGCCTGATGGTAGCGCCAGATCTTTTCTCCGTTTTCGCCCTCCTGCCACAGCTCCCAATACTCCGGCTGGGCAGAGTTTTCCTGCGCAATGGTGAGAACCGGTTTAGCGCCTTCTCCATAGGCGGAATAGGTCACATTGCTGATCAGGCGAATACAGTTTTCAGTCAGACGGTATATGCCGCCCCGTTCAAAAAATACGGCGTCTCCTTCCTGCACATCGCCCCAGACAACGTGCTCCGGAGACTTCCACGCTGTTTCGGGGGAGAGACCGTCGTTGTCATCATTGCCGTTGGGGGATACATAATACGCGGTTCCGGTGTAGGTTTCACCGGGAATAAAGGTATCACTTTTCACAATGGTTGTGGGTGAGTTCAATATGGCGTCCTTTCGCGCATCGGCCTCGGCGTAGTAAGGGACAAGCGCTGCCGCGTCTTCCAGAAAATAAAATTCTGAATCGGGCAGAATTTCCTGGATGACCTCATAGGCTTCGGATGGTTCTGCCGCCGGTATTTGCTCGCTGTCCACTGTCGTCGGTGATTGGCTATCACAAGCAATCAGGGAAAGTACCATTGCAAGTGCAAGGAGCAGTACCAATAACCGCTTCATAGGTTCACCTCCTAAAAATATCAAGATATTACCAAATTACACCATAACCATATACTATTTTGTGGATTGTGCCAAGTTTCAATCTTCAAAAATGGTTTCTTCGGTGTTGAGATTCTGACCGCAGCGGTTATTGATATCCGTGCCGTTGCTGCGGAACACCGTGCCGGGGAACTGGAGTGTCAAGTCCGTGGGAACGCTTTCCAGCAGCACCGCCGTGCCGTTATTCTCAAAGACGTTGTCGTTGTAGAGGGAGTGGTTGGCGCTGTTGCCCTCGCTGTTGAAGTGAAAGCCGATTTTATTGTCCCGGACGTTGCACTCGATGACGTTGACCCAGGCCGCGCCATAGGCCAGCACCGCCGTGTCCCAGCCGGAGAGGTTGCAGCCCGTCACCCGGGCATTGCCCGAGGCCGAAAGGCCGATGCCGTCGCCGTCGCCAATAAAGTCAACGTCGTAGAACATGCAGATCCACCAGCCGTTCTCCACCACCTGGACCGTGTCAGTGAAGGTGGTGCGCTGGTCGCCGTCGGTGCAGCCGTAGAAGTTGTAGCCCTGATGGTCCAGCCGCAGCTGGCCCGTGTAGGTCACCGGCGGAAGGTAGATGTTGACGATATCGGCCTCACCCACCTCCGAACGGATTTGCTCCAGCAGCGCCCGCAGCTCCTCCGTGGTCTCCATGGGGTAGTCCTCGTAGTGGTAGTCGTGGACGGGAATGGGTTCCACGATGATGTCCTGACGCAGATGGATGGTGTCGCCGTTTTTCATGGTGATGGTCCACATCATCTGGGCATTGCCGTTGCCGGAGAAATCGATAAAACTCATGACCAGGGCCTCGGTATCATAGTCATTGGGGGCCGGTTCACTGCAGGTGATCTCTAGATCGCCGGTGTGCTCCAGCATCTGGGCCGTGATGCCTTCCACCTCCTGGGAGAAGGCCTCTGTAGCGTCCTCGCCGGTGGTTGCATCATTGATAAAGAGCAGCGACGGGAACCGGTACTGCTCGCCGGGGGCGCTCCGCTGATAGCGCTCCGGCTGGGGCGTGGCCCGGGCGCCGGGATAAGACAGCACCAGCTGATAGTCGCCGTAGGTGACGCCGCCCTGGCTGTCATAAACCTTCGGCTGGTCGGCCAGGCGCCAGCCCATCAGACCGGCGGCCACCACCACCAACACCAGCAGGGCCAGCAGAATCTTCCGCCGCAGGGGAATGGCCTTCCGGGCAGGCTTGCGCGCCTCCACTTCCTTGGCGCAGTGGGGGCAGAAGGATGCGCCTTCCGGCAATGGCGCGCCGCAGTGGGGACAGGGATGTTCCGTCATGCTGTTTCTCCTCCGTTTCCATTGGTGTCCAGCATGGTGTAGCCCACCAGATCATTGCTTTCGTCCAGCAGCAGATAGCACATCCACCGGCCTTCGTCGGGCAGGTCCTGCTCCAGCCGCGCCAGCTCCCGGCACTGGTTCTCCCTGGTGGGACTGTTGTAGACCCGCCAAAGGTGATAGAGCTGGGCGTCGCTTTGCTGTAACGTAGACGTTTTGCCCGTGTTGTAACCCTTGAGATACCACACGGCCCCCGACGAAGCGATATCCTCCGGGGCGATGTAGTTGGTAAACAGGCTATCCCACTCCGCTTCAAACGCCGCCCGCTCCTTCTCATAGAGCTTGGTAAAGTCGTAGTCGCACAGGGTCACATCCAGCTGCCACTGGCCGTCGCCCAGGTTTTGGGGCTGGCCGATAAAATAGCCCATCAGATGCAGATTGGTGTCAAACAGCAGCAGGCAATGGCGATTGGAGCCGTTGTTGCGGGCATTGAAGATGCTACGATCTCCGCCGGCGCCATTGGCGCCGCGGCTGGACACCAGGGAGGCCATCTGAAAGGTATCTACCAGATAGTCGTCGATGTTATCGCCGGTGATATCCGTGGTGCCAAAGGCGATATTCATGACTGCCGGGAACCACGCCTGCATGACTTCGGTGCTGACAAGACACTGGCCGTTTTCATCCTCCTGTAAAATCACCGCCTCCGTCGGCCCCTTGGGCAGGCCCCTGGGTCGCAGGCAGCCCCACAGGACCAGGGCCACCGCCAGGACCAGCACCACGGGCAGAACGGCCCACAGTCTCCGGTGCCGCCGGTGCACCGGCGCCTCCACCCGCTCCGGTGTCCGCAGACTCCGGGCACAGTGGGGACAGAACGAGGCCTTGTCCGGCAGTTCCGCGCCGCAATGGGGACAGATGTGCTTCATAATAATGCCTTCTTTCTTCTTCTGTTTTCCGGCAAATGGGACGGATATTCGTCACAATGCACCGGGCATATTGTATTTTCAGCCGGGATATTGTACTCTTAAGACAGAACTGCAACCAGCAACGGTAAAGAGGTGAAATCATGTCGGACAAGACGACCAGCGAACTGCGCCAGGAATTGATGGAGGACAACAGCATTGATACGTATTTGCAGGGCAACGCGGCGCTGTTTGTCAATCAGGATGTGGTGGCGCTGCTGACGGAGCTTTATGAGCAGAAGCACCTGACCAAAGCGGCCCTGGCCCGGCAGGCGGGCATGAGCGAGGTCTATCTCCATCAGGTGTTTGCCGGGCGGCGCAATCCGTCCCGGGACCGGCTCCTGTGCCTGTGCATCGGCTTGGAAGCCACGGTGGACGAAACGCAGCAATTACTGCGGCAGGCGGGGTATGCCCAGCTCTATCCACGGGTGCGGCGGGATGCCATTATCCTCCACGCCATTGCCCATGGTATTGCGCTGCCCCTGGTCAATGACAAGCTGTACGAAGAAAACGAGAAAACGCTGTTCTGAACGTTCCGGGCGTGCCGCAGATTGCGGTGCGCCCGGCGCGTTTTTAGGATACAGCCGTGTCCGTCAGACTGAGGGCAAATCTGCCCTGATTGTCCAGATTAACGCCGTTCTGCTCCAGTACGCAGTTGATGATTTCCACCAAGGCCACCGGGTTGCCGCTCGGGAGCAGAATCCCCGTGCCGTTTCCGGTAAACCGGCACTGCTCCACCCTATTTTCTCCCATCTGCGCCGCCAGGGACAGTCCCACGGTGTTGTCCGTCAGCCGGCAGTCGTACAGCTCCACCCAGTCGCAGTTCTGGGTGGCCACCGCCGTCTCGTAGCCCTGGAAGCTGCACCCGGACACTTTCACCGGTGCCGTGACTTCCAGGCCCACGCCGGGGCCGTAAAAATCGATATCACCGATCCGGTTGGCGTTATAGCCCCGGCCTTTCACCCGGATGCCGCCCCGAATGGTGGTACACTGGTCTCCGTTCCGGCTGCCGTACAGGCGGATGGGATAGCCTGACAGGTTCAGCGTCCCCACATATTCCACCGGCGGCAGGCAGATTTCCGCCATGACGTCGGACGGCAGCTCGTTGCTCAGCCGGTTGATGCTCTGCTGCAGCTGGCCCAGGGTGTCCATGGGCAGATCTTCCGCTGTGTACCGCCGCAGTTCGATGGGCTCCACCATCTGCCGCTGTTCCAGGCAGAGGGTGTCGCCGTTTTTCATTTGCAGCGTCCAGCGGATGGTCACATCAGGGCTGCTGCCCGTCCAGCGGACGTTGCTCTGGAAGGAGGTTCCCAGATTGATGATGTTTACCAGCGACGGCTCCTCCAGCGTCACCCCATGGTCCGTGGGCTCATCCGGCACCACTTCCACCCGATGGGCCACAATCTTGTTCTGAATAAACAGCTCTGTCACGTCGCTGCCGGTTGCCTTCTCGTTGATAAACAGATGGATAAATCTGCCATGTTCCTCTTCCAGAGGCGTATGAACCGTATACACCGCCGTGGGATTTTGGCGGCTTCCCATATCCCCCAGCACCAGCTCATAGGTGCCGTCCCGGTCCGTATAAGTCAAACTGCCCTGTCCGGTGTAGGTTTTCGGGCTCAAAGCGTGGGACACGCCCAACAGCAATATGGCTCCCAAAACTAAAATTCCGAGGACCTTTGCCGCCCGCCGCAGTGTTCCGCCCGTATATCGGGGCGGCTCCAGCCGCTGCCGCCGGTTGAGACCGTGGGCGCAGAATGGGCAGAAGGATGCACCGTCGGGCAGTGGTTTTCCGCAGTGGGGACAGCGGCGGTCCATTACAGCGCCTCCATGAGCCGCAAAACGTTCTGATAGCGCCGTTCCGGGTTGACGTGGGTACACCGCTCCACAATGCGGCCCATATGGCCCTCCACCAGATGCTTCGACGGATGCTGTCCCGTCAGCATGACGTTAATGAGAATGCCCAGGGAGTAGATATCGCTGCGGACGTCCGATTGGGTCAAACCATACTGCTCCGGCGCGGCGAAACCGTTGGTACCCAGAATCTGCGTGTCGTTGTCGTGCTCCGGTTTGTGGAGCCGGGCGGCGTCAAAGTCGATGAGCACCGCTTCGCTGCCCCGTAAAATAACGTTCTCCGGCTTCACGTCCCGATGGACGGCTCCCAGGGAGTGGAGCACCCAAAGGGCCCGGCATACCTGCAAAACAATGCGCCGCGTCTCCTTCTGGGAAAAGCAGGCGTCCTGCAATAAAAAGCCCAGCGTATCGCCCTGGATGTATTCCTCCAGCACGAGAGCATGCTCACCGTCGGCCACAGCCTCATAGATCACCGGCAGATTGGGACAGGTGTATTGTAGCAGCTTCCGGTAGACCTCGCTGTTGCCCTGAAACTGCCGCAGTACAAACCGCTTTCCACTTTCCCGATGGCGCAGGAGCTTCACGCTGCCCCGGGGACTTTCTTTCAGCACCCGCTCTGTGTCGTATTCCCTGGCCAGGGCTTCAGAAAACCAAGTGTACATTAAAAATTCCCCCAATGGGTATACTATGCACCCAGCATATTGCTTTTTGTACGCAAATATTGCATATTATCAGTATAAATCATTCCTGCTGGAAAGTAAAGGAGGGCTGCGCCATGGCGGAAGAAACCACAGCGGCATTGCTGCGGGAACTGTCCTGCACCGACGATCTCGCCGCCTGCATCCGGCGGCGGGAAGGGCTGTTTGTCCGGGACACGGTGCCCACGGTTCTGACGGCGTTGTACCGGAAACGGGCCATGTCCAAAGCGGAACTGGCCCGGCGCAGCGGCGTCAGCCAGGTCTATCTCCATCAGGTGTTTGCCGGGCGGCGGACGCCGTCCCGGGACCGGCTGCTGTGTCTCTGCTTCGGCCTGGGAGCCTCGCTGGAGGAGACCCAGCATCTGCTGCGGGTGGCCGTCAGCGCCCCTCTGTGGCCCCTGTCCCGGCGGGATGCCGTGGTGATCTACGGTGTGACCCACCAACTGACGCTGGAGCAGATGGACCAGACGTTGACGGACCTGGGCGAAGCGCCGCTGCGCTGAGCACAGCCCCGGTTTCCGAGGTACGCAAAGATAAAAAAGAACAGTGCGCCGGACCTGCTCTGCTTGGAGCGGGCCCGGCGGCGTTTGTATAGGACGGAAAAAGAAAATCATGAGGGAAAAGGGATGGATTTTGCCGCTTCGTTTATGGTACAATAGCCGCACAGCGGTCAGAATGCCTACGGCTTCAGCCGCTGTTTCCGCCCTGAACGGGGCAGAGGAACGCTATGGCAGAAGCCGAGACGGGAGGCAGTTCTATGGAACGGACCTATGCTTTTTCGATATCGCCGATGGACACAGCCTATCTGCGGCCCCAGGTCCGTGACGCCCTGGAACGCTATTCAGAAATTCTGTCCCGCCGGCAGCACCCCAAGCTGTGGGAACTTACCGACAAGATCAACAGCGTCCCAAAGGTATCACAGGCCGTTTCTGACAAGCGCCGCCGCCGCAGAACGGCGCTGGGCTTGCTGGATTGGCTCCTGAGCCTGGTTGTGCTGCTGCCGGGCCTGATGGACCCCCAGGAGCTGCTGATGCCGCTGCTGGTGGGCGCGGTCTGCTTCGGCGCCGGTACGGTCATCCTCTGGCGCAATCTGCGGGCAGTCCTGGCCATTCTGAGTATGCCCCTGGGATTGCTGCTGCTGTTCGGCGCGTGCAATAACCCGGAAACGCTGGGCTGTTTTCTGATCTTTTCCCTGGTCCTGCTGGCCCTGGGAGCCGCCGCGCTGCTCACCCGGAAACGGGCCCCGCGGGACCCCTATGACCGGGCGGCGGGCAAGCTGCTGGAGGGCAGGGACAGCCCGGAACTCCGGGTTCTGCGGGTGCTGTTCGACGCCGACGGCATGGTGGTGACCCATGCGGGAGTCCAGGAGAGCCGCCGGGTTCCCTACAGAGAAATGGTCATGATTCTGGAGACGAAGGACCTGCTGCTGCCCGTCACCGACGAGGTCATCGTTACACTGCAAAAGCAGGACCAGTGTACAGGCATGCTGACCGATCTGCGGGAGTGGCTCCAGGAGCAGACCGCATACTACATTTTGTGACCACTGTTTTTATAGAATCAAACGCAGCCGAAACCAGCCGTCTGTCAGTGTAAACTGGCAGACGGCTCCATGTTTCCGGCAAAAGGCGGAAATGGACTGGCAGCCCAGACCGTGGCCGTCCCGCCGGGCCATAGGCAAACCGTCGGTATCAAAGGTAATGTCGCCGGTGCAGGGGTTAGAAAGCTCCAGCATGATGCCGGGGATGCCCAGCAGCTTGCAGCGGAGCTCCCGCCGGCACTGGGGCAGTTCCAGATTGGCATGAATGGCGTTTTCCAGCGCATTGGCCAGGACAATGGCCAGTTCTCCCTCGTCCACCGGCAGGGTATCGGGCAGGGAAATCTTGGCGTCCACCCGGATGCCCTGTCGCCGGGCCTGGTCAAAGTAGGAGGCACACACGGCATCCAGTACCGGCGGACGGCACCAGCGGACCGATTTATGATCGTCCAGCCGCTGTTGGGCGGCGTCCAGAAAGTCCAGCGCCGCCTCCTGGTCTCCACGGGCCACCAGCTCTGTGACGGCCTGCAGCTGGTGGCGCAGGTCATGGCGCTGGATGCGGATGCGATCCTCCACTTCCTTTACCTTTTGCAGTTTTTCCTTTAAGGCTGCAATCTGTACCGTCAGCAGCGTCGCGCTCTGCCGCTCCATCTGAATGTGGTATTGTGCCACAAGGCTTTTAAACACGACAACATATACAATTACCAGCGGAACAATGGCTGTGTAAAGATAAACTCGCTGGGCGGTGTTGTAGATGTAGTTATTAGGCCAAGATGCGAGGAAAATCAGGTAGGCGGCGAACACACAGGGGATGAAGGTGAGGATGCCCCAGCGCGACGGAATCATCTTGACCAACATGCGAAAGGGACGGCGCACAAAGCGCCATTCCAAGTAGATGATTGTAACATAAAAAACGCCCATAAGCAGAATATTTATGAAATCGGGAAAGCAAAGGGTATCCGTCAGCAGCCGGACCATGGAAGCCATCAGCAGAGACAGCAGGATTTGGGTGATATAGTTGAAAACCGCCTGGGTGGGCGTGTCGTTGGCGGTCCAGTAGGTCAGCAGGATGGCGGGAATGGAGATGGTGCAGAAAAACAGCCGGAGCAGCAGCAGTTCTCCCCCCAACCGCAGCAATACCGCGCTGGACGCAACGGCCCAGATACTGTAGACGGCCAGAATGCCCAGCAGCTTTTTGCGTCCGAAGCGAAAATCGGTCAGACTTGCCATCATGCCAATGGTCATGATGGTAATGAAAAAAGCGCGGAACAGTAAAAATGTCAGATTTGTCATGGCAATCCAGCCTCCTTCAGCCGGCGGCAGCCCCGTGCCGTTTTGGGGACGGCAGCTTCCGGGGCAGAGCGAATACTATAGGATGAGACGCAGCCGGAACCAGCCGTCTTCCAGGGTAAATTGGCAGACGGCGCCATGCTTCCGGCAAAAGGCGGAAATGGACTGGCAGCCCAGGCCGTGACCGTCCAGCCGGGCCAACGGCAGACCGTCGGGACCAAAGGTAATGCCGCCGGTGCAGGGGTTGGCAAGTTCCAGCATAATGCCGGGACTTGCCAGCAGCTTGCAGCGGAGTTTCCGCTGCTCCTGGGGCAACTCCAGATTGGCGTGAATGGCATTTTCCAACGCGTTGGCCAGGACGATGGCCAGCTCGCCCTCATTGACCGGCAGGGTATCGGGCAACGCAAGGTTAGCTTCCACCTGGATGCCCTGTTGCCGGGCCTGATCGAAGTAAGAGGAAAACACGGCGTCCAGTACCGGCGGACGGCACCAGCGGACCGGTTTATGGTCGTCCAGCCGCTGCTGGGCGGCGTCGAGAAAGTCCAGCGCCGCCTCCCGGTCTCCACGGGCCACCAATTCCGCCACGGCCTGGAGCCGGTGGCGGAGATCATGGCGCTCGGTCCGAATGGCGTTTTCGGCAACTCGTACCGCTTCCATGCGGCTTTGCAGGGCGGAGAGCTGCAAGACGGAGATTTGGGCGTTGTGCCGGGCTTCCGCTTCCTTGCGAACGTTGGAAAAGAGAAACATCAAAATGGAATAAAATCCTAGTATCAGCAGGCCAATCGCTGGTTTGAGGATGGTGCCTCTCAGATCGAAGCCTGCATATCCAGGAATCAGGAAGACGGAGATAATGTAGTAGGTCGCCATGACTAGGCAGATCAGCCACCAGCCCCGGTGCAGCTCCAACAGTATCTGGAAAAACAGCGGCCGCAAAAAGCGGACCAGAAACCAGATGCTCCAGGTGCTGAGGAACGTGCAGGACAGCACCAGCACCCAGAAGCGGCTGCCGGACAGGTAGTAGATCAGACTTGATATGTGGTGAATCACCGTACAGAACAGAACGACGGAGAGCTGCTGGAAGATCAGCCGCCATCCCCGGAATCGGCTGAGCGTGAAAAGGAGCAGTATCAGCGGGATGTGGATGGTTATGGCAAAAATCCAAAAGGCAGCATCCATATTGACCGCCCGGTACAGGGCGTCCACCATCGCCATCAGCAGGATTGTGACGCTGGAAACGATGAAAAGGGTGCGCCGCCGGGAGTACCGGCTATCCATAAACAGAAACACCATAATCATATATAACACCGTCAAATACTCCATGATAAACAGATCTACCATGCCGCGTCCTCTTCCAGCCAGTAGTTGCCCCAGGCTTTTTTGAATTCCGAAGCCGCCGTCCGGGGCAGGGTGACGGTCTGGCCGTTGTCCAGCAGGGCGGTCTGTCCGTTGACGCCGGCCACATGCTGGAAATTCAGCACAAAGCTGGCCCCGCACAGGTAGAACCGGCGGTGAGCCAGCAGGGGAGCGGCCATCTCCCGGAACGGAATGCGGATGGACTGGGACACCACAGAACCATCGGTGCAGTCATAGCGCATACAGCGCCCCATCCGTTCCACATACCGGATGCGGTCCATCAAAATCCGCCGGGGACCGTCCGGCGTCTGTACCAAAACGGCACAGTTCTGCCGCCGCTGCTGCGTCTCCACAGCCCCATCGAGAATCTGAAAGAATTTGTCCCGGTCCACCGGCTTGAGCAGATAGAAAAACGCGTGTACATCATAGCTGTCGGCGGCGAAGTCATTGGATTGGGTGAGAAAAATAATCTCACCGCCGTTTCCAAGGGCCCGCAGACGGCGGCCGATCTCAATGCCGCTGAGCTGCGGCATGAGGATGTCCAGAATATAGAGATCAAAGCCGCCCTGCGTCTCCGACCGGTCCAGCAGCGCGTCTCCGCTGGAAAAGGTCTCCACTTGCCCGTGCAGATCGGGGCGGGATTGCAGATAGAGGGTCAGCAGCGCCGCTGTTTGGTTCCGATGGGCTTCCACATCGTCACAAACGGCAATCCGCAGCATATCTCGTTGCACCTCCTTTTTATTCCACGCAAATTTTGCACAAATATATACAAAATTCGCGCATTTATACGAAAAATCGACAATTCTATGCAAATAAGATAACATTTTACATCGCTGCCGTCAAGAGGTGCGGCACAGGGAAACAGGCAAAAAACCCTCCCGGCTTCGCGCTGCGAAACCAGGAGGGTTTGGAAGGCTGTCTGCACTTGTACGGGCTGGAAGATACGGTGCGTATTACCAGTACCGCTTCACAGCCTTGGAGCTGCACACGGCATACCAGATGATGACGGCCAGCGCCACGCCGTTGAGCACCATGGACACGGTGTTGTTGTAAAATTGCAGGCTGTTGTTGAGCAGGGCCAAAATGCCGTAGAGGGCCAGATACAGGCCCAGGATCAGCAGACGGGGCTTGAGATAACGGATGTAACCGTCGGGGTCGGCACAGTCTTTGATGCGGAAATCCCTGGGAATCAGCAGGGAGTTTTCAAAGAGCCGTCTCACGGCCTGGAGCCGGTACCAGACGTACAGCACATAAACGCCGGCGGCCAGGGAAATCATATCGAAAAAAGCGAACATACTGTTGGTGTCCATGGGAAGCGTCCTTTCCTGTGTACAAAATTCTGCTCCCATCATATCAAATCCCGCCGCGTCTGGCAAGGGTCAAACGGGGCAGAGGGACTCCATGGCCGAAATCTCATAGGCCACCCGCTGCTGGGGGACGCCGTCCACCACCTTGGTATAGCCGCGGCTCTGGAGCCGCCCCGTCAGATGCAGGGGCGCGCCCACGGAGAGACAGGCCGTCTCCCGGGCCGACTTGCCCCACAGGATGCAGGGCAGATAGTCGGTGCGGCGGTAATGGCGGCTGACAGCCAGCATCACGTCGCAGATCTCCCGGCCCAGAGGCGTCCGCCGGTAGACCGGGGCCTTGCAGATCACGCCCTGTAGGGTGGCCGTGTTTTCCGGCTCCCCGTCGCACAGGCCCAGGGTGGATGCGTAGACGGAGATCACCAGATGGCGTCCCGTCTCGCTGCGGCAGTTGCAGGAGCGCACCTGCCCCGTCACTTCCACCAAAGCCCCGTCGGTCAGCTCCGTGTCCTCCAGCAGCGTTTCGTCGGCCACCACGGGCAGAACATCGGCTGTGCCCGACAGCCGGGCTACCTCCAACGGAAAGCGGTAAAACCGCCGTCCGTGATTTTCATGGGAAAAGACCGGCGCACCGGCCAAAACGCCCCGCAAAAGAATATGATTGGATACCTGTTCCATTCTCCCACCTCATTGTCGTTTGGACAGCGCCGCACAAACGGAGAAACGGGCCGGTCAGGGCCGCGGTCCGGCGTGTGGGGCGTTGCCGTTGTATGGGAGAATATATTCCCGCCGGGGGGCGCTTATGCCTGAGCGTCGTCCTCGTCTTCCTCCGTTTTTTCCTCCAGAGCGGCCCGCTCCTCGGCTTCAATGCGGTCGATTTCGGCGGCCTGGGCCCGCAGGGCCAGCATACCCTGGCGCAGGGCCAGAATCACCAGCACCACGCCGATGAGCAGAAACGCGCCGCCGCCGATGGTACACAGCAGTACGTCTTTCTGGGCCGTGGCCTCGCCGGAAAAGTAGCTTTGCAGCAGGCTGTAGCCCAGATAGAGAATATAGGCGCCGCCGATGCCCCAGAGAATGGCGCGGCGGGTGTCGGGACTTTTCTTCTGGTTTTTCATGGTTTTTTATACCTCCAGGGGATGTTTTTGGCTGTGCCGGGCCAGGGAAAAGGGGTCCTGTCCCCGGCGGAACGTCTCGATCATCTCACCGGTGAGACTGATGCCCGAATGGTCGTCGGGCAGCTCGCTGCGGTGGAACCACTGGCCCAGGGACAGCTCTTCCTCCTGGAGCCGGATGGCGTCGTCGCCGTGGAGCTGGGCGTAAAAGCCCATGAGCAGCGTGTCGGTGAAGACCCAGGGCTGGGATTTATAAAACCGCAGCTGCCCCAGCTTCAGCCCCACTTCCTCAAAGACCTCCCGGCGCACCGTCTCTTCGATGGTCTCGCCGATTTCGGCAAAGCCCGCCACCAGGGCGTATTGCTTCGTCACCCGGCCATTGTACTTGGTCAAAAGCAGCCGGTCCCCGTCGCAGACGCCCACAATGACGGCGGGGCAGATTTTGGGATAGACCGTATTGCCGCAGGCGGGACAGACCATGGCCCGCTCGGTCTTGCTCTTTTCCATGGGGGTGCCGCAGCAGCCGCAGAACCGGTTGCCCCGATACCAGCGGTGGAGACTTTCGGCTACGGCGCAGGCGTAGCGGGTCTCCGCCGGTTCCCACCCCCTGTAATCCCGGCTGCCCTCATAGGCAAAGCCCGCCGGAGCCGCCGGGGCCGGCGCTTCCAGCAGATAATACCCCCGGTCGTCCAAAGTGAAGAGATATTGCAGGGGGCCGCTGATCTGGGAAACCGTGGGCAGGGTGATGCCGCCGTCGTGGGCCATTAAAAGCCGGTCACCATCATAGGCCAATACAAAATCTTCCGGCTGCGGGGGCCGGTGCATGAATGTATTTTCAAAATGATGGGGAAAGATATCCTGTACCATATCCGTCACCTCACAGGGATGCAAAAAAGGCTTCCACAGCGGCCCGGTCCGCCCGGACGGAGCCCTGGACGAAATTGGGCTTGCCGCCGCCGCGGCCCTGGAGGGCGTCGTTCATGGCGCGGCTCAGCTGCCGCAGATCGCCGCCGGTTTCACACAGGGCGTAGGCATAGCCGCCGCCGTCCTGGGCGGAAAAGACGGCGGCCCGGCCGCCGCAGACCTCGCCCATGGCAATGGCCAGACGGCGCACGCCGTCGGGGGTCAGACCGTCTTCAAAGTGGAGCACGTTTCCGGCACCGGCCACCGATTGGGCCACCACCGCAAAGTGATGGTTTTCCAGCTCCACCACCCGGTATTTGGCCTGTTCCAGCTGATGGGCCATGCGCTCGGTGGCCGCCGCCGTCTCCAGGGGCTTGGCCGACAGCAGATTGGAAATGCGGCGGTTCTGTTCCCAGACGGCACGGGTGTGGTCCAGGGCGCGGCCGCCGCAGGCCATCTCAATGCGGACGCCGCCCTTGAACCGGACCACACTGAGCAGCCGGATGAGGCCGATCTCGCCGGTGGCTTTCACATGGGTGCCGCAGCAGGCGCACAAATCGCAGCCGGGGAACTCCACCAGCCGCACGTCGCCGGTCAGCTCCTTTTTGCTGCGATAGGGCAGGGAATCCAGCGTTTCCGCGTCGGGGTAGAAAATATGCACCGGCGTGTTGGCCCACACGGCTTCATTGGCCCGGCACTCGATGTCCAGAAGCTGCTCGGCGGTCAGTTCGCCGTTAAAATCGATGGTGATCACGTCGTGGCCCATATGAAAGCCCACGTTGTCGTAGCCGTAGGCCGCGTGAATGAGACCGCTGACGATGTGCTCGCCGCTGTGCTGCTGCATAAGGTCCAGCCGCCGGTCCCAGTCGATGACGCCCTCCACCGTGTTGCCCACGGTCAGGGGAGCGGCGCAGCGGTGGACAATCTGCCCGTCCCGGCGGCGCACGTCAGTGACGGCCACGCCGCCCAGCAGGCCCGTGTCGCAGGGCTGGCCGCCGCCCTCAGGATAGAAGGCCGTCTGATCCAGGGCCACAAGATATCCATCGCCGTCGGCGGCACAGGACAGCACCCGGGCCGTAAACTGCCGCAGATGGCTGTCCTGGTAAAAAAGTGCCTGTTGCTCCATGGTGAAAAAACCTCGTTTTCCGCGGGAAGTCCCGTTGATGTATACCAGTTTATCATACCATAGGAAAGCGTCTGTGAAAACCCTGGGTTTTTCTCGTAAAATCGGGGGTGTGCGGTTGACAAATGGTGCTGGGTAGCATAAACTAATGTAGTATGGGTTTTTGGACCCAAAAGATGATTTTTTGCAGCCAAAGGGGTGAAATCAATGGACACAGGAAGTGGCAGCGGCACAGGCCCGGGCCGAAGTCGCCGCGGGAAACCAGCCGCTTTTGTGGCCGTTGTTTCCCGTCTGTGACGGTCCGTACCGTGTGTTTGTGCTTCCTAAAAACCTGTAATTTAGGAGGAGGAAACCATGGCTGAACATACCGTTATGATGAAGGAGACGCTGCTGGCGCTCCTCAACAGTAAAAAATACCTGTCCCTGCGGGACATTCTGGCAACCATGAACCCGGTGGACATCGCCGCCATCTTCGACGATCTGGAAGAGGACCGGCTGCCGCTGCTGTTCCGGCTGCTGCCCAAGGAGCTGGCGTCGGAGACCTTCGTGGAAATGGACCCGGAGGCCCAGGAACTGCTGATTCGGGGCTTTTCCGACAGCGAGCTGAAAGAGGTCATCGACGAACTGTACGTCGATGACGCCGTGGACATTGTGGAAGAGATGCCCGCCAATGTGGTTCGCCGGATTCTGGGCCAGGCCGACCCGGAAATGCGCAAGCAGATCAATGAAATTCTGCGCTATCCCGAGGACAGCGCCGGTTCCATTATGACCACCGAGTGCGTCACCCTGCGGCCTGACATGACCGTGGAGGAGGCCATCAAGCGCATCCGCCGGACGGGCATCGACAAGGAGACCATTTACACCTGCTACGTCACCGAAGACCGCAAACTGCTGGGCCTGACCACCGTCAAGGACCTGCTGCTGTGCGAGGACGACGAAGAGGTCATCTCCGAGATCATGGAGGAGAACGTCATCTCCGTCAATACCCTGGAAGATAAAGAAGACGTGGCCCAGCTGTTCTCCAAATATGACTTCCTGGCCTTGCCGGTGGTGGACGCGGAAAACCGGCTGGTCGGTATTGTGACCTTCGACGACGCCATGGACGTTATCGAAGAAGAGGTCACGGAGGACATGGAAAAGATGGCCGCCATGCTGCCGTCGGAAAAGCCGTATATGCGCCTGTCCACCTTTGAGGTTTTCAAGAACCGCATTCCCTGGCTGATGCTCCTGATGGTGTCGGCCACCTTTACCGGCATGATTCTCAATTATTTTGAAAACGCCCTGGCCAAACAGATCGTTCTGACCTCGTTTATCCCCATGCTGATGGATACGGCGGGCAACTCCGGCTCCCAGACGTCGGTAACCATCGTCCGCGGCTTGTCCATCGGAGAAATCGCCCTGCGGGATTTGCCCCGGATTCTCTGGAAAGAGTGCCGGGTGGCCATTCTCTGCGGCGTGGTGCTGGCCGCGACGGCCTTCCTCAAGATTTTCCTGGTGGATAACATGCTCTTGGGCGAAGAGGGAATCACCCTGGGCGTCATGATGACCGTGTGCATCACGCTGGCGATTACGGTGCTGTGCGCCAAGCTGGTGGGCGGCACGCTGCCCATTGTGGCGGAGCGGCTGGGCTTCGACCCGGCGGTGATGGCCAGTCCCTTTATCACTACCATTGTGGACGCCATCGCTCTGTTGGTGTATTTCCAGGTTGCGTCTATGCTGCTGGGCTTGTGATTCAGACGGTATCACCCGACGATTTTGGAATAAAAATAATCGAACAGGCGCGTTGCGGCTTTTGCTGTAACGCGCCTGTTTTTGCTGAGAGCGCAAGAAAACAGATAAAAGTTTTACTCGATTTTTTTCAAAAAATCGCAGGGTCCAGGGGCAGCGCCCCGGTCGCCCGCCGCAGCGGGCGAAATCCCCAGTCGTATCCAGCGCCATCCGCAGATGGCGCAATCTTCGGCCAACGGCCACGGCCCCCGCCGCCGCCCCTATGGGGGTGGACGGCGGGGGCCGTCTGTCATCAGTCCACGAATACAAACGCACTGCCGACATGGAATGTAGGGCGGGACCTGTGTGTCCCGCCGCTGGCAGCGGGTGACGATTTCGCCTGAATGCGCCAAACAACGATACCAGGTACCGACAAAAGGCCGCCATCCGCCACCCGCAATGGGGTGGGGACGGCGGCCTTGCGGCATTGCCGCGGGGGTTGCGCCATCTGCGGATGGCGCTATGGACGATTGGGGAATTCGCGCCGTGCGCGGCGCGGGTATTTCGCCCGCTGCGGCGGGCGACCAGAGGCCCTGCCTCTGGACTCCGCGATTTTTTGAAAAAAATCGAGTAAAACTTTTATCTTTTTTATTCATTGCGTTGCCGTTTTTGGATTTCAAACGGATTTGGCGTGGACGTTCCGGGCCGTCAGCTCGTACAAGTCCCGCCGCTCCATGGGGCGGTAGTAGTGGAACCCCTGAATCAGTTCGCAGCCCATATCCCGCAGAATAGCCGCCTGTTCCTCGGTTTCCACACCCTCGGCGCAGATTCGCTGCCCAAAGCTGTGACAGGCATAGACAATACTCTGAATAAAGTTGAGAATGTCCGGGGATGTGGTGATCTGTGTCAGGAGAGAGCGGTCCAGCTTGACGATACCCGTGGGGAATTGCAGCAGCAGAGACAGGGAGGAATACCCCGCGCCGAAGTCATCCAACGCCATTTGCAGCCCCAGTTCATTGCAGCCCTTGATAAATTGCTGCAATCGCTCAGAGGATTCCACAAAGTGGGTCTCCGTCAGCTCCACCGTCAGATTTTTGCCATCCATATGGTGTTTCCGCAGTGTATTTTCGAGGAAGGGCATAAAATCTTCATCCAAAATTTGCAGATAGCTGACGTTAAAGGACAGGTGGAGTTTGGAACCGGTGCCCAGCAGCCGCTTACAGCAGCGCACCACCTGTTCGAATACCCAGCGGCCCACGCCGATGATCTGCCCGCTGCGCTCCAGAATGGGGACAAAGACGGCGGGGGAGATGTCCTTGCCGCCGTAGCGCCACCGAAGCAGCGTCTCGCCGCCGCGAATCTGGCCGGTCTTGGCCGACACGATGGGCTGCACCACCACCCGGAAATTGGCCATGTTGTTGTAGATATCCCGGTTCAGCTGAATGGCCATGGCGGCCAGTTCCTTTTGGGTGAGCCGGTCCTGCTGGGAATGGATGACATAGGGGCGGTCCGGCAGGGACTTGGCCGTGGCAATCAAGTCGATGGCATTTTCCACCAGCACCTGGGGCGTGACGCCGTCGGCGGGATATTGCAGCAGACCCACGGAACAGGGACAGCGCAGCAGCACGCCGGAGGAGCGGTAGGCGTCCGCGACGGCGCTGCGGATGGCTTCAATGAGGGTTTCGGGGGAATCGGTACAGTTGGGGGACACCAGCGCCATAAACCGGATACCGTCCAGCCGGAAAAAGGAAAGGGTGTCGTTGAACCGGTTGGTCAGCATGGTCACAATGGACCGCAGCATCTGATTGGCCATCTGGCGGCCCTTGATACGGTTGATCTCCGTAAAACCGTTGAAGCTGAACACAATCCACCGGCACCGGTTCGCCTCCGGCATGGAGCTCCAGCAGCTTCTGCATGGCGGCGGACTCCTGAAGCAGCCGGGTGACGGGGTCCACCATAAATTCCGAATCCTGGGTGGAAAGACAGCCGGAGAAAAACAGGGGCACCGTATAGGATTCATTCCACTGGAGCAGGCCGCAGCAGCGGACCCACATATGGTTGCCGAAGCAGTCGCGGACCTGATACCGCAGGTCGTGTACCGTGCGCTTGTGGGCCATCATATCGGCAATGTCCCGACAGTACAGCTGCTGGTCCTCCGGCGAACAAATGCGCTTGATCCAGCTGTTCAGCAGGTCCGGCACCATATTGCTGGGGAAGCCGAAGGCGTCGCGCATATTGTCGGAGATGTAAAACAAATTGGTTTGCAGGTCTCCAAAATAGACAAACTGGGAACGGTTGATGGAGGTGATGGAACGAAACAGCGTCTCAGCGTCGAAGAAGTGGCCTGAATAAACTGGTGAAAGGCCGTATTCCGCAGCAGCGGGGGGCTGTCCTGCCGCTGGGGCCGGGACTTGTTGACGAGAAACACACTGTTTTCGTAATATTTCCGCTTGTCCTCGTACATGACCTTGTCGGCATGGGCCACCAGCGTTTGCAAAGAGAACGGCTTGCGGTCGGCCCAGGTATGGCCCACGGCAATGTGCTGGTCGCTGCCTGTAACGGCCTGTTTCAGCGCTTCCACATACCGGTTAAATTCCGCCTGTGAGATATTGGGCAGCACCACCACAAATTCGTCGCCGCCGGCCCGATAGATGTTGTGGTTTCCCACGGCTTTCTGGATGGTGTGATAGCACTGGATAATCAGTTCATCACCGGCGTCGTGGCCCAGGGTGTCGTTGATCTGTTTCAGACCGGAGATGTCGCAGTACAGCACGCCCAGGGTGTCCATGGACGGAAAGATGGTGTCCAGCTCCGCCAGGGCATTGCGGTTGAGGGCGCCGGTAAGGGAATCGCGGAAGCTCAGGTCCTCCAGCCGGTGGATGAGGTTGCGGCGCTTGAGGACCGAAGCAAAAAAATATCCGATGGCGTACAGCAGCGGTTTCAGCACCGGCAGCGATTCCGGCAGCGGGTTGTCCACGCCGAAAAAGCCGATGAGCTGCTGCTCCAGATAGATGGGACCGGTCACCAGGGTGGTGACCTCCTGGGGCTGCAACTGTTCATAGACCAGCGGATTGTGCTCCCGGATGTAGTCCAGATTGTTGAGTACCACAATCTGATGGCTTTGAAACAGGCGAATCCACCAGTCAATGGCTTCTACGGGGATATTTTGCAGACGGTCCTTCTGGGGCGTCACACCCGGCGCGCACCATTCATAGGTGTTGTTGAAGGCGGCGTCGCCGTTGTCCTCGAAAATGTACGCCCGGCCGCAGTGAAACTCCCGCCCGATATAGGCCAGCAGCTGCATCAGGGCGTCGTCCACACTGGCGGAGTTGTAGATCTGCTGCAAGCATTCGTCGATGACCGTATCGCGTTTGGTCAGATAGGGCGTATGGTGCGGGTCCGGCGTAAACGCACCCTGGGCGGCTTCCACGGCCAGCTCCATGCGGCAGGGACGGCCCTCCTAGTCCAAAATGGTGTCTTTGATGCTGTAATCCTGCTTCAACAGCGGGTTGTGATACGTCCATTCATAAAATGCTCCGGCGCGCAGCTTGGAGTTGGTACAGAATGCACAGGGCTCCTCCAATCCTTGCAGCAAGGCATAGCATTTTTGGCCGCGATATGCTTCATGGGACCCCAATCCCAGCATTTTGCGCAGATGCGCGTTGACATAGAGCAAGTCGTAAGTCTTCATGTCCGAGATGTAGACATCCTCGTTGAGACTTTCAAAAAACTCACAGCTGAATCGCATAGCCTCACCTCTTTTTCTCCTGCTTGCGGCTCTGGTACAGTTAGACATCCTTAATATACCATACTATCACAGGAGATTCCACTGAAAATCAAAAAGAAAGGAAAATTGTCACAAAGCCCCACCGACCATTCGGACAGTCCACGCGGTCAATCCCGGCGGATTTGGAGCGCAGGGACGGAGCGGGTGGACAGAACCTGAACGCCAAGGCCCAGCAGGTCCTCCAACAGTACCTGGCCCATGGCCACCGGAGCGGTCACCGTCAGGCCGTGCAGCAGGTCCACGGCCTCCGTCAGCCGGGACAGGGGAATGGGGGCCGACAGCCGCACGGAACACAGGGGATAGAGACCGCCGGAGACGGCTACGGAGGTGGTCACATTCCGCAGGGGCATGGTCAGCTCCTGCCGGGCGAAATCGGCTCCCTGGGTGCAGAGATTGCCGGTGCAGCCGGTGACCGTGTCCCCCTCCAAGGTCACGGTCAGGGCGCAGCAGTTGGGGCAGAGATTACACAGCAGGGTTTTCGTCGTCATAACAGCATACCTCCACGGGGGAACCGTCGGCCAGGTCCGGAATGGGCAGATGGACCATCTGGGCCGGGGTGGCATAGGGAATGGTCCGGCGGCAGAGGGTTTGACCGTCCTGGACGGCCTCCACCACCAGATGCCGCCGGGGCGCGGCGGGACGGAAGGAGAGCACGGCGGCTTCACCCCGGCACAGCCGCTGGGGCACCACATGGCCGCAGCCGCGGCCGGTGACGGCAATGGGGCAATGGGGCAGGGGCCCGGCCAGATACCGGGCCACCTGGGCCGCCAGAAATTCGGCTTCGGCGGAAACATCGTCGGCCACGTCGTGGACATGGAGGACGTTTCCGGCGGCGAAGATGCCGGGGACCGTGGTTTGCAGGAACTGGTCCACCACGGGGCCGCCGGTCTGGCTGTCCAGTTCTATTCCTGCCATGCGGCTCAGTTCGTTTTCGGGAATCAGCCCCACCGAGAGAATCAGCGTATCACAGGGAATCCGCGCTGCCGTCTCCGGCAGGGGGCGGCGCTGCTCGTCCACGGCGCAGACGGTGACGGCTTCCAGCCGTGCCGCGCCGTGGAGCTTTGTCACCGTATGGGAGAGATGGAGCGGGATGTGGAAATCGTCCAAACACTGGGTGACATTCCGGGGCAGGCCGCTGGGGTGGGGCAGAATCTCATAGACGCCCAGGACGTGGGCCCCCTCCAGCGTCAGCCGGCGGGCCATAATCAGGCCGATGTCGCCGGAACCGAGAATCACAATCTCCCGGCCCACCATGGTATTATAGAGATTGACATAGGCTTGGGCCACACCGGCGGTGAACACACCGGCGGGCCGGGCTCCGTACATGGGCAGGGCCCCGGCGGCCCGCTCCCGGCAGCCCATGGCCAGAATCACGGCCCGGGCCTGATACTGGGTCAGCCCCCGGTGGGAGACAGCCGTCACCAGCCGCTGGGCCGTCAGGCCCGTGACGGTGGTGCCGGTGTGGAGTTCAATGCCCGCCGCCCGGACCGGGTCCAGAAACCGCTTGGCATATTCAGGGCCGGTGAGGGCTTCGTGGAACCGCGTCAGACCGAAGCCGTCGTGGATGCACTGGCGCAGAATGCCCCCGGCTTCCGGCTCCCGCTCCAGAATCACCAGGTCGCGGACACCCTGTTCGTGGAGGGCCAGCGCCGCGGCCAGACCGGCGGGACCGCCGCCGAGGATGACCACATCCTTCAAAATAGGTTCGTTCATACGTCACGCACCTTTCCAGCAAACAGGCGGGAATCCGCCGGGCCGTAGAGCAGCTGTTCTCTGGGAATCCCGCCCAGCTCCTCTATCAGCGCCACCAGGCGGGTCTGACAGTAGCCGCCCTGACAGCGGCCCATCATGGCCCCACAGCGGTATTTTAATCCTGTCAGCGTCCGGGCGGGCAGGGGACCGGACAGGGCCGCCGCCACGTCGGCGCGGGTAATGGTGCGGCAGCGGCAGACGATTTCCCCGTGGTCCGGGTTGTCAGCAATGAGACGGGCCTGGGATGCCGGGCTCAGATGCCGCAGGGAAACGGGCCGCTGCCGGATGGGGTCGAAGTCGGCCCGCTCCACCAGGGGTTCCGTCAAACCCAGAAGCCGGATGACCTCCCGTGCAATGGGCACCGAGGCCGTCAGGCCCGGCGATTCCATGCCGATCAGGTGGATGACACGGGGGGACACGTCCTCCCGGCGGCAGATGACAAAATCGTCGTAGCCGCCCCGGTCGGGGCCTGTCAGCTTGGGCCGGACACCGGCAAAGGCCCGAATGCAGTCAGACCGGCTGAGACTGGGGAAAATCCGCCGCCCCTCCCGCAGAAGCATCTCCTGGGTGGGGGCCGTGGTGCGCCAGTCCGTGGGACCGTCGATGTACTCGGTGCTGGGACCGATCAGAATGTTGCCCTCCAGCGTGGGCGTCAGATGGATGCCCAGGCCGCCGGTGCGGTAGTTGGGCACCGGATAGGCGGGCAGGGGCAGCAGGGAGGAGAGCCGTTCGTCCAACAGAAAATATTCGCCCCGGCAGGGGTAAATTTCATAGCCCGTCAGGCCCAGCAATGCCGCCACCTTGTCCGAGAACAGCCCGGCGCAGTTGATGACCCACCGGCTGTACAGGGTGCGGCTTCCCACCGTCAGCGCCCACAGGCCGTCCCGGCGGACGGCGGCGGTCAGGGGGCTGGAAAAGAGAAACCGGACGCCGTTCTGGGCGGCGTTTTCCGCCAGGGCCCAGGTCCATTGGAACGGGTCCACAATACCGGTGGACGCTGAATACAGGGCAAATTCACCCGCCACCGCCGGGGCCAGCTTCCGCAGCTCGTCCCGGCCGATGAGCTTCAGGCCCGGTACGCCGTTCCGGCGGCCCCGCTCCAGCATGGAGAGCAGATGGCCCCGGTCCTCGTCGTCAAAGCCCACCACCAGCTTGCCGGTGCGGCGCATGGGCACGTCCAGATGGGCCGTCAGATCGGAGAACAGACGATTGCCCTCCACACACAGCCGGGCCATAAGGGAGCCGGGGGCGTTGTGGAACCCGGCATGGATGACGCCGGAATTGCGGGCGCTGGTGCCGCCGAACAGGTCCGGATGGGCCTCGGCCACAGCCACCCGCAGATGGTAGCGGCTCAGCTCCCGGGCCACGGCGCAGCCGATGACGCCCGCGCCGATGATGGTGATATCCAGTGGACGGTCCATGGACGGTCACTCCTTTGCGGTAGAATCTCATTTCCTCCATGATACGACGGCATCTTCCCCGTGTCAACCGACCGGAAAAGACTCTTGACAGAAGAGAAAACCTGTGGTATCCTGCAAATGAGTTAGTTACAAATAACCAGAAAAACAAAGGCGGAAAACCGCTTTTCTTTTCCAATGAAAGTTAGTTATATCTAACCGTAAAATCAAGGAGGCGCGAACAATGAGCGTGGTCATCATCGGCGGCAACGACCGCATGGAGCGGCTGTACCAGGACACCTGCAAGGCCTATGGATGTAAGGCGAAGATTTTTCTGCACCTGAAAAGCGAGCTGCGCCGGAAGATCGGCAGCCCGGATTTAATGATTCTGTTCACCAACACCGTCTCCCATAAGATGGTTAACTGCGCCATGTGTGAGGCACGGCGGTGCAACACGGTTATTGCCCGGTCCCACAGCAGCAGTCTCAATGCCCTCCAGACCATTTTGGAGCAGCACTGCAAGCAGTGACCGGTGCACCTCCGGCGCGGCGGCGGCATAGGATGGAGTGCGGCCCAGGAATCATCCGGCCGCGCGAAAGGGGAAACAAAACATGTCGCAATTTTTTCATATGCCGCCCCAGGACTGCCGCGGTGAGGAACTGAGCTTTACGCCGGAGACCCGCCGCCACGTCCAGGGCGGTGACGGCTGCTGTCAGCCGTCCTGCTGCTGCCCGCCGCCCTGTCCGCCCCCCTGCCCGCCGGCCGGACCCACCGGAGCCACCGGTCCTACCGGTCCCACCGGCCCCACGGGCGCCACCGGTGCAACGGGCTTCATCGGTCCTGTGGGCCCCACGGGTGCCACCGGCGAGACCGGCCCCACCGGTCCCAGCGGCGCTACGGGTGCAACGGGCCCTGCCGGTCCCAGCGGCCCCACCGGGGCAACGGGTGTGACCGGCCCCACCGGCCCCAGCGGTGCAACGGGCACGACGGGTCCCACCGGTCCCAGCGGTCCGACGGGTGCAACGGGTCCCACCGGTCCCAGCGGCGCCACGGGTGCAACGGGTCCCACCGGCCCCAGCGGTGCCACAGGCGCAACGGGTCCCACCGG